>CAZTOU010000049.1:24154-41886 GCA_964615365.1 uncultured Spirochaetales bacterium
GCGGGTCCGGAGAGGAGTCCTCAGAGGTCACCCGGTGCGAGCCCCAGCAGCCGGAGCGCGTTTCCGCGGAGGATCGCGTCGCGGACGTCGATGCGGTCGCGAGTGACCAGGAGGACCTTCGCCAGCGTGGCGGCCAGGTGGTAGAAGGGCCAGTCCGTTCCGTACAGCAGCCGGTCGGGGCCCAGCTCCTCGATCAGCTGGTCCAACACGGTGACGCCCTGCCCGTGGATGTCCATCCACAGGTTGGGGTAGCGCCGGGCCAGGGGAATCGCGTCCCCGACGTCGCGGGCACCGGAGTGGCCGAGCACGAACTGCACATCGGGGAAGTCCCGGAACGCTCCCTCGTAGTGGCGCATCACCGCGAACTGATGGGTGTAGCTCGGCTCGATCCCGGCGCGGCCGCCGTGAAACAGCACCGGAAGGCCCAGGCGCGAACACTCCTCGTAGATGGGGTAGGTCTCGGGCGCGTCTGGGAAGAAGCGCTGCATGGTGGGGTGCAGCTTCACCACCCGCGCTCCCCGCGCCGCGTACCCCTTCAACTTCTCCACCCTCTCCGGATCGCCAGGGTTGACGGAGGCGGCCAGCAGCAACCGGTGTCCGGCACCCGCCCGGGCGATCGCCTCCATCCACCGCTCGGTCTGATCGTCCCCGAAAGGCAGACCGAAAGCGATGGGCAGGACGAGTGTCTGACTCACCCGGGACGCGTCCATCTCGTCGATGAGATTGGGAATGGTGTGGGTCGTAGCAGCCTCGCTGCCCCAGAGGCTCTGGGCAACAACCTGCCAGCGTAGGGCGCGGAGGTCCTGCGGCCGGAAGTTCGCGTTGATGTACAAGTCGAGGTCGAGTGGACAGCCGGGCATCTCTGCGTCGCAGTCCAGCAGGTGTCGCACCTGGTCCGTCCGGGCGTGGAGGTCGAGCTCGGGCGCCAGGAACATCGACATCCCCAGATGGGCGTGGATGTCGATGATCGGAGGCAGATCCTCGGCGATACAGCGCAGTCGGCCTCGCTCGTCGAGCTCGAACCAGGGAAGTTCCGCCAGTCCCCGGTAGCCACGATAGACCTGGGGACCGTAGGGACCCTTGCCGGAGCGCTCGCGCTCCTCGCGGCGCTGTGCCTCCAGGCGCTCCACATCCTCTTCCGTGTAGCGCGAACTGTCGGTGCAACCGGGGGTGGACAGGACGGCCGCCGAGGCCAGCAGCTTCACGAAGGAACGGCGATCGAGCTTCATTGAATCCTTCATGGAATCTCCTCACGAGTCCGCCGCCTTTGCCTAGGTCGGGTACTCCTCGTATTGCGGTAGATCATCCGTGATCTCGTTCCAGCCCGCTTTCGAGCCGACGAAGATGTGCGCGTCCGGCCGCATTCCGGGGTCGTCGTCCAGCGAGCCCGCCGGGATCACCACGTACTCGGGTAGGCCCGTGCGCGGCAGGTTCGACCCGCAGACCCGACAGAAGACGGTCGTGAACCGCTTTGCCTCGGGCACCTGATAGCTCTCGAGCAGATCCTCGCCCCGGGTCCAGCGGAAGCTCCTCGGCTCGACGAACAGGTTGCTGGCGTAGGCTGCGCTCCGCGCCTTGCGACAGCGCGAGCAGTGGCAGTGTCGGAACCGCACCAGGCCTCCCTCGATCTCGTAGGCCACTCCGGCACAGAGACAGCTTCCACGAACCACGCCCGCACGAGGGGGCGGTAGCGTCTCCCGTTCGATCTCTTCCCCACCGTAGCCGGGCGGGTAGGCGTCGAACTGGGGGAGCTCGTCGGAGATCTCGTGCCACGGAGCCTTCGAGGCGACGAAGATGTGAGCCACCGGCCGCGTGCCGGGGTCGTCGTCCAAACACCCACCGCTCAGGAAGATGCGATCTCGTCGTACGACGGATTCGCCGGGAACGACCGAGCCACATCGCGAGCAGAAGCCCCGGTGACCACCCGGCTGGGACTCGTAGAGCCGGATCAGATCCTTCCCGCGAATCCAGCGGAACTTCTCCGCCGATGTACTCGCTCCGGTTTCGAAGGCGGACCCGTGCGCCTTGCGGCACATGGAGCAGTGGCAATGGCCCATCAGCTCCAGCGGGCCTTCGACCTCCCACGCGATACCCCCGCAGAGGCAGCTTCCGCGAACCATACTTCTACCTCCTATCCTGTAGCTGCGCGCCCCGCTCTCAGCCCTCGGGGTTGCTGACGATCAGACGATAGCCCCAGTCCATCCTCTCGAGTTCGAGTTCCGCGCCGTGCCGTTGATGCCAGACCCCCGAAGAGAGATCGGCAGCGAGCTGGGTGATTCCTCGTTCGACGATGGCCGGTTCGAGCTGCGCAATCCCCGAGATACAGGCGCGAACGTCCGGTTCGAGATAGGCCTCGGGGCGCCGCCAGTAGGCACACATGAACCCGTCACTGCAATCGTGGGGGATCCAGATCGTCTCGACGCGGGTCGCTTCGATGCCTTCGGCGATCTGCTCGACGCTCGGGCAGCGATCCTCGAGGGTTGCGATCTCGGGCAGGTAGTCGCTCACCAGCCAGTAGTCGTAGTGCCGGCTGAGATCGAAGCTGAAGACGACACGGCGCCGGGCAATTCTTCGCAGTTCGGCGAGTCCCAGGTCGGGATCGAGCCAATGGTGAACGGTCAGGACGGCCAACGCTGCGGCGAACGCTTCGTCGGCGAAGGGCAGGGCCTCGGCGACCCCTCGGACTACCCGGGCTTCGCTTGCACTTCGTTGACGCAACATCTCTCTCGAGGGCTCAACGGCAAGAACCCGGCGTGACGTGGATTCGTAGGCCCCGAGCCCGGCCCCGACGTTGCAGACCGTAGCCGCGTCATCCAGGGCGCGTTCGATCTGAGCCGCAATGCGCGGGTCGGGACTTCGGTGAGTTCGATAGCGCCTCCCGATCTCGTCGTAGACGCCGGGATGTGAGGGCGCGATCCACGGGCGGTTCGTCGTCATGCACGATCACGATAGCAGGAGGCAAAGCCACCGGTGGAGTCGCCTCTCCAGGGAACGCTGTGGGCTCACCTGACCTGCTTGCGGCCCCGGGCCGTCACTTCCAGCCGGGCTCGGGCGATCTTCTCGGGCGTGATCTCGCGAGAGTGCGCGCGATTGGCCTCCTTCTCGATGCGACACCCATCCGCGAACGTTTCCGCAAAGCCTCGATCGATCACTCCCTTGTAGGCCACCAGCATCTCGGGCTGGCAGGAGATCATGTCCCGGGCCATCGAGCGACATTCCTCCATCAGGTCAGGCGGATCGACCACGCGAAAGAGCAGCCCGTAGTCGAGTGCCTCCTGGGCCGAGATGAAGTTGCCGCTGAGGGACAGCGCCTTGGCGCGATAGATCCCGATCAAGCGCGGCAGGCGTTGGCTGAGGCCCCAGCCGGGCATGATCCCGACCCGCGCGTGCGTATCCGCGAAGCGGGCGTTCGTCGATCCGATCATCACGTCGCAGGCGAGTGCGAGCTCGAAGCCGCCCGTGATCGCGACTCCGTTGATCGCGCCGATGATGGGGCGATCGAAGGCCTCCATCGCCTTCACGATGTCCGTGCCGCTTCCGATGGCCTCGCCCGGCGAGCTCGCATCGATCCTCGGCGCGCTCTCGCCCCCGAGCTCTTTGAGGTCCAGCCCCGCACAGAAGGCCCGATCTCCTGAACCCGTCGTGATGACGACCCGAGTCTCCGGGTCGTCCTGCAGATCCGTGAATGCCTTTGCCAGGGCAATTCGCAGCTCGATCGAGAGCGCGTTCATCGAGCGCGGGCGATTCAGGGTGAGGGTTGCGATTCCCTCGCTCTTGTCGATGAGCAGCACCGGTTCGGACGCTTGGTCGGACATCGGAAGACTCCATTATCGGTGACTCCGCTCGAGATTCTCGCGGCGGGCAGAGCATAGCGTCCAATCGGAATCTCTCCTGTTCAGGCGTCCGCCTCGTAGACCTCCCACATGTCGTCCTCGTCGAAGACCCTCTCCGAATCGTCCGCGTGCATGGCGTCCGCCTCGAAGTCCCGGTAGAGACCCCGTTCGGCGCGGAACTCCTGGTAGAGATCGTGCTGGATCATCGCGCTCATGATCTCGTTCGTTCCGGTCCAGATCTGGGCGAGACGCGTATCCCGGACCGCCCGCTCGATGGGATACACGTCCGTGTATCCGATCCCGCCGGTGATCTGCATGGCCAGATTGGCCGCGTCCCAGGCGGCTTCGGTGACGAACTTCTTCGTCTCGGATACGATGCGCCGAACCGACGGCGCTTCCGAATCGGCAGCTCGTGCGGCCTGATGGATCATCGCCCGGCTGGCGTCGATCAGGACCTGGGCCTTGGCAATCATGAAGCTCACCCCCTGAAACCGTCGGATCGGGCGTCCGAAGGCCTTGCGGCGATCCGCGTAGTTCATCGCGACGTCCAGGCACGCCTTCATCCCGCCCGTACACGGGGCTGCGCTGCAGAGGCGTTCGGGGATCATCATCCGGTTGAAGACCGCCGCCCCGCCGTGAAGCGGACCGATGAGGTTGGCCTTGGGCACCTCGACGTCCCGGAAGACGACCCGGCCGGTGCCCCCTCCCCGCGCCCCCATCAGGCCGTAGAGGTACTTGACCTCCACGCCCGGGCTGCGGTCGATGATCATCGCGCTGATGCGTTGATGGGGGGGCGCGTCGTCGGACAGGTTGGTCCGAACGTAGGCGAGGAAGAAATCCGCGCCCTCGGCGCCGACGATGAATCGCTTCACGCCCCGAACCACGAAGTGGTCTCCCTTGTCTTCGGCTCGGCTCGAGGCTCCGAAGAAGTCGGAGCCGCCGCGGGGCTCGGTGAGCGCCTCTGCGGCGACGATCCGGCCTTCCAGCATCGGCTTCAGGTACTTCTGCTTCTGCTCCTCGGTGCCGAAGTGGTGGAGGGCCTCCCCCACGATGGAGGGCATGACGAAGGAGCATCCGGCGGCGATACCCAGCGCACCGATCGGCTCCATGGCCGCGCATTCCGCCACCCAATCCATCCCGCGGCCCCCGTACTCCTCCGGAAAGCGGAGCCCCAGGAGTCGGTGCTCGGCGTACAGCTCGTAGAGCTCCCTCGGATAGCGAATCTCGTCCCGGTCCATCCGCCGCAGATACTCGGGATCGACATCGTTCTTGACGAACTCCCGCGCCTCTCGCTGGACGGTGCGCGCGCGCTCGTCGAGCATGAACTCGTTCATCTCCTCGCCTCCTTTCCTGGGCTACGGCGACATGATGACACGTGGGCGTCCAGGAGGGTGGACACTCCTCTCGCCAGGTGACCAGCGAAGTGGACGCCGGTCGCTATCACGCCACACCCACGTTGCCGGAAGTCCCCGGAATTTCACACTTTCCGGGAGGCTCTCCGGCTGGCACGCCGCTTGCTCCTCCTCTGCACGAAACCGGAGAGAGCGAGGAATGACCATGTGGAAGCTCTGGAGCGAGCAAGAGGGAAGCGCGAGGTATCCGAAATCGCGCCCGCGAAGGTTCCGCGCCGAGGAACGCGTTCCGATCACTCGTCACCATCTCGCCTTGGCCGAGGCTGCCCGGTGGCTCGAAGATGCCCTGGCCGCCTCGCCCCACGCCGTCTATCTGCGATCGAACGGGGTCTTCGAGCCGGCACTGGTGCGAGGGATCGAAGACGCGCCGAGATTCCTCGCCGAGGGCTCGCTCCCCCGCGCGCTTCGCCGCACCGCCGGTCCGGTGATGACCCAGCGGTCCCACCGCGCGCGTCTCCTCGACGCCGCCCTCGACCCGGAGGACCGCGCGGCGCTGCGGCGCACCGGAGCCATCGCGCTGGTGCCACTGTCGCCGAATCGGAAGTTCGAGGCGTTCCTGCTGGTGGGAGGTCCGCTCGGCGCCTTCGATCCCGACCGCCTCGCTCGGGCCCTGGCCCCCGTCTCCGCGTGTCTCCGCATCGCGCGGGACGGTGCGCCCGTGCCGGGGTCCGAGCCCCCGCTCCCCGCTCCCGGAGGAGTCCCGGATCCCGCCTTTCTCTAGCGCCCGTAAGCCTTGCGAAATGACGCGGAAAGTCCGACTCCCGGTGATATCATGAGAGGGATTCGGGTGGTGCGGATGGCGGACGTCGCGCAGGCTACGGAGATCCACCGCGTCCAGCGGGAGCGGGACCTCTACCTCCGCCTGCTGGATCTCGGGGTCCAGGAGGATCTCGAATCCTTCCTGCGCGAGGCTCTCGGCCTGATCGTGGAGGTGAGCGGCGCGCACCGCGGCTACCTCGAGCTCCACGCGGGCGACTCCGATGGAGCGGAGCCCGCATGGTGGATGGCTCACGACTGCTCCTCCCAGAAGGTCGAAGACATCCGTACCGCGATCTCGCGCGGGATCATCGCGGAGGCGGTGGGGAGTGGGAAGACGGTCTCGACCGCGTCGGCGCTGCTCGACCCGCGCTTCAGTGACCGCGGGAGCGTCAGGGCGCACGGGATCGAGGCGGTGCTCTGCGCTCCGATCGGCGGAGACGCGTCGCTCGGCGTGGTCTACCTGGAGGGCCGGGGTGAGCCCGGTCCCTTCACGGATGGCGATCGGGCCCAGGCGGAGCTCTTCGCGCGATATCTGGCGCCGTTGGCGGAGCGACTCGTGGTGCGCGAGCAGGCGCGCACCCAGGCCGATGCCACTCTCCCGCTTCGCAAAGAGCTCCGCCTCGTCGCTGTCGTCGGGCGCAGCGAGGCTCTCGCGAACGCGCTGCGACAGGCGGCTCTGGTCGCGCCCGTGGACGTCAACGTGCTGTTGACCGGCGAGTCCGGCACCGGGAAGAACCAGCTCGCGCGGGTGATTCACGACAACGGTCCCCGCGCCGCCGGCCCCTTCGTCGAGCTGAACTGCGCCGCGCTGCCGGAGAGCTTGATCGAGAGCGAGCTCTTTGGTGCGCTCCGCGGAGCACACTCCACTGCGCAGCAGCCCGTCGAAGGGAAGGTTTCGGCCGCGAAGGGTGGGACCCTCTTCCTCGACGAGATCGGAGAGATCCCCCTCCTCGCCTAGGCCAAGCTCCTCCAACTGCTCCAGTCGAAGCAGTACTACCCACTGGGTGGGTCGCAGCCGGTTAGAGCGGACGTCCGCCTCATCGCCGCGACCAACTCCAACCTGGAGGAGGCGGTGCGCACTCGACACTTCCGCGAGGACCTCTTCTACCGCCTCCAGATTCTCCCGATCCGCCTGCCCTCCTTGGCCGAGCGCCGCGAGGACATCCCCGATCTCGCCCGTCACTTCTGCGCGACCGCCTCCGACCGTCACGGACTGGTCCATCTCGAGCTCTCGCCGGGTGCGCTTCAGGCACTCGACGCGGCGGAGTGGCCGGGCAACGTGCGGCAGCTGGCCCACGCGATCGAGGCGGCGGTGATCCGCGCCGCCGGCGAAGGTGCCCGCCGGGTCGAGCGACGCCACCTGTTTCCCGAGGCTGCGACGGATGGGAACGAGAAGGACGGGCCCCTCACATTCCAGGAGGCTACACGTCTCTTCCAGCGCGAACTCGTCCTCGCGACGCTGACCGAGACGAGCTGGAACGTCACCGAAGCCGCGCGCCGTCTCGATCTGGCCCGGTCGCACATGTACAACCTGATCCGGGCTTTCGGCCTCGAGCGGCAGCCCGAGTCAAGCTCCTAGACGCGCCTCATGAAATCCAGCACGGCCTGGTTGAACGCCCGGGGTGCTTCGATGGCCGCTGCGTGGCCGGTGGGAAGGATGGTCGCGGTCGCGTCAGCGATGGCCCTCTCCATGGATCTCGCTTCGTCCAGCGTCATGAAGCCGTCCTGATCCCCTGCGACGATCAGGACCGGGCATCCGAGCTTCGCGAGATCCGGCGGGCTGGCCATGGCTTCGACCATGGCTTCCATGATTGCGAGGTAGTGCCGGGGATCGTGGTTGATTCCCGGAAGGCACGCTATCAGAGGACGAGTGACTGAGGGGAGATCGGGATATCGGCTCGTTGCTTGATTCTCCGGCGGGAACGTGGATGATTACCGGTGTCGAGTGGAACTGGTGCCTTCGCGGAACTCGCCATGCTGCTGTAGCGCAGAGGGGGGAGCACTCCATGATCCGAGGAATCACCAGCGGCTCGCTGCGGTCGAGGCTCGGATCCCCGGATTCGGGCTTCCCGTGCCCTCCCGCTCGCAGAGGAGGATCTCTCGGCTCCGAGCGGCTGGGAGTGGCCGCGAGGGGGCTCTTCCTCGTCGTTGCCGCGATGCTCATCGCACGGCCCTGCATCGCCTCCGGGTTGCTGGTCTGGAGCCCGAGCGCGTCCGACACCGCGCTCAGCGGCTCAACGGTGGCCGAGCCGAATACGCCGACTCACGCCATTTTCTCCAACCCGGCTAGTCTCGTTCTCTTCGGTGAAACGACAGCCGATTTCTCCACGGCCTACGCCGTCGGCGAGAGCCGGGTGGAGGCTTCCATGCCACCGGGCTACGACGAGCGCAACTCCTTCCCGGTGTGGGCGCCAGCGATCGGACTGGCCGTACCGACGGAGGGCTCCTTCCACTACGGGTTCGCCCTCTACGGGAGCGTCGGCAACAACTTCGCGTTCGATGCCGATCCGGTGGCCGGGGTCGAGAACCGCTTCTTCAGCGAAGCGGGCATCTTCACCGGCGGGGTAGGGATGGCGTACCGCATCAGCGAGCGACTTTCGGTGGGCGCCGCCATCACCCCGCTCTATGGCGTGTCGAGGATGCGCTTCAACCTGGGTCCGGTTCGCTTCAAGTACAAGCTCACCGGACCGGGGATTCAGGGAATCCTGGGTTTGCGCTGGGAGCCCTGTGATGGACTCGCCTTGGGACTGGGGGTTCGCAGCCCGGGCAAGGTGTGGATGGATGGACGGATGCGGCTCGGGGACGGTCACCAGGACGTCGACCTGGAGCTCCGGATGCCCACCCAGATCTTCGCCGGTGTCACCAAGCACTTCGGGGACCGCGTCATCGCGTCGCTGGCGGTTCGGTGGTCCGACACCAGCAGCTTCGGTGATTCGATGATCGATTTCGAGCTGACCGACGCGGCGGATTCGCCGTTCGTCCCCAGGGCGAAAGACGAGTGGCTGTTCAGCGCGGGGTTGGAGTATCACCTGAACGACCTTCTCACCCTGCGTCTCGGCGCAGGCCACGCCAACTCCATCGTGGGAGACAAGGGGGTCTCACCGCTTCTCTTCGACACCTCGGACACACGCGTGGCTCTCGGATTTGGCCTCAACTTCGACCACTGGTCCATCGACTTGATGGTCGGGCATGCCTTCAAGAACCATCGAAAGATCGGCGCCGACGAGGCCCTGATCTTTCCCGGCCGCTACAGCGGCGGCGGAAAGCTCGCGATGATCGGAATCAGCTGGCACCTCTGAGGGAGCTTTCCTCGCCCCGTTCGCTCAAGCGAGGTCGAGGAACGGAAGCGAGAGCCTCTCCGCGATTGCGCGGAGCACCGCGCGGCAGTCGCCGTACGCGAGGCCGTAGTGATGCTCGATCCCCTCTTCCAGGATCATGTCGAGGACGTCGCCGGCGGGGCGATCGAAGCGAAGCACGCCGCAGGTGCCGGAGAAGCTCCGCGGCGCCTTCAGCATCTCGCCCCCAGCGACGACGAGCCGCAGTAGACCACATGACTGGCTGAGGCGCGCCAGGGTCACTCGGCCGGGGGCGAGGGCGAACTCACCCAGCAGCGGCAGCCGGCGGTTGGAGTGGATGGCGGCGCGCGGCTTCTCGTCGGGATCGGCCATCGAGAGTGGAGCCAGACCGCAATGCCAGATCACGGCGCTGTCCTCCTTCCGATCCACGTCGACGAGGTCGGCCATGAAGGAGGGCGAATCCGTGATCGCCTGGAGCAGCAGTCCGGTCACGGCGCCGTAGACGTCGGCCTCGCAGGCGCAGGGGACGCCGCTCTGGCTCGTCATCGCCATCGGTCCACAGGCAGCGCAGCCGTACTCGGTGAAGAACTCCGGCCAGCAGCGCACCGCGAGCGCGGAGAGCCCCCGCTTCCGCGCCAGATCCGAGAAGGCGCCGAGGACGCGAAGGCTCCTCTCCAAGGGCGCCTGCTCGAGCGCCCCCGTTCCGCTGAGCTCCGCCTCGGCCCGCGCACGCACCCTCGCGACGCTCCTCGGCGACTGTGCCCGGGCAGTGCGAAACACCTCATCCAGAGAGAGGCGCTCCAGGTGGACGCCAAACACCCTGTCCAGCACCACTTCGTCGAAGTCGCAGGTGTCGAAGCCCTCCGGCGGCTCTCCCACCAGCGCCACGCCCGCGCCCGCCAGACAGGCGAGCGCCCCCTCCGCATCGGCGGAGAGGCTCTCGGGGCCTGGCGCCGTAGGGGCGGTGTCGGCCTGCGTCCGCGGCGGGGCCTTTGGGGGGGCCTCGAGGATGCGGTGGATCTGCGCCGGGGCATCCGGTGCGTCCGGCGCGCAGTGGATCCAGCCGTAGCCGTGCCCGGACTTCGCCAGGGAATGTGCGGCCAGATTGACGCCGCAGAGCGAGTTGAGGCGCAGTCTTCCGCCCGTGCGGGGCTCCGGAAACGCCCAGAATGCCAGCCGCGTCTCGATCTCCTCCGCAATTCGCTTGGTCATGCCGGCATCGGTGAAGGTCACCTGCAGGATCAGCAGCAGATCGAGGCGTCGCGCCGTGAGCTCCGCCAGCGCGTTCCGCGCCGCGTCCTCGTCGAAGAGGAGCGAACGGGGACCGGCGATCTCGGCGTCGAGCGCATCGAGTGTGGCGAAGGTCCGCGAGGCCGTCTCCTCTGCATGGGCCACGTCGAAGGTGGCACGCGCCAACGCCATCACACCGATCACCGGTCGGGGGCTCATCGGAAGGGGTCCTCTCTGCTAAGAGCCTTCGGCAGCATCCGAGGCCGCTTCGAGAAGGCGCTCGACTTCGTTCGCCCGGGGTGCTCCCGCGCGCCCGCCGGGTCGCGTACACTTGAGGGCTGCGGCGGCGCAGGCGAACTGGAGCGCGTTCTCGATGCGCTCGCCCCTCGCGAGGCCGAGTGCGAAGGCGCCGTGCATCACGTCCCCCGCGCCGAGGGTGTCGACGACCTCGACCGCGAACGCGGGAAGATGGCGCAGTTGCTCTTCCTCCAGCCAGTAGACACCGGCCTGGCCCACGGAGACGCCGACCCAGGCGTCGGTCTGCGCCGCGGCGAGCCGGAGCCCTCCCTCGACCTCGGCGACTCCCGTCCACTCCAGGAGACCCTGGCTGGAGAAGAGGAGGTGGCTGGCCGCCGCAAAGGCCTCGGAGCCCTCGTTCGGAGGGGTCGCGTCGGCGTCGAGAAGCGCCGGGATGCCGAGGCGCCTCGCCTCGGCCAGTGCGCGCGCCGTCCCCTCGGGCCATCGGAGATCACCCAGCACCGCTCCCACTCCCTCGATCTCGGACAGTGAGAGCCAGCCGGGATCGGGATCCATCCCCTCGCCGCGGAAGTTGACGATCATGCGCTCGCCGCGGACGTCCACGACGATGGCGGAGCAGCCCGATTGCGCAGCGGGGATCCGCCGGATGTCGGTCGCGATCACGCCCTCCTCCTCGAGCTCGCGCACGATGCGATCTCCGACGGAGTCCTGGCCGACTCGCGACCAGAGCCGCGCCTCTCCCCCGAGGCGGGCGATCGCGACGGCGGCATTCGCCGCCGGACCGCCGCCGACCTCGAGAAACCTCGTGGCGAAGTGCTTCCTCGGCGCGTCGGGTAGCCGCTCGACGCGGTAGACTTGGTCCATGACCGCGAGTCCCACGCAGATGATGCTGGGGCGCTTTCTCACCACCGATGCGCGAACTCCTCCACCCACCCGATCAGGCCGTCGATCTCCACCGTGTTGCCGTCGAAGCGGATGGTTCCTCTCCAGTGTCCGAAGGGGCAGGCACCCCCGGTGCTGATGACGCCGAGGTTGAGCCGCGAGCTGTTCACCACGATGGGCTCCAGGGTCAGGTCGATCGCGTCGGAGTGGCCCGTGCGAACACGCCACGGCTTCGCCCAGTCACCCGGGTCATAGCTCCAGATCAGATCCTCCATCACCTTGTAGAGCCGGCCGTTCACGCAGATCCCGTTCTCGTTCGCCCCGGTACCGGTGGTCCACTTGGCGCCCATGTTGACACCGATCAGGTCGCCGTCCTGCACGCCCGTGCAGACTCCCCAGTTCCAGAAGGATCGGTACGGCCACATGCCGCGCCCGAAGTCCTGCACGCCGTGGCACTCCTCCGGGTCCATCACGTACTTCTTGTCACCGACGGTGACCTGGCCCTCGCAGGGGAGGGTATTGTGCTTGGAGTTCATCTGAAAGCGCTCGGAGGTCCAGGGCACCACGATGTCGAGGCTCTCGTGACCCTCCGGTCTACGCACCAGGAAGTCGGCCGCGATGCTCTCCCCGGTGTCGGCGCGGCCGCTGAAGTCGACCTTCATTTCGTCGCCCCGGTGCAGGTTCGAATACTCCATGTCTCGGCCCCGGAAGCTCACGCTTCTCTCGACGTGCTCTGGCATCTCGAAGCGGTGGGGGAGGGTGAGAGACATCTTGGAGAGCTTCTCTCCGGTCTTGAAGTCGGTGAATGCGACCGAGCAGAACGACGCGTAGTCGATGTCGGCCAGCGTGGTCGAGAAGACGAAGTCCGGACTGATCCAGTTCCACATGTTCCACTTCTTCTTCCGCGGCCAGTGCCCTCGGAGGTTGGCTCGGGTCAGCGGAGAGCGCGACCAGCCGATCGCCTCCGGATTGAGCCGGCCTTTCTCGTCGCAGAGGTCCACCGGCTCGGTGATCTCCCCCTCGTGATACTGCGGCTGGTAGTCACCCTTGGCCATTCTCGAGTTCAAGATCGGCATGTAGTCCGGTAGCTGGGTCATCGATTCATCCTCCTCCGCGCTGTCGCCTCGATGGTAACCCCTTTGGGATCGGAGGGTACCGATGAATGTCGGTACTCGGAAAGGAACGAACCCGCTCGAGATCGAGGACTACCGGGCCATCCATTTTCGCCATCCTCCCGGTCACCTATGATCCAAATCCGGGCGCGAAGGGCCGGGAGGCGTTCTCCCGAGGACCCCGAGGTTTTCAGCTTGACAACGAGTTCCCCCGGATTTATCGAAGTGAGTGCCGATTGCCTGCATCGAAAGCGAAGTCTTCAGTGAGCAACGGCAGAATGCGCGGGCGAGAACCAGTTGCTCCCAACAGGGTTAACGAGATGCTGTCTCCTCGAGAGGGCTGCACGGATGAATGACGAGGTCAAGGCCAACGAGATTTCCATGGAGAAAGAGCCGCAGGAGTTCCGGGGCGTCGAGCGTGATTCGGGACCCGATTCGGACGAGGCGGAGCCCTGGCTCCCGATAGAAACGAAGTTGGTGGTTGTTTCCATTGCCGTAGGCATCACAGCCCTGACGGTGCTGGCGACCCTGGTGGACCTGTTCCTCCTTGGAGGAGATTGATGACGGTACAGAGAAGCTGGAATTCGGGGATGCTGAGCACCGAAGACTGGTGGGCGGTCTGGATCGGTCTCTTCTTCGTGTTCCTCGGCTTGCTGGCCGGGGCGACGGGGCTGGAGTCTACTGGGTGGATCGTCAAGTTCTCGAAATGGGTGGATCTGGAGAAATCGATCGGCCCCTCGCACAAGGGGCTGTTGGGCTCCGGTGCGTCGATCCTGCTGAGCTACCTCGTCTTCACCCTCGCCACCTGCACGGGCGCGAAGTTCATGCAGTGGGATGTGAAGAAGTACTTCGTGGCGTGGACCGTCATCTTCTGGTTGAGTGCGCTGTTCTATGTGGTCGGCCAGAACGCGTACCTGGCAGCCACCTCTCTGGATCAGGCGAAATACGGAATCGATTGGAGCCTTTCCCTGGGCGGAGCCTATTACATCATCGCCCTGTTCGCAGGCCTCGCCATAGGGAACCTGACCCCGAAGAAGTTCAGGAACTACATCAAGGAAGCCGCGAAACCAGAATGGTTCATCAAGGTGGCCATTGTCTGCCTTGGGACGAAGCTGGGGCTGAAGGCGGTCGAGGCCACAGGGTTTGCCATGCACCTGCTCCTCGCGGGGTGCTGCGCCACGGTCGCAGCCTACATGCTGTTCTGGCCGCTGGCTTACACCGTGTGCAGGAGGATCTTCAAGCTCTCGAAGGAGTGGTCGGCGTGCCTTTCTTCCGCCGTCTCCGTCTGTGGAGTATCCGCTGCCATCGCCACAGGCGGATCCATCAGGGCAAGGCCGATCGTTCCCATCATGATATCCTCCCTGGTCGTCGTCTTCGCTCTGATCGAACTGGTTGTTCTCCCTGGAGCCCTTGCGAACTACTCCTCCAACGAGCCGATCGTGGCCGGTTCGAGCCTCGGTCTCACGGTGAAGACGGACGGCGCCGATGCCGCGGCGGGTGCGATCTTGGACGAATTGATCCGGGCAGAGAAGGCCGAGGAAGGCATTCTGTGGGACGAGGGATGGATCCTGTCCGCCGCCATCATGACCAAGATCTGGATAGACATGTTCATCGGGATATGGGCCTTCGTCCTGGCCGTCGTCTGGATCAGGTACATAGAGCGGCAAGAGGGGGAGAAGGTCCCAAAGTCCGAGATATGGTTCAGGTTTCCGAAGTTCGTGATCGGCTATTTCCTCGCCTGGTTTCTGGTCATGGGTATCGGGTTGACGAACCTGATCTCCCTCGAAGACCTGGAGTTCGGCATCAAACCGGTGGAAGGCTCCTTGAGGAAGTTCTTCTTCATGTTGACCTTTACCAGCATAGGTATAGTCACGGACTTCAGGGAGCTCGCGAGAGAAGGGCTCGCGAAGCTGGCTGCAGCCTACGCGGTGATCCTGACCTTCATCATCATCCCGCTGGGGATCTTCATCGCCTGGCTCTTCCATCGCGGGATGCTTCCCCCGAGCGCACAATGATGGGAGCACCCTTCAGCCGTTGATGCGGAGAATCCTGTTGAAATAGTGCTGTTGGTACTGGTGCAGCCAGCGGGGTATCGAGGCGGTGTCAAAGGCCATCAGCACCTCCAGGGTCCTGCCCTCTGGAAGGGCGCCTTCCTCCTTCAGCAACCTCCTGACTTCTCGATCCAGGTGGAGGAGAGATCGTGCCTCTGCGAGAAGTTCACCCTTCTTCGCGATCCAGTGCTCTCCGTCGTGGCTCACGATGAACTCGATCATCAAGAATTCCCCTGGTCAACCCTGATGCGAGGCAACTTCCGGGTCAGTCGCCTCCCGTCTGCCCCAGCCTGCTCACGAAGATGTCCTCGGCCACGTCTGGGTCGATGGCGAGCTCGGTCTCCTCGAACTTGAGGCAGAATGCGGGATAGGTCTGGTGCAGCCTGACGGTCACGCCGGGCACCAGGCCGAAGGCGGTAAGGCGGTGTAGCCGGGCGTGATTCTTGGGGCGGATGTAGGCGATGCGCCCCTCGTCGCCCGGGCTCAGATCGCACAGGTTCACGATCGCGGCGTCGACAGAGCTCAGCTTCTCGACGCAATCATCGCCCGGTGGGATCGGCTTTCCGGTCGGGCTGAACGGGGGGTGGCCGAGGAGCGTGCAGATGCTTCGCTCCATCTCCGGCGGCAGCTTGTGCTCCATGTCACAGGCAATCGCGTCCGCTTTCTCCTCCGACATCCCGAGCACGTAGGTGAGCAGGCTCTCGGTGAGACGATGGCGGCGGATTACCCTCCGGGCCTGCTCCTTTCCCTCCGCCGTGAAGAGGATCCGTTCGCCCTGCCGAATGATCAACTCCTCGTTCTCGAGATCCTGGAGATGCATGTCTGAGATCTCTTCGGGGCAATACCTGCGCGCCGCGCCGAGGGTGAACTCGCCGCCCTCGTCGGCTTTCCAGATCGCCTCGAGGATCTCCTCGATTTTCTGCCTCGGGATCATGGTTCTGCTCCAGTCTTATCCAAAGGTGATCCCCAGGGCCTGGCAGACGTGATTGACCGCACCGCCGGCGAGCAGGGCGTAGAAGAAGACTCCGGCCAGAATTTCGACGGCGACGCGGGTCCCGCGCTCTTTGACGAGGACCACCACGGTGTTCACGCAGGGGATCAGCAGCGTCATCGTCAACAGCGTGACCACCAGCTGCAGATTGCTGAAGTCGGCCCGGAGCAGATCCAGCTCCACGGCGCCAGCCTCGCGCCGGATGATCGTCTTCATGAAGACCCGTACCGAGGCCTCCGGAAGCCCGAGCAGGTCATTCATGAGCGGGCGGGTGGCGTTCTCCAGCAGGCGCAGTCCGCCGACGTAGTCGAAGAGGAAGACCAGGAAGGCAGCCAGCAGGAAGAGGGGCACCGCCTCCTTCATGAAGGCCCAGGTTCGCCGCCAGGTCGTGACCAGGATGCTCCGGAGGCCCGGTGCCCGCATGGGTGGGAGCTCGAGCATCAGCTCCGCGTGTCCGCCGGAGATGAACCTGTCGGCCAGCGCCCCCACGACCACGGTCTGCAGGAGAAGGAAGCCGAAGATGAAGGCGCTGGCGTACCAGGGCATCTTGGCCAGGATGATGAACATCACCGCGATGAGCGGGGCGCAGGGGATCGTCAGCATCAGGATCAGACTGGCGATCAGGCGCTCCTTGCGCGAGTCGAGCATGCGAGTGGTGAGCAGCGCCATGGTGACGCAGGAGAATCCCATCACCAGCGGGATCACCCCTCTTCCGTTCAGCCCCATTCTCCTCATCAGCCGGTGCAGGAGCACCGAGAATCTGGGCAGGTAGCCCGACTCTTCGAGCACTCCGAAGAACCCGTAGAAGCAGAGCATCACCGGCATCACGATGCCGAAGGCGAGGAACAACCCGGTCGTGAGCACCCCGAAGTCCGGATCGACGAGGGCCCCGCGGACGAACGCCGACGGGATCGGCTCGACGATCCTCTCGAAGAAGGGAGTGAGAATTCCGGCGAAGATCCTGTTGTTGAGCAGATCCACCAGGTAGGTCGCGCCGAAGAGGCCCACGAAGAGGTACATGGCGAGGAGAATCGCGAGCGCCATCGGGATCCCCGTGGAGAGCTGCTGGGCCCACAGTCCCAGCCGCGTCATGAAGAGCGGAGAGCTCTGGTGGACTCGCTGGGTCTGCCGCGCGATTCGGTCGGCTGTCGCGGCGTAGCGCTCCGTCACCACCACGTCGAGCGGTCGGCTGAAGTCCCTCCGAAGCGACGAGATCAGGCGGTCGACCTGCTCGACCATGGCTCTGCCGAAATGCTTTTCGACGTACTGGCGCGCCGCCGGTGTCCCGGTGAGCAACAGGATCGCGAGGGCTCTCGCCGGGACCGCGGCACCCGCCAGGAGTCGAGAGAGCAGGCCCAAGGTATCTTCGATCGAAGCCGGAAAGGTGACCGAATGCTCCGGACGCCGTGCCCCGTCGAGCAGGGCCGGAAGCTCGCCGACACCGCGGCGCTCCAGCGCCACGGTGGGAAGCACCGCTGCGCCCAGCCGCTCTTCGAGCGCGGGCGGCGAGACCTCGATGCCCCGGGCCTGAGCCATGTCCATCATGTTGAGCACGAAGACGGTGGGCAGCTCGAATTCGGCCAGCTGAAGGGCGATGACCAGGGAGCGACGAAGGCTCTTCGCGTCGAGCACATGAACGATCGTGTCGAGCTCCCCGGAGAGCAGCAGCCGACGGCACAGCAATCCGTCCTCGCTGCGTGAGAAGACCGAGTGGATCCCGGGAGCGTCGATGATACGGGTCCCATCCGGCGAGCGCGTGAACAGGCCGTGGTGCAGGGTGCCGACCGGAACCTCGATCTCGGCTCCCCCCATCGCCAGGGTGCAGCGCCCGGGACCGTCGCAGATCTGCTCGCAGACCTCCGACTTTCCCACCGCCACGTTTCCGAAGACCGCGACGGTGCGGCGCGG
>CAZTOU010000050.1:0-41273 GCA_964615365.1 uncultured Spirochaetales bacterium
GCCTCGAATGCACGCCGCCGGCCGACGGTGACGCGGGGTGCAGTTGCATCGCTGCAGAGGCTCACGTCTACCCTCCCAGCAGCCATCGATGATCGAGCGCACTCCCAGAAGGTCCCTCGCGGTCGGCACGCTCGCCGGTCTGGCTGCGCTGAAGCTGGCGCTTCACCTCGCCACCCACCACCGCTATGGATACGAGCGCGACGAGCTCTACTTCATCGCCTGTGCGAAACGCCTTGCCTGGGGATACGTCGACCACCCTCCCTTCGTCCCCTCGGTGACGTGGATCTCGGGGGCGCTCTTCGACTATTCCCTTTTTGGACTGCGGCTCTTCCCGATCCTGGCGCTGACGGCGGCACTGCTGCTGACGGGGTGGATGGCGCAGCGTCTCGGCGGGGGTCGCTTTGCGCAGGGCCTGGCCGGACTCTCGTTCTTGATTGCGCCGATCTACCTCCGCTTCGGGACCTTCCTCAACATCCCGAGCTTCGAGGTGCTGTACTGGTGCCTGCTCGCCTTTCTCTTGATCTCTCTACTTCGCGGAGACAGACCGACCCTCTGGGTCTGGATTGGTCTCGTCCTCGGTCTGGGGCTGCTCAACAAGCACAGCATGCTGCTCTTCGCCTTCGCGCTCTCGGTCGGGCTTCTGCTCACTCCGGCCCGCAGGCATCTGCGCACCCCGTGGCCGTGGCTCGGCGGCGCGATCGCACTGCTGATCTTCTCGCCGAATTTGATCTGGCAGATCCAGAACGGCTTTCCGACCCTCGAGTTCCTCCGCAACCTGAACCGCGACGTAATGGGTCAGGTTTCACCGGGCGACTTCCTGATCGGTCAGGTCCTCTACCTGCACCCCCTCCTCGTACCCATCTGGGGAGTGGGGCTCACTGGCTGCGGCCGGCGATCTCGGGTCTGCTGGTCGCGGGTGGCCTGGTTTTCCTCCCCGTCGCCCTGCCGGTGCTTCCCATCGATACCCTGGATCGACTCATCCCCCGTGCGAGCTTCGGCGTGATCGAGGATCCGTTCGAGCTGACGGAGCACTTCCACAAGGAGTTCGGCTGGGAGAACCAGGTCGCCGTGGTGGCCCGCGTCTACCACGAGCTGCCGGAGGCGGACCGCGCGCGGGCGACGATCCTTGCCGGAAATTACGGCGAGGCGGGCGCCATCGAGTTCTTCGGTCCTCAGCACGGGCTGCCGGAGCCGATCAGCGGCCATCACAGCTACTACCTGTGGGGCCCGAGAGGGGCGAGCGGCGAGGTCGTCATCGCACTCGGCGTGCCTCGGGACGATCTCGAGGCGGTCTTCCTTCGGGTCGAGGAGGTCGCGAGGATTCACCACCCCCACGCGCTGCCCCTGGAGAACGACCTCCCGGTTCATCTGTGCTCGGAGCCCCGGATGTCACTCCGGGAAGCCTGGCCCAGGCTGCGCCGCTATGTGAGAATCAACTGAAGCCACCATACGGTGACGCCAGGTCTCCGGGGGCGAACCATGACGACGCAGAGCGGCCTGCCCGATCTTCTCGGGCGCACCAGCGAGGTCCATGGCGAAGAGGTCCTCCATCGCTATGCGAACGGTCTCGCCATCAAGACCGAGGTCTGGAACAAGGGCGACAGGACTCGAATCCTCTCCATGGGTGCTCCCCAGGGAAGCCTGATGAATCACCTGCTCCACTTCCCCGAGGTGGTCCGGGGAAAGCAGATCTTCGAGCCCTTCGCCGGCTCCGGTGCGATTGGCTTCATGGCTCTCACGCTCGGTGCGGAGCACGTCGATTTCCTCGACATCAATCCACGGGCTGCCGCCTTTCTCGCCGAGAACGCCCAACTGAATCAGCTCGACGCGAGCCGCTTCCGATGGATCGAGGCGGACATCGCGACCTACGAGCCGGAGCACCGGTACGACCTCATCATCGCCAACCCGCCGTTCGTGCCGACTCCGGACGGGATCGACGGGACCGTCACCTCCAACGGGGGGCCGGAGGGGAATCGTTTGGTCGAGATCTTGCTGCGGCGGCTGGAGGAGTTCCTGAAGCCGGAGGGCGAGGCGCTGATCTTGGCCTTTCAGCTCGTCCGACAGGAGCGGCCGCTCCTCGTCGACCTGATCTCGAGAAGCCTGGAGCGGAGGCCGGTCGAGCTGACGCCCTCCCAGCGACGCCCGATCTCCTTCGACGCATTCTCGGATGCCTACAGCAAGTTGTTTCGAGAGGCGGGAGAGGAGATCTCCCGCTGGAGATCGGTCCTGCTGGAGAAGTACGGCCCGGACCTCTCACTGTGCCACTACGTCGCTCGGGTGAGAGCGCGAGGGGATCGACCCATCTCCTGCGTGATGCGGGACGACTTCGCGGAGCAGTTCGGCGAGAGCTTCCTGGTTCCCACCGACGACGAGGAGGGGATCGCGATGGGGCGAGCCTTCGAGAACTTCGTGCCCCCGTCCGGCGGTCGGTGATTGGTGTGGAGTCACACCTCCCCCTCGAGCGGCCCCCCGCCGAGCCCGGCGTGGAGGCCACGGCGATCCAGACCGTGGGAGGCAAGGGTTACGATGGCTTCGCGCTCGCACTCGTCACCGGGGAATAGTGTGTAAGATACGGGGCGCGGGCTCGGCAGCAGCTTCGCGACCAGCCATCAGCGCACGAAGGACTCAAGGAGGATCGCCATGATCGGATACGTCACGCTCGGGACCAACGATTTGGAGCGCGCGGCGAAGTTCTACGACGGGCTTCTCGGCGAGATCGGCGCGACGCGCTTCATGGATACGGAGACCTTCATCGCCTGGTCTGTCGCTCCCGACCAACCGGCCCTCTCGGTGACGAAGCCCTTCGATGGGAACTCCGCGACGGTGGGCAATGGGGTGATGGTGGCGCTGTTGATGGAGAGCCAGGAGAAGGTGGACGCCCTCTACAAGAAGGCCATCGAGCTCGGCGCGACGGACGAGGGTCCGCCCGGTCCCCGTGGCCCCGGTTTCTACGCGGGGTACTTCCGCGACCTCGACGGCAACAAGCTCAACGCCTTCTTCATGGGGTAGGTCGCACCCGACCCGACTTCAAGAGAGCGGCTTCAGCTTGTCGCCGTGGGCGCCGAGGAACTGCAGCACCGCCGCCTGACTCTCCTCGCCGAACGTGTCCTCGAGGAGCGCAATCCGATCCCCTTCGAAGCGGGCGGTCTCGATACCCTCGATGGCCACCCCGGGGGTTCCGGCCCGCTCGTAGCTGGCACGCCATCGGAACCAGACGGCGCCATCGCGGAGCTCCGGCCCCTCGAGCACTTCGAGCTTGCGGGTGTCGAAGCGGCGGTCGGTGCCGTCCAAGGACGCCTTGAGCGCCGCGAAGACCGCCTCGCGTCCCTCGTTGCGGGCAGCGAAGGGCGGCGCTGCGTGGATTTCGTAGACCGCGCCTTCGGTGAAGTAGGGCTCCAGGAGCGACCAGTCGTCGTTTGCGTAGACCACCTCGAAGGCGTCTGCGTACTGCTGGAAGCGGGCGAGTTCGTTCACGGTAATCCTCCGAATCTCCCCTCCATCTTCGACGAACCTACCACACCGGCGCCGGAATTCTCGCGATCCGGCGCAGCCGCTGCGGCAGGGGCTGCGCGAGGCGGCGGCGCCCATCCACCGGCGTCTGGTAGTCTCCTGGAGTGAGCCACTCCATCTCTCCCAGGCTTCCGCTGCTGGTCCTGATGGGATTTCTGGGCGCGTGCAGCTTCACCTGGGAGCCCGCCTTCGACGAGGCGGTCGAGCCGAGCGAGCTCGGCAGCGTCGCGATCTCCGACCCAGAGGTTGCCCTGACCTTCGCTCGCATCGGGCCCGATGGTGCGCGTCGGGTCATCGCCGTCACGCGGTACCAGGCGGGGAGCGTCGAGGGGGTGGATCTCTCCGCTTCTCTGGGACGCCAGGTTTCCGACCCGATTCGGATCTTCCTCGAGATGGGATACGAGCCGCTCCGCTCCGCAGTGTCGCAGTCGCCGGCCGGGGCGAGGGTCTCCGTTGCCGCCGACGAACTGGTGATTCCACTGGATCTCCGCGACCACCACGTCGCGGTAGGCACCAATTTCCCGGAGCACGCCGGGGAGGCCTCGGTCGAGCAGGGCCCCTTCCTGTTCCCCAAGCTCGTCAGCCCCACCGGACCCTACAGCCCCGTGGCCGCCGAGAGCGCCCTGCTCGACTACGAGGTGGAGCTGGCCTGGGTCTCCCTGGCGCCTCTCTCGGAGGGCGCATCCCCCGAGTTCATGGGTCTGGTCCTATGCAACGACTACACGGATCGCGAGGCGCTGCTTCGCCACATCGACGTCGACGACGTCGTTTCGGGCAGAGGCTTCACCACCGGGAAGAGCTTCCCGGGGTTTCTTCCCACGGGCAACCTACTGGTGATCCCACGCGATCATCGGGCCTTCGCCAGAAAGCTGGAGCTGCGACTCTTCGTGAACCACCGGCTGCGCCAACGGTCGATGGCAGGTGAGATGATCTGGGACATCGATGAGATTCTCTCCCAGACCTGGGCTCGGCGCTTCCTTCGCTTCGGGCATCGCGGCCGGGAGGTGTCACTACTCGATCGGTCCGGGGTCATTCCCGACCGCACACTGATCCTGTCCGGGACGCCCCACGGGACGGTCTTTCAGGGCATCACGACCGGACAGAAGCTCTCGGGCGTTCTCGCCTGGCTCCTCGGCGGCTGGGGGGAGTCGATTCCCAGCCATGCCATCTCCGCCTACGTCGAAGACGCGCGATCCGCGGGCGTGTACCTGCAGCCCGGCGACCAGGTCGCGGTTCACGTGGACTACCTGGGCGTGATTCGCAACGACGTGACGCGTTAGCCCCCGGTGCGGCGCCGAGGTCGATCGATAGGAGCGGGTCACGGATGTCGAAAGAGATCGCCATCTCGAAGCTTCGGGAACTTCCCCTGGATCTCGACCGGCTGGTCCAGGCGAGTCTCGCCGAGGGCTTCGGCTTCCTCGAGAGGCTTCGCGAGGAATGGGAGACTGGCGCCAACCGCTTCGCTCGCCCCGGTGAGGTCCTGTTCGAGGCTCGACGCCGAGGTCACCTGGTGGGGATCTGCGGACTGAACCGCGATCCCTACCTCGACCCGGGGTCGGCGGGGCGCGTCCGTCGGCTCTACGTCGCGCCGGAAGCTCGGAGGCTCGGCATCGCGCGGAGGCTCGTGCGCCAGGTCCTCCGCGAAGCTCACGGAACTTTCACGCTGCTTCGTCTCCGTACCGACACACGCGAGGGTGCCCTCTTCTATCAGGCGCTTGGCTTCCACCCCACCGCCGGCGTGGCTACGGCGACCCACGAGCTGCGGCTGCCCTTCGCATGACTGGAGAGACCATGGAAAAGGTCAACCTCTTCGAGAAGCTCGGCCTTTTCTCGGATCATTGGAAGCCGAGAGTCATCGGCGAGCTCAACGGCCAGCACTTGAAGCTCGCCAAGCTCAAGGGTGAGTTCGTCTGGCATCACCACGAATCCGAGGACGAGCTCTTCCTCGTCATAAGCGGCACTCTCGGCATCCTGCTGCGCGACCGCACCATCCACCTCGAGCCGGGTGAGCTCTTCATCGTCCCCAAGGGTGTCGAACACAAGCCGATCGCCGAGACCGAGGCTCAGGTCCTTCTCCTCGAACCCGCGGGCACCCTCAACACCGGCGACGTGCGCGACCACAGAACCGTCGAGACCCCGGAGTTCATCTGAGACGACCTGCCCCAAAGCCGAGGAGATGAGAGCATGCGTCTCTTTGCCTGCATCGCCTTCGCCCTCCTGGTCGCCCAGAATGCGTCCGCGGGGGAGCACGACGCCGGTGAAGCGAGCGTGATCGTCGTGCGGGTGGTGGGGTTACCGAGCTCGACTGGAACCGTGCGCGCGGCGCTCTGGACGCAGGGCGACGGGTTCCCCGAGGGCACGGAGCAAGCCGCCATGCTGGCCGAGGTTCCCATCTCGAAAAGGGAGGCGACCGTCTCGTTCGAGGGGGCTCACTGCGCCGCGGGCTGTGCGGTGTCTCTGTACCACGACGAAAACCGGAACCAGGTGCTGGACCGCAACTTCATGGGAATGCCGAAGGAAGCCATCGGGATCTCCCGGGATGCGCTGGGGCGATTCGGTCCCCGAGGATTCGACGAAGCGACGTTCCGTGATTCCTCTCCGAGGATCGAGCTCCTCATCACCGTGCGCTCCCACTGAGCCGAGACGGCGCTCTCTCCGAAAGGCGGGGGGGATGTCGCGCCCAGGCGACAGTGTCCGCGCCTCCTTGCACCTGGAGTGGTCGGGGGGTCACCGGGGGTCTCCCCAGCTGGCACGCGGATTGCGTTTACCGGGGGGATGCCGACTGCGCTCCGAGGAATCCTGAGCTCCAAAGGCCTGTGGCTCGTCCTTGCCCTGCTTCTGACCGCCTTTCTACTGGCTAGCTGGGTCGAGGCGGTCGGAGGACCGGAGGCGATTCGGGAGCGTTACGGTGTGCTGGCGCCCGTGATCACCTCTTCGATCCAGATCCTGATCGCGCCGACGCCGATTCCGAGCGATGTGATCTGTATTGCCCAGGGAGCCCTCTACGGATTCTGGTTCGCGCTGGGCCTGAACTGGCTGGGCTGGTGGATCGCCTCCCACATCGAGTTCTTCCTGGGCCGCCGCCTGCGGGGCGACTTCGATCTGGAATCTCGGCTGGAGCGCCTGCCGCGCTGGCTACGCCGGTTTCCCGTGCATCATCCCGTCTTTCTGATCTTCGGGCGCCAGGTTCCCTGGGCGGGGGGCCACCTGACCACGCTGGTCCCGGGAGCGATGGGGGTGCCGTTTCTTCGCACCGCCTGGTGCAATGCGATCGCGATCATCCCCGCCGCGATTCTCACCGCCGGGATCGGTGCGGGCCTGCTTTCTCTCTGAGGCGCGCCCGTGGTACGCTCGCCGGCCTCCGCAGTGGCCAGATTGCGCCTTGGGGGTTCGGTGAGCCAGCGCGTTCCGGTGGTTCTGATCACGGGTGCCAGCCGGGGGCTGGGCCGTGCGCTCGTCGAGAGCTTCCTGCGACGCGGCTGCGCGGTGCTGGGTCTGGTCCGCTCGCAGAGGGATGCGGAGGAGCTGTCGCGCGCCCATCCGGAGGGCTATGAGAGCGTCGTCGCGGACGTTGCCTCGCCCGAGGTGGTGGAGGCCTGCGAGCGGGCCATCGCCACCCATCACGGTGCTCTCGATATTCTCGTCAACAACGCGGGCTCTCGGGGCTACCTGACCTCGATCACACAGGCGCCGGAGCAGGAGATCTCGAAGCTGTTCGCGATCCACTGCCTGGGGCCCCTCCGAACCACTCGCGCAGCCCTGCCCTTCCTCGAGAAATCGCCGCGCGGGCTCGTGGTCAACGTCACCTCGAGAATGGGATCGATTGCTCGCACCGTCGCCGGTGATTTCTCCTCGAAGGATCTCTCCTATTCGTACCGGGTGTCGAAGGCGGCCCAGAACATGCTGACGCTGTGTCTCTTCCAGGAGCTTCGGGACCACGGCATCTCGGTGTGTGCCGTTCACCCGGGGACGATTCGCACCGAGAGCGGGCCCCCCGATCCCGAGATGAGCGCCGAGGAAGGGGCGAAGCGCTTCGCCGACTGGATCCTCGCTGCGGACTCCTCGGTGAATGGCGGTTACTTCGAGATCGATTCGGGACGTTCTCACTGGTGAGTCCGCGGCGGCCGGCGAGGAGGTGGCAGCGATGAAGGCCGAGAGAGTCCGTCTGGATGCGGAGGTCCAGATCCCGGTTCTCGAACCGCTTTGCGTCGTGAACCAGAGACTGCTCGATCTGCTGCGGGAGCTGGATGCGAAGGACTGGAGCCGCCCGACCGTGCATCCCAACCGAGACGTCAAGGACATCGCGGCGCACCTGCTCCACGGCAGTCTCCGGCGGGTCACGGGGATAAGAGACGGCTATCGCCCGCCGACACCGGAACTGAAAGCGCTCGAAGACCTGATCGCCTTCATCCAGGAAGACAACCGGGACTTCATGCGGGGGATGCGGCGAATCAGCCCGCAGATCATCACCGAGCTGATGGCGAGGTATGACGCAGAGCTCGTCTCGATCTTCGAGGGCCTGGACCCCGATCAGGAGGGGCTGGGTGTCGCCTGGGCCGGCGAGATGGTCTCGCGCAACGGGTTCGACGTCGCCAGGGAATACACGGAGAAATGGCACCACCAGCAGCAGATTCGCGACGCCACCGGCCACGCGCCGCTCTACGCACCCGATCTCTTCGCCCCGGTTCTCGAGACCTTCGCACGGGGCCTGCCCTTCGCGCTTCGCAGCCTCGACCCCCGCCGGGAGAGCTGCATCGCGGTCGAGACCACCGGGACGATGCGGCTCTCCTGGACGCTCCGCGAGGAAGCCGGCGGGTGGTCCCTCTGGCGCGGCAGTGAGCCGGATGCCAGGACGTCCGTTTCGATCCCCGCAGAGGTCGCCTGGCGGGTCTGGACCAAGAGCATGGATCGCGGAGTGGCCAGGGATCGGATCGCGGTCTCCGGAAACGAGGCCGTCGCGGACGGCATCGTCTCCTTCGTCGCCATCATGGCTTGACGCGAGGGTAGGGGTCCATGCCGAAGAGGCTGATCGCGAAGGACCACCGGGAAGCCTACCATCTCTGGGCGACCCACTTCGACGATCCGGCATTGATGGCCAATCGAGATGCCGAGACGACGCGTCGGAAGATCGAACGGGTCGCGCAGCAGCTTCCCTTGGAGGCGGGCAGCCAGGTCCTCGATGTGGGCCCCGGGGACGGCGCCCTGTTTCGGGTCATCGCCGGTCGCGTGCGTCGCTGCTGTGGAGTGGATCCCAGCGAGAGCGCGGTCGAGAAGCTGACTTCGATGTTCCGGGACGCGGCGAACGTGGAGATCGCGGTCGGCTCGGCGGATGCCCTTCCCTACGGAGATGCCGAGTTCGACGTGGTCGTGATCAACTCGGTCCTACACTGCCTGCCGTCCGCCGCTGACGTCGAGGCTTCGCTCTCCGAGCTGGTCCGCGTCTGCGCACCGGGCGGCGCCATCTTCGTGGGCGAGATGCCCTTCCGCAGTGAGCTCGGCCACGGCGTCCTGGTGCACATGGCGCGCAAGCTCCGCGAGTTCGGGTCATGGGCCTACTTGCGACTCCTCTACCACGTCTACCTCAGGCCCTTCCTCCGTAGGGAGCCCGTGGTCCTCTATCCGGCGAGCAACCTCCACTTTCCGCAGGCCGAGTTCGAGGCGATGTGTCGGCGAGTCGGCGCAGACGTCGAGTGCCGACGACACCACGAGCTCCGTCGGCCTTCATCGACCCGAAACGACTACCTGCTCCGCTTGCCTATCTCCTGATCCAACGAATGCGCGCTCGCACCCGAGTAGGGACGATCAGAGCGGCATTCCCGGGCCAGCGCCTGGCCAATCGCGCGACGCTCCGGTGGACGCGGTAGCATCAGGCGGCAGCTCACGAGCGAGCGAAGGCGCCCCTTCCCTGGGCGCGAGGGAGGAATCCAAGTGGCGAGGATGAACGACGAAGAGCGCGAGCGCTTTCTGGCGGAGCCGAGATACGGAATCCTGAACACGCTTCGGAGCGATGGCCTGCCGATCGGAGTGCCGGTCTGGTTCGAATGGGACGGTGAAACGATTCGCATGTTCACCAGCGTGGTCGCCCCAAAGGTCAAGCGCGTCCAGGCGAATCCCCGCGCCTCCCTGTTGGTGGTCAATCACCCGACGGAGCCGGAGTCCTGGGTCTCTTTCGACGGAGAGGTGGCGATGCGCGACGGCGGAGGTCTCGAGCTCGCCGAGAAGCTCGCACACCGCTACTGGGATCTCTCCGATCCGGAGCGGCAGGCGACTCTCGAGCTCTGGCGCAAGGCGGCTGCCGCGCTGCGAGTGCTGGAGCTGCGGCCGGAGCGGATCCGAAGCTACAAGGACTGACCGGTCGTCGAGAGAGGAGCAGGCATGAGTGGACGCATCGTCGACGTCTGGATGCAGCATCCCACGCGGCGCTTTCTCGAGCAGCCGTTCTTCGAATCGCTCCGGCGCTGGGCTCGCCAGGACTCGATTCCCGACATTCCTCTCTCGGCGACGGTCGCGACGATGGAGCAGGCCGGCGTCGGCGTCGGGCTGCTCGCCGCCTGGTGGGGTCCGCAGGGCGCTCTCATCGACAACGACGAGGTGGCTTCCTTCGTCCGCGAGCATCCCGGGCGCCTGATCGGGATCGCATCCGTCGATCTCCATCGGCCGATGGATGCGATCCGCGAGCTTCGCAGGTGTGTGCGGGAGCTCGGGTTTCGCGGACTGCGAATCGTGCCCTGGCTGTGGGGCCTGCCCCCGGACGATCGCCGGTATTATCCGCTGTACGCGGAGTGCATCGAGCTCGACATCCCGTTCTGTCTCCAGGTGGGCCACACCGGCCCCCTCCAGACCTCCGAGCCCGGTCGCCCGATTCCGTATCTCGAGAACGTCGCGCTGGAGTTCCCAGAGCTCCGGATCGTCGCCGGACACATCGGCGCGCCGTGGACCCAGGAGATCATCTCGCTCGCGACGAAGTTCCCGAACCTGTATGTCGATACCTCGGCCTACAAGGCAAAGCGCTTTCCCGAAGACTTCGTGAGCTTCATGCGGGGTCGCGGGGCGCGGAAGGTGATGTTCGGCACGAACTACCCCATGCTCACCGCAGCCGCCTGCCTGGAGGGGCTCGACTCGCTCGACCTCGGTGAGGAGGCGACCGAGCTCTTCCTCCACCAGAACGCGCGCCGGGTCTTCAAGATCGACGCGGTCGCGTAGCGGGGAAAGGGTCGATGATCGAATTCAGCGAGACGGTGCAGATCGCCACGAGCGTCGAGCGGGTCTGGCGAGCGCTGACCGCTCCCGCCGAGGTCGTGCAGTGGGACTCGGGCGTGATCGAGCCCATCGATGCGCCCCCCGACTATCCCCAGCCCGGCCAGCACGTCCGCTGGCGTTACCGGTATGGTCCGATTCCGCTGATCCTCGACGATCGTCCGTCGGAAGTGGTCTCCAACTCGATTCTGCGCTCCTCCATCACCCTGGGTCCCTTCGCCTTCGACGAGACCTACCGGCTCCGCTCCCCCGGACCCTCGGTGACCCTGCTCGCCGCGGAGCTGACCCTGTGCAGCAGGGTTCCCGTCATCGGCTCGCTGCTCGAGCGCGCGGCCGGTGCTCCGCTCGCGAGGAACACGGTGCGGACATCGCTTCAGGCCATCAAGCGTCACTGCGAGTCCAGCGCCTGACCCCGACCCTCCGAGGCAGCAGCTCCCCTGTGGTACAATCCCACCGCGAACCCGGACACTCCGGGGGGGGACGGTGAGCGCGGTTGGCATGAATCAGAAGGATTGGGAGCCGTTCGAGACCTTCTCCGATCGCGGGTCCGCCGAGGCCCTCGTTGCCGTCCTCGGTTCCGAGGGCGTTCCCGCGCGTGTGGAGTCGTCCGAGCTGGTCGCCGGGATCGAAGCGCGATATCGCGTCCTGGTTCCTTCCTCTCTCGTGCACCGGGCGAGATGGGTGCTCGCGGACTCCGACTTGACGGATTCCGAGCTCGACTACCTGGCCACTGGGGAGCTCTCGGACGCCGATTGAGAGCGGCTCCAGCATCGCCAGCCGGCGGATGACCGGGATGTTCAGAGGACTTCGAAGCAGCCCGCTCTGCAGGAGAGCCGCCGTCGCCGTCCTGGCTCTCGCGCTCTCGGCGTCGCCCGCCGCCGCGTCCGACGCGGAAAGCGAGCAGCGCGACGACGGCCCGGGAGTGGTTCATCGCGTCGTTACCTATCTCCCCTGTCGCGTGCTCGATCTTCTCGATGTGGTTCGCCTGCGCGCTCGGATCGGACCGGGGGCCGCCGTGGACGTCAGGGCGACCGAAGCTGTCGACTTCTTCATCGGCTCCTATTGGAGCGTCTACGCGGGCCTTCCCGGCCCGCGCGGGAGGCGCTTCCCGAAGCTCCCGGTCGGACTCGAAACCCTCACCGGGATCGAGCTGAGCTCCGTCGATCTGACGGCGGGTGGCGCGCCCGGTCCCGGCTACTCGGCGACGGAGATCGGCTTCGGCGTGCACGCCCTGGTGGTGGGCTTCGACGCCGGTTTCGACCCGGTCGAATTGGCGGACTTCCTCACCGGGCTCTTCTTCGTCGATCTCCGCGACGATGACTTCTGAGCTCGTCGCCCGGCAATACACCTCCGCCCGGTGATATCGCGCGGGGAGCTGCCGCCCGTGATAGGTTCTCTTCTCCAGGCCGGCGAGCGTCGCCCGCCGGCAGGGGCGCAACCAGCTCGAGCGGAGGAATCGCCATGCTGCGAACCGGATTTCCCCTTGATGATCGCCTTCGTCGCCGTGTCGCTCTTTCAAGCCACGGTGGCTCGATCGGACGAGACGCGCGAGTCGATCGAATCGACCAACCGAGACTTCGCCGCGGCGTTCCTGCGCGGTGACGCCGATGCCGTAGCCGCGCTCTACACGATCGACGCACAGCTCATACCTCCGGGCGCCGAGGTCGTGTCCGGCCGCGCGGCGATCGCCGCATTCTGGAAGGGTCCGATCGAGGCGGGGCTCACGGACATCGTTCTCGAGGCGCAAGAGGTGGAGTCCGCGGGTGACCTCGCGTACGAGGTGGGTGTGGTGAAGCTGGTCGCGCCCGATGGTGGAGTCAGTCGGGATCGGTACCTCGTGGTGTGGAAGCGCGAGAACGGCAAGTGGCGGCTGCACCTCGACATCTGGAACTCGGCGGACTGACACGGGCCGGGAGCTCGTGTCACCGGTGTGACGGCGCCAGGGAGATCGGCCGGTGGGGCTTCCGCAAGACCACGCAGACCGGATGCGCCGGGCGAGGTTGAGCCTCGAAGGGCTCTCCCTCGGCGATTCGTTCGGGGAACGCTTCTTCGTGCCGCCCGCGCTGGCCGAGTCGCTGGTGGAGCGGCGGGTGCTGCCCGCTCCGCCCTGGCATTACACCGACGACACCGTCATGGCCCTCTCGATCGTGGAGACCCTCGAGGTTCATGGCGCGATCGACCAGGAGACCCTCGCCCAGGGATTCTCGCGCAGGTACCGGGCGGATCCGGGCCGCGGCTACGGTGGCATGGCCCATCACATCCTGCGCGAGATCGGAGCGGGAGCCCCGTGGCGCCGGGTCTCCCGCGCCGCCTTCGGCGGAATGGGCTCGATGGGCAACGGAGGGGCGATGCGAGCGGCCCCGATCGGCGGCTACTTCGCGGACGACCTGGAGGCGGCCTCCGCGCAGGCGCAGCGGTCTGCCGAGGTGACACACGCCCATCCCGAGGGACAGGCGGGCGCCGCGGCGGTCTCGGTGGCCGCGGCCCGGGCTGCCGGGACTCCCTCGGACGCCCGTGAGATTCTGGAGGCGGCCCTCGCCTTCACGCCCGACGGCCAGACCCGCGCCGGTATCGCCGAGGCGCTGCGGCTCCCGTTCGACAGCTCGGTGGCAGTCGCCGTCGGCAGGCTGGGAAACGGCTCTCGGGTGATCTCGCAGGACACGGTGCCCTTCTCCCTCTGGTGTGCCGCGCGCCACGCGAGTCACTTCGAAGAGGCCCTCTGGACGACGGTCTCGGGTCTCGGTGACCGCGACACCACCTGTGCCATCGTCGGCGGGATCGTCGCCCTCGCGGTGGGTCGCGAGGCGCTACCCTCCGAATGGCTCGCATCGCGCGAGCCCCTCGCGACTCTCGCCGGGAGTGCGCGGTAGACAGCCGGGACGGTGTGCAATGGCGCTTCTTCTCAAGAATCTTCTCTTCACCGTGGTAGCTCCGGGCACCGTCGCGGGCCTAGTCCCCTTTCTGCTCACGCGAAACGAGTCGTTCCAGTGGGGCGCCGGCGCGGCGCTCGCGATTCTGCTCTTCACCACCGGTGGAGCGATCTACTTCTGGTGCGTCTGGGACTTCGCCTCCTTCGGCCGCGGAACGCCCGCTCCCATCGACGCTCCCAAGAGCCTGGTGGTCCGGGGCCTCTACCGGTACACGCGAAACCCGATGTACGTGGGTGTGCTCACTCTGATCCTCGGCTGGGTCGTCCTCTCCGGTGCTTTCCGGCTTCTGGTCTATGCCGCGTGCGTCTGGAGCTGCTTCCAGCTCTTCATCCTGTACTACGAGGAGCCCCACCTCCGGAAGACCTTCGGGGAATCCTACCAGTCGTATACGGCTCGAGTCGGTCGTTGGCTTCCCAGGTTTGGCCAAGGCTCGTCTGGCTAGACGGTGATCGCCCCGCCAGGGTGGGTGGACGATGGTTCCCAGGGGCGGGGCGGCCATGGTACCCTCGGTGGCGACCGCCGCTGGCTGATTAGCCGTGCGACGCCGGATTGCGACGGGGGAGGGTTCGGGAAGCGGCATGCGTCGAACCTGGAGAAGCCGCGATAGCGCCGAGCCTCTCGGATTCCGCCAGCTCGGCTTCTCGATCTCCTTCACCGTCTCGCCGGACGCGACCAAGCACTCCATCAGTCTGCTGCTAGAGGATTTCCTCTACGAAATTCTCACGCCCAACTCGCTGGAGTGCGGTGGCGGGTTCTGCGACAATCGCTTTCAGGGCTTCATCACCCAGTGGAAGGCCTCCGCGAGCGAGGCGGACCGGCGCGAGGTATCGGAGTGGCTCCAGCGCCGCGCGGAGGTGGCCGAGTCCGAAGTCGGCCACCTCGCCCAGGCGTGGTACGGCGTCTAGGCACCACCCAATCCAAGCGGGATCTGCCCATCCCGCCTCGGACTCCCAGGAGCGGATGAATGGACACCACGATCCTCCTCTGGCTGCTCGCCGGCGTCCTGGTGCTGGTGGGCGTGTTGGGTCTGCTGCTTCCGGGGCTCCCGGGCGCTCCCCTGCTCTTTGCCGGGCTCCTGGTCGCCGCGTGGACGGAGGATTTTGCCTACGTCGGTGCCGGATGGCTCGCGGTGCTTGCCGTGCTGGCCCTACTCACCTACGTGGTCGAATTCGCCGCGACCGCCCTGGGCGCGAAGAAGTTCGGGGCGTCGAAGCGGGCCATCGTCGGAGCCGCCCTGGGTGGTCTGGTCGGCCTCCTCTTCTTCAATCTTCCCGGCATACTACTCGGGCCCTTCATCGGGGCCGTCGTCGGTGAGCTCACCGCGCAGCGCGAGCTCCGCGATGCCGGGCGTGCGGGCTTCGGCGCCACACTCGGTCTGGCCTTCGGGGTCGTAGCCAAGATGGCGCTCGCCATCTCGATGATCGGCGTGTTCGCGCTGGCGCGCTGGCTGTAAGCTTCAGCGCGACCGGGCTCCCCGCGGGGGTCAAGCAGAGGCGGAATCGATCAGCATTCGAAGGCGGGCGATGTGTTCCGGGCCCGTCGAGCAGCACCCCCCGACGATGGAGGCACCCGATTCGATCCACTCCGCCGCGGCCGCCGTGTATTCCCCGACATCGAGCGCTTCTCGCTCGATGATCTCGGCGGGCGGCCCGCCGCCTCTCTCGGTCCCGGGGGTGACGTTCACGGCGTTCGCGTAGCCCCCGACGGGTCGATCGGTCAGCCCGGAGAGGATCGCCGCCGCCGGGGTCACGAAGTTGGCTCCACAGCAGTTCACCAGGTATGCGCTGATTGGCAGCTGCGAAACGGCTTCGAACGCCTCCGCGACCGTCTCGCCACTGGGCAGATGGTCGGCCCAGTTGCCCTGCAGGGTCCAGCTGACCCACACCTCGCGCTCCGTCTCGGTCGCGGCCGTGGTTGCGGCGACGGCCTCTCGAGCGCTCGACATCGTCTCACAGAGCAGGATGTCTACCCGCGGCGCGAGAATCTCCGCCATCCGCCGGTAGTCCCGCAGGATTGCCCGGTCTTCGCCCACGAGCTCGGGTTGATAGCTGGTCTCCAGAGGGGGCATGGAGCCGGCGATCCGAACCCGTCGGGTTCCCAGGTCGCGCGCCCGTCTTCCGAGATCGGTCGCTCGCACCGTCAGCTCCTCGAACCGATCCTCGAGCCCATCGCGCGCCAGGAGCTGCGGCGTGACGGCGTAGTTGTTGATCGTGATCACGTCGGCTCCGGCGTCGATGTAGTCTCGATGGATCTGGAGCACCGTCTCGGCATCGTCGATCAGCGCCTTCGCCGACCAGATCGAGGTCGTGTAGTTGGGTACCTCGACACCGCGCGCCATGAGCTCGCTTCCCATGCCCCCGTCCAGGAGGATGATCCGGTCACTCATGAAAGGCCCTCCGCGCGAGAGCAGGGTGGTGGGCGGTCGCGTCCGGGTCGCTGTGACGCCGGAGGCGATCAGCGTCGGGGCTTGGGGCCCCGCTTCGACGGTCCCTCGTGCGTCATCGACAGCGCCTTCTCGGCCACGGCGCGAGCGGCCTCTTCGATGCTGGCGTAGGCCTCGTCCTGCAGGAGGTGTCGGGCGGTCAGGAAGTCGGCCTGCCGGAAGGAGGGACTCACCCGCGGGCGCAGGGCGAGGACGTGGGCGAGGTTGACCTTCATCGAGGACACCGTGTCCCGCTTCTTGGCCTTTGCGGTCTTGGCGGACCGCGAGGCGGGCGCGCTCTCCGCCGCGTCGGCCTTCCTCTTCGGACTGGCCTTCCTGGCCACGGGCTTCTCGGCCCTTGCTTTCTCGGCGCTCTTTTTGACTGCCATGGCGGAAGCGTAGCTCGTGGGAACGGCGAAGTTGACGGGCCGAAGACCCTTCCAATATCATGGAACTATGAAATCCGCGGAAGTGGTGCCGATCCTGGCAGCCCTGGCTCAGGAGACCCGGCTCGACGTCTTTCGCCTACTGGTCGAGGCGGGGCCTCGGGGTCTCCCGGCCGGTGAGATCGCCCGCCGGCTGGAGATCGCCGCGCCCACTCTCTCCTTCCACCTGCGCTCCATGCTCCACGCCGGCCTGGTGACATCCCAGCGGTCCGGTCGTTCGCTGGTCTACGCCGCGAGCTTCGAACGGCTCCGCCGGGTCGTCGCGTTTCTCACCGAGAACTGCTGTGCTGCGAGCGGTGGGCAGCGGGTGCCGGCTGCAGCTCCTCGTCGATCGCGTAGTCGAGCATGACGTCCCCGTCGAAGATGAACCGTCCGGAGAACTGTCTTCCGCGGAGCAGCAGCGGCAGCCACAGCTCGTCGTCTTCCCACATCTGCTCGTAGGGGATCCGTCCCACCGATGACCAGATCGGTGCGGCCTCCTCGGTCTCTCGCGGCTCCGCGTCGCATCCCGTGGCTCGAAAGACGTACACGTGGGTGGAGTATCCATCCACGAACTGGAAGCGATTCTCGCCGAGCATCTCGAGCCCGGTGGGAGTCGTGCGCAGCTCCTCTCGCACCTCCCGCACCGCGCAGTCCAGCGGAGATTCCCCGCGCTCGAGCGCCCCCCGGGCCCGTTGATCTTCCCGGCGCCGAGGCCTCGCTTCTTGCGAATCAACAACACCTGACCGTCGCGCACCACGAATACCAGTGTGGCGGGGTCGTGGGCCTCCCAGGTCCCCCAGTCCACGTCCGAGATGCGCCTCGCCCTGGCGTCATTCTGTCCCATCGACTCCCCCACCGCTCGATTGTGCCATCGGCGGCGGTCGTGGCCCAGCCCGCGAGCACGGACACGTGGTGCTCCAAAACCCGGGAGTCGGCTCCTCCGGTTTCAGCCCCGACGAACTCGGAACGGTGATCTCCGAGCACCTGGCGGAGGGTCAATAGCCGCCGGGAGCCACACTCAGCCGATCGACACGACCTTGGCCGCCGCGTTCAGACTCTCGACGATCTCGAACATGTTGCTGACGCGTCCGGCTCGGAGGCGATCGGCCAGCCCGAAGTGCTCCAGGCAGGTTCCGCAGGCCAGGATCTCCACTCCCGCCTCGGCCAGGAGGCGAAGCGCGTCGACCGTCACGTCGTCCACCGTGGCCAGCCGCACGCCGTGATTCAGCAGCACCAGGCGCCAGGGTCTGGGGCTGGTATCGAGCGTGGTGCGGAGGAAGCCGAGCATCAGCTTGCGGCCCAGATCCGGGTCGCCCTGGCCCAGTGTGTCGGTGAGCAGCGCCAGCGCCGTCTTGGGACCGCTCGTCATGCTGCGGATCCCGGGGTTGGAAACGAGGCGGTCGACATGCTCGCTCCTTCATGTCTGGTGGGTTGGCCCGCTCGCAGCTTAGTCCATCCGACCCCCGTGGCCGGCGGTTGTCCCTGGAAAAGCCCAGGGATGCCTGTAGCCTTGGCCACCTCCGAAGCAGGGTGGACTCGATGACTGAGAAACAAGCCTCTTCTGGCGAAGCGTTTCTGAAGAACGTCGTCGCGGCGATTCAGCAGAGCGGTTACTACCAGCTCCTGGGCATGGAGATCCTGGAGGTGGAGCCCGGCTACGCCAAGCTCAGGGTGCGCTTCCGCGAAGCCCTGACCCACTCCGGAGGTGTGGCACACGGGGGAGTGATGGCGAGCCTGGCCGACTCGTGCATTGCCTGCGCTCTCTTTGGTCTGGTGGAGAACCCCGCCGGGATCGGATTCTCGACCATCGAGATGAAGCTCAACTACTTCCGCCCCTTCGCGGAAGGCGAGATGATCGCCGAGGGAAGGATCATCCAGAAGGGAAGGACTATTGCCGTAGGGGAGATGGATGTTCACGACGGAGAAGGGACGGCCTACGGCAAGGGAATCGCCACCTATCGGATATGATCAGCGGCCCAGCCGGAAGCTGTCGCCTAAATGCTGCACCCCTCTCTTCTCTAAAGCACCCGCAACCTCTGCGACGGATGGGTCCCTGCGTTACCCTCCGGCGGCAGGCCCGAGGTGCGCTCGAGCCGTCACCGGTTGGAGGAGCTTCAGGTCATGTCTCGACGATTCGGCTCTCCTCGCGGGAGATTCGTCATGAGAGCTGCCCGCCCGCTTCGGCTTCTCTTCGGAGCCGCGGTCTCTTCCGGATGCCTCTTGCTCGGGTGCAGCCTCGCTCCGGTCATCTCCGTTCCCGAGATGGAGAGCACTTCCTACGATGACTGCACGCTGGCAGCCGAGAACTACTGCGACCTCGTCGTCGGCGCGGGTGAAGACGATCGAGACGGCTGTGTCGCCAACTACACCTACCAGAGTGTCTCGGGTGTGTCTGGGAACTGAACCTCCTGGATCTGGACTCACGCCGGTGAACCTCCTGGAGCTGGTCCGCAGGCCTCCGGTCCTCGAATCGGGTAGCGAGGGCGAGAAGATCCCGTGGCACGAGCCCGCCTTCAGCAGGAGGATGCTGGAGGAGCATCTGAGCCAGAGTCACGACATGGCCAGCCGCCGCTCCGAAGGGATCGATCGGCACGTGAGCTGGATCGACGGGGAGATCCTCTCGCACCGGCCCTCGCGGATTCTCGACCTCGGCTGTGGCCCCGGTCTCTACGCGGAGAGACTCTCCCGGCTCGGTCACGAGTGCGTCGGAATCGACTACTCGCCGGCCTCCATCGAATACGCGCGGAAGCGCGCCCTCCGCCACCGACTGCGCTGCAGCTACCGCGAGGAGGACCTCCGGACCGCACGCTTCGAGCAGGGCTTCGACCTGGTGCAGATGATCTTCGGGGAGCTCAACGTCTTCACCCCCAGCGACGCCCGGAGCATTCTACAGAGGGCGCGGGAGGCGCTCTCCGATCGGGGTGGTCTCCTGCTCGAGGTGCACACGCTGTCGGCGGTGCGCGAGATCGGGGAGCAGCAGCCCTCCTGGTACACGGCGGAGCCGGGTCTCTTCTCGGGTCGGCCCCATCTGTGCCTCCGAGAGGGCTCCTGGGATCCGAGTCGAAAGGCCGCGATGGAGCGGTGGTTCATCGTCGATGCGCAGACCGGGGTCGCGACCCGGTACGGCGCCTGCGTCCAGGCGTACTCCGATCAGGAGTACCGGTCGCTGCTTCGCGACTGTGGTTTCGCCGAGGTCGAGTTCCACCCGAGCATGGATGGGAAGGCGGAGAACGCGGACCGACGCCTTCTGGTGATCCACGCCCGCTGATCGGTTCCCGCTCTCCGCACCGGTCATGGTAGACTGAGGCACGGACACCCGATGAAGGGCAGGGAGGTCGAGCATGCTGTGGCTGGCGGCGGCGTTCTTCGTGGGGATTCACATCCTCCTGTCGGGCACCTCGTTGCGCGGGATGGTCGTCGAGAGGATCGGAGAGAAAGCCTTTCAGGCGGTCTTCTCGCTGCTCTCGCTGCTGGGGCTGATCTGGATGGGCTCGGCCTACTCCGCGGCGGAGTCCGCCGAGCTCTGGACCCAGGTGGCCTGGCTTCCCCCCGTCACACACCTGCTCACCTTGCTGGCCTTCCTCTTCGTGGTGATCGGGGTCGCCACGCCGAGTCCTACCGTGGTGGGCGGCGAGGTGGCGCTCCGCGAGGACGAGCCCGCCCGCGGCATCCTGCGCATCACGCGCCATCCGTTCCTCTGGGGCGTCGCCCTCTGGGCGCTGGCGCATCTCCTCGTCGCCACGGACCTGGCTTCCCTGATCCTCTTCGGCGCTCTGCTTCTGCTGGCGATCGAGGGGCCCTTCTCGATCGACGCGAAGAGAGAGCGGCGGCTCGGCGAGGAATGGACGCGATTCGCCGGCTCGACCTCGAGCGTGCCCTTCCTCGCGATCCTCCAGGGGCGAAACACGCTCGCGCTGGCCGAGATCGGCTGGTGGCGCTTCGCCCTCGCGCTGGTGCTGTACGCCGTGTTCCTCGTGGCGCACGGCTGGCTGTTCGGTGTCTCTCCGTTCGCATCCTAGCCCGCGTGGTGGCGTTCCTGGAGCAGGGAGAAGATGGCCGAGAGGGATGAACTCAGCTTCGCCGCCAGGCTGGAGAGCTTTCGGCACGCGTTTCGCGGGGTGGGAGTCCTGCTGGCCTCCGAGCACAACGCCTGGATCCATCTGCTCGCGACCGTCGGCGTCTGTGGAGCGGGTCTTCTCCTCGGGATCTCGCGGCTCGAGTGGTGTGCGATCGCGGTGGCGATCGTCCTGGTCTGGACGGCGGAGGCGCTGAACACCGCTTTCGAGTTCCTCTGCGACGCCGCCTCGCCCGAGTTCCATCCGCTGATCCAGAAGGGGAAGGACGTCGCAGCCGGCGCGGTGCTCCTCTCCGCCGTCGGGGCGGCCGCGATCGGGCTGCTCGTCTTCGTCCCGCATCTGCTGCGCATCGCGGGCTGACACCTCTTCGCACCGGTGGGCGGACGTGGTACGTTCGAGCGCGTCATGGATCCCACGACGCTGACTCTTCACACCGCGTACCGGATCGGCGAGGTCGACCCGCGCATCTTCGGCGGCTTCCTGGAGCACATGGGCCGCGCCGTCTACCAGGGCGTCTACGATCCGAAGAGCCCGCACGCCGACGCCGAGGGATTCCGGAAGGACGTGCTCGCCGCGCTCGAGCCACTCGCGATGACGGTGATGCGCTATCCGGGGGGGAACTTCGTCTCCGGGTACCACTGGGAAGACGGCGTCGGGCCCCGCGAGCAGCGCCCCTGTGTTCGCGAGCTCGCCTGGCGGACCATCGAGCCGAACCAGATGGGAACGGACGAGTTCATCTCGCTCAGCCGCCGGATGGGCTGGACGCCGATGCTCGCGGTCAATCTCGGCACCGGCACTCCCGAGGAGGCGCGGAACTGGGTGGAGTACTGCAACGGGGAGATGGGCACCCGGTACGCCGACCTGCGCGCCGGCAACGTCGGTCCCGAGCCCCACGGCGTCGAGCTCTGGTGCCTGGGCAACGAGATGGACGGTCCCTGGCAGCTCGGCCACGTGCCGGCCGATCAGTACGCCATCCGCGCGCAGCAGGCGGGCAAGCTGATGAAGGGCATCGATCCCTCCATCGAGTTGGTCGTCTGCGGCTCCTGTGTGAGGCAGCTCCCCACCTACCTGGAGTGGGACCGCGTGGTCCTCGACTACGTTGGCGATCTCGCCGACTACCTGAGCCTGCACCGCTACGTGGACAACCGCGCCGACGACACCGCCGATTTCCTCGCCATCACCAACAGCATCGATCAGCAGATCGAGGAGATGGACGCCGTCTGCCGCTTCGTACAGGGGAAGCGCAAGTCGCAGAAGCGCACCTATCTCTGCTTCGACGAGTGGAACGTCTGGTACAAGACGTACAATCGCGAGGGCCTGGATCCAGGCGGCGAGTTCCCGCGCCATCTGATCGAGGAGATCTACAATCTCGAAGACGCGCTGGTGGTCGCGGGCTTTCTCAACAGCTTCATCCGCCACGCCGACTGCGTCAAGATCGCGAACATCGCCCAGATCGTGAACGTGATCGCCCCGATCCTCACCAGGGGGGACGACCTCCTGATCCAGTCGATCTACCACCCCTTCGAGATGTTCTCGAAGCGGCGCGCGGGCACGGCACTCCGGACCGCGGTTCGGGGGCCGAGCTACCGGGGCACCTGGCACGGGGAGGTGCACTACCTGGACTGCAGCGCCATTCTCGACGGAGGGCGGCTCAGCGTGTTTGCCACCAACCGAAGCCTGGACGAGGAGATGGATCTGACCGTCGAGGTGGCGGATCGCTCCATCGCTCGAAGCGAGAGCGCCGAGCTGCTCACGGGAGCCGACGCGAAGGCCGCGAACTCCTTCGAGGCTCCGGACGCGATCCGCGCGGAGGAATTCCAGGGCATCGAGATCCGCGGCGGGAGAGCCCATGTGAGCTTGCCTCCGCTATCGATCCTTGCAGCGACGCTGGAGCTGGAGGGCCAGGAACGGTGAAGAGGAGAGCCGGTTCGACTCCCCGCCCCGCCTCCTGCTGGATCGGGATTCTCGCCGCGGTGCTCCTGGCCTGTGGCAGTGGTTCGTGGGTGTCGGCGGCTCCCGTGGCGGTCCGCTCCGACGTGACCGAGACCGACTTGATCGTGGCGCGCTGTGTGCAGCGAGCCCGGGAGCTCGGCTACACCGTGGACTCGGTCGACTACCAGCGGGGATCGGTGCGACTGGTCTCCTTTCAGAGCGATGCCGTTCGGCTGGGGCTTCGTCTGGTTCCCAGGAGCTCCTCGTGGGTGCTGGTGCAGGTGGAAGACGACCACACCGTGACGCTTCGCGCCTACGGCGACCTGGTGCAGGAGGACGACGCGCGGGTGCACCCCGAGCTGCGGGCCGAGATCGACTGGCTGGCCGGGGAGTTCGAGAAGGCAATCGCCGGTGCGCCGCAGACCTCCGAGGAGGAGCCGGACTGAGAACCCGGAAGGCAGGGCGCAGGCTAGCCGTCTCCCCCCAGCGAGGTCAGTAGCGAGCCAGCGACGACGATGACGGCGCCCATGAGGCTGGTCGCGGAGATCGCCTCCGGCGCCACCAGGCCCGGCCAGAGCACCGCCAGCAGTGACATGAAGGCGAGGGTGGCGAGTGGCGTCAGCGCCAGCACCGAGCTCACCCGGGACGCCTCCCAATGAGCCAGGGCGGCGGCGAAGGCGCCGTAGGCGACGAGGGTGTTGAGCGCGCAGAAGAGGAGCACGCAGAGCTCCAGACCGTCGAGCTCCAGGATCGCGGCCGGCTCCGCCAGGAGTGCCAGGCAGAGGGTGCATCCCGCGTAGATGCACAGCATCACCGCCTGGGAGGAGAACCAGTGCAGGAGCTGCTTCTGAGCCAGCCCGTAGACCGCCCAGGTGAGCGCGGCACCGACGAGTGTCGCGGTTCCCAGGAAGTAGCGATCCAGGGAGGAGGCGAGCGCGCGAAGCTGACCCCCGAAGAACGTGACCAGGCCCACGATGAGAATGCAGAAACCCGCCCACTGGAGCCGGCTGAAGCGCTCCCCGAACACCAGCAGCCCTCCCAGCGCCAGCAGCAGGGGCGCGAGCTGGATGAGCACCTGGGCGTTGGCGGGACTGGTGAGATCCAGCCCCACCATGTAGGCGAGGTAGTTGAGCGCCAGACCGACGGTCGCGATCGCAAGAAGGAGCCAGTGGGTGCGGTCGAAGCTCCGGATCGGTGGAAGCCCGCCGCGCCAGGCGAGCAGTGCACCGAGCAGGATCGAGGAGAGGAAGAAGCGGTACCAGACGACGGTCGGCGAATCCATCGCGCGAAGCAGGATCTTGAGCGCCAGCGGCAGAATCGCCCAGAGCAGCATGGTGGTGCTGGCCAGCGCGAATCCCAGCCAGCGTCGTCCCGATGAGCGGTGGAGCTCCATGCCGGGGACAACCGTAGCCTGCATTTCCCTATCCGCCGGCTCCAGCGCCTGGTTCCCGGCTACCATCTAGATGGAGAGGGATCGATGGAGAGAGCTACGTTCGGAATGGGTTGCTTCTGGGGACCCGAGGAGAGCTTCCGCAAGGTCGATGGCGTCACCTCCGCCTCGGTGGGATACATGGGAGGGAGCCTCGAGAACCCGACCTACGAGGAGGTGTGCAGCGGCAGAACCGGCTACGCCGAGGTCGTGCAGGTGGAGTTCGATCCGAGGGAGGTCAGCTACGAGGAGCTGCTCGAGGTGTTCTGGGCCTGTCACGATCCGACCACGCGGAATCGACAGGGGCCGGACGTGGGTACCCAGTATCGATCGGTGGCGTTCTTCCACAGCCCCGAGCAGGAGGCAGCCGCCCGCGCATCCAAGGAGAGGCTCGCACGCAGTGGCCGCTACAAGCGGGAGATCGTCACCGAGATCGTCGCGGCCTCGAGATACTACCTGGCGGAGGAATACCACCAGCGCTACCTGGAGAAACGTCGCCGGAGATGGTGAGATCCGGCTCGTCCCCAGCGGTTGCGTGACGGGTGGCGGATCCCGGCCGGGCGGCAGAGAAGGGGGCCCATGATCGCCAGCCACTCATCGCGCGTCTTTCGGGCCGTCCTCGTGCTGTGGGTCCTGGCTTCTCTCGGCTGCCCGACCCGTCCCACCTGGCCCTACGACGTTCAGCGAGGTCGCACCCTCGCGGACCACACCGATGGGGAAGGTGCCGAGCAGCGCCTGCGCCAGGCGCTCTCCGAGGCCGAGCGGGATTCGGCGCGCCCCTGGGGTGTTCCCATCAGTCTCTACTACCTCGCGGACGTCTACCTCCGGTATCCGAGACTGGGGAAGACGGCCGAGGCGATCCCGCTGCTGGAGCGTTCCCGCGAGCAATGGGAGCGCCTGGCCGGGCCCACCGATCCGACCATCGCCGTGGTGCTTCTGCGGCTCTCCGACGCCGAGCGAACCCTGGGCGATCTCGAAGCCGCGGACCGTCTCGAGCAGCGCGCCGACGCCATCGTCAGGGAGTCGCTTCCCTCCCATCATCCGGTCCGGCGTCTTCGCGAGAGCGGGGTTCCGCTCGAGGAGGTGATGCAGCCGGGCGAGATCTTCGCGGCGACGGTGGGAAAGCTGGGCGGGGTGACGCCCTAGCTCCCCACTTCCTCACCGTCGGCGGATCAGTGCCAGCTTGTCCGATCGCGAGAGCTTCTTGATCGCCGCTTCGCGCTTCGAGGCGCTGGAGCGGTTCGGGTGGGGCTCCTGGTAGACGAGTCGGAGCGGGCACCGGCCTCGCGTATACTTCGAGGCGGTGCCATTGCGGTGGGAGGCCAGCCGCGCGTCGAGATCGGCGGTGATCCCCGTGTAGAGGGTGCGGTCGTTGCAGCGAAGGATGTAGACCCACCAGGCCGACACGGGTAGAGAGGATTCCAGTCCGCGCGAGCCGGCGCCAGCTCGTCGAGGTGGTGGGCGTGATTCCGCGAGCGCTGTACGAGATGGAGGTGGCCCACACCGGGATCACGGACCTGCGCGTGGTCGATTCGATGCACGACCGCAAGGCGATGATGGCGGACCTCTCCGACGGCTTCATCGCCCTGCCCGGGGCCATGGGAACGCTCGAGGAACTCTTCGAAGTCCTCACCTGGGCCCAGCTCGGATTTCACGAGAAGCCGTGCGGCCTCCTGGAGGTGGCGGGGTACTTCGAGAGCCTGATCGCGTTTCTGGACCATGCGGTCGCCGAGCGCTTTCTTCGGGAGGAGTACCGCCAGCTCTTGATGGTGGAGGAAGCCCCCGAGACGCTTCTCGATCGCTTCGCTGGGTATCGTCCGGTGAAGCTCGAGAAGTGGATCGAGCGGAGCGAGCTGTAAGGAAAGATTCTCGTGCGGAGACGGGACGTTGACGGCGGGCACCGGCTTTCGTGGCGGAATCGACACGGCGAATCCGCTGCCGGGCCTTGCAATGCCCGATCAAGGTAGACACCCTTGCTCTCTTCACCGGGGCTCGGAGGGGATCGAGGGATGGCGAAGATCAGGGTGGCGATCGTCGGCGTGGGCAACTGCGCCAGCTCTCTGGTGCAGGGAGTCCACTACTACCGGAGTCAGGAAGAGGACGCCGCCATCGGCCTGATGCACTGGGATCTGGGAGGCTACCTGCCCTCGGACGTCGAGGTGGTCGCCGCCTTCGACGTGGATCGCCGCAAGGTGGGATTCGATCTCTCCGAGGCCATCTTTGCCCCGCCGAACTGCACGGCGGTCTTCTGCGAGGACGTGCCGAAGACGGGGGTGCCGGTGCGGATGGGGAGCGTCCTCGACGGCTTCTCCGAGCACATGCGCAGCTACGACGAGCGGCGCGCCTTCGTGATCGCCGACGCCCTCGAGGCCGATCACCACGAGGTGGTTCGCGTGCTGCGGGAGTCCGGCTCCGAGATCCTGGTGAACTACCTGCCGGTCGGATCCGAGAGGGCGACGCGATTCTACGCGGAGTGCGCCCTCGATGCGGGCGTGGCCCTGGTCAACTGTATCCCGGTCTTCATCGCCAGCGATCCGCAGTGGGCGAAGCGCTTCGCGGACCGGGGCCTCCCGGTGGTGGGCGACGACATCAAGGCCCAGCTCGGCGCGACCATTACCCACCGGACTCTCACCGATCTGTTCCGCAGGCGAGGAGTACGGCTGGAGCGGACCTACCAGCTCAACACCGGCGGCAACACCGACTTCCTCAACATGCTGAACCGGAGCCGCCTGCTCTCGAAGAAGGAGTCGAAGACCGAGGCGGTGCAGTCGGTCGCGGCGGAGCGCATTCCCGACGCGAACATCCACGTCGGGCCCAGCGACTACGTCCCCTGGCAGAACGACAACAAGGTCTGCTTCCTGCGGATGGAGGGCAAGCTCTTCGGGGATATCCCGATGAACCTGGAGCTCCGCCTCTCGGTCGAGGATTCCCCGAACTCGGCCGGGGTCTCGATCGACGCGATCCGCTGCTGCAAGCTCGGCCTGGAGCGCGGACGCCGCGGGGCGCTGCTCGGGCCCTCGGCGTTCTTCATGAAGCATCCGCCGCAGCAGTACACCGACGACGAGGCCCACCGGCGGACCGAGGAGTTCATCGCGGCGGACGACTGAGCGGCCGCGGCTCGAGAAAGCTTCAGCTCGGCTCCGCGAAGGCGAGCTTCTCCAGCAGCTCGCCGTTCCAGCTGAGCGACAGTCGGCTGCGCCTCCTGCCGAGACCGTCTTGAAGGGCGGCCGTCACCAGCAGGGGGAGCGCCACGGTGGGTTCCACCCAGGCCATGGCGCGGGAGGCGTCCACCTTCACCTTCCCCCAGCTCTTGGCCTCGTCGAGAGTCGAGCTGGAGAGCCCGCCGTCCTGCGTCACCGCCGTCGTCATCTGGATCGCGTAGCGGTGTCCCTGATCCTTGCGGTCGAAGATGTAGCTCATCACGATGGAGTCGTTGATGTAGTTCTTCGGCACGCCGCCGGCCACGTAGATGGCCGCGGTGGCCTTCGATGCCGCGACGATCTGGGTGAGCTCGTAGTTGTCCTGAATCGAGTCGATGCGGATCCCCGCCTCGCCGCTCTTGACGCAGCGGTGGTGGTGCTCTGTGAGGCCGATGCCGATGGAGCTGTCGTTCAGCGCGGGAACGAACATGGGAACCCCCGCCTCGCGACAGGTCCTGACGATCGAGTCCGGGTCCTCGATCTCGTCGGCCAGCACGTCCATGAGCTGGCGGCTGGAGAGGGTGCCCGGCGGGAGCTCGTCTGCGACCAGACCCACCCAGGTATCGGTCTCGCCGAACCCCCTTTCGTCGACGTAGGTGTCGTAGATGCGGTCGATCAGGAGGTCGCGCAGCTCACCGTCGTCGGCATCGGGCGTGCCGCGGAAGTGCTGGTACCCGCGCGCCTGGTAGAGGTCCTGGTAGAGAATGGCTCCCGTCGAGACCACCACGTCCACCAGCCCGTTCGCGATGAACTCGCGCAGCACCTGGCGCAGGCCGCCCGCCACCAGCGGCCCGGCGAGTCCGAGCAGCACCGTCGGCCGGTCTTCGTCGGCGTAGATCTGCTGCATCACCTGGTAACACTGGCCGATGTTGCGGGCCTGGATGCTCATCCCGGCCATGGCGCGCACCAGGTCGGCGACTCTCTCGGTCTTCGAGGGAAGAAGTGGGCGAACCGCCTCGCGCAGCAGCCCATCCTTCCTGCGCTGCTCGTCGGCGTCGAGATCCGGATAGAGGTAGGTGAAGCCGAGATCGCGCTCCGGTGTCTTGTCGCTCACGAGACGTCCTCCCCGGGGAGAAGCGCACCGGGGTTCAGCAAACCGCCTGGATCCAGGGCGCGCTTCACGGCGCGGAGCACCGCGATTCCGCTCTCGCCCAGCTCGCCGGGCAGTGCATCCCGCCGTACCCGTCCGATCCCGTGGTGGTGGGAGATCCCGGCGCCGACCTCCAACACCGCATCCATGGTCCGCTTCCAGCACTCCAGGTAGACCGGGGCCATGCGGCTCGGCTGCTCCGGCCGCGCCACGAAGGTGAAGTAGAGGTTGGTTCCGGAGCGGTAGCTGTGGCTCGAGTGGCCGGTCGCCAACAGAATCCCCTCCACCTTCGATAGGGAGTCCGTGACCCGTTCGTAGAGGGGCATCACGCGATCCCAGGTGGAGGCCACCTCGATGGTGTCGAGAACGATCCCCTTCTCGAGGAATTCGCGGAAGCCGGGCACGTCGTTGCGCTTCTCGAGCCAGTGATCGACCACGGAGGGATCGGCGTCGCCCCCCTTCCCCTCTCGGCAGATCTCTCCGACCCCCTCGGCCTCGGCCGCGACCAGGAGGGCGGTGCCCTCGTGGAGCAGGATCAGCATCGCCCGGCCTTCGGGGCAGAACTCGGAGAAGTGGCGATGGGACTCGCTGGCATCGTAGAGGCGGATCACCGGCGGCCGGTAGCCGGCGCGCATCAGCCGGCGGATCGACTCGACACCGGCGGCCAGGCTCTCGAAGTGGAAGGCCTGCCCTCGGCTCACGTCGGGGAGGGGGCGAAGGGAGAAGGTCACCTCGGTGACGATTCCCAGGGTTCCCTCGCTTCCCAAGAAGAGCTGGCGCAGGTCGGGGCCGCTGGAGGCCCGGGGCGTCCGGCGGGTTCGCAGCACCGCGCCGTCGGGGAGGACCACCTCCAGGTCCATCACCAGGTCCTCGACGTTTCCGTAGCCGCTGGAGAACTGCCCGGCGGCGCGGGTGGCGACCCAGCCGCCCACGGTGGAGACTTCGATGGACTGGGGCCAGTGGCCGATGGTGAGCCCGTCCTCGCGCACCCGCTTCTCGGCCTCCATCCCGTTGGTCCCGGCCCGGAAGGTGGCCAGCAGGTTCTCCGAGTCGAGCGTCACCAGGCCCTGGAGCTTCGCCGTCGAGATCACCACCGCGTTCTCGGGAACCTGGATGGCGCCGCAGACGCCCGAGCCACCGCCGTAGGGGACCACGATCACGCCGGCCTCCCGGCAGAGGCGCATGGCCCGGGAGACCTCCTCCGTCGAGCGGGCCTCGACCACGGCCAGGGGAAGGGAGAACGACTCCCCCTCCACATCGCGAAGCTCGTTCAGCACCCAGGTATCGCGGCAGTGCGCCCGAAGCGTCGCCGAGTCGGTGGTGACGCTCTCACCGAGGGCGCCCCGAAGCGCATCGACGATTTCGCTCATCAGCTCTCTCCCAGAAAATCCAGCTCGCCGGCCAGCCGCTCTCTCGCCCTCGAAATCTCCCGCTCCCGGTGTGCATCGTCCCAACCGAGGCGCTCGGCCATCCGGTCGGCGATTGGAACCACCAGGGCCTCGCGCACCGAAGGCTCGTAGAGGGCGGCGCGGGTTCGCCGGTAGAGTACGTCCTCGAGCGTCAGAGCGCCCTCCGTCTCCATGGCCCAGCTCACCTCGCCGGAGAAGACCCGGGCGCCCGGTAGCAGGGGTTCCGATCCGCGCTTCACCACCGGACCGGCCTCGGTGCCGTAGAGCCTCACCATCCTCGTAGCGGCTGCCGCCGCCAGTCCGGTCTCGCGCTGCAGGCGCTCCGAGAGTTCCGTCAGATCGCCGTCGAAGTCGCCGCCCGGAAGGGGCTCTTCGTTCCCCGGAGGCTCTGCCAGCGGGAGGTCGCAGATCTCCGCAGCCTTCTCGACGGCGGTGCGAGTCATGGGGCGGTAGCCGGTGAGCTTCCCGCCGGCGACACTCACCACGCGCCGGGCCCCGATCCAGATCTCGTCGCGTCGCGAAATCTCGTGGGCCTTCTTGCCGGGCTCCGCGATCAGCGGCCGGAGTCCCGCCCAGGCCGCCACCACCTCATCGGGACGCACCGGCGGGGTGCTGAAGTAGCGGGTGAGCGGTGCGAGCAGATACTCGACGTCTTCCCGGGTGATGACCGGCCAGGTCTCGCAGCCGCGCTCGTAGCTGGTGTCGGTGGTGCCGATGAAGATCGTCTCGCCGCGCGGGATCACGAAGATCGAGCGCCGGTCGGCGGCATTCATGATGACGATGTTTCGGACCGGCAGGCGCGGGAGGGGCAGGACCACGTGGATCCCCTTGGAGAGGTGGAGGCGGGGAGGCGCCTGGGAATCTTCGAGCCGGTGAACGCCATCCACCCAGGGCCCCGCGGCATTGATGACGCAGCGGGCTCGGACCCGCACCCGCTGCCCGGAGAACGCGCACTCGGCGACCACCCCGTCGGCGCGGTCGCCGTCGCCGGTGATCGCGTCCACCCGGGCGTGGTTCAGCACCACCGCTCCCCGCGCGGCGGCGCAGCGCAGATTGGCGAGCACCAGGCGCGCATCGTCGGTCAGGTACTCCCGGTAGACGCAGGCGTGCGCGAAGCGCGAGCGATCCAGGTTCGGCTCCTCGCTCTCGAGCTCGCGCCGCGACCAGTTGCGGTGCAGCTCCGCCTCTGCGACGGCGCCGAGCTTCTCGTAGGTGGTGATCCCCGCGCGCATCTTGAGGAGACCGGTCCGGGAGCGGGTAGGAACCACCACCCAGCGGGGCTCGGCCAGGTGAGGCGCCAGGCGGTGGATCTCCTTGCGCTCGAGGGCGGTCTCGCGCACCAGGGCGATGTCGCCCATGGCCAGGTAGCGGAGGCCCCCGTGGATCAGCTTCGAGGATCGGCTCGAGGTCCCCGAAGAGAAGTCCTCGGCCTCCAGCAGCGCCACCGTGAGGCCGCGCTGGGTGGCCTCACGGGCGATTCCGGCTCCGGTGATGCCTCCGCCGATCACCGCGCAATCGAATCGCTCGCTCCCCAAAAGGTCCAGAGTCGCGGAGCGTTCCACCGAGGATATGGCCGGCGTATCGGGCATCGTCCCTCTCTTGAACTCTAGTGATGGAAGCTACCCCTTGTCCGTGAGCTGGGCGAAGAGACCCTGGACCGCGGCGAAGAGCGCACGGGGCGAGGGGTCCGGGAGGGGAGCGTGGATCTTGTGGTCGGGCGTGACGCGGGCCCCGGCCCCGTCTCCCTCGATCAGATCGAGGAGGATCCTCGGATCCGCACGGCTGGTCGGGGCCGCCGCGAGCACGATCTCGTCCCCGACCACGTCCACCGCGACCACCCCCAGGCGACGGGCCGCGATCTTGACGCGGATCACGTCGAGGAGGTTCTCGGTCTCCGGGGGCAGCGGTCCGTAGCGGTCCAGGAGCTCGTCGCGGATCCGAGCGACCTCGCGATCGTTCGCCGCGCTGGCCAGGCGCTTGTAGAGCACCAGCCGCTGGCTCACGTCGGCCACGTAGTCGTCGGGCAGGCGGGCCGCCACCGGCAGACGGATCTCCGGGTCGATGGGGATCTCGCGAACGCCGCCTCGGAGCTCCTCGACCGCCTCCTCCAGGAGCTGCATGTAGGTCTCGAAGCCGACCGCGCCCAGGATTCCGGACTGCTCCTTGCCCAGCAGATTGCCGGCGCCCCGGATCTCCAGATCCATGTTCGCCAGGCGGAAGCCGCTCCCGAGGGCGGAGAGATCCTGGATCGCTTCGAGGCGTCGGGTGGCGTCGTCGGTGAGCGCTCCCTCGCCCGGGACCATCAGGTAGGCGTAGGCGCGGCGCTGACTGCGGCCGATGCGACCGCGGAGCTGGTAGAGCTGCGCCAGACCCAGCGCGTCGGCGCGGTTGATCAGCATCGAGTTCGCACGGGGGATGTCGAGGCCGCTCTCGACGATGGTGGTACAGAGCAGGACATCGGCCTCGCCGCGCATGAACGACATCATCCGGTCCTCGAGCTCGCGCTCCCTCATTTGCCCGTGGGCCACCAGAACCTTCACCTCCGGCAGGATCCGCTCCAGCAGCGCGGCGATCGCGCCAATGCTGCGGACGCGGTTGTGCACGAAGAAGACCTGGCCACCACGGCGTACCTCGCGCAGGATCACCTCGCGGATCAGGGATTCGTCGAAGCGACACACCTGGGTGCGGATCGAAAGGCGGTCGGGGGGCGGCGTGTTGATCACCGAGAGATCGCGGAGACCGGTGAACGCCATCTGCAGGGTTCGGGGGATGGGCGTCGCCGTCAGCGTGAGCACGTCCACGGTCTTCTTGACCTGCTTGATCTGCTCCTTGTGGGCGACGCCGAACCGATGCTCCTCGTCCACGACCAGAAGACCGAGGTCCCGATAGCTCACGCTCTTCTGCAGCAGGCGGTGTGTGCCGATCACGATGTCCACCCGTCCGGAGGCCAGCCCCTCGAGGATCTGCTTCGCGTCCTTCGGGGTTCGGAAGCGAGAGAGGGACTCGATCTGGATCGGGTAGCCCTCGAAGCGCCGCTCGAAGGTCTCGATGTGCTGCTGACATAGGATGGTGGTGGGAGCGAGTACCGCGACCTGCTTGCCCTCCATCACCACCTGGAACGCCGCCCGGGCTGCCACCTCCGTCTTGCCGTAGCCCACGTCTCCGCAGACCAGGCGATCCATCGGAACCGGACGGCCGAGATCCGCCAGCACATCCTCGATGGCGGTGGCCTGGTCGGGGGTCTCCTCGAAGGGGAAGGCGGCCTCGAATTCCTCCAGGCCGCGATCGCGGGGAGGGTACCCGTGCCCCGGAGCGACCTCGCGAGCGGCGTGAACGGCCAGCAGCTCGCGCGCCATGCCGAGCATGGACTTCCTCACCGTGCGCTTGGTCTTCTCCCAGGTCGTGCCGCCGAGGCGGTCCATCCGGGGCGGAGAGCCCTCGGCACCCACGTAGCGCTGGATCAGATTCAAACGGTGTACGGGCAGGAAGAGGCGATCGCCCCCTTCGTACTCCAGGCGCAGGAACTCATCGGTCACCCTGCCGACCTCGAGCATCACCAGCCCGCGGTAGATCCCGATGCCGTGATCCGCGTGGACGAGGTGGTCGCCCGGGGCGAGCTCCGCCAGGGCCTCGATCGCCATTCCCTCGCGCCACTTCGAGGTGCGGCGGCGCTTCTCCCGGGGACCGAAGATCTCCTCCTCGGTGACCACCGCCAGGCTCTCGAGCGGCAGGGTGAAGCCCTGGGAGAGCGTCGCAACCCGGACCTCGACGTGACCCGGCTTCGACCACTCCCACCACGGCTTCGGCTCCCGCGCGAGCCGGGTCTCGAGGCCGTATTCGCGCAGCAGGGTCCGCAGCCGCTCGACGCCGGAGAGAGAAGACGCGGAGAGCGTCACGCGCCAGCGCTCCTGCATCCACTCCCAGAGCTGGTCCATCAGCGGGGCCAGGGCGTCGCCGCTGGTTCGCGCGCCCTGGATCCGGATCGCCAGATCCTCGTGTCCCCGGACCTCGACCGGGTAGATCTCGCCCGGATCCGGCCCTCCCGTGATGAGGACCTGCTCGAGGCTCACGGGCTGCCGCTGTGCGATGGCTCGCTCGAGGGTCTCGGCCGGGATCAGAAGCTCGTCGGGCGGAGAGACCAGGCGCTCTGCGGAACGGGCCGCATGGTAGTTCTCCCGACCCTCCTCCATGAAGCGGCGGAGCCGGTCCCTTCCCTGCGCCGGCTCGTCGACGACGATCAGGGCGTCCGACGAAAGGAAGTCGACGACCGTCTCCATGGCGGGCTGAAGCAGGGGCGCCACGGCCTCGACGCCGGGCGGGAGGTGGCCGCGAAGCAGGGAGTCGATCAGTGTGTCCACGGAGCGGGCGGGGACCCCCTGGCTCTCGGCGAGGGAGCGGATCTCGTCGGAACGCTCCACCACCAGCTCGCGGTCGAAGAGGATCTCTCGCGGCGGCGGCGCCACGGCCCCGAGGAGCTCCTGCTGGGAGCGTTGGCTGGCCGGGTCGAAGTCGCGGATCGACTCCACCTCGTCACCGATCAGCTCGACGCGAACCGGACGCGACCGCTGGGGCGGAAAGAAATCGACGATTCCCCCCCGCACCGCCATCTCGCCGCGCTCTTCGACCACGGGCTGTCGCGCGTAGCCGGCTCCCAGCAGCGTCTCGACCAACGCGTCCCGGTCGAGGTCCTGCCGCGTATTCAGCCGGACGGTGCGCCGGCGCACGGCCTCCCGGGAGGGAACCCGGAGGGCCAGGGCGGCCCACGGAGCCACCACCACGGTGCCGGGCTCGGGCGCGGCCCAGCGATACAGCACGTCCATGCGCTGGGCGATCACGAACCCCTGGGGTGAGAATCGGTCGTAGGGGAGCGTGTCGGGGTGGGGGAAGGGGCGGACCCGTCCTCCCTCCTCCGGGGGCGGTTGGCCCAGCGCGGCGCGGAGGTCCTCGACGAAGGCGTCGGTCTGCTTGGCGATCGCGGTGAGAAAGAGGACGGGGCGATCCCCGGCCGCTCGCACCAGCTCCGCGGAGATCAGGGCCTTGGAGGCCCCGCGAAGCCCGACCAGCCGGACCGGTCCGCTGCGCACCAGGATCCGCTGCGCCAGATCGGCGAAACCGCGAATCTGCTGCGGCGGCCCCGGATTCGTCGTCGTCATCGTTCCCGAAACGCAAATGGGCCCCGCCCCCCGGTACGGGCCGGGGGGCCGGGCGATTCTGGGTAGGATTCTACTCCCTCGCGTTCGCCCCGCCCGCCCCGAGCTCGATCGGGCGCTCGGGACATCTCGACACTCTGCCGGGTTCCTCCTATGCTTCCGCCCCCTTGGAGACTCCCGAGGCGGGGGCTTCCTCCCCTTGGCCGTCAGGCCGGGGCGGCCACCGGCTGGGTGCGATCTCCGTCCCGCCACGAATGTGGAGATTTGACCGTGGCCATCGAACTGCTTTGCCGCAAGATCGGTATGACGCGCCTGTTCAGTGACTCGGGCGAGTGCATTCCCGTGACCGTCCTCGAGGCCGGGCCGAATACCGTCGTCCAGAAGAAGACCCGGGAGAAGGACGGCTACACCGCGCTCCAGCTGGGCTTCTCCGAGCGCCGTCGCCAGACGCTCTCGAAGCCTCGTCTCGGTCACTTCGAGAAGGCGAACGTGTCTCCCAAGCGGTATCTCCACGAGAGCCGGGTCGACGACGAGACTCTCGAGCAGCACGAGGTGGGAGGTACCGTCGCGGCGGACACCTTCGAGGCGGGCCAGAGGGTGGACGTGATCGGCAACTCCAAGGGCCGCGGAACTGCCGGCACCGTGAAGCGCCACAACTTCGCAGTGAAGCGAAAGACCCACGGGACCCACGAGGCCTTCCGCCACCCCGGCGCGATCGGGGCGGGCGCCTACCCGGGGAAGGTCATCAAGGGGATGGGCATGTTCGGCCGCATGGGCAACGCGCGAGTGACGGTCCGCAACCTCGAGGTGGTCGGAGTGGACACGGAGCGAAACCTGCTGATGGTCCGCGGCGCCATCCCCGGGCACAACAACGGCCTGGTCCGCGTGCGAAACGCCGTCGCGTTCCGCGGCTAGCCCTCCTGGCCTACCAGCGCAAGGACTCCTTCTACCAGCGCGCCAAACGCGAGGGGTACGCCTCGCGGGCGGCCTACAAGCTGGTCGAGATCGACGGAGCCCAGCGGATCTTCCAGGCGGGGCAGCGCGTCGTCGACCTGGGCTGCTGGCCGGGTGGATGGCTCCAGGTGGCCGCAGAGAAGGTGGGCCCGGGCGGGCGGGTCGCCGGAATCGATCTCGCGCCCATCGATCCGCCCCTGGAGCTCGAGAACGTCCTCGCAGTGGTGGGAGACCTGGCAGATCCCTCCGCGTTCCCCTCCCTCCTGGAGTACCTGGGAGACCGCGCCGAGGTTTTGCTCTCCGACGCCGCGCCCAAGCTCTCGGGGGTTCGCGCCAGCGACCGGGCTCGCGAGGAAGCGCTCCTCGAGGCCGTCGAGGTGGCGATCGCGGAGCTGCTCCGGCCCGGGGGACTGGCCCTCGTCAAGCTCCTCGACTGCCCCGAGGCCCAGGCCTTCGAGAAGCGCCTTCAACGCCGCTTCTCGAAGGTTCGCAGGGTCCGACCGAAGGCCAGCCGCAAGGGGAGCAGCGAGACCTACCTGCTGGCGAGGGGCTACCGCGGAAGAACGCAAGGAACGTCCCCGCTCGCTCGCTAGAAGGTCCAGGTGAAGCCGCCCATGATCTGATGCGTCTTCCAGTCGTCGAGACCGAGCATGGTCTCGTAGCGCAGGTAGGCGCCGAGGCCGCAGTCCAGGTCGGCCGTCACACCCGCACCCACCTGGAAGTAGTCGCGGTCCGGGCCATCGCTTCGCACCGTGAACGGCGCCAGCGGGAAGTCCACGAAGTTGGCGTCGATTCTGCGCAGGTCGTCCTCGAACTCGTGGATCCAGTCGGCCTGCAAGCTGGGCGCCAACCTCCCCAGGCCGGTCTCGATGCCGTAGGAGAGCTCGGCGCCCACGCGCGTCTGCAGCGAGTTGGTTCTCTGTCCCGAGACGCGGAGGCTGGCGGAGCCGGCTCCTCCCTCGCGATAGCCGTCGATCCGGGTTTCGAGATAGCTCACGCCGATCGCCGGGCCGAAGGAGAGGGCGCCATCGCCGAGCTCGTAGTAGGAGGAGAGGTCCACCCCCCAGGTCTTGCCGCTGGTGTGTCCCTTTGCCCGCCGGGCGACCGTCCCCACCACGATGTTCCGCTTGGACTCGAAGTCGTCCCAGGCGTAGCTGCCCGTGAGCTCCAGGAAGAGCCCTTCGAGGGGCTGCAGATTCCCGTAGAGCGATGCGTAGTAGGCGTCGCTGTCGAGACTTCCCGCCGCGCCGTTGTAGTCGATGTCCGATCCCGCAGCGCCACCCGCCACTCCGACCACCAGACCTTCCGAGAACCGGTAGTCGAGACCGGCGCTTCCGCCTCGCCCGTCGTACTCGAAGCCCGCTTCGTTACGGTGGCGTCCTTGTCGCCAAAGTGGCCCTCTCCCTGGATCCAGACGACGATGGGGGCGGACCCGTCCGGCGCGGAGATGGCGGGGAGCGCCACGCGCTCTCCCAGCCCCGCGCTGGCGAAGAACGCGGCCTCGTCCAGGGGCGCCTCGGCGAGCTCCAGTATCTCCCCGAGCGGGCCGACGCTCGCGGTCCGGATTCCGCTGCCGTTGTCCGGGCCGCGCAGGGTCCGGTGGCGGTCGCGGACGTGTCCCAGGTGGGTGCGGAGGTTTCGCAGGGAGAAGTCGGCCTGGGCGGGTACCTCCTCGTGGGCGAACTGCTTGAGGGCGTCGCTGACCTCGCCTGGACCGAGGGTCCCGAGCTGGGTGAAGAGGAGGGCGAGGTCGCCGTTCGGGTCCGAGGCGAACAACTGCCCGGCGATCTGGTTGAGTGCGGCCTCCACCTCGAAGTCGATGGGATCCCGGGCGCCTTCGGGCACGGTGGGTACGAAGACGGCCACGAACGTGCCCTCGATGCGGAAGATGAAGAGGGTGCCGGCGTCGCCCAAGGAGCTGTCCACGATGCGCAGCGACCAGGCGCCCTGAATGTCCACTCCGTCGAAGCCGGCCAGCAAACCCGGCGACGGCTGGAAGCTGCCCGGCCCGTACGGGGGCGTCCCGGCACTGATGAGGGTCGCGGCCTCGTCGTCGAAGAGGACGCTCGCGAGGTCGTTATCCCAAGCGCCGAACTCGTCGAAGAGGTGGGCGCTGATCCCGTTGTGCTCGAGGAAGATGTCGAGATCGCCCATGTAGGTGTGGTCGAGGTCGACGAAGACGTTCAGGTCCTCGATGGTCCCGGACTGCGAGACGGTGAAGGTGTCGATCGTCGTCGCCAGGTCGGGAATGGCCACCGGAGGGTTCGGGGATGTGAAGGAGAACGGCGTTCCCTGCGCGGACGCGGACTCACCCGCGATGCAGATCACCACCTGTGCTGCAGATGCAGCGATGGCCAGGATCAGTCGCCGACTCATAAGCCCCCCTCCCGCAGGATCTGGCGCGATCTTCGCGGAGCCCTCCCGCCCGTCGGCTGTCTTCCCGCGGCATGGACACTGAAAAGATTAGCAACAACGGCGCCTACTTGCACCGCGATCTTGCGAGTCGCGGCGAGGTCCGCGAAGACACCAAAGACCCGGTTGCCCTATCGATCGTCCGACCGAGACAAATGCTGAACCACTTCCCTGCCAGCCCGCTAGGCCAGCTTTGCCTCGAGGTCGACGTCGCGGACACCGGTGATTCGCGCGGTGACCAGGTCGCCGGGCTGGACGTCGCCCTGGAGGAGCACCACCCCGTCGATCTCCGGGGCCTGGCTCGGGAGCCGCGCCTCGGCCAGACCGCCGCCGATCACGGCGTCCACCAGAACCGGCGTCTCCTCACCCACCCGGGCCTCGAGCTTCTCCAGCATGATCTCCCGCTGGATCTCGAGGAGGCGGTGGTAGCGGTCGGTCGCCACCTCCCACGGGACCTTGTCCGGAAGCCGGAAGGCGGGGGTGCCCTCCTCGTCGGAGTAGCGGAAGACGCCCACCCGGTCGAAGCGGGTCTCCCGCACGAAGTCACAGAGCTGCGCGAAGTCGTCCTCGCTCTCACCGGGAAAGCCCACCATGTAGGTGGTCCGCAGTGTGAGGTTGGGAATGCCGTCGCGGAGGCGCTCGATCAGGTGTCTCTGGCGGGCCGCGGTGGAGCCGCGCTTCATCATCGCCAGGATCCGGTCGCTGGCGTGCTGCAGGGGAACGTCTAGGTAGGGGAGAACCCGTCTGGAACTCGCCAGGACCTCGATCAGCGGATCGGAGACCGCCGTCGGGTAGACGTAGAGGAGCCGGATCCAGTCGAGCCCCTCCACCTCGTCGAGGGCCCGCAGCATCGTCTCGAGCCGGGGCCGACCCCTCTCGGGGGTCTCCGAAGCGGGCCCATCGCCACCCGGTGCCGGGTCGCGGAGGTCCTTTCCCCATGCCGTCGAATCCTGTGCCACCAGGTTGAGCTCCCGGACGCCGACGGAGGCCAGCTGCTCGGCCTCGGCGATCACGGAGCGCAGTGTGCGGCTCTGGAATTCCCCGCGGATCGCGGGAATAGCGCAGAAGGAGCAGGTGCGGTCACAGCCCTCGGCGATCTTGAGGTAGGCCGAGTGTCCCTGACCCACCAGGACTCGTGGAGAGCGGTGGTCGTAGAGGTGGGTCTGGCCGGCTTCCACGTAGATTCGCCGTTCGCATCCGGCCAGGATCTCGTCGAGGATGCGGGCGATCTCCTGGAAGGAGCCGGTTCCCACGAAGGCATCCACCTCCGGAAGCTCCGGGACCAGCTCTTCGCCGTAGCGCTGCGGCAGGCATCCGCAGAGGATCAGCGCGCGGAGCCTCCCCCTCTCCTTCTGCTCGGCCACCTCCAGCACCGCCTGGATCGACTCCTCCCTGGCGCTCTCGATGAACGAGCAGGTGTTCACCACGGCTGCGTCGGCGTCCTCCAAGCGCTCGGCGATGGCGTAGCCGTGGAGGGCGAGGCTGCCGAGCATCACCTCCGTGTCGAGGAGATTCTTGGGGCATCCGAGGGAGCGGAAGTGGACCGCGGCCTTGGGGGGGGAAGGAGGCATGGAGCCGCGAGATTACCCGTTCTATTGTCGCACCCCACCCACTCATCCGCCCCTCTCGGAGGTCCCCGATGCCCGATCGACCCTTCTCGATTCTCGGTTTGCAGCAGATCGCAGTCGGCGGGAGGGACAAGGGAGCCCTTCGAAGGCTCTGGGTGGACACGCTCGGACTCCAGCTCACGGGCAATTATCGCAGTGAATCCGAGAACGTGGACGAGGACATCGCGGTGATGGGCAGCGGGCCCTTGAAGGTCGAGGTGGACCTGATGCAGCCCATCGACCCGGATGAGCGGCCCAAGGTCCACGATCCGGCTCTGAACCACGTGGGCCTCTGGGTCGACGACCTGGCCGCCGCGGTGACCTGGCTCACGGGACGGGGGACGCGCTTCACGCCCGGTGGCATCCGCAAGGGCGCGGCCGGCCACGATGTCTGCTTCGTGCATCCGAAGGGTAGCGAGGAGCTGCCCATCGGAGGCGAGGGCGTGCTGATCGAGCTGGTGCAGGCACCGCCCGAGGTGATCGAGGCGTTCCGGCGCCTCGCCGCTTCGGATTGAGCCAGTCCCCAGTCAGTCCTCGGGTACTCTCGTCACCATGGCTCGAACGGGGAGGAGTGTGCCTTGGAGCGTTTTCGAATCGACGTGGCAGAGGAGGTACTGGAGGACCTGCGCGAGCGCCTGTCGCGAACCCGGTTTCCGGACCAGATCGAGGGTGCCGGCTGGGGCTACGGTACCGAGCTCTCCTACCTGAAGGAACTCTGCGAGTACTGGAGAGATCGGTTCGACTGGCGGGCCCAGGAAGCGGCGCTGAACCGCTTCGATCAGTTCCGGACCACCATCGACGGGCAGACCCTCCACTTCATCCACGCACGCTCACCGCAGCCGGAGGCACTCCCGGTGGTGATCACCCACGGGTGGCCGGGATCGGTCTTCGAGTTCACCAAGATCATCGGGCCCCTCACCGATCCCGTCGCCCACGGCGGGGATGCCCGCGACGCTTTCCACGTGATCTGTCCGTCGATGCCCGGCTACGGTTTCTCCGGTCCCACCCAGGAGCCTGGCTGGGACGCGCAGCGTGTGGCCGAGGCGGAGATCGAGCTGATGAAGCGCCTCGACTACGAGCGCTATGGCGCTCAGGGCGGCGACTGGGGCGCCATCGTCAGCACCCAGATCGGTCGGCTGGATCCGGACCACTGCTGCGGGATCCACCTCAACATGCCCATGGCCCTCCCGCCCCCCGGCGGCGATCCCGGAGAGGGGCTCACCGATCGCGAGAAGGCGAATCTCGACGAGCAGGAGTTCTTCCAGGCGGAGGAGACCGGATACCAGCGGATCCAGGGGACCAAGCCCCAGACGCTGGGCTACGGGCTCAACGACTCGCCCGCTGGCCTCGCCGCCTGGATCGTCGAGAAGTTCCGCACCTGGAGCGATTGCGACGGGGACGTCGAGAAGCTCTTCACCAAGGACGAGCTGCTGGCGAACATCACCCTCTACTGGGTGACGGAGACCA
>CAZTOU010000051.1:0-39758 GCA_964615365.1 uncultured Spirochaetales bacterium
CATGCGCGGCTTCGAGATGGCCGAGGCGATGGACGCGGCCGACAACAAGCAGAACGAGCTGCACCGGCTGCTGACCAACTCCGGCTACCCCTCGGTGGTCGCCACCAACTGCGACCAGGGATACACCCGCTACCTGCGACCGGGCGACCAGGTCTCGGCGACCACGGTGATCGAGTCGATCTCCGAGCAGAAGGCCACGGCTCTGGGGATCGGCTACTTCATCAACACCCGGACCGTCTTCAGCAATCAGAACGACGAAGAGGTCGGCTGGATGACCTTCCGGGTGCTCAAGTTCAAGCCCTCGGCGCCGCCCCCCAGCGCCGAGGCGAGCCCCGCCGCACCCGCGAAGCCGACCCGGATGCCCCCCACCAAGGGCCACGACAACGCCTGGTGGTGGGACGGCGTGGAGCGGGGCGAGCTCTTGATCCAGAAGTGCAGCTCCTGCGGGGAGCTCCGTCATCCGCCGCGGCCCATGTGCGGGGAGTGCCAGTCCCTCGAGTGGGAGACGATCGCTTCGAAGGGCAAGGGGACCGTGCACAGCTACGTCGTGATGCATCACCCCAAGATCCCCGGCTACGACTACCCCCTCGCCGTGGCCGTGATCGACCTCGACGAGGGAACCCGCTTCGTCTCCAACATCGTCGACTGCGATCCCGGTGAGGTGCAGATCGGGATGCGGGTCGAGATGAAGATGGAGACCGTGAACGACGACTGGAGCCTGCCGGTGTTCCGGCCGGTCTCGTAGGGAACGAGCGAGTCGATGGACTTCAGCTTCAGCGAAGACCAGACCATGCTGCGGGATCTCGCCCGGGAGATCCTCGAGAAGGAGGTCACCGCGGAGCAGCTCAAAGAGGTCGAGCAGGACCCCGACTGGTTCGACCGCGGGCTCTGGTCGCAGCTCGCCGAGGCCAACCTGCTCGGACTGGTCGCCCCCGAGGATCTCGGCGGCATGGGATTGGGGACCCCTGAGGTCTGCCTGCTCCTGCAGGAGATCGGGCGCGCGGTGGCACCGGTCCCATTGCTTCCGGCACTGGTGCTGGCGAGCCTGCCCATCGCCGAGTTCGGCACCGACGAGCAGAAGCGGACCTGGCTCGCCCCGGTGGCTTCCGGAGAGGCGATCCTGACCGGGGCGCTGGTGGATGCCGGCTCCAGCGACCCTTCTGCCCCGGCCACCACTGCGAAGCGGGACGGCGACACCTGGGTTCTCGAGGGCGAGAAGCGCCTGGTGCCCGCCGTCCACCTCGCGCGCCGCGTGCTGGTCCCAGCGGCCACCGACCTGGGCGTGGGGATCTTCCTCGTCGACCCGCAAGCCGAGGGCATCTCCCAGACGCGGCAGCAGACCTCGCGGGGGGAGCCGCGCTTCGGGGTGCGCCTCGCCGGCGCGCGGGTCGATGAGAGCGCTCTACTGGGCGGCGATCCCAGCTCGGGAGACCGGATGCTCTGCTGGATCCACGACCGCGCGACGGTGGCCGTCTGCGCCACGCAGATCGGCGTCTGCGAGAGAGCGCTCGAGATCACCGCGGGCTACGCCGGCGAGCGCGTCCAGTTCGGCGTCCCGATCGGATCCTTCCAGGCGGTCCAGCACCGATGCGCCGATCGCCTGATCGACCTCGAGTCGATCCGCTGGACCACCTGGCGAGCCATCTCGCGACTCGCCCGCGGCCTGTCCGCCACCCGCGAGGCGGCGGTAGCCAAGTTCTGGGCGGCGGAAGGCGGCGCGCGCATCGCCAGCACCGCCCAGCACCTGCACGCCGGGCTCGGCGTGGATCTCGATTATCCGATTCACCGCTACTTCCTCTGGTCCAAGTCCCTCGAGCTCGAGCTGGGAGCCGCCGCGCCACAGCTCGTCCGACTCGGTGCGGACATGGCCCGGAACGGACCCCAGGAGCTGCCATGAGCTTTGAGACCCCGTCCTTCGAGAGCGTCAGCGTCGGCGACGCCCTGCCGCCGCTCGCCATCGACATCACGCCGAGCCTGATCGTGGGTGGGGCGATCGCCTCGCGCGACTTCACGCCGGTCCACCACGACGCCGCCGCGGCCCAGTCCCAGGGCATGCAGAACGTCTTCATGAACATCCTCACCACCAACGGCCTGGTCGGGCGTTACGTCACCGACTGGGCGGGAAGAGACGCCCGGCTCGAAGGCGTCGCGATCAAGCTCGGCGGCCCCAATCTGCCCGGCGACACCATGAAGCTCTCGGGGAAGGTCGTGTCCAAGGACGACGCGAAGAGCGCCGTCCTCGTGGAGGTGGCCGGAGCCAACGCCTGGGGCGATCACGTCACCGGAACCGTGACCGTCATCCTGCCGAGGAGAAGCTAGAGCATGCCGACCACACTCAAGGACGAAGCCGCGGTCGTCGGAATCGGTCAGACCGAGTTCTCCAAGAACTCGGGCCGCTCGGAGGTCCAGCTCGCAGCCGAAGCCGTGCAGGCCGCAATCGACGACGCGGGCCTGGCGCCGAGCGACGTGGATGGGATGACCTCCTTCACGCTCGACTCCACCGACGAGATCGAGCTGGCGCGCACCGTCGGCATCGGCGATCTGACCTTCTTCAGCTGCGTTCCGCACGGCGGCGGCGCCGCCATCGGCGTGGTCCACCATGCGGTGATGGCGGTCGCCACGGGCATCGCCGAGGCGGTGGTCTGTTACCGGGCGCTGAACGGCCGCTCCGGACAGCGTTACAGCTCGGGCGTCATGGAGGGTCCGACCACCTCCGACGCGATCCACTGGAGCTGGTACATGCCCTGGGGGCTGATGACCCCTGCCAGCTGGGTGGCCATGTACACCATGCGCTACATGCACGAGTACGGCGCCACCAGCGAAGACCTCGCCCAGGTGGCGATCTCGACCCGAAAGCACGCGGTCAACAATCCCCACGCTTTCTTCTACCAGCAGCCGCTCACTCTCGAGGATCACCAGAACTCGCGCATGATCGTGGACCCGTTTCACCTCTACGACTGCTGCCAGGAGACCGACGGCGGCTGCGCATGCGTCATCACCACTCCTGAACGCGCCCGGGATCTCCGGCATCCCGGCGCCCTGATCCGCGGTGTCGCCCAGGCTTCCGCCGCCGATCAGGAGGTGATGACGAGCTTCTACCGCCCCAGCCTCACCTACCTCCCCGAGTTCGACCTGGTGGCGAAGCAGGTCTACGAGATCTCGGGGCTCACCCACGAGGACGTCGACGCGGCGGTCATCTACGACGCCTTCACCTCCATCGTGCTGTGGCAGCTCGAGTCCTTCGGCTTCTGCGGGCGGGGAGAGGCCAAGGACTTCATCAAGGACGGCAATCTGGAGGTGGGCGGCCGGCTGCCAAACAACACCCACGGCGGACAGCTCTCCGAGGCCTACATCCACGGCATGAACGGGGTCAACGAGGGGGTGCGGATGATCCGCGGCACCTCGACGAATCAGCCCGAGAAGAACGATCACGTGCTCGTCACCGGCGGAGTCGGCGTGCCGACGAGCGGGATGATTCTCGGGAAGATGGACTAGGAATTCTGCGAAAGCGAAACCAGCACGGAGGATCCTGATGCGCGAAGCAGTGATTATCGAGGCCCTGCGAACCCCGATCGCGCGCGGCAAGCCGATCAAGGGCGATCTCAGCGCCTTCCATCCCACCCACCTGCTGGCGAAGGTGATGGACGGAGTGATCGAGAGGGCCGGGATCGATCCCGCCCTGGTGGAGCAGACGTTCGGAGGCTGCGTCACCCAGGCGGGGGAGCAGTCGGGCAACGTGACGCGCAACGCCTGGCTCACCCGCGGCAAGGGATACGGAACCGGCGGCACCACCGTCGACACCCAGTGCGGCTCGGGCATGCAGGCCAATCACATCGTCTCGGCGCTGATCAAGGCGGGGAGCATCGACGTCGGCATCGCCGGAGGGGTCGAGGTGATGAGCCACGTCGGCCTCGGCGCCAACGTGATCAACGGGCCGGGCTTCTTCCAGCCCGCCGACTGGCCCTGGGACTCCACACCGGATCAGTTCACCTCGGCGGAGCGGATCGCCAAGAACCGCGGCGTCACCCGCCAGGAGGTGGACGAGCTGGGGCTGCGCTCTCAGCAGAACGCCATCCGCGCCCGCGACGAGGGCCGATTCAAGCGGGAGATCCTGCCCATCGACGCGCCGGTTCTCGGTGAAGACGGCCAGCCCACCGGTGAGACGCGTCTGGTCGAGACCGACCAGGGCATCCGCGAGAGCACGCTCGAAGGCCTCGCCAAGCTCAAGCCCGTGATCGAAGGGGGCCTCCACACCGCGGGGAACTCATCCCAGATCTCCGACGGCGCCGCAGCCGTGCTGTGGATGAGCGCGGAGAAGGCGAAGGAGCTCGGCCTGCGGCCCCGGGCGCGCATCCTCCAGGACGTGGTGGTCGGGACCGACCCCTACTACCTGCTCGACGGCCCCATCGACGCCACCAACGAGATGATGCGCAAGACCGGCATGAAGCTCGCCGACATCGATCTCTACGAGGTGAACGAGGCCTTTGCGGCGGTGGTGCTCTCATGGCTGAAGGTCTTCGAGCCCGACGTCGACAAGCTGAACGTGAACGGCGGCGCCATCGCCCTGGGTCACCCGGTGGGGGCCACCGGCTCGCGCCTGATCATCACCGCACTCCACGAGCTGGAGCGACGTGACCTCGGCACGGCCTTCATCACCATGTGCTGCGGCTCCTCGGTCGGCACCGGTGCCATCATCGAGCGGCTCTAGCGAGCGCGCAAAAGGGAAGGAGAGAGAGATGCTGGACGGAAAGGTCGCCATCGTGACGGGAGCGGCACGCGGCCTCGGCAAGGTGGAGGCACTGGAGCTGGCGCGGCTGGGCGCCCGGGTCGTGGTGAACGACCTGGGGACTGCCGCGGACGGCTCGGGGCGGGACGAGGAACCCGCCCGCGCCGTGGTGGAGGAGATCCAGAAGCTCGGCGGTGAGGCGCTGCCCCACTTCGGCGACGTCGCTGTCTGGAAGGACGCGGAGTCGCTGATCCAGACCGCGGTCGACGGCTTCGGAGACCTCCACATCCTCCTCAACAACGCCGGATTCTGCCGCGACAAGATGATCTTCAACATGACCGAGGACGAGTTCGACTCCGTCATCCGCGTCCACCTGAAGGGGCACTTCTGCAGCATGCGCCTCGCCTCGGCCCACTGGCGCAACAAGGCCAAGGCCGCGGGCGGAACGGTCTACGGCCGGCTGATCAGCACCGCCTCGGAGGCGTTCATCTTCGGCTCGGTGGGACAGCCCAACTACGCGGCGGCCAAGGCCGGCATCGTGGCGATGACGATGTCGGCGGCCCAGGCGCTGATCAAGTACGGCGTCACCGCCAACGTGGTCATGCCGCGAGCGCGGACCCGGATGAACGATTCGGGAATGCTGGCCCAGATGTTCGCCAAGCCAACCGAAGGCTTCGATACCTTCGCCCCCGAGAACGTCTCTCCGCTGGTGGGCTATCTGGCGTCGCCGCAGGCGGAGCGGATCTCCGGCCAGGTCTTCGTCATCTGGGGCAAGCACATCACGGTGGTGGGACGCCCCAGCACCGACACCCGCTTCGAGAGTCCGGAGGTCTGGAGCGTCGAGAACCTGCACCAGCAGCTCGGGCCCCACTTCGAGAAGCTCGAGCCGGTGACCGACGGCTTCATCGTGCCACCTGCCTGAGCTACGCTCGGCTGCGCCTCGCTGCGCGCGCCTTCGGCGCTTGCGGCTAGAACGTGTAACGGACCTTCATGAAGAACTCGTCGCGTTCGCGGACGACCGAGAGGCCGTTCTCGACGAAGCTCTTGTACGCGCCGCGGCCCACGCGGTTGGTGAGCGCAGGCGACCAGAGCGACATCGGCTTCTTCTCGTAGCGCCCCCAGAATCCGGCCATGCCGAAGGTCGCGGAGAAGTTCTCCGTGAAGCGGTAGGTCACGGAGGGCAGCGCCGCCCCCGAGTTCGACTGGAAGTCGTACACGAAGGTGACACCGGGAAGCAGCCGATCCTGAAAGTAGCCGGTGGTGACGGTGAAGGTCGCCAGCATGTTCCAGGGCCCGTTGCTGGTGTAGCCCTTCACGTAGCCGTCCACGTACTGGAAGAACCACTGGCTGTTGAAGAAGAAGGTCCGGTTCTGGTTGAGGAAGTTGATGAAGGTGGGGCGGTCCACGGAGAGGGTGAGGTTGAAGGTATCCGTCTCGGTGTTGCCGTCCCACGACATGGCGTTGGAGAAGGGCACTCCCTCGATCCAGGCGAACTCGAAGCCCCAGTTCGACTTGGTGACGTCCTCGGCGAAGTCCATGGAGAAGCCGAGCACGTTGCGCTTCTCGTAGCGAAGTGCGATGTCGCCCCCTCCGTGCCAGATGAAGTCCCGGCGCCCGAAGCGGCCGTTGCCGCCCGCCCGCAGCGAGTTCCGCCGAACGCCGACGATGGAGTTGTAGGCGGCGATGGAGCTGCAGTAGACCGGCGCGGCGAAAGAGCAGCCGTCCGTGCGGAAGGGCCGGCTCGCATCGAACTCGTTCCTCTGCGGATTGTTGACATCGTTGGGCAGCGACATCACGACCAGAACCACCAGTGTGTTCCAGGAGACGATCGCCATCTCGCTGGCCCACTCCTGTCCCGTGAAGGGATGGACGCGCCTTCCAGTGTCGGTCGTGGCGCCGAGAAAGAAACCGCGCCCGGTGGTGCTGCCGTCCACATTGGCGTCGTAGCCACGGTCACGGGGGCCCCGGCAGCCCGGCAGGATGAATGTCCTGCCGTCCTCGTAGCGGGTGCAGACCGGTCCGCCCTGAAAGCCCACCGTGCCGGGCTGGGCACGCCTCGCGTCCCTGGTGTCCCAGAGGCCCGGCCCGAAGGTCCCGTCGAAGATCGGCCAGGACTGCATCGCCGCGCTGGCCTCGACGTTCATCAGGTCGATGCCGTCGATGTCGCAGTTGGTTCTGTAGAAGGGACCGCAGCCGAGCAGCGCCTCCTGCTCGTTGGTCAGATGCCTCGAGAGGCCGAATTGTGTAAAGAAATCCCCGAAGAGGTTCGGATGGTCCGCGATGGCCGGAGGGTCTCCGTCCTGCGGCAGGTTCCAGACCAGCGAAACCAAGGGAGTTCGGTAACCGGTCGGCCACGGGTTGCCGGCCGTCGCGGCTTGGATCGCCGCATCGGTGGAAGCATCCCATCCGGCCAACTGGGCACCCAACGCTCGAAGCAACCCCCCAGCGGTGATGGCGGCGTCCCCGTTGGGATCCTGGCCCGCCATACCCGAGGAGAGCGCCTGGGCGATCGTGGGCGAGGGGGGGGGCGAGGGGAGATTCTGGCTGTTGAAGATGCTCTGGCCGCAGGAGGTGGGGTCGAGGCTGAGGAAGCCGATACTGGTGGCGCAGATGAAGTGGAACTGGGTCTGGTTCACGCTGTGCTGGGTCAGCGCTCTGCTCGGGGTGAGACAGGCGGGCTCACTGCCGGTCTTGCATTGCGTCGTGCTCATTCCCACGCGAGGCCGGCCCGTCCTCGGATCCACGTTGCGGCTGTAGGAGAAGATCGGGTCCGCGTAGGGCGAGTCGTTGTAGCCGTAGAAGTCGGTGATGGCGAAGCTGAAGCGGTCGTAGCGCCACTCCAGGCGGCCGCCCGCCTCGATCCCCTTCCAGCTGTTCCAGGGATTCGGAGGCCGGATGGCGCCGGCGATGCCGTTCATCACCGTCCCGTGGACGAGCTGGCCCCAGGTGAGGTTGCAGACCGGAAGCGGCGCGTAGGGCTCGCCGCAGCGACCGAAGTCCGTCGGCTCGAACTGGTCGTACTTCACGGCCAGCTCGAGGCGAACGTCCTCGAGGGGGCCCACGTTGTAGAACGACCACACCGCCCGGACCGCCCAGAGCGCGATCCGGGACTCCTCCAGGGTGGGCAGCGAGGCGAGGGCGAGATCCCGGGGATTCACCACGTCGGTGGTGGCGAAGAGCTCCGTCTTGCCCCAGACGATGTTCTGCTTGCCGATCCGGAGCCAGAGCCGGCTGTCGAAGAGCTCCATGTCGAAGTAGAGCTCCTTCAACTCCTTCTCGTCCTGCTGGCTGGCCCCGCGGTTCCACTCCAGCTCCCGCTGCCGGAAGTTCTGGTCGAAGCTGTCGAACTCGCCCTCCCGGAGATACTCGGCGAGCCGCTGGTTGGGCAGCCACACGCCCTGGGCCCGCTCGCCGCGGCTGTAGAGGGGTCCGGCGGCCAGCCTGGGCGCGGGCCGCAGCGGAAGCGCGCCGCCGCCAAAGAATCCGGTGGCCGGGTTGAAGTCGCCGGCCCGCAGCGGATTCGCCTTGTCGGCCATGGGCGCAATCGGGCGGACCTTGCACTTGGGGGTGATCGGGAGGTTGCGCACCCCGACGCTGTCGGCGGGACCCTTGGTCCTCTGGATACCGAACCGGCAGTTCTTGGGATCCATGTACTCGGTGTAGTAGGGCCAGGGGTCGTCATCGGTCCCGAGCATGCCGTCCGGGCCCTTGCTGGCGGAGAGCCCCGCCACTCCGGGGACGTAGCCGAACTGGATCGGCTCGCGAGAGGGAGTCGGAAGGTTCCACAGGTTGGCGGTCAATTGGCCGAAGTCGGTGAGCTCTCGGTAACGCCTGGTGTCGCTATTGAATTCCATGAGGGTGTAGCCGCTACGGCGCCCCTGGTGCATTCGCTTGGGAAGGCGCTTGGGGCGGTCGCCGTAGGCATCGGCGCTGGAGAAGATGCCGCAGGCGCGGCGCCACACGCAGTCGTAGCGGACCTCGATGCGGCCGAAGGCGGAGACCAGGTCGAAGGGCCCGAAGCCTTCGGGGGCGATGTCGGCCTCGATCTCCAGATTCAGCACGTGATACCACTGGGTGAGATCGAAGTCGTCCTCGAAGGAGAAGTCGCGCACGATCGAGCGGATCTGCTGGCCGTAGAAGCCGTGGATCTTGACCCGATCTTCCCAGAACTCGATCGCCGCGGCGGGTGAGACGAGAAGCGCCAGCGCGGAGAGTGCGCAGATCACACCGGTGCAGCGAGCCGCAAGAGCTCCCTTCATAGACCCTCCTGCCCCGCCTTCCCCCACTACCTCGAGCGAGAGAGGCGAAGCGGTTCCCCCCGGAGCTCCGACGGTGATCACTAGGAAAGCCCGGTCTCCACGACCGATCAGCCTTCCTCGGGCGGGATTCCCTACGGGCTCGGCACCTGCACTTATACGTGGAAGGATCTGGAGAAACAACCGAATTCAACCCGTTTGGGGGGTACCCCAAGGGAAGATCGAGATCAGCTGGGATCGCTCCCGGGCGAGGCCTTCTTGCGGGTGGCGGCGCGAGCGACCTTGCGAGTCGCCTGCTTCGCCTTGGCCTTCGCGCGGGCCGGCTTGGCGGCCTTCTTCGCCGCCGCCTTGGTGCGGGTCGGCTTCTTGGCGGCGGCCTTCTTCGTACGCGGCTTGGTGGTCTTTCGCCGGGTCGTCTTGGCGCCGGCCTTCTTGGTGGGCGTTTCGCCGGCGCCCTTCTTCTTGCGGGGCGGGAACTCGAAGCCGTGGCGCCCGTTCTCCTTCAGGACCAGCGTGGCCGAGAAGGGACGCCCGAAGCGGGAGGTGAAGTCCTCGAGAAGCTCCGTCTTCCCGGTCCGCAGATAGACCAGGAACTCCTCTCGGTCGATCTCGCGCTTGCAGACGGTTCGCGGCATCACGAAGCCGCACACCTTGGGCTTCTTTCGTCTCTTCCCGTCCTTCGCCGGAGTCTCCGTCTGGTTCTGCTCTTTCAGCCGCTCTGCACAGGCGAACTCGGTGGGGGTTTCGACGACATCGAACTCCTCGCAGATCGGGCATCGCCCCAGCGGCTCGGTGTTCACCTCGTACTGGGCCTGGTCGCTGGCCGCCTCCTCGTTCCAGCCCTCGGAATGCACCGAAAGCTTCCACTGCTCCCGATCGATCTCGATGCTCCCGCGGTAGGTCCGTCCATTGCGGGCGGTGAATCCGTCCAGTACGCCGGTGTGGCCGTCTCGGAGCAGCGCTTCGACTGCGGCTCGGTCGAGGTAGCGCCCCGAGGTGTCCTTCCAGAACCGCATCGGGCAGTCGTCGTCGGGCTCCACCTCCGGAGGGGTGAGACAGCGGTAGAACCAGGCCGACTCGTAGACCGGACGCCCGCAACGGGGGCAGGGACCGAGGGGGGGGTCGCTGCCGTAGACCTCCTCGTACTCGAAGGACCTGGCGCGCTCCACGATCTCTGTGGCGTACTCCTTCATCTCGTCCAGGAACTCGGTGTGGGTGCGATCGCCGTGCTCGACCTGCATCAGGTGCCGCTCGATCTCACCAGTGAGCTCCGCCGACGCGAGTCGGTCGATGTGGATCCGCTTGAGGGTGTCGATCAGGCGAATCCCCTTCACGGTGGGGCGCAAGGCCTTTCCGAGCCGCACCGCGTATCCCTTGACGATCAGGTTCTCGATGATGTCGGCCCGGGTGGCGGGAGTGCCGAGCCCCTTCTCGTGGAGGGCCGCCGCCAGGTTTTCGTCCTCGAGCCACTTGCCCGCGTTCTCCATCAGCGAGAGCAGCCGCGCTTCCGTGATGCGGGCGGGAGGCTTGGTCTGGTCGGCATCGATCTCGACGGCGCTGGTGCGGACCTCGACACCGCTGGCGTTGTTCTCCCCAGTCCGGAGGGCCGGCAGTCTCTCCTCCTCCTCATTCGTGCCGTTCGCGAGGACGCTCCGCCAGCCGCGCTCCACCAGGGTACGGGCGCGCGAGCGGAACCTCTCACCCGAGACCTCGGTGATGCGCTCGACGCGCTCCCAGAGGGCGGGCGGGTGGAAGGCTCCGAAGAAGCGGCGGAGCACCAGATCGTAGAGACGCTGGTCGTCACCCCGGAGCTCTCGCTGCGGCAGGAGCCCGGTGGGGATGATCGCGAAGTGATCCGAGACGCCGGAATCATCGAAGACGCGCGCCTGGTTCTCGAGCCCGGCGCCCAGGAGGTGGCGCGCGAAGCGCGCGAATTCGGCGGCCGGGGAGGCGGCACCGGCACCCGCGTAGCTCTCGAGCACCCGATTCACCGTCTCCCGGTAGTCGCTGGGGAGGCAACGGGAGCTGGTCCGGGGGTAGGTCAGCAGCTTGTGGGACTCGTAGCAACGCTGCGCTGCCCCCAGCGTGCGGCGCGCGGACCAGCCGTAGCGGCGGTTGGCGTCTCGCTGGAGGGAGGTGAGATCGAAGAGCGGCGGCGCGGCTTCGCGGGAGGGCTTGCGGGTCTCCTCGGCGACCCCGGCGCGACCTTGGACGGCCGCCGCGATCGCCTGCGCCCGCGACTCGTCGAAGATCCGGTCATCCTTGCGCTGATCGTCGTCGTCCGGCTGGAAATCCGGGTCGTGCCAGGTCCCGGTGTAGGAGTTGCCGTTCTGATCGAAGCTCGCCGTGACCCGCCAGTAGGGCCGGGGCACGTGGGCGAGCACCCGGAACTCCTGCTCCACGAGCAGGGCGAGGGTCGGCGTCTGGACCCGCCCCGCGGACCAGGCGCCGCGCTCCTTGCGGCTCTTCAGGCGCTTGGTGAGCGCCCGGGTCGCGTTCATGCCGATCAGCCAGTCGGTGCAGGCGCGGCACTCGGCGGCCTGGCCGAGTGGCTCGAGTTCCTCCCCCGGCCGGAGGCGGGCGAAGCCCTCGCGAATCGCGGTCTGTGTCATGGACTGGAGCCAGAGGCGATCGATGGGCTTTCGGTTGCCCAGGAAGCGGACGATCTCCCGGAAGATCAGCTCACCCTCGCGCCCCGCGTCGCAGGCGTTTATGACCCGATCCACGTCTTTGCGGCGGAGCAGCTTCTCGATGACGCGAATCCGCTCGCTCTGACCCTTCTTCTTCTTGATCTCGAAGCGATCCGGGACGATCGGCAGCACATCGAGCGTCCAACGCTTGAACTTCTCGTCCAGCTCCTCGGGCTCCAGCAGCTCGAAGAGGTGGCCCACGGCGAAGCTCATCACATGGGCATCGCTCTCCCAGTAGCCGTCCTGCTCTGCGAACCCGCCAAGGGCCCCGGCGATGTCGCGCGCGACACTGGGCTTCTCGGTGATGATGAGTGACTTCGCCAAAAGAACTCCGGTCCCCACGGGGATCGATCGCGGTCGAGACTTGGATCTGAGATTCGGGGGCCCACCCTTAGCCCGGCCCCCGCCTTCTGACAACCTAGCCTTGGGCGGCGGCAGATACCCAGGGTCGGGCGTCTCGTACAAAACTTGAGACGAGTAGGAGAAACCCCACGGGTTGCGGAGCTCCTGTGCCTCGGCGACGCTGCTCCGATCCAATGGAGAGCCCGAAGTGAGTGATGCCCAGCCCATTACCGGTCTACGGCCCGGAGAGACGAGCGGCTACGTCTTCCTATGTGGCGATCCAGCCCGGATCGACCCCATCACGGCGTCCTGGGAGCAGGTTCGCGAGGTCTGCAACATCCGGGAGTACCGCGTCGTCACGGGTGAGTGTGAGGGAGTGGCGCTCACCGCCGCCTCCACCGGGATCGGTGCTCCGGGGACCGCGGTGGTTCTGGAGGAGCTGGTGAAGCTCGGCGGCCACACCTTCCTCCGCGTCGGGAACAGCGGAGGGCTGGCCCCCGGGCTCAAAATCGGAGACCTGGTGATCACCACGGCCGCGGTTCGCGACGACGGAACCTCACGGTCCTACGTGGTACCGGAGTATCCCGCCGCGGCCGACCACCGCCTGATCGGGGCCCTGCTCGAGGCCGCCGAGTCGCGGGGGGTCCGCCACTGCGCGGGCATCACCTGGTCCCTCGACGCCTTCTACGTCCGCAACGCCGTGCTCCAGCCGGACGGCTCGATGGGCTCGATGAGCGTGGACGGCTACTGGACCCGGGGGCATGCCGAGCGCATCGAGAACATGCGCACCGCCCGCGTGCAGAACTGCGAGATGGAATCCGGAGTGCTGCTCACCCTCGCCAGCCTGTTCGGCGTCCGCGCCGGATGCATCTGCGTGGTCTCGGACCTCACCCCCTGGCCCGGCCCCTCCCACATCGACCTGGATCGCAACATGGAGGCGTGCATCGAAGTCGCCCTCGCCGCCATGCTCAGCGTCGCCAAGTAACGAACCGGGGGACAGAGCCGTCTGAGCCGGTAGAGACGGCCTGTGGGAGGCAGTGCAAGCACCGAAGGCGCGCGCAGCGAGGCGGAGCCGAGCGAAGTTCGGTAAGGCCTTGCGCGCGCAGTGAGCCGCAGGCGAACGAAGTTCAGAAGACTAAGGCACCAGCTCTGTGGGGACCGGCATCAGATTCCAGGTGAGGATCGGGGCGGGATCCGAGCGGGTGTAGATCGTCTCGCGGACCGGCTCCTCTCCCTCCCAGACGTAGCGGCGCACCTCGCGGTCGTCGTCACTCGCCACGTAGAGCTCATCGGTTCCGTCGCCATCGAGATCCGCCAGCACGGACGCGTGCTCGAACCCCTTCGAGTCCGAGTCGATCAGCGTGACCGACCACTCGACGCGCGGGTCGGCGCCGGGGCGAAACAGCCACAGACCGGTGTCTTTTGCCGCCGCGACGATCTCCTTCTTTCCATCGCCGTCGACGTCGCCAGCGAGTAGGAAGCGACACATCGGGTCCCGGAGCGTCGCGATGGTGAAGCCGGCGGAGGGATCCGTCTCCGCGTCGTAGCGGCGGACCTCCAGCGAGCCGCCCTCGACGGCCTCGATGGAGACATAGAGCTCGTCGCGCCCATCCCCGTCCACGTCGTCGACCAGGATCTCCTTCGCGTGCCGGTCGCCGAGATCGGCCACGACCTGGCGGCCCTCCCCCGTCGCCGGGACGTAGCGCACTACCTCGCCGCGCTGCGGCTTCCCGTCCAGCGTGTTGGGATCGCTCGGGGTCGCGTAGACCTCCAGGACTCCGTCTGCGTCGAGATCGCCGATCTCGATCTCGTGGATGAATGTGTCCGGCTTCCGATCGAGCTCGAGGGGCCCCTCCGCGCCCGGACGGATCACCACGACGACACCCTGGTCATGGGTCGCGACGGCCAGCGACTGGCTCCCGTCTCCGAAGAGATCTCCCTGCTCGGCATCGCGCATGCGGCTGAAGCGCCCGCCGAAGTCCTCCTCCCACAGGGTCTCCGAAGGCGCGAGTCCCCCGTCGGCGGGGCCCCACAGCTTCACGGCTGCGGCGGTTCCCCCCAGGGTCAAGACCGCCGGGCCGCTCCCAGGGACCGTGTAGACCATGGCCTTGTGGAACACGTTGCTCTCCGGATCCTGATAGGACCGCGCCTCCCAGCTCCCCTCGCGGCGCACCAGGGTGACGAGCTCCGATTCCGGCAGCGGCTTTCCGCTCTCGTCGCTCTCGAAGCGGGAGACGGCGATCAGCAGGCCGTGCGGCAGGTGATCGGGAACCGACGAGACCCGAGGCGCCGGCTCCTGCGGCTCGGCGACTCCCGGGGCCGGTGTCGGCTCGGGCGACCCGGTCTCCCCCGGGCCCCCGCATGCGGCCACCACCAGGAGCCCGGCAGCGGCGAAGGCAATCGAAAACCGTCCAGCACCCATGAAATCCTCCCTTGCGGAAGTCGCTGGTGTAGCAGATCGTGGCGGCGAGATCTGATCTTGAGGCCGGACTGTGTTAATCGGTTCTCCGTGAGCAAGCCCAACCTTCAGGCCCCCCGTGGCACCCGGGATTTCTACCCGGAGGATCTGCGCCAGCGCGGCTGGCTCTTCGAGCGCTTCCGCGAGGTCTCGCTGCGCTTCGGGTTCGAGGAGGTCGACGCCCCCATCGTCGAGCACGCCGAGCTCTACCAGCGCAAGGCGGGCGAAGAAATCGTCGATCAGCTCTATCACTTCACCCTCCACGGCCGGCATCTGGCTCTCCGGGGCGAGTTCACGCCCTCGCTGGCTCGGATGGTGATGTCCCGCCAGGGAGCTCTGCGCTTCCCGCTGCGCTGGTTCTGCATCCCGCAGTGCTGGCGCTACGAGCGCATGACCCGAGGACGCCGCCGCGAGCACTACCAGTGGAACATGGACATCTGGGGAGAGCCGAGCGTCAGCGCGGAGGCGGAGCTGATCGCTGCGGTCATGAGCGCGCTGGACGCCATGGGCCTCGATCCCGGAGACACCCGCATGCGGATCAACAGCCGCGCGCTGCTGGAGGAGACACTCCGGGAACGGCTGCTCAAGAAGAGGCCCGAGGCCTTCGAGCCGCTCTGCGTGGTGATCGACAAGCTCCCGAAGATCGGCGCGGACGCGGTGGTGGAGCAGCTCATCGATCCCGACGGGCCGGTGCGCCTGGAGCGGAGCTCCGCCCTGGAGGTGGTGGATCTGCTCTCGGTGAAGGACCTGGGTGAGGCGGCCCGCCGGGCCCCCACGGGCTCGTCGGCCATCGCCGAGCTGCGCCGGCTGCTGGAGCTGCTGGACGCATACGGCGTGGCCGATCGCGTGGTCTTCGACGCCTCCGTGGTCCGCGGCCTCGCCTACTACACGGGGATCGTGTTCGAGGTCTTCGACTCCCGGGGCAAGCTGCGGTCGATCTGTGGTGGCGGGCGCTACGACCGCCTGCTCGAGAGCCTGGGAGGCGAAGCGGTGCCGGCGGTCGGCTTCGGCTTCGGCGACAGCGTCATCATGGAGCTCCTCGCCGACCGCGGCAGGCTGCCCGAGATTCCTCGCCGCGTGGACGCGGTCGTCTTCGCCTTCGGGGACGAGGAGCGCCCCGCCGCGATCCGACTCGCCACGCGGCTCCGAGGAGAGGGCCAATCCGTCGAGCTCCTGCTTCGACCCATGCGCCTGCGTCGGGCGCTCCAGGATGCGGACCGGATCGGGGCCTCTCGCATCTACATGGTCGGCTCCGATGAGCTGGCCCGGGGGGTCGTCAAGGTGCGCGACCTGTCCAGCGGCAAGGAGCGGGACGAACCGCTCCCCGATTGATATCCATACGAGCCATCGCCGAGGACGCCCATGCAGGGATGGACCATTCGCGACAGCCTCGAGCTCTACAGCGTGCCCGCCTGGGGCCGCGGCTTCTTCACGATCGGTGAGAACGGCGACCTGAAGGTGCTTCCCCGCGGACCCGGGGGGCCCTCCGTGGATCTCCGTGAGCTCGCCGACGATCTCGGCCGGCGCGGCATGCGCACGCCGCTCTTGATCCGCTTCTCCGACATCCTGGCGAGCCGGGTGAAGGGAATCGCCAAGACCTTCGAGAGAACCATCGCCGAGTACGAATACCGAGGCCGCTTCCGCGGCGTCTACCCGATCAAGGTCAACCAGCAGCGTCACGTGGTGGAGGAGATCATCTCCCACGGCGCCGAGGCCAGCTTCGGCCTGGAGGCGGGAAGCAAGCCGGAGCTGCTGATCGCCCTGGCCCTGCTCGACACCCCCGGCGCGCTGATCATCTGCAACGGCTACAAGGACCGCGCCTACATCGAGACGGCGCTGCTCGCCCAGCGCCTGGGCCGCACCCCCATCATCGTGATCGACCGCATCCACGAGCTCGACCTGGTGATCAAGGCGGCGGCGGAGCTGGGGATCCGGCCGCACATCGGGGTGCGTGCGCGTCTCACCACCAAGGGCGCGGGGAAGTGGATCGCGTCCACCGGCGACAAGTCCAAGTTCGGCCTCTCGGCCGGCGAGATCGTCGACGCCGTGGAGCGGCTGCGATTCGAGGACATGCTGGATTGCCTGGAGCTGCTCCACTTCCACATCGGCTCCCAGATCACCGCGATTCGCGCCCACAAGGATGCCCTGCGCGAGGCCAGCCACATCTTCGTGGGTCTGCACAAGATGGGCGCGACGCCCCACCTGGTGGACGTGGGCGGCGGGCTGGGGGTGGACTACGACGGCTCCCAGACCAACTTCCACTCGTCGAAGAACTACTCGGCGCAGGAGTACGCGAACGACGTCGTGGCGGAGATCCAGTCGGCGTGCGACGAGGCTGAGGTTCCCCATCCCGACCTCGTGACCGAGGCGGGACGCTGGATGGTCGCCCATCACTCGGTGCTGATCTTCGACGTGCTCGGCGTGAACGAAGTGCGCTCGGGGCGGCCACCCGAGCCCGTCGGCGAGAACGACGCCAGGATCCTGCAGGATCTCGAGGAAGTCTGGCAGACGGTATCGAGGAAGAACGCGCGCGAATGCTACCACGACGCGCTCCAGCTCAAGGAGGACGCTTCGACGTTCTTCTCCCTCGGACAGCTCGATCTGCGCGACCGCGCCCGGGTCGAGTCCCTGTTCTGGGATTGCTGCCGCAAGATCCTGAAGATCGTGCGCGAGATGCCCTTCGTCCCGGAAGATCTCGAAGACCTGGAGAAGGGGCTGGCCGACACCTACTACGGGAACCTGTCGGTCTTCCAGAGCGCTCCGGACCACTGGGCGGTGAAGCAGCTCTTCCCGGTGATGCCGATCCATCGGCTCGACGAGAAGCCCACCCGCCGCGGCGTGTTCGCGGACCTGACCTGCGACAGCGACGGGAAGATCGACCAGTTCATCGACCAGCACGACGTGAAGGACGTACTCGAGCTTCACGCCTGGAACGGCGAGCCCTATCTGATCGGCATGTTCCTGGTGGGCGCCTATCAGGAGATTCTCGGGGATCTCCACAATCTCTTCGGCGACACCGATGCAGTTCACGTCCGCCTCGACGAGGACGGCAGCTACTCCGTGGACCACGTCGTCGAGGGAGACGACGTCAGCGAGGTGCTGGCCTACGTGCAGTACGAGCCTCGTACCCTGAAGGAGAAGGTGCGCCGGATCACGGAAGACGCGCTCCGACGCGGGGCGATCAGTCTGGAGGAGTCCACCCGCCTGCGAAGGCGCTACGCCCAGGGCCTCCAGGAGTACACCTACCTCGATCGCGACGCATGAGGACGAAGAACGCGCGGGTCCTCGCCTGGAACGTGAATGGACTGCGCGCCTGCGCGAAGAAGGGCTTCCGCGACTGGCTTGGGCGAAGCGGCGCAGAGATCGTCGGGATCCAGGAGGTCCGCGCCCGTCGCGAGCAGCTTCCCGGCGGCGTCGGCGACCCTCCGAGATGGCACAGCCACTTCGTCGCGGCGAAGCGGGCCGGCTACAGCGGCGTCGGCCTCTACTCCCGACGGGCTCCGGATCGGATCCGCACCGGCGTCGGCCGGCTCCGCTTCGACGAGGAGGGGAGGTTCCAGCTGGCGCGCTTCGGTCGCCTGGTGCTCGCCAACGTGTACTTCCCGAACGGCAAGGGGAAGGATCGGGACAACAGCCGCGTCCCCTTCAAGCTCGAGTTCTATCGGGCCGTCTTCGATCGCGTGCAGTGCATGCGCAAGGGGGGCTACCGGGTCCTGGTGATGGGCGACTTCAACACCGCGCACCGGGAGATCGATCTGGCGCGACCGCGGGAGAACCGGGAGATCAGCGGCTTTCTGCCCGAGGAGAGGGCGGAGATCGACCGCTGGCTCGCGGCCGGCTGGGTCGACTGCTTCCGGCAGTTCGAGAAGGGGCCGGGGCACTACTCCTGGTGGAGCCAACGCTTTGGCGTGCGCGAAAGAAACGTGGGCTGGCGCATCGACTACGTGCTCGCCTCGCCCGCCGCCATGCGCTACGTGACCCGTGCCTTCATCCAGCCCGAGGTGATGGGCTCGGACCACTGTCCGGTGGGCGTGGACCTGGATCGGCGGATCTTCGACTGAGTCGACTCAGTCGCCCTCGAGAGCGGCGCGGAACTCCGCGTAGTCCACCAGAGCGCGCAGGGCGGCCACGGCGCGGTGGGCGCTGGGATAGCAGAGGCGCCCCCCTTCGCGGACGCACGCCGGGCCCGAGTTGCCGTAGTCCCGATCCGCGTACACCAGCTCGGTTGCGGTGAGCACCGGCTTGCCGTGGCGCAGGGAGGCCTCGCGGGCGGCGGTCGCGTAGCGTTGGTCCTGGCGCGTGTGGAATTCGACGATGCGGTCGAGACCGTAGTCCGGATGGAATGCTCCGGAACGGAAGGCCTGGGCCTGGGCCGCCTGGATGCCGAGGCCCAGGTGGATCACTGCGTCGACCTCCGGGTGGGCGCAGATCAGGTCGAGGACCTCGGGCACGGTGTCCCGGGTCTCCCCACCCGCCAGGTCGACGGGGTTGTTCCGGCTCCAGCGCGGCGGAACCATGGTGTCGATTCGCGCGAGCAGATCTTCGGGAAGCGGGATCAGCGTGAGCCCGGCGGCGACGCAGGCGTCGGCGGCCAGCACTCCCCAGCCGCCCGCCGTCGTGAAGATCACGGTGCGCCGACCCCGGGGCAGCGGCTGGGTCGCAAAGCTGGCGGCCCACTCGAAGGCCTGCTCCACGTCGGGAGCGCGGATCACGCCGAGCTGTCGGACGATCCCGTCGAAGACGCGGTCGTCGCTGGCCAGGGCGCCGGTGTGACTGGAGGCGGCGCGCTTTCCCTCCGACGCCACGCCCCCCTTCACGATCACCAGGGGCTTGCGCGCGGCGATCGCGCGGGCCGCCTCGAGGAACCGCCCCCCGTCGGAGACACCCTCCAGGTAGGCGAGTGCCACGTGGGTATCGGGATCCGCGCCGAAGTACTCGATGTAGTCGGCGAGGGACGTCTGGGCGGAGTTTCCCGCGGAGATCGCCTTGGAGATGCCGACGCCGCAGAGCACCGCGTAGTTGAGGTAGCTGGAGACCAGATTGCCGCTCTGGCTCACCACCGAGATGTGACCCGCGGGCGGATTGGGCGCCACGATCTGGGCACACATCGAGCAGCCCGTCGAGATCACGCCCTGCCCGTTGGGGCCGGCGACCAGCATGCCGAGCTGGTTCGCCACCTCGACCAACTCCCGCTCCAGGGCCCTTCCCTTCTCCCCGGCCTCCCCGTAGCCGCCGCTGGCGATGAAGGCGGCCCGCACCCCGCGCTCGGCGCAGGCGCGCAGCAGCTCGATGTTCACCCGGTTCGGGGTGCAGACGAAGACGAGGTCGGCGCGTCCCTTGGAGACCTCCGAGACCTCCCGGAGCGTGGCGCGGCCGAGGATCTCCGCGCCGTCCCGGTTCACCGGGAAGAGCTCACCCTGGTAGCCGAAGCGCAGGAGGTTGTGGTAGGCGGTGAAGCCGAACTTGCCGGGATGGGACGAGACGCCGGCGATCACGATTCCGCGGGGACTGAAGAGCGGCCGGAAGCGCTCGATGATCTCCTCGTCGGAGTGCCGCGTCGGCGCGGGACGCGGCGCGGCCGGAGCCCCTCCGAGCTCGACCAGCGCGTCCACGGCAACCGGATCGGCTCCGCGAAGGATCACCGGATTGAGGTCGACGCTGGCCACGTCGGGGCGCTCGACGCCCAGGCGGCCGAGACCCACCAGAATCTCGGCCAGGGCCTCTTGATCCGCCGCCGGCTCGCCCCGGAAGGGCTCAGTGATCAGGTGGCTGGCGGCGAGTCGCCGGAGCATCTCCCGGGCCTCCCGCTGCGAGAGCGGTGCGGCGGCGAAAGCGACGTCGCGGAGCGCCTCGGTGAGGATTCCCCCGAGGCCGAGAAGCACGCACGGCCCGAACTGGGGATCGCGGACCAGGCCGGCGATCAGCTCCCGCCGCCCCTCCACCATCTCCGCCACCAGGAGCGCGACCTCCCCGTCCTCGGGACGGCTCCTCTCCAGGAGCTCCTCCGCGGCTTCGCACACCGCCTCGACGCTGCCGAGACCCAGCCGGACCAGATTCCGTTCGGTCTTGTGGGCAATCCCGTCCCCGCAGAGCTTGAGGGCGACCGGGAGGCCGATCTCCCGTGCGGCCTCCTCTGCGGCCGCGGCGTCGGCGACGAGCCGCTCGCGGCAGACGGGGATCCCCTGAGAAGCGATCAGCTGCTTCGAGGCGAACTCCGAGAGCGTCGAAGATCCGTTTTCCGTCACGGGGATTGTTCCGATTCCTTTGCGGACCGAACCGAGCCGCTTATCCTAGCCGATGCCGCGGGGAGGGCGCGCTCCGGGCTCGCCGTCCCGACAACCGGACCCCTTGGAGTAGCAGGCAGTGGACGAACAGGGCCTGGAACAGGCACAGGGGGTCTTCACCCGGCTCGACGGCCTCTTCGCCGAGTGGGTGGTGGCGCCGATCAGGGCGGTCTTCATGTTCGATCTCGCCTTCTGGGACAACGGCGCCCCGGGCGAGATGGAGCTCCCCCTGGTGGTGGTGTGGCTCGCTCTCGGCGCGCTCTTCTTCACGCTCCGCTTCCAGTTCGTGAACATCCGCGCCTTCCGCCACGCGCTGGACTGCGTGCGGGGGAGGTACTCGCGGCCGGGCGACCCGGGCGAGATCAGCCACTTCCAGGCGCTCTCGGCGGCCCTCTCGGCCACGGTCGGTCTCGGCAACATCGCCGGTGTCGCCTTCGCGGTGGCGATGGGGGGGCCGGGGGCGGTGTTCTGGATGGTGCTGGCCGGGATCCTCGGCATGAGCTCGAAGTTCGCCGAGTGCACCCTCGGCCAGAAGTACCGCATCGTCCGTGCCGACGGACACATCTCCGGCGGCCCGATGCACTACCTCCGCACCGGGCTCGCCGAGATCGGCCTGGGTCGTCTCGGCCGCGTGCTCGCGGTGGCCTTCGCGTTCATGTGCATCGGCGGAAGCTTCGGCGGCGGCAACATGTTCCAGTCCAACCAGTCCTACGCGCAGGTCTCCTACGTGCTGCCCTTCCTGCAGGGCTGGGTGGGCGCCGCGGGATTCGGCGCCGTGCTCTGCTTCTTCGTGGGTCTCGTCATCATCGGCGGCATCAAGCGGATCGGCGAGGTGGCCGGGATCCTGGTCCCGCTGATGTGCATCGTCTACGTCGTCTGCGGGCTCTTGATCCTGGCGGTGAACGCCAATGCGCTGGGCTCCGCTCTCGCCACCATCGTGCGGGAGGCCTTCTCACCCAGCGCGGTGGCGGGCGGCTTCGTCGGCGTGCTGATCCAGGGCTTTCGGCGCGCCGCCTTCTCCAACGAGGCCGGCGTCGGCTCGGCCCCGATCGCCCATTCGGCCGCCAGCACCCCCGAACCGGTCCGCGAGGGCATCGTCGGCCTGCTCGAGCCCTTCATCGATACGGTGATCGTCTGCACCATGACCGGTCTGGTGATCGTGGTGACGCGCTCCTACGTCGGCGTGCACCCCGACGAGGCGGGCATCAACCTCACCTCGGACGCCTTCGCGACGGTCTTCCCGTGGTTCCCGGCGGTGCTCGCCGTCACCGCCGTGCTGTTCGCCTTCAGCACCATGATCTCCTGGAGCTACTACGGCGAGCAGTGCTGGGTGTGGCTCTTCGGGCTGCGCTCGATCTACCTCTACAAGCTGATCTTCCTGACCTTCGCCTTCCTGGGCGCGATGTTCGAGGCGGGCTCGGTGCTCGACTTCGGCGACTACATGATCCTCGGCATGGCCTTCCCCAACATCCTCGGCGTCGTCCTGCTATCGGGGAAGGTGAAGGCGGCACTCGACGACTACATGGCCCGCCTCCGGTCGGGGGAGATCGCGCCGACCAAGCCCTAGCTCCCCAGCCCTGGCGGCGCAGACCCTGCCAGCGGGGCGATCGCCGCATTCAGAGGAAATGAACTATTGCACATAATTGAAGATCAATTCATAATTGCAGAAACAGTCACGAGGCACCGCCCATGGAGCAGGCAGCGGCACCTCATCTGGACAGGGGCTCCCGTCGGCGGCTCCGGACGCGGGCGCGGCTCATCGACGCGGCCCGCCGGATCATCGCCGAGCGAGGCGGGATCGACGCGGTTCCGATCGCGGAGATCACCGACGCGGCCGACGTCGCCATCGGCTCCTTCTACAACCACTTCCCCTCTCGGGATGCCCTGTTCGAGGCGGTGGTAAGCGAGACGCTGGAGTCTCACGGAGGGGCGCTGGATGCGCTGGCCTCTGAGATCCCCGACGTCGCCGAGTTCTGTGCCTCTGCGCTGCGTCTCACCATGCGGATGGTGGAGGCCGACCCGGTCTGGGGCGGCTTCATGGTCCAGATGGGCACCTATCTCCCCGAGCTCGGCCTGATCCTCGGCCGGCGCCTGGTCGAGACCCTGCAGCGCGGCATCCAGAGCGGGCGCTTCACCGTGGCCGACGAGGCGACCACGCTGGCCGTGGTCTCGGGTGTCGTCTTTGGCGCGATGCACGTCCGCAGAAGCGAGTACTCGTCGAATTCGCTCTCGGACTTGCTGCCGGATTTACTGCCGGACGACGCCGACTCCTTGGTGGCGGAGCAGCTGCTTCAGCTGCTGGGCCTGCCCCGGGAGGAGGCTGCAGAGATCGCCCGGCGGCCCCTTCCGGAGTCATCGGAGCAGCTGCTGCAAGCCGCGGGCGCGAACGCAGATCAGGACCTCTCCATCCCCAGGAGGACGATGCCGTGACGGAGCTCCACTCGAAGGGCGATCGCCAGGTCGCGCTGGTCTTCGACCTGAACAAGTGCATGGGCTGCCAGGCCTGCAGCATCGCCTGCAAGATGCTCTGGACCCGAGGCGAAGGCGAAGAGCACCAGTGGTGGTGCACGACCAACACCATGCCCGGCCGCGGCACGCCCCGCGACTGGGAGCAGATGGGCGGCGGCTACCAGGGCGGTGAGCTGGTGCTCGGACACGAGCCAAGTCTCGAGGAGTTCGGCGGCGGCTGGAAGTTCAACAAGGAGGAGGTCTTCTTCGGCGGCAAGGGGCAGTCGGTCCATCTGACGCCGACCACCGCCGAGGGCGTGCCGCCCACCTGGGGGCCCAACTGGGACGAGGACCAGGGCGCCGGCGAGTTCCCCAACGCCTACTTCTTCTACCTGCCGCGCCTCTGCAACCACTGCACGCGTCCCGCCTGCGTCGAGGCCTGTCCCTCCGGCGCGATGTACAAGCGCGAAGAGGACGGGATCGTGCTGCGCGACGAGGACGTCTGCGAGGGCTCTCGCAAGTGCCTGCAGGCGTGTCCCTACAAGAAGATCTACTTCAATCACGTGCGCCGGGTCGGGCAGCACTGCAACCTCTGCTTCCCAAGGCTGGAACAGGGGGTGGCGCCGGCCTGCGCCCGGAACTGCCCAGGGCGTCTCGTCTTCGTGGGGATGCTCGACGACGAGAAGGATCCCGTTCATCGGCTGGTCCATGAGTGGAAGGTGGCTCTCCCGCTGCACGCGGAGTTCGGGACCGAGCCCAACGTCTTCTACGTGCCGCCGCTCTCGCCCTACCGACTGCACGAGGATCGCTCGATCGACACCGAAACCATGCGGATCCCGCCGGAGTACCTGGAGTCGCTGTTCGGGCCGAGGGTGCACGAGGTCCTGGCCAAGCTCCGGAGCGAGATCGAGCAGGTGCGCGGGGGAGGCAGCTCGGAGCTGCTCGACACGCTGATCGTCTACCAGTGGAAGACGCTGTTCGGACCCTTCGGCGAGGAGCCCGCCGTCGTGGACGCCGTCCGGAAGGACGCGCGATGACCCGGCCGGGGTCGGGCAACGCGACCGAAGATCGGCACCGGGCGAAGATCCAGCAAGAATGGGAGAGTTGCACCTTCGGCACCCACTGTATGAACTGCATTCCGGCCTCCTGTGTCCTCTACGTCCTGGTGAAAGACGGCAAGGTCGTGCGGGAAGAGGTCGCCGGCGTGATGGAGCCCGCGGAGCGGGGTGTGCCGGACATGAACCCGATGCTCTGCCAGAAGGCGCTGGCGTGGAGTCGGGAGTTGTACGCGCCGGAGCGCTTGCTCCACCCCCTTCGTCGCATCGGCGAGCGCGGCGAGGGGCGCTGGGAGCGCATCTCCTGGGACGAGGCGCTGACCGAAACCGCCGACGCCATCCTCGACGCCATCGAGGAGGTCGGCTCGCAGTCGATCTTGATGGAGGTAAGCCCCCAGGTCGGCCCGACCATTCCGGCCTCGCGCTTCGTAGGAGTACTCGGGGGCACCGCCCTGGACGTCAACGCGACGATCAACGACTTCGTCACCGGCATGCAGCTGACCTTCGGGAAGTTCTCCTTCTCGCCATCGTTCGACGACAACTTCCACTCCGAGCTGACTCTGCACTGGCACAGCAACCCGGCCCACACATGGATTCCCTCCTACCACTTCTGGGCCGAGGGGCGCTACCGCGGCGCCGAGAACGTGCTCATCTCCACCGACGTGAGCCCGTCACACGCCCACATGGACTATCACGTGCCGGTCCGCCACGGCACCGACGCCGCGCTGGCTCTGGCCATGTGCCAGGTGGTGATCTCCGAAGGGCTCGTCGACTGGGGCTTCGCGGCGTCGCAGACCGACCTCTCCCTGCTGGTCCGCACCGACACCGGGGAGTTCCTGCGGCAGAGCCACCTGGAGGCCGGTGGGAGGAACGATCGCTTCTTCCACGCGCACCCCGAGCGGGGCGCGGCCCCTGCCGACCCCGCGAGCCTGCATCTCGACTTCGAGCCCCTCACCGAGGGGGAGCTCGAGATCGAGACGCTCGATGCCGGCCGTGTCGCGGTCGAGCCCGTGTTCGCGCGACTCAGGCGCCGACTCGACCGGGACTACACGCCGGAGCAGGCCAGCGAGATCTGCGAGGCCCACCCCGACGTGATCCGCATGCTGGCTCGCAAGGTCGCGTCGAAGCGCACCCGACTCAGCATGGGAATGGGTGTCGCCAAGTACTACCACGGCGATCTCATCAGTCGCTCGGCCTATCTGCTGCTGGCCTTGACCGGAAACTGGGGGAAGAAGGGCGCCGGCACGGGGAGCTGGAACTCCTTCACCTTCGACGGCACCTCGACGGTCATGGCCAAGACGAAGCCCGGCGTCGAGGGCGGCATGGAGGTGGTGAACCTGGCCCGCACCATGCGCGAGCAGATGCGGGAGCAGGACCCCACGCTGATCGGCGAGCTCGCCGACCGGGTCCTGTGGAGGATGATGGGCGGCACAGTGATGGTCCCGCCCGTCTTCTTCTGGTACCACCAGGCCGGCTTCCGGGAGCGCTGGAACCGGCGGGAATGGAACGACCCCGCCATGAAGCGCAGCTTCGACGAGTATTTCGAGGAAGCGTCCCAGCAGGAGACCTGGAAGGCGGCCGCCGAGACGGCCGCCACCAAGCCCGCGCGCGTGCTGCTCGAGATCGGGGGCAACACGCTCCGTCGAACGCGTGGCGGAAAGAAGGCCGTGTTCGAGAATCTCTGGCCGAAGCTCGCGAAGGTCATCTGCATGGACTATCGCATGTCGGAAACGGCCCTTCACTCCGACATCGTGCTCCCGGCTGCACAGCACTACGAGAAGGCGGGCTTCCCCATCGCGGGGCCGTACACCATGACGCTGCCGGTGGGTCAGGCCGCGACCCCACCCTACGCCGAGGCCCGTTCCGAGTGGGAGATGCTGGGTGTCCTGTGCAAGAAGATCGCCGAGAGAGCGAGCGAGCGCGGACTGGAGGGCTTCACGCATAGCGACGGGCTCCCGCGCCGTTACGACGAGCTCTGGGACGCATTCACGCTGGGCGGAACGCTGCTCGACGGAGAGAGCTACGTCGCGGAGGCGCTGGCCGACTCGGTGGCCTCGGGGAACCTGCCGCCCGGAACCACGCTCGACACCTTCCGCGAGAAGGGGCACTGCCGCTACAACGACTGGTCCTTCAATCCGATGGGACAGGCCAACGCCTCTCCCTTCCCCAGGAACGAGACCCACGCACCGCTCCGCAACCACGTCGAGCTGGGGCACCCCTACCCCACGCTCACCCGCCGCGCGCAGTTCCTGATCGACCATCCCTGGTTCCTCGAGGCGGGGGAGGAGCTGCCGCTCCACAAGGAGGCGCCCGCCATGGGCGGCGATCACCCGTTCCGGCTGTCGGGCGGGCACGCCCGGTGGAGCAACCACGCCATGAACATGACCAACGACGTCATGCTCGAAACGCACCGCGGGAAGCCGTTCGTGCTGGTCAACGATCGAGTAGCCCGCGAGAAGGGAATCGCCGACGACGCCCTGGTGCGGATCTGGAACGACGTCGACGAGTTCGTGGTGCCGGCCCGGACCAGCCCGGCGCAGCGTCCCGACGGCCTGACCGTCTACAACGGCTTCGAGGGCTTCATGTTCCCGGGAGGCAAGAGCTCGAAGGAGATCGAGCCCGGCATGGTCAAGTGGCTGCACCTGGCGGCGGGCGACGGCCACCTGCACTACTCGCCGCTGGAGTGGCAGCCCGTTCCCTTCGACCGCTGCATCTTCGTCGACTGTGAGCTCCATCGGGATGACACCCGGTCCCAGCGAGGAGTCCGATGAGCCACGCCCGCAAGACCAACCCGAGCGAGGAGCGCCAGCGCCGGCATATCGCGGAAGAGTGGGACGAGGCGCACTTCGGCACCCACTGCGTGAACTGCGTGCCTGGCGACTGCCCGATCTACGTCCTGGTCAAGGATGGAAAGGTGGTACGGGAGGAGGCCGCCGGCGTCCGCGAGCCGATGGAGCCGGGCGTTCCCGACATGAATCCGATGATCTGTCGGATGGGCCTGGCCTGGAGCCTGGAGATGGATGCCCCGGATCGGCTCGAGGTTCCGCTGCGCCGCGCCGGCGAGCGCGGCGAGGGGCGCTGGGAGCGGATTTCCTGGGACGAGGCTCTGACCGAGACTGCCGACGCGATCCTCGACGCCATCGAGGAGGTCGGCCCCGAGGCCCTGGTGCTCGAGCTCAGCCCCCAGATCGCGGCCAGCGGACCCAGTTCGCGCTTCGCAGGTATCCTCGGCGGCCAGGTCCTGGATGTGAACGCCACCATCAACGACTTCCACACCGGCTATCTGCAGACCTTCGGGAAGTCCTCCATCGCCCATTCCAACGACGACGCCTTCCACTCCGACCTCTTCGTGATCTGGCACTCGAACCCCGCGTACACCGACATCCTGTGGTTTCACTTCATGGCCGAGGCGCGATACCGCGGCGCCGAGGTCATCCTGATCTCCCCGGACGTGAGCCCCTCCCATAGCCACGCCGACTACCATATCCCGGTGCGGCACGGCACGGATGCCGCCCTGGCACTGGCCGCCTGCCAGGTGATCGCTTCCGAGGGACTGGTGGACTGGGGCTTCGCAGCTTCACAGACGGACCTGTCGCTGCTGGTCCGCACCGACACCGCGCAGTACCTGCGCCAGAGTCACCTGGAGGTCGGTGGGAGGGACGACCGCTTCTTCCACGCCCATCCCGAGAGGGGGGTGGTGCCGGCGGATCCCGCCAGCCTGCGGCTCGACTTCGAGCCCCTCGCCGAGGGAGAGATCCAGGTCGATACACTCGATGCCGGCCGGGTCGCGGTCGAGCCCGTCTTCGCCCGTCTCCGGCGCATGCTCGACGCGCACTACACGCCGGAGCAGGCCAGCGGGATCTGTGAGGTTCACCCCGATGTGATTCGGCTGCTCGCGCGCAAGGTGGCGGCGCGAAAGACCCGGCTCCCCGTCGGTGTGGGCATCTGCAAGTACTACCACGGCGATCTGATGAACCGGGCGATGCTGCTGCTCCTGGGACTGACTGGCAACTGGGGCAAGAAGGGCGCCGGAGCGGCCAGCTGGAACTCCTTCATGTTCGATGGTCACTCGATGGGGATGGCCAAGACGGAGGCCGGCGTCGAGGCGGGGAAGGCGCTGCTGGAGGGCGCCCGGGCGATCCGCCAGCACCTGATGACGCAGGATCCCACGCTGAGCGGTGAGCTGGCGGACCGCGAGGTGATGCGGGCCATGGGTCGCGGCACGATGCTCCCGCCGGCCTTCTTCTGGTACACGCACGCCGGCTATCGCGAGCGCTGGAACAACCCCGCCTGGAACGACCCCGACATGCCGCGCGACTTCGATCAGTACTATCGGGAGGCGGTGAAGTCGCCGGCCTGGAGCTCGGCCGCCGAGATCGCCGCATCCAAACCGCCGCGCGTGCTGCTCGAGGTTGGGGGCAATACCCTGCGGCGGACGCGCGGTGGCAAGAACGCCCTGCTCCGAAACCTCTGGCCGAAGCTCACCAAGATCGTGTGCATGGACTACCGCATGTCCCAGACGGCTCTCTACGCCGACATCGTGCTTCCGGCCACCCAGCACTACGAGAAGACCGCCTTCGGCATGCCCACGCCCTGGCCGTTCATCCTCTCGATGTCTCACGCCGTGGTGCCGCCCTACGGCGAGTCCCGGGGCGAGTGGCAGGCGATGCTCGGATTGATCGAGAAGCTCTCTGAACGTGCGAGCGCTCGCGGGCTGGAGAGCTACACGACCAGCGACGGGATCCCCCGCCGCTACGACGAGCTTCGAAACCTGTTCACGTTGAATGGGGCCCTCGAGGACGAGGAGAGTGTGGTGCGGGAGGAGCTGGCCGACGCGGTGACCTCGGGCAACCTGCCCCCGGGCACCACGCTCGATACATTCCGCGAGAAGGGGTACAGCCACTACAACGACTGGGCCTTCGTCTCCCTGCTGACGGCCAATGCCTCTCCCTTCCCCCGAAACGAGACGCACTCGCCGCTCCGCAACCACGTCGAGCTGGGTTATCCCTATCCGACGCTCACCCGACGCGCCCAGTTCCTGATCGATCACCCCTGGTACCAGGAGGCCGGCGAGGATCTGCCGTGTCACAAGGAGCCGCCCGCGATGGGCGGCGACCACCCGTTCCGCCTCTCCGGCGGCCACTCCCGCTGGAGCATCCACGCCATGAACATGACCAACCCGCTGATGCTGGAGACGCATCGCGGCAAGCCCTTCGTGCTGATCAACGACTTCGTCGCTCGCAACAAGGGAATCCCCGACGATGCGCTGGTGCGAATCTGGAACGACGTCGGTGAGTTCGTGGTGCCAGCCCGGACCAGCCCGGCGCAGCGCCCGGACGGCCTGACCGTGTACAACGGCTTCGAGGGCTTCCTGTTCCCGGGAGGAGACGGGTCCAATGAGGTCGAGGTGGGCATGGTCAAATGGCTGCACCTGGTGGGGGACTACGGTCACCTCTCCCCCAGCCCCATCGAGTGGCAGCCGGTACCCTTCGACCGCTGCATCTTCGTCGACTGCGAGCTCTACCAGGGCCGGCTGGATGGTTCGAAGAGCGCCGCGAACTAGGAGAAGAACATGCGAATGAATGCAATCGTCGCCGGCGTCGGCATGACCCGGTTCGGAAAACACATGGAGACTGGGCTCAAGGCCCTCGGAGGGGAGGCGGTTCGGGCGGCGATCGAGGACTCCGGTGTCGCGGCAGAGGATCTCGAGGCGGCCTACGTGAGCAACGCGATGGCCGGCATCGTCACCGGGCAGGAGTGCATCCGCGGCCAGGTGATCCTGCGCCCGATCGGCATCGGGAAGATTCCCGTCATCAACATCGACAATGCCTGCGGCAGCGCTTCCACGGCCTTCAATCAGGCCTGCGCGATGGTCTCGACCGGGTGCTACGACGTGGTCCTCGCTCTCGGTGTGGAGAAGCTCTACCACGCCGACAAGCAGAGAACCTTCCTGGCGCTGCGCGGAGGAATGGACGTCGAGGAGATGGAAGCGACGCTCGCCGCCTTTGCTGCGGACCAGTCCGGAGACAGCGAGGCGCCCAAGGGCACAGGTGGGGGTGACAAGCGCTCCGTCGCCATGGACTTCTACGCGAACGTGGCGCGGGCCCACATGCGGGCGTACGGGACGACGGTGGAGCAGCTCGCCGGAGTCTCGGCCAAGAACTCTCTGCACGGGAGCCTCAATCCGCGGGCCCAGTTCCGCGAGGCGCTCACCGTCGACGAGGTGCTCGGAGCGCCGCTGATCGTCGAGCCACTGACGCGGCCGATGTGCTCTCCGATCGGCGACGGCGCGGCAGCGGCAGTGTTGGTGAGCGAGCGCAAGGCACGGCAGCTCGCTCTCGAGAAGCCCGTGCGCGTGGCCTCCAGCGCCCTGCACTCCGGATGGGACCATGGGCCGGAGGAGATCGGCTCCGCCACGCTCTGCGCGAGAGAGGCCTACGAGGAGGCCGGTGTGGGTCCCGAGGATCTGGGAGTCATCGAGCTCCACGATGCCTCGGCCATCGGCGAGCTCCTGGGCTACGAGTCGCTCGGTCTGTGTGGAGACGGGGAGTCTGGAAAGCTGATCGACGAGGGCGTCACCAAGCTCGGAGGCCGAGTGCCCGTGAACACCTCCGGCGGTCTGCTCCGCAAGGGACACCCGGTGGGCGCCACCGGAATCGCCCAGGTCGTCGAGCTCACCGAGCAGCTTCAGGGGCGCTGCGGCGAGCGACAGGTCGAAGCTGCGACGGCCGCTCTGGCACACAACGGGGGCGGGGTCGTAGGAAACGAAGCCGCCTCGATGTGCGTGACGATTCTCACCCGCTAGCCCGAACCAATCCAGGAGAAGACCATGGGAAGCATCGAATACGACGTGGAGCTGACCGACGAGGAGCGAGCCGTTCAGGAGATGGTCCACAGGTTCGCCGAGGAGGTATTGCGGCCGGCGGGCGCCGAGCTCGACGCGATGCCCGACCCCCAGGACGTGATCGCCGAGGGCTCGGTTCTCTGGGAGGTCTTCGAGAAGCACCGCGCGCTCGGCCTCGACGAGTTCACGGATCCCGGCGGAGATCTGACTCCCCGGCAGCAGGCGCGGTTGCGCTGCATCATCAGCGAGGAGCTGGGCTGGGGGGACTCGGGGCTGGCGATCGGCTTCGGAGTGGCCGGCTTTCCGCGGATGATGGCACAGATGACCGGCAAGCCCGAGCTGGTGGAGCGCTTCGGCGCTGACGACTGCATCGGCTGCTGGGCCGGCACCGAGCCGGACCACGGCAGCGACCTCATCTACTACATGAACAAGCCGACCGACGAGCAGCCGGGTCGGCCGAACTGCATCGCGCGAAAGGACGGCGACTCCTTCGTGCTGAGCGGGCAGAAGGCGGCCTGGGTCTCGAATGGAACCATCGCCAAGGCGGCCGCGATGTTCTCCGCCGTCGACATGGGCGACGGGGTGCGCCGCGACGGCGGATTCCTGGTTCCGCTCGACGTCCCCGGCGTGACGAAGGGGAAGCCGCTGGACAAGATCGGACAGCGCGCGCTCAACCAGGGCGAGCTCTTTTTCGACGACGTGCGCCTTCCGGCCGACTACATGGTAATCCCGCCGGAGATGTACGGCATCGCGACGGAGATGATCCTCACCGGAGCCAATGGAGGAATGGGCTCGATCTTCGTCGGGGTGGCGCAGGCCGCATTTGATCTCGCCCTCGACTACTCGAAGGACCGCGTGCAGGGCGGCGTGCCGATCTTCGAGCACCAGAACGTCAAGATGAAGCTCTTCGAGATGTTCCGGAAGGTCCAGGCGGCCCGGGCGCTGAGCCGACAGGTGACGCTCTACAACCTGATGAACCAGCCGCCCAAGCTGAAGCTGGCAGTGGCGGCGAAGGTCACGTCGACGAACACGGCCTTCGAGGTGGCCAGCAGCGCCCTGCAGATCTTCGGGGGCAACGGGCTCAGCCGCGAGTACCCGATCGAGAAGCTGCTGCGCGACGCCCGCGCCTCGATGATCGAGGACGGCTGCAACGACATCCTGAGCCTGACCGCTGCCGAGGGCCTGTAGTGAGCGAATAGTCCACTCCGAGGTGCACCGATGGCCGATGAACCCGCCACGCTCGCCGCGCTGATCGAGGCGCAGGCAGAAGCGCTGGGCGACAAGCCCTTCCTCTACTTCGAAGATCGCGTGATCAGCTTCGTCGAGCTGAACCGGCAGGTGAACCGCGCCGCCAACGGCCTGGCCCGACTCGGCGTGAAGCCAGGCGTCGGCGTCTCGATCATGATGCCCAACTCGCCCGAGTGGCTCTTCGTCTACTTCGCCACCCAGAAGCTCGGCGCCTGCGCGGTCCCGGTGAACGTCGGCCTCAAGGGAGAGGGGCTGCGACACATCATCGACCACTCCGATTCGGAGGTCCTGGTCTGCCACCCCGACTACGCCGAGGCCGTCCAGGCGATCCGCGGTGAGCTCTTGAAGCTCCAGCAGATCGTCGTGAATACGGCGGAGGCACCGGAGGGATGGATGCCGCCAGAGGGCTGGCTGACGCTCGCCGGGGTGATGGAAGCATCCGATGCAAACCCCGGTGTGGAGATCGACGAAGGGGCGCTCTCCGCACTGATGTACACCTCCGGCACCACCGGCCCGCCCAAGGGCGTCGCCAACCGCTACGAGGGCATGAACATCGCCGGGATTCGGATGTTCGGAGCGGTGCTCCAGCCCGACGACGTGCTCTACAGCTGCCTGCCGCTCTTCCACGCCAATGCCCTCTTCCTGACCACGGTGAGGGCGCTGGTGATGGGCTTGCCGGTGGCTCTCTCGCGCCGCTTCTCGGCGAGCCGCTTCTGGGACGAGATCCGACGCCACGGCGCCACCACCTTCAACGCGCTGGGGGCGATGATTCCCATCCTGATGAAGCAGCCCGAGCGACCCGACGACGCGGACAACCCGGCGGACGTGGTCTTCAGCGCGGCCTGCCCCGCATCGGTCTGGGCGGAGTTCGAGAGGCGCTTCGGGGTGCGGATCCTCGAAGGGTATGCGGCCGTGGACGGCGGGGGGTTCGCCATCTTCAACTTCGGGGATTCGCCGAAGGGATCCTTCGGCAAGCCCATGAGCCCGATCCGCATCGTTGACGACGACGGCGAGGAGGTTGTTCCGGGAGAGCCCGGCGAGCTCATCTTTCAGGTGGACGATGCCGAGCGCCGGCGGGTCGAGTACTACAAGAACGAAAAGGCCAGCAACGCCAAGATCCGCGAGGGCTGGTTCCACACCGGCGACCTGGTGCACTCCGACGAAGAAGGAAATCTCTACTTCGTCGACCGCAAGACGGACTCGCTGCGACGCCGCGGCGAGAACATCTCCTCCTGGGAGGTCGAGCGGGAGATCGACCGCCACCCGGCGGTGCTCGAATCCGCCGTCTTCGGAGTTCCCTCGGATCTCGGCGAAGACGAGGTGATGGCGGCGGTGGTATTGAAGGAAGGCGAGACGCCCGCACCCGAGGACCTGATCCGGCACTGCGAGGAGCAGATGGCCCGCTTCATGGTGCCCCGCTACATCGAGTTCCGGGACTCGCTGCCGAAGACGGGCACCCAGCGGATCCAGAAGAGCATCTTGAAGCAGGAGGGGGTGGGGCCCGACACCTGGGATCGGGAAGCCCACAAGAAGTAATGCCAGCGGCTTCGTAGTCCCGCTTCGTGATCGTCCGCGGTGTTCTTCGAGGAGAGAAGCAGATGAGCCAGCGAACCATGCACGCGGCCCGGATCAGCGCTCCGGGAGCGCCGATCCGAATCGAGGAGGTCCCCTACCCCGAGCCTGGACCCGACGAGGTGGTGGTCCGCCTCGTAGCCTGCGGCGTGTGTGGCTCGGACCTGCACTTCCTCGAGGACATGCCGCTGCCCATCAGCCCGCTCACCCTGGGCCACGAGCCCTCGGGGATCGTCGAGTCGATCGGGACGGGTGTGAAGAACTGGAAGACGGGCGAGCGCGTTGCAGTCCATGTGGGTGCCGGCTGCGGAAGCTGTGCGGCCTGCCGGTCGGGGCACCCGATGTCCTGTGCCTCGCTCGAGGTTCCGGGCATCCACATCGATGGGGCCTTTGCGGAAGCGATCCGTGTTCCGAGCAACTGTCTCGTCCGCATCCCGGACGGCGTGGCCATGGAGGCGGCCGCCGTCGCGACCGACTGCGTGGCGACTCCCTACCACGCACTCGAGTGCCGGGGTGGAATGAAGGGAGGGGAGCGCGTGGCCGTGATCGGCGTGGGTGGTCTGGGGGGGCAAACCATGCGCCTGGCGTCGGTCCTGGGAGCCTCACAGGTGGTGGCGGTAGACGTCTCCAAGGCGGCGTTGGAGCGCGCCAAACGCTTCGGCGCCACCGACACCGTGCTGGCGGCTCCCGGTGAGGACCCCTCCCCGCAGATCCGCGAGCTCACGGGCGGCGGCGTCGATCTCGCCCTCGAGTGCTACGGATCTCCCGACACGATCGCCTGGTCCGTGAATGCCCTGGACCGGGCCGGAACGCTGGTCATGGTCGGCGTCTGCATGCAGCCCCCGCGAATCGACCTCCCCGTCGGTCTCCTCGCGATCGCCGAGATCAGCGTGCTGGGGAGCTTCGCCTCCCACGCCGAGGACCTCGAGGAGGTCCTGCGCATGGAGGCCGAAGGCGTGATCGACATCTGCGCTTCGATCACTCACCGGCTGCCTCTCGAGGAGGTTCCGGAGGCGCTGGAGATCCTCCGCACCAAGCGCGGCGACCCCGAGCGCATCGTCATCGAAATGGAGGGCTGAGTCGCTCCTCGTGGCAGGAGGCCCCTGACCCTGGCGGCTCAGCGCACGACGACCGCGGTCTCGTCTGCTGATCACGGTGCTTTCTCTGTAGACTAAGACGGAGAAGAGGAGAACACCGATGGATTTCGGACGACTCGGCGTGTGGACCTGGATCGATACGATGAGCGCAGGGGAGGTGGCGGACTTCGCCGCCCGAATCGAGGGGCTCGGCTACTCGATGCTCTGGGTGCCGGAGGCGGTGGGGCGCGATCCCTTCTCGATCCTGGGATACCTGGCGGCCCGGACCTCGAAGCTGGTGCTCGCCACGGGGATCGCGAACATCTACGCGCGCGATCCCATGACGATGCGGGCGATCCAGCACACGCTGGGGGAGGCCTCCGGCGGCCGATTCGTCCTCGGCCTGGGCGTCTCCCACGCGCCGATGGTGGCCGGAGTTCGGGGACACGAGTACGGCAAGCCGGTCACCACCATGCGCAACTACCTCGACGCCATGGAGAAGGCCCTCTACGTGGGGCCCAAGGCCGCCGAGGAGGCGCCCATCGTGCTCGCGGCGCTGCGCCCGAACATGCTGCGCCTCGCGGGCGAGCGGACCGCGGGGGCACACCCCTACTTCGTGCCTCCCGAGCACACCGCGCGGGCGCGGGAGATCCTCGGCGAGGGGCCGATCCTGGCTCCCGAGCAGAAGGTGCTGCTCGAAACCGACGCCAGCCGGGCCCGGGAGATCGCCCGGGCCAACATGAAGACCTACCTGGGCCTGCCCAACTACCAGAACAGTCTCCGCTGGCTCGGCTTCGGCGACGAGGATCTGGCGGATGGCGGCAGTGATCGACTGGTCGATGCCATCGTCGCCTGGGGGGATGAGAGCGCGATCGCGGAGCGCATCCAGGCCCACCGCGACGCCGGTGCCGACCACGTCTGCATCCAGCCGCTCCGGCCCGACGGAGTTCCCGGGCCGGATCTCCGCATCCTGGAGGCGCTCGCGCCGGCGAAGAGTTGACGGTGGCGCGGGAGCGGAAGTTCTGGGGGTGGGGAATCGAGGGCGGAGGGCCGACCGCCGAGCAGGCGGAAGGCGTCGCGAAGCTCCTCTCCGCCGGATTCGGGGGAGTCGCGCTCACGCGGCGGGATCCGCCTCGCATCGAGGACATCGAGCTTCCCGCGCCCCGGATCGCACCCCCGGCGAGCCTCGCCGGGATCTGCTCCAGCGAGCCCCGAGAGCGGGCGGGGCACAGCTACGGGAAGTCCTTCCGCGATGTGGTGCGCGCGCTTCGGGGCGAATTCCAGAGCCCCCCGGATCTCGTCGCGCGGCCGCGCTCCGAGGCGGAGGTGGTCGCGCTGCTCGACTGGTGCAGCGACTCTCGGACCGCCGCCATTCCCTACGGCGGTGGATCGAGCGTGGTGGGCGGTGTGGAGAGCGCCGTCCCGGGCGACTGCGCCGGCGTCGTATCCCTCGATCTGGGCCACCTGGACCGGGTCCTGGAGATCGACCGCGTCTCCCGAGCCGCGCGCATCCAGGCCGGGGTGCTGGGCCCGAGCCTCGAGGACCAGCTTCGGCCCCATGGTCTCACCCTCCGCCACTTCCCCCAGTCCTTCGAGTTCTCCAGCCTCGGCGGCTGGATCGCCACCCGCGCCGGCGGGCACTACGCGACCCTGTACACCCACATCGACGACTTCGTGGAGTCCCTCCGAACTATAACACCTACGGGTGTCATCGAGAGCCGGCGGCTCCCCGGCTCCGGGGCGGGGGTAAGCCCCGACCGACTGATGATCGGCTCCGAGGGAATCCTGGGCGTGATCGTCGAGGCCTGGATGCGGCTGCAGGACCGCCCCACCTTCCGCTCCTCCACCTCGGTGCGGTTCCAGGGAGAGGATGGTTTCACCCGCGGTGTCGAGGCCGTGCGGGCGCTCAGCCAGTCGGGGCTCTCGCCCTCGAACTGCCGCCTGCTGGACCCGACGGAGGCCCTGACCTCCGGAGCGGGGAGCGGTGGCGAGGCGGTGCTGGTGCTCGGCTTCGAGTCGGCGGATCATCCCCTCGACGCCTGGATGGCGCGGGCGGTGGAGTGCTGTCGGGACGCAGGAGGGATGGTGCCCGACGACGCCGTGCGCACCCGAACGGCGAGCGAAAGTGATGGCGGGGACCGAGAGGGGGCGGCGGGGGCCTGGCGCCAGGCCTTTCTCCAGGCCCCCTACCTGCGGGACCAGCTCGTCTGCAGGTCGGTGCTGGTGGAGACCTTCGAGACTTCCATCACCTGGGATCGGTTCGAGTCCTTCCACCGCGAGGTGATGGCTGCGGCCAGCGACGTGGTGAAGCGGGTCTGCGGGGCGGGATTCGTCGCCTGTCGCTTCACCCACGTCTATCCCGACGGCCCCGCGCCCTACTACACGCTCCTGGCACCCGCCCGGCGGGGCAGCGAACTGGAGCAATGGGCGGAAATCAAGGCGGCGGCCAGCGAGGCCGTCCTGCGGCTGGGCGGCACCATCACCCATCACCACGCCATCGGGAGGGACCACCGTCCCTGGTACGACCGCCAGCGTCCCGAAGCCTTCGCTCGGGCGCTCCGGGCCGCCAAGCGCGAGTTGGATCCCGCTGGAATCCTCAATCCCGGCGTCCTCGTCGATCTCGCTCCGTCGGACTGATCCTCCCCGCGGGGCAAAAGCAGAGAGTCGCAGGATTTCTCTCCTCGGCATCATACTCGACTTGTAGAGATATATCGTTCGATATATCTTTAACTCTATCCACCGATTGCGCCCGAGGAGACCTTTCATGATGGAATGTGGACCCACGCGGCGGCATCACAGGCGGCACGGCCGGCACCGGCGGCGCAGGCAGTGGCGGCCGGGCCGGTTCTTTGGCCCCGGCGAGGTGAGGCTCGCCCTGCTCTCCCTGCTCGGGGATCGACCCCGGCACGGCTACGAGCTGATGAAGCAGCTGGAGGAGCGATCCGGCGGGATGTACCGGGCCAGCGCGGGGACCGTCTACCCGACCCTCGCGCAGCTCCAGGACGAGGGACTGATCCTCTCCGAGAGCGAGGACGGCAAGCGGGTCTACCGGCTCAGCGATGCGGGTCGCGAGGAACTTCAGGAGAGCACCGAGGCCGTCGAAGACATCTGGCAGCGCGCAGAGCAGTGGGGAGACTGGGGCGAGGCCTTCGATCCCGAGGTGGCCGAGCTGGTCCGACCCGCGCTTCGCCTGCTGCGGACCGTCGTGCGGGTGGCATCGCGCCGCGGCGACGATCCCGAGGTGATCGAGAAGGTCCGGGAGATCCTGGATCGAGCCAGGGAAGAGATCGGCGAGCTGCGTCGCGCCTGATCTGGACGCCGGGGAGCCGCTATTCTCGGCGCCCATGGCGCAGGTGAACGAGAGCTACGGAAAGCTCCAGGCGGGTTACCTCTTCCCGGAGATCGGGCGACGCGTCCAGGCCTTCCAGGAGTCGAATCCCGACGCTGCGATCATCCGGCTCGGGATCGGCGACGTGACCCTCCCGCTCGCACCGGCGGTCGTCCTTGCGATGCGCGCGGCCGTCGACGAGATGGCCACTGCCGAGGGCTTTCGCGGCTACGGCCCGGACCGGGGGTACGACTTCCTGCTCGACGCGATCCGCGAGCACGACTACCTGGCCCGCGGCGTCGAGATCGCCAGCGAGGAGATCTTCCTCTCCGACGGGAGCAAGCAGGACAGCGGGAACATCCAGGAGATCTTCGGCGTGGACTGCCGGATCGCCGTCTCGGACCCGGTCTACCCGGTTTACGTGGACACCAACGTGATGGCGGGCCGCACCGGTGACGCGGACGACGCCGGTCGCTACTCGGGCATCCTCTACATTCCAGCCACCGAGGAGAACGGCTTCGTCCCGGATCCTCCCGAGGAGCGCGTCGACCTCGTCTATCTCTGCTCGCCCGCCAACCCCACCGGCAGCGTGATGTCGAGGAAGAGCCTGGAGGGCTGGGTCGCCTGGGCGCGCCAGTGCGACGCGGTGCTGATCTTCGATGCGGCGTACGACGCCTTCATCACCGATCCCGAGCTTCCGCGCTCGATCTACCAGATCGAGGGCTCCCGCGAGTGCGCCATCGAGATGCGCAGCTTCTCGAAGCGCGCGGGCTTCACCGGGGTGCGCTGCGCCTACACCGTGGTCCCCCGGGAGCTCACCGGGTCGACGTCTTCGGGGGAGCGGATCTCGCTCCACTCGCTCTGGGCGCGCCGCCAGTCCACCAAGTTCAACTGCGTCCCCTACGTGGTGCAGCGAGCGGCGGCGGCGGTCTTCTCGCCGGAGGGCGCCAAGCAGACCGGCGAGCAGGTCGCCTACTACATGGAGAACGCCAGGCAGATCCGCGAGGGACTCCGCGACTCCGGCTTCACGGTCTTCGCCGGCATCCACGCGCCCTACATCTGGATGCGCACGCCCGAGGGTCTCTCCTCCTGGGACTTCTTCGATCGCCTGCTCTCGGAGGCCCACGTGGTCGGCACGCCGGGCTCCGGGTTCGGCCCCTCCGGTGAAGGCTACTTCCGGATCTCGGCCTTCAACTCCCGCGAGAACGTGGACGAAGCCCTCCGCCGCATCGCCGAGGTCTTCGGGCGTTAGCGCTCCAGCTTCTTGAAGCGGATGCGGTGGGGGCGAATGCGCCGCGAGCGCTCGGAAGGTTCCTCGTTGTCGCGCCTCATGCGCGACGGTGCCTCGTGAGTCTTCTCGCTTCGAGCGCGAAACCTCCGACCATGGTGAGCAACGTAGCTGCGCACGAGGCCCACCGGAATCCGGGACTC
>CAZTOU010000052.1:0-38901 GCA_964615365.1 uncultured Spirochaetales bacterium
GGGCGCACCGGCCGGCAGGTGCTCCGGATACATGTCGTTCAGCAATGGACCGTTGCAGGTGCGCCGGAGGGGAAAGCTGCGCTCTTCGAAGTCGTCGCCGATCCGCACCCGGATCACGGCCCGGTTCTCTTCGAGGGGACAGTCGCGGCTCTCGTTCAGCACGAAGCCATCGCGCCGGGGGTCCTCCCGCTCCAGCACCAGATCGACCACGTCGGCCACCGCGGAGGTCACCCCCCAGACGACCTTGCCGTTGTGTCCTCCGAACAAGAAGGGCACGCCCGGCAGTGTCACTCCCACTGCGTCCAGCTCCGGCGTTCTGATGTGCTGCAGGAAGAGCAGGGACGGCAGCATGTGGGAGAGGTGCATGTCGTTGGAGAGGATGGGCTTGCCGCTGCGGCTGCGTTCCCCCGCCACCACCCAGGCGTTGGACGCGGTGGGACGGAGCTGCGCCAGCGCGCCCATGGCGAACCCCCCGCGCCCGCTCCCGGCGCCTCCGATCGCATCCGGATCGGGCTCCACCGGGAAGAGATCGACGATCTCCGGGGCGATGGCCGGCGGCAGGTCGCTCCGCGCTCCGGAAGCGGCGATGGTCGGACTTCCTCCGGTGGGATGGTTGGGGTAGATGGCTTCTGCCTTTTGAAGGCCGAGCTGGAGCGCTAGGGCGAGCCGGACCGCCTCCTGCTCCCAGTTGTGCGTGATCGACCAGGACTGGACCAGAGCCACCATCAGACAGTCGGTGGGCGTCCAGGGCTCCGGTGCCACACCCAGGAGCCGGTACTCCAGTGGCGGATAGCGCTCGAGGGCCCGGTTCACGCCGTCGCTGAATGCTCGGAGAATCCGGTGGTCGAAGTCGGGGATCCGGTCCGGATCGATGCGGGCTCGCTCCGCGAAGCCCCAGCCCCGCATCGCCAGGTCGAACTCGACCGTGGTGCTGAACAGGATCTTCTGCTCACCCACCAGCTCCGAGATCCGCCCGTGGCCGAAACGGCGCAGCACGTCGAGCTGGAAGAATCGGTAGCGCGCCTGGACGAAACCGACCGCGCGCGCCAGGTCGATCGGATCGGCGGCCTCGATGTGCGGGATTCCGTATTCATCGAAGTACACGTCGACGTCGGCGGCGAGCCCATCCAAGGGCAGGGATTCGTTCCGGTTCACCGGATGGCTGGGGCTGATCCGATAGGAGAGGATCGGTACCAGGGGCGTGGCGCGAAGGACGACGATGATCAGGAGCAGGCCGAGAACCGCGGCACCGGCTACCAGCTTCTTCACTGCGATCCTACCCCGGTCTACCGGCGCCGGGGCCACCTGAGACGATATGCGAAGCGCTTGGCCCTCTCGAAGTACTGGACCAGGGTAGTGCCCGTTTCCTCATCGTGGAGCACCAGGTCCTTGTCCAAGAACTCCGTCTGCGTCCACGGATTGTCGTAGCGGGGGTAGTCCCCGATGGGGACCTCCTCGCTGGCCACCATCAGCGGGCTCTCCCAGCCAAACGACATCGTCCCCAGGCTCGGCGACTCGTACTCGACCTCGAAGAACGGTGGGACCGCGCCGGCGGGGAGCCCGTCGGTGACGGGCGTGACGGTGACGCCGGCCGCGCGGATCGCATCCTGGAAGGCGGTGAACGAGTCCCAGTCGGACGCGCGGCCGCACTCGACGATCCAGACGTTGTCCGGACCGCCCTCGGCGATCAGGTCGAAGGGCTGCAGCATGCCGTTGGTGGGCACCGTGGGGCCGTGATCGACGAACTCGGCCAGGCGCCACGAGTAGAGGGCGATGTAGCCGTCGCGGAAGCGCCCGAAGGTCCAGTTCCCGTCGCGGACCACCTCGTCGAAGTGGTCCTGCGGGAAGTAGGCGTGGGTGTAGGGCTCGTAGCGCGTGATGGCGAGGAACGGCCCCCCCATGACGGAGTACTGCGGCGCGTAGAGGTGGATCGCCACGTTCTCGTGCTGGGCGGAGCGCGGCATCGAGGCGGTGCCCGTCCAGTTGCCCGGATCGGGATCGTCCCGCCACTCGGTGTTCTCGCGCGGTGGAACCGCGGGATGGGTGGTGAAGACCTGGGCGTTGGCGTCGAAGGTCGCCTGCCAGGCGTGGTACTGGTTGCCCCGCGAGCCCTTGCGGTAGTCCTGGGCCGACGAGAGCATGTAGTCGGCGGTGCGGTAGGTGTAGGTGTTGACCTCCTTCATCAACTCGAGTGCTGCCGCATGGGCGTTGGCCCAGGCGAAGGACTGCGCCCACTCGAGGATGACCAACGCATCGCGAATCTCGAGGAAGGGCTGGAAGAGCTCGGTCTCCCAGAGGCCATAGGTGTCGGCCATCGAGTAGACCTGCGGTAGCACCTGCCAGGTGGTGAGCGCGCCCATCGACCACCAGACGACGACGTCCTCTTCGCCCTCGAAGGAGAAGCCATAGGGCGCCGGGTAGTCGGAGAAGACCGTCGCGAACTCGTCGAAGTAGACCCCCATCCTCTCGCGGTCGGCGAAGGAAGCATCGCTCTTGGCGACGTCCAGGATCACCGCCGGCAGCCGGTACTTCCTGGCGCGCGCCAGCATCGCGGCGGTGGAGTCGCCCCGCGAGGTGTACTCGTACTCGGTCTGGTCGAAGAGGAGCTTGGCCAGGTTGAAGGTGTTCTCGTGCAGCGCGGTGTTCTTGTCCTTCTTGTAGGAGCGACCGTGGGTCACGCCGAAGGCGCCCCGGAAGGTGTGGAGCGCGAGGTCGAAGAGGACGCGATCGAGGATCATCGCCGCCTTGGTGGAGATCTCCCGGTCCTCGGCGAACTCGACCAGTGTGAGCAGAGGCTTCACGTCCAACGAGTAGTAGACGTTCGAGTGCCACTCGTCGAAGCCGAAGCGGGCGCGGTGGTCGAGCCAGCGCAGGATCATGGGGCGCGCGTGCTCGCGGTGCTCGGCTCCCGTCATGCCGGTGACGGTGAAGGTCTCTTCGGGAAAGGTCTGGCCGGCCAGGAACTCGATGGTGTGGAAGATGATCTGGTGGTTTTCCGACCAGTACCACATGTCGTCGATGATCCCCTCGGGCGTGGGCTGGTCGTACCAGAACTTGAAGCCGAGAATTGCCTCCTCGACCTTGTCCCACAGCTCGGGCTCCACCGCCGGATGTCGGTGTTTGCCGACGCCGTATCCGAGGTAGGCGTTGATGAGCTCGAGCACGTTGAAGTCGCTGGTGTCCTCGAAGTCGGCCAGCTTGGCGAAGTGGCCGTCCCACGCGTCCGCTCCGATGGCGCCCACCGGAACCGTGTAGGTGGGGTCGACGCGGTCGCGTTCCATGTGGGCGATGGCATTGCCGATGCTGCCAGGATCGAGCGACTGCGTGGCGAAGACCAGATAGTCGAGCTGTCGGGCATCCATGTAGGACCCGCAGGTCCAGCCACAGCCGAGTGACATCGCGGCGGCGAGCGGCAATACCAGCGCCAACCGGTGGATCCAACAGGGTCTCTTCGAGCTTCGGTGGTATCTCATCGCTTCAGTCTCCCGTGGGGAACCGGGTCCAAGTCCCCGTGCGCGCTTCGCATTCTAACAGGAAACCGCTCTGCCCAGAACTCGGTTTCTCGCCCCCCCGCGGCCCATCCGGGTGCGCCGGCGACGAGCCCTCCCCGCGCGTGACATCTCGAGTATTCTGTCGCGATGCCTGAAGCGGGAAGTCTGGTGATCGCCGTGACCGGCGCGACCTCGGGGATGGGCAAGGCCTGCGCCGAGGCGCTCAGTGCGTCGGGACACAAAGTCTACGGCACGGTGTTCGGGATCGACATGGACCCCGCATGGGACGCCCTGCCGTACGCGCTGATGCCCTGCGACATCACCGACCCGGAGGCGGTGGCGGCCTTCTACGGGCGGATCAGAGCGGAAGCGGAGCGAATCGACGTGCTCGTCAACTGCGCTGGCTTCGCCTTCGAAGGGGGCGTGGAAGACACCACGGTGGTGGAGGCGAAGCTCCAGTTCGAGGTGAATCTCTTCGGCACCCACCGAATGATTCGAGAAGTGCTGCCCACCATGCGTGAGCAAGGGAGTGGCCGGATCATCACCATCAGCTCTCTCGCCGCCCAGGCTCCAGCCGTGCCGTTTCAGGCCTTCTACAGCATGAGCAAGAAGGCCCTGGACGGTCTCACCGAGGCGCTCCGAATCGAGTGCAAGCCCTTCGGAATCCAGGCGACGAGCATCAATCCGGCGGACGTCAGGTCGGACTTCACGGACAATCGCATCAGGGCGGCGGCCCTGAGGCCCGAGTCGCCCTACTATGAGCGATCCATCCAGAGCATCGGTGCGATGAAAGAGAGCGAGCTGAGCTCACCGGGGCCGGAGGCGATCGGGCGGCTGGTGTGCAAGCTGGTGGAGACGAAGACACTCAAGCCGAAGTACTTCGTCGAGCCGAAGTCCAAGCTGATCCTCTTCCTGATGCGATTCCTGTCGAACCGGGGAGCCGAGAGGCTGGTCGAGTCAATGTTCTGCGGAAGCGAAAGATCGAAAGGACCGTCATGAACGAGAAGGATGTCGTGAACCCCTACGCGCCGAACGCGGCTGCGGGGGTCAAAGAGCAGATGATGAAGGAGATCGGGATCGACGACATCATGGAGCTCTACGGGGAGATCCCGGACCGTCTGCGTTTCAAGGGGAGAATGGACCTGCCCGAGCCGATCCGGGACGAATACTCGATCCGGAGGCACGTCGAGCGGTTGCTGGATCGGAATGCCAACTGCTCGGATCATCGGAGCTTCCTGGGCGCGGGCTGCGCGCAACACTTCGTGCCGGCGGTATGCGACGAGATCAACGGTCGGGGGGAGTTCCTCACCGCTTATTCCGGCTTCTTCTGGGCCGATCACGGCAAGTGGCAGGCGTGGTTCGAGTACTCGAGCATGATGGGGGAGCTGCTCGACATGGACTTCATGGGCCTTCCCCAATACGACGGCTCCCAGGCGGCGGCGACTTCCCTTCGCATGGCCTCGGCTCTCACCGATCGCAAGCAGGTGCTGCTGCCGCAGTCGATGAATCCCGAAGTGCTGACGGTGTCGAGGAACTACTCCAGCGCGGTCTCCGAACCGTTGCTCGATCTCGAGCTGGTCGCCTTCGATCCAAAGACCGGTCTGCTCGATCTACCCGATCTGAAGTCGAAGATCTCCTCCGAGACCGCCGCGGTGTACATCGAGAATCCGACCTATCTCGGCGTGATCGAGAGCCAGGCCGAGGAGATCGGGAGGATCGCGCGGGAAAACGGAGCCGAGTTCATCGTCTACGCGGACCCGATCTCCCTCGGTGTGCTCGCCCCCCCCGCCCGGTACGGCGCCACCATCGCCTGCGGGGACTTTCATCCGCTGGGACTCCACATGCAGTGCGGGGGCGGCCAGGCCGGGTTCATCGCGACGCACGGCAGCATGGAGTACGCGTCGCGGTTCAAGGACATCATTCCCACCGTGGTGCCCACGGTGAAGGAAGGCGAGTACGGATTCGGCGTCGTGCTCCCCACGCAGATCTCCTACTTCGCCCGGGAGCAGGCCAACGAGTTCACCGGCACCGGCGCCGGGCTCTGGGCGATTACCGCCGCCGTCTACCTCGCCCTGATGGGCCCGAAGGGAATGCAGGAGGTGGGGCAGACGATCCTGCAGAAGGCGCAGTACGCCGCCAAACGCATCAGCGAGCTCGAGGGAGTCGAGATCGGGCTCAGCGCCCCATTCTTCAAGGAATTCGTGGTGAGCTTCGACGGAACCGGCAAGAGCGTCCGCGAGATCAACAAGGCTCTACTCGACCACAAGATCTTCGGGGGCGTGGACCTCTCCACCGACTTCGGCGAGTTGGGCCAGAGCGCCCTCTACTGTGTCACCGAGATCATGACCCAGGACGACATCGATTCGCTGGCCCGAGCACTGCGGGAGGTCACCCGATGACGGCATCTCGCTCAATGGCGATCGGCGGAACCGGCTTCGGAGAGGAGGAGTAGACGTGGGCAGGAACAGGGAGACGCTGCTTCGGGAATTCCATCAGGCCCGGTGGGACGAGGAGTTCATCATGGAGATGAGCGTTCCGGGCGAGAGGGGAGTTCTGGTGCCCAGGGCCGAAGAAGGGATCCGCGCCGAGATCGGCGACGGACTGACGATGATTCCCGAAGGCCTCCGAAGGAAGGAGCCGCCGGCGCTTCCCGAGGTCGGCCAGATGCGGGTGCTCCGACACTTCATGCGCCTTTCGCAGGAGACCCTGGGCGCCGACGTCGCCATCGATATCGGGGAAGGCACCTGTACGATGAAGTACAGCCCCAAGGTTCAGGAGCACCTGGCGGCCAGGCACCCGGGCATCACCGAGATTCATCCGCTGCAAGATGACGACAGCATCCAGGGGATCCTGGAGATCTACTACAAGATGGAGCAGTTCCTGAAGGAGATCTCCGGGCTGGATCACTTCTCCCTCCAGCCCAGCAGCGGGAGCCAGGCGATCTACGCCAACGCGTGCGTGATCCGCGCCTATCACGCGGCCCGGGGCGACAACGACCGGAACGAGATCATCACCACGATCTTCTCCCACCCCGTCGACGCTGCCGCGCCCGCCACCGCCGGATACAAGGTCATCACGCTGATGCCGGGAGAGAATGGCTATCCGGAGCTCGAGGCGATGAAGGAGGCCCTCTCCGAGCGGACCGCTGGGATCTTCATCACCAATCCGGAGGATACCGGCATCTACAACCCTTCGATCGACGAGTACGTGAGGGCGGCCCACCAGGCGGGCGCCCTCTGCGTGTACGATCAGGCCAACGCCAACGGGCTGTTGGGCATCGCCAGGGCCAAGGAAGCCGGCTTCGACCTGTGTCACTTCAACATCCACAAGACCTTCTCGGCGCCACACGGCTGCATGGGGCCGGCGATGGGAGCGATGGGCGCGACGTCGGAGCTGGGAGGGTTCCTGCCCGTGCCCCGCGTGGAGTTCGATGGCAAGCGGTACTACCTGGACTGCGACCGGCCCGAGAGCATCGGGCGGGTGAGGAGCTTCTTCGGTAACGCACCACTGGCCCTGAAGGCATACGCGTGGATCATGCAGCACGGCGCCGACGGGCTTCGAGAGGCCGCCGAGCTCTCGGTGCTCAACAACAACTACCTGTTCGAGAAGATCAAGGAGATCCCGGGCGTCGTGGTGAAGTACGCCGAGGGGAAGCGACGGCTGGAGCAGGTGCGGTTCTCTTGGGAGAAGCTGATGGAGGATACCGGCGTCGGGACCGACGACGTCGAGCGGAGAATGATCGACTTCGGGTTGCAGCCCTACTTCCAGAGCCACCACCCGCACGTGGTGCCGGAGCCGTTCACCCCGGAGCCCTGCGAGTCCTACTCGAAGGACGATATCGACGAGTTCGTGGCGGTGATGCGGCAGATCTCGACGGAGGCCTACGAGAACCCCGAGCTCGTCAAGCAGGCTCCACACAAAGCCCCGATCCACAACATCCCGGTGCCGATCGTCTTCGCCCCGGAGGAGTTCGCGACCACTTGGCGCCAGTACAAGAAGCTCAAGGGGTTCGAGTAGCCCGAAGAAGGGCGACCCCTGTCGCCTCGACGCGACTCCCCGCACGCATCCGGGGCGGTAGCCGCATATGAAGAAGATTGGAGTGATCGTCAACCCCATCGCCGGCATCGGCGGTCGAGTCGGGCTCAAGGGAAGCGACGGCGCGGAGATCCTCCGCCGCGCCAGGGAACTGGGTGCGCGGCCCGAGTCGCCGGGTAGGGCGGTCGAGGGGCTCCGGATCGTCGCGGGGGCGGGAGACGGCATCGAGATCCTCACCTACCCGGGCGAGATGGGCGAGGAGGAATGCCGGGAAGCAGGCCTCGACCCGACCGTGATCGGCTCGATCGAGAGTGGGGAGACCAGCGCGGAGGACACCGAGAGGGCAGCAGCGGAGATGGTGGATGCCGGGGTGAGCCTGATCCTCTTCGCGGGTGGCGACGGGACCGCTCGAAACATCTGCGACGCGATCGGAGAGAGGGCGCCGGTGCTCGGCATACCGGCGGGAGTGAAGATCCATTCGGCGGCGTACGCGGTGACACCGAGGAGCGCCGGCGAGGTCGCCATCCGCTTCCTGGAGGGCAGCCTCGGGAACACCCGGATGGCGGAGGTCATGGACATCGACGAGGAGGCCTTCCGGGAGGGCGTCGTCGCCGCCAAGCTCTACGGCTACCTGCTGGTGCCCGAAGAGCGCCGGTTGCTGCAGAACGTCAAGACCGGCGGGATTCAGTGGGAGAGACAAGCGCTTCGGGGGATCGCCGAGGACGTGATCGTCGGCATGGAAGCTGACGACTGCTACTACGCGGTCGGCCCGGGTACGACGCCGCGAGCTCTCATGGAGACCCTGGGGCTCGAGAACACCCTGCTCGGGGTGGACCTGATACGGAACCGGAAGCTCGTCGCCAACGACGTCACCGAGAGCCGACTACTGGAGATCGTCGCCGAGAGTCGGGCGAGAATCGTGGTGACCGTCATCGGCGGCCAGGGTCACGTATTCGGTCGGGGGAATCAGCAGCTCAGCCCGCGCGTGATCAGGCGAGTCGGTAGAGAGAACATCGTCATCATTGCCACCAAGGAGAAGCTGATCTCGCTCTCCGACAGGCCGCTGCTCGTCGACACCGGGGACGAAGCGCTGAACCGGGAGCTCAGCGGCTACATGAAGGTGACCACCGGATACCGGGACTACGTGATGTGCAAGGTGGGTTACTAGACGAAACGGAAGGAGGTTGCAGTGGGGAAGCTGGACGGACGGGTGGTGGTCGTGACCGGGGCCGCCATGGGCAACGGCGAAGGTGTGGCGAGGGTGGTGGCGAGACACGGCGCGCGCGTGGTTCTCTGGGACATCTCGGACCAGGTGCTCGAGACCGCCGCGGCTCTCCAGTCCGAGGGCCACGACGCGACGGCCCGTCGGGTCGACGTCAGGGACTTCGACCAGTGCCAGGCCGCAGCCTCCGAGGCCGAAGCGAGCCTGGGAAGTATCGATGCCCTCTGCGCCAACGCCGGTGTGGCGAAGCTCGTCCCCTTTCTCGAGATGAGCGACGAGGTCCGGGACTTCCAGTTCGACGTCAACATCAAGGGCGTGTGGAACTGCACGAAGGCCGTTCTTCCGATCATGAGGAAGAACCAGTACGGCAGGATCGTCATCATGTCGTCCGTGACGGGGCCGATGGTCGCGAACCAGGGGGAAACGGCCTACGCCACCAGCAAGGCGGCGGTGTGGGGCTTCACCAAGGCCCTCGCTCTCGAGGTGGTCGAGGACAACATCACCGTCAACGCCATCTGTCCGGGAATGATCCGGACTCCGATGGTGGAAAGCGGGGTGCGGGAGATCAGTCCGGACAATCCGGAGGCGATCCTCGGCCTGATCGCGCGCGGCATCCCCATGGGCAGGCTCGGATCCATCGAGGAGATCGGCGAGCTGGCCGCGTTCCTCGCCTCGGACGAATCCAGCTACATCACCGGCACCCAGGTGGTCATCGACGGCGGCAGCACCCTGCCCGAAGTCGTGATGCCCTAGTCCTACGCAGACGCGAAGCCAGAATCAGCGTCCCGCCTGCTCCTCCAGCACCTCGAGCCAGCGGCGCACCTGGGTGAAGATCAGGAACTCCTCGTGGGTGCGGCGGTGCGCGTTCTTCGCCATGCGGCTTCGGGTGGGGACGTCCTCCAGGAACTCGTTCAACAGCTCGGAGATGTTCTCCGGGTCCTCGGGGTCATCGATCAGACGGCCTTCGATCCCATCGCGGATCTGCTGCCGGATTCCGCAGGCGCGGCTCCCCATCATGCCGATCGACTTCCACATTCCCTCGGTCACGGTCAGGCCGAAGCCCTCGCGCAGGGAGTTCTGGACGATGATCCCCGAGCACCGCTGCAGGGCGTTGACCATCAGGGCGTTGTCCCTCCGCGAGTTCATCGGCAGAGAGATCAGGGCGATGTCGTCCTGAAGAGCAGGAGGCAGGGCGCGGTAGGCCTCGATCAACTCCTCCAGCACCTCCTGTCCCTCCGGATCGTCCGCCACGGCCGCGGGATCCGGGCCCGCCATCACCAACCGCACGACGGCCAGCCGGTGACGGTGTCGCTCGCAGAACTCGTCGGAGTGGCCCGGGCGCAGGTTCTTGAGCATCACGAAGGCATCGAGCAGGGGCTTCCAGCCCTTGAGACGATCCCAGCGCGAGATCTGGCTGATGATCGGCCGGAACAGCAGACCGATGCCCCCGTCCCGGTCGGCGGGGCCGAAGGTGCCGTCTCCGCGCAGCCGCTGCGCGGTCTGCGGGAAGTCCAGCGGGACCACCGGATGGTGCGTGGGGACCAGGCGGGCGTTGCAGAGGATCGTCGTCAGCTTCTGGACGCTGAGATCCCGGTTCTTGTAGCTGAGGGGGTCCAACGCGGGGTGAATGATGCCGGCCCGGCCGGCCAGGAAATCGGGGATGTACTCGGGCGCGGAGAAGACCGAGTAGTCGTAGGCCTCGGCGAAGGGCTGGAGGAAGTTCCAGGCGCTGCGACTCGCCGGGCGGTCCTCATCCAGTCCGATGTGACAGCGAAAGATCGAGGGGATGCCCAGCTCCTGCTTCAAGAGCGCACCCATTCCCAGCGGTTGCGGGTCGTGGATCACCAGGATGTCGTCGGGGCTGATGCGACCCTTCAAGTCCTGGGCGTTCTCCCGGGCGACGGCTTCGTAGAGCTCGCGATCCCTCGCGGTGAGCTGCGCGTCTCCCTCACCGTGGATCATGTTGTGCAGACGCTTGGTCAGGACGAAGAACTCCTGCTCGTCCGTGCCCATCACCACCCACTCTGTGGGGAGCCCGAGCTCGTTGAGGATGAAGACGACCTGGGGGAGCATCTCCGCCACGCCCCCGCCGTTGGCGGTGGAGTTCACCATCCAGAGCTTGCGACCCCTGAGGCGTGAGAGGAGCGATTGCGCCTCATCGCGCAGGGACTGAACGCTGCCCGAGAGGCTGGGAAACGCGCAGTAGTCGTCGAGAGTCGCCGCCTTCTTGATTTCCACGGTTTCGATCATGGGATCCCCTGGTGCCGAGCTGGCTTCCGATTTCGGGTGAGCAGTCGGTGAGCACGGTGCTGCGAACCGCTTCGTCACGGGTTCACTCCCAGGAGACTTCGTCCAGAAGTGGGGGAAAGTTGAAGGGAAAGTGAACGACCGTTCGCCAGCCCGCCGCGCTGCCGGCCTGGACCTGGGAGCGGTCGCTTCGGGATGCCACCGGCAAGAGAGGGCATTGCTCCCAGCGCACTAAGGCCTTTTCCCGGTTCCCGGTCCTGTCAGGGACGGATTCGGCCGGGAATTCGTCCCGAGGCGGGTTCCTCGAGGCGCTCCCATCCGGCTCGCCCAGTCGGCCCGCGGGAGGTCGGTGGACCGTTCAGAAGCGGAAGGTCCACCTCACCTTGGCGCCGAAGCCCTTGTGACTCGCGTGGAACTGCGAGTTCTCCTGGAGCCAGCCGTGGTTCAGGATCAGGAAGAACTCGCGCCCCGGCTCGATCTCCCAGCGGAAGATGCTGTTCAGGCCCATGCTGTGCGCGACGTTGTCGTACTGGAGGACGTTGGTCCAGGAGATCTCCGGCGTGAACGCCAGGTTGAAGCGAATTCTGGCCAGCCGCTGGGTGAAGCTCCCCTGGCGCACCCGCCCATCGTTCTGCTCGTATTGGAGAGCGAGGTAGACGTAGCGGCTGGGGCGGAACTCGAGGGTCGCGTTGGCCTGGCGGAGATGCCCGTCGTAGAAGGTCCCCCAGATGATCTCCGCGATACCGGCCACGGGGCGCGCGTTCGAGGTCTGAAGGCGGATCCCATAGCGCGAGAAGCTGTAGCTCCCCAGCGGAATCACGACGCCGGGGTCGACCTCGAAGGGCTCGCGCAGCAGCCGTTCCCTGTCGTGGACGTAGCTGAACTTGATCTTGTCATCCGCGTGGTTTGCAAGCTCCAGCAGGTTGAAGGTCAGGATCGCGCTCTCGAGATCGTTCTTGCGGTTGGTCACGAACTCGGTCTCGAAGCCGGTGTCGAGGGTGCGGAGCACGCCGGAGGGGCGCACCCGGAAGCGGAAGTCCGCGTCGTACTGCCGGGTTCCCCAGCGATTCAGGAACCCCAGCGCCGGGTTGAAGTCGTCGCCGATCTGGGTGAAGCCGACCGCGGCGTTGTAGCGGTCGTTGGGGTAGGCGAGGTTGACTCCGAATGCCTCCTCGTCGTCCCCTCCGCCGCCCGTGAAGCTGCGCATGAAGAAGGCGTTTCCAGAGACGATGTTGCTGCCGCCCACGCGGCTGTTGTAGTACTGAAAATCGGCTCCGACGAGGCTGTTCGACGCCTGGTCGAGAGGGTCCCCGTGCGTTGCGATGATCCCGATGGCGGACCCTTCGAGGAGGTCCCTCTGAACGCGGATCGCGCTCAGATCGGTCCTTCCGATTCCGCTCTGCGAGGGCAGGTGTACGTTCAGGCCGCCGAACCGGACGCGCCCCAGCCGGCCGGTGACCTTGAGACCGGCGTCGATGTCGAGGGGCTCTCCGCCCATCCGGCCGAAACGACGGGAGAAGTAGGGGAATCCGTTCGTGACGATGTTCGCGAACTCGAAGGTCCCCGCGTTCTGGAGGAAGAAGTCGCGTCGTTCCGGGAAGAAGGGGGGGAATCGGGTGAGCTCGGTTCTCCGGTCGTCGACGGGAGCCTCGATGAAGTCGGTGTTGACGGTGAGTGCGGCCGTGACCGACGGGTGGAACTTGTAGTAGACCTCGGCGCCGGGGTTCGCCAGCAGGTCGCCGTCGGTGGTGGTGCCGCCCCAACGTGGGGTTCGATCCCAGGTGTATTGCAGGGATCCGTTGGGGACCAGGTCGATGCCGACGCCGTCGACGTCCCGCAGGCCGGTGAGGGTTCCGATCCCCGCGACGTCGACGATGGTCCGGTTCTTGGAGGGATTCGCCCAGCGCGTCTTCTCGTTCTTGCGCCGGATCTGGCGCTCGATCTCGAGGCCCCAGGTTCCTCCCCCGGCGGCGAAGGAGACCGTCTTGAAGGGTATGGCGAACTCCGCCGACCAGCCTTCGTCGTCGACGGAGGCCTTCGCGTACCAGATCCCGTCCCAGTCGCGGCGGAAGGTCCGGTTGTTCTCGATCAGTGCGTCGCTGCGGGTGTTCGCAGGATTGATCTGGAAGAAGAAGGCGTTGCGGTGGTCGTGGAAGGTGTCGAAGACCAGGTTGATCCGGTCGTCCGAGGTCATGTCCCCGTCGTGGACCATCTGCTTGGCGATCAGCGCGCCGGGCTCGCTGTCGTACATGCGAATGCCGAGGTACAGGAAGTCCCGGTCGTAGAGCAGGCGAATCTCGGTCGACTCGGTGGGTGGGGATCCTTCGACGGGGAGCACCTGGATCAGCGGCTCGAGGAGCGCGCCATCGCGCCAGACGGGCTCGTCCAGGACGCCGTCGATCACCGGCGCCGTGTCGGTGCGGACCAGAGCCACGGTCCGCTCGGAGGCCCCGGACGCGCTCGGAAGGCCGATCCAAATCGCCGAGAGGAGCAGCAACAGCCCCAGCTTCAACCTCAGCAGCATCGGGTCATTCTATCGAAAAGGTGGGTTTTGACAGGTCAGCGGCGGGGCAGCAGCAGGACCTTGCCGGTGGTGCGGCGTCCCTCGAGGGCGTCGTGGGCGGCGCTCGCCTGCTCCAAGGGAAACTCCGCGCCGATCCGCACCTGGAGGTCGTCGCCGGCGATCGCGCCGAGCACGGCGCTGGCGCGCTCCAGAAGCTCGGCGCGGCTCGCGGTGTAGTGGGCCAGGCTGGGTCGGGTGACGAAGAGGGAGCCCTCGGCGTTCAAGCGGTGGAGGTCGAAGGGCGGCACCACGCCACTCGACTGCCCGTAGAGACAGAGCAGGCCCCGGGGTCGCAGCGACTCGAGGCTGGCCTCGAAGGTGTCCCTTCCCACCGAGTCGTAGACCACGTCGACCCCGCGCCCGCCGCTCCACTCGCGCGCGACCGAGGCGAAGTCTCTCTCGGTGTAACGCACCACCTCGTGGGCACCGGCCTGCCGGGCCAGCCCCTCCTTCTCCTCCGTCGAGCAGGTTCCCATCACCCTGGCCCCCGCGGCCTTGAGGATCTGGATCAGCAGGAGCCCGACACCGCCGGCGGCGGCGTGCACCAACGCGGTGTCGCCGGGCGCCGTGTTCCGCACCCCGTGGACCAGATAGTGCGCCGTCATCCCCTGGAGCATCGCGGCGGCCGCCAATGGGTCGGGAACGCCCTCGGCGACCGGCACCAACTGGGCCGCCGGCGCGATCAGGACCTCCGCGTAGGAGCCGGGCACCGACGCCCACGCCACCCGGTCGCCCTCCGCCAAGCCCTCGGTGGCGGGGCCGACAGCTTCGATGACGCCGGCTCCTTCGAGCCCCAGTACGAAGGGTGCGGGCCGCGGATAGAGGCCGGTGCGCATGTAGACGTCGATGAAGTTGACGCCACTCGCCGAGACGCGGACGCGAACGCTCCCCGGGCCGGGCGCTCCCGGGTCGCGCTCCTCGAGACGCAGCACCTCGGAGCCCCCGTGCTGGGGGACGACGATGACCTGGGGCATGGAGGGAGCTTAGCTCGGGCGAGAGCGCCCCCAGAACCCCGCTCCCCGCGGGGCTCCAAGGAGTGGACGAGCGGAGGCACCCCGGCGCCGGGTCTCAGCGGTTCGGCACGAAGTCGTCGCGCCGGTTGAGCCGCCAGGCGCCCTCCGAATGCCCCGTCGTCACCGGGTTGCTCTCGCCGAACGAAACCGTCGAGACCCGCCGCCGGGCGATGCCGCTGTTCACCAGGTAGTCCTTTGCCGCCCGCGCGCGACGCTCACCGAGGGCGAGGTTGTACTCATCACTGCCGCGCTCGTCGCAGTTCCCCCGGATCTCGACCAGGATGTCCGGGTTGTCCCGCAGGATCTCCGCATTGCGGCGAAGGGTCGCTCGCGCTTCGCTGTTGAGCGAGAAATCGTCGTAGTCGAAGTAGACGGTCTGCAGGCCGAGGGCGTCTCTCTCTCGGGGAGAGAGCTCCGATCCCGTCGTCCCGCCGTATTGCTCGAACTCGCTCCCCCCGACTTCCTGTCCCAGAAGGGAGCTACGGTCTCCCGAACCGGAGTCCAGCTCCTCGTCGGCGTACTCGGATGAGCTGGCGCAGCCCAGGGCCGCGGCGATCGCCCCGATGGCAATCCAGCGAAGGCCACTCTCGATGACACGTCTCCCGATCGCAAGTCGCATTCCAATCCCCCCTGTTCGACCAACAACCAGGGTAGCACCCCTCGGTTGGGGAGAAACGCGGGTGCCGGCTACACCTCTGGGATTTCTCGCGCCTGCGTCGCGGCGTTCCCGAGGTAGGTGGCCGGGGTCAGCGCCTTGAGCCGGCTCCTGATCTCCTCGGGAATCTCCAGCCCGTCGACGAAGGACTGAAGGGACTCCCGATCGATGCGCCTGCCCCGCGTCAACTCCTTGAGCTTCTCGTAGGGCTTCTCGATCCCGTAGCGGCGCATCACCGTCTGGATGGGCTCGGCGAGGACTTCCCAGCTCTGATCCAGGTCCGCGCCCATCTTCTCCCCGTCGACCTCGAGCTTGCCGAGACCCTTGAGGGTCGCCCGGTACGCGACCAGGGTGTGGGCGAGAGCCACGCCGGGATTCCGGAGCACCGTGGAGTCGGTCAGATCCCGCTGCCAGCGGGAGATCGGCAGCTTGCTGGCGAGGTGTCCCAGCATCGCGTTGGCCAGGCCGAGATTCCCCTCGGAGTTCTCGAAGTCGATGGGGTTGACCTTGTGGGGCATGGTGGAGGAGCCCACCTCTCCCTCGATCGCTCGCTGCTTGAAGTACCCGATCGAGATGTAGCTCCAGACGTCCCGGTCGAAGTCGATCAGAATGGTGTTGAAGCGCGCCACGGCGTCGAAGAGCTCCGCCACGTAGTCGTGGGGCTCGATCTGGGTCGTGTAGGGATTCCAGACCAGATCGAGATCCTCGACGAACTCGCGGGCGTTCTCCGCCCAGTCGATTTCGGGGTAGGCGGCGAGGTGGGCGTTGTAGTTCCCGACGGCGCCGTTGATCTTGCCCAGGATCTCGACGGCGGCCAACTGCCGGCGCTGGCGGGCGAGGCGCGCGACCACGTTCGCCATCTCCTTGCCGAGGGTGGTGGGAGAAGCGGGCTGTCCGTGGGTGCGGGAGAGCATCGGCTGTTCGGCGTACTTCACCGCCAGCTCCCGAATCGCTGCGATCACCTCATCCGTCCGGGGCAGGAGGCAGCGGTCTCTCGCATCCCGAAGCATCATTGCGTGGGAGAGATTGTTGATGTCCTCGGAGGTGCAGGCGAAGTGGATGAACTCGCTGACGGCTTCCAGCTCGGAGTTGCCTCGAATCTTCTCCTTCAGGAAGTACTCGATCGCCTTGACGTCGTGATTGGTGGTGCGCTCGATCTCCTTGACACGCAGCGCATCCGCTTCGTCGAACTCCGTGATCATGGCGTCGAGCTGGCGATTCGCATCCTCCGAGAAGGGAGGGACCTCCGGGACCCCGGGATGCCGCGCCAGGCACTGGAGCCACCGCACCTCCACGGTGATGCGGTAGCGGATCAGCCCGAACTCGCTCCAGATTGGCCGAAGCTCAGCGGTCTGACGGCCGTAGCGCCCGTCCAGGGGAGAGATTGCCGTGAGCTGAGAAAGCTCCATGTTCGCTCCTAATCGACGAAGAGGCGTGCGTTTCTGAACAGTCGCATCCAGGGGCCGTCCTCTCCCCAGCCGTCCGGATGCCAGGAGTACTGCGCCGTCCGGAAGACCCGTTCCGGGTGCGGCATCATGATCGTGACGCGGCCGTCGGGGGTCGTCAGCCCCGTGATGCCGCCGGGTGAACCGTTGGGATTCTCCGGGTAGTGCTCGGTCACCGCGCCCCGGTTGTCCACGAAGCGGGCGGCGACGATCCCCGTCTCGCCCTCGAGCTCCGCGCGACCCTCTCCGTGGGCCACGACGATCGGCAGCCGTGCGCCGGCCATTCCGCGCAGCAGAATCGCGGGGCTCTCCGCGACCTCCACCATGCACAGGCGCGCCTCGAACTGCTCGGAGCGGTTGCGAACGAAGCGGGGCCAGTGCTGGGCCCCCGGGATCAGCTCGCGAAGATTGGAGAGCATCTGGCAGCCGTTGCACACGCCGAGGGCGAAGCTGTCGCCGCGCTCGAAGAAGGCCCGGAACTCATCCCGCGCGCGGGAATGGAACAGGATCGACTTGGCCCATCCCTCGCCCCCACCGAGCACGTCGCCGTAGGAGAAGCCGCCGCACGCCGCCAGTCCCCGGAATTCGGCCAGCGAGACGCGGCCCTCGAGGACGTCGCTCATGTGGACGTCGACGCACTCGAATCCAGCCCGGTGGAAGGCCGCGGCCATCTCGACCTGTCCGTTGACTCCCTGCTCGCGCAGGATCGCCAGCCGCGGACGCGCGCCCCGGAGCGCGGAGGGCGCCGTCGGATCGACGGCCGGATCGAAGGGGACCACCGGGCGGAGGCCCGGATCACCGGGATCAGAGCGGAGCTCCTGCTCCTGATCGGCGCACTCGGCGTCGTCCCGCAGCGCCTGCATGCGGTGCGTGGTCTCGGACCAGGCCCGTCGAAGCTCCACGCGGGACCGCGCCAGGATCACGCTTCCGCCCTGCGTGAACACCACGCGGTCATCCGGGCCGGGCGCGCCGATCCGGAAGCTGCACTCGGAGAGCCCCTGCTCTCGGAGCTCTCCCAGAACCGCATCGAGATCGCGCTCCCGAACCTGCAACACCGCGCCGAGCTCCTCGCTGAACAGCGCCCCGAGCGGGTCGCCCAGCTCGTCGAGGTCGACGCGGAGACCGGTGGCGCCGGCGAACGCCATCTCGACCAGCGTGGCGAAGAGGCCGCCGTCGGAGCGGTCGTGGTAGGCGAGGATCCGACCGGCCCCGCGCAGCTTCGCGATGGCGCGGAAGAAGCCGCGTAGCGCCTTCGGGTCCTCGAGGTCCGGTGGGGAGCTGCCCACCGCCCGGTAGACCTGGGCCAGTGCCGACCCTCCGAGGCGGCTCCGCCGGCCGCCCAGGTCGACCAGCACCAGCGCGGTCTCGCCCAGATCGGTGCGCAGCTGGGGCGTCAGCGTGCGCCGCACGTCGCGGACCTTCGCGAAGGCCGTCACGATCAAGGAGAGCGGCGCGGTCACGCTGCGCTCTCTTCCGCCCTCCTCCCATACCGCCCGCAGGGACATGGAGTCCTTGCCGACCGGCACGGCGATACCGAGGGCAGGGCAGAGCTCCATTCCCACCGCGCGCACCGCGTCGTGGAGCCCCGCATCCTCGCCGGGGTGGCCCGCCGCGGCCATCCAGTTGCAGGAGAGCCGGATGTGGTGGAGATCGGTGACGTCCGCCGCGGCGATGTTGGTGATCGCTTCTCCCACCGCCATCCGGGCGGAGGCGGCCGGGTCCATCAGGGCCAGGGGTGTCCGCTCGCCCATCGCCACGGCCTCACCGCAGAGGGAGTCGAAGCTCGTCGTGGTCACCGCGACGTCGGCGACCGGGACCTGCCAGGGGCCGACCATCTGATCCCGGGCCACCAGCCCCGTCACGGTGCGGTCGCCGATGGTGATCAAGAAATTCTTGTCGGCCACCGAGGGCAGCCGCAGCACCCGCTCCACCGCCTCCTCGAGATCGATGCCGCCGGTGTCGAACGGCCTGGGCTCGAAGGGAACGCGCTTCACGTCGCGCAGCATCTTGGGCGGCTTTCCGAGCACCACCGAGAGCGGCAGGTCGATGGGCCGGTTCTCGAAGTGGGCGTCCTCCACGGTCAGCCGTCCGTCGTCGGTGGCCTCGCCCAGCACGGCGACGGGACATCGCTCCCGGGCGCAGAGCGCCCGGAACGCCTCGAGACGCTCCGGTGCGATGGCGAGCACGTAGCGCTCCTGGGACTCGTTGCACCAGAGCTCCAGGGGCGACATCTCTGGCTCGTCGTTGGGAACCGCGCGCAGCTCCAGGCGGGCGCCTCGACCGCTGTCGTGCACCAGCTCAGGCACGGCGTTGGAGAGACCGCCCGCCCCGACGTCGTGGATCGAGAGGATCGGCGTCTCTTCGCCGAGGGCCCAGCATTGGTCGATCACCTCCTGGCAGCGGCGTTCCATCTCCGGGTTCTCGCGCTGGACCGAGGCGAAATCCAGATCCTCCGCGCTCGCGCCCGATGCCATCGAGGAGGCCGCTCCACCGCCGAGTCCGATCAGCATGGCGGGCCCCCCCAACACCACGATCTTGGCTCCCGGCGTGATCTTGGCCTTCTTCACGTGCTCCGGCCGGATGTTGCCGAACCCACCGGCGACCATGATCGGCTTGTGGTAGCCGCGGATCTCCTCGCCGCCCGGACCGGCCACCTTCTCCTCGAAGGTCCGGAAGTAGCCGGCCAGGTTGGGGCGACCGAACTCGTTGTTGAAGGCGGCTCCTCCGATCGGTCCCTCGAGCATGATCTCGAGCGCCGAGGCCATTCTGCCCGGCTTTCCGAAGTCCTCCTCCCAGGGCTGCACGGCACCGGGGATCCGGAGGTTCGAGACCGAGAATCCGGTGACGCCCGCCTTGGGCTTCGAGCCCCGTCCCGTCGCGCCCTCGTCGCGAATCTCACCTCCCGAGCCGGTCGCGGCACCGGGGAAAGGCGAGATGGCGGTCGGGTGATTGTGGGTCTCGACCTTCATCAGGATGTGGATCGGCTCCCGATGCTCGGCGTAGACGCCGGTCTCCGGATCGGGATAGAAGCGCCCCCCCGTCGACCCCTCCATCACGGCTGCGTTGTCGTGATAGGCGGAGAGCACACCGTCCGGAGATCGCTCCGTGGTGTTGCGGATCATCTGGAAGAGCGACCGCTCCTGTCGCTCCCCGTCCAGGATCCACTCCGCGTTGAAGATCTTGTGGCGGCAGTGCTCGGAGTTCGCCTGGGCGAACATCATCAGCTCCACGTCCGCCGGGTTGCGCCCCATCTCGCGGAAGCTCTCCACCAGGTAGTCGATCTCGTCCTTGGCCAGGGCGAGCCCGAGCTGGCGGTCCGCCTTCTCCAGGGCGTCGTGACCCGACCCGAGCACATCCACGGTGGTGAGGGGGAGCGGCCCCGTGCGGCTGAAGAGCTGCTCCGCCTCTTCGAAACGCGCGAGCACCGTCTCGGTCATGCGGTCGTGGAGGAGGGGCGCAATCTCGGCGAAGGCTCCCTCTTCCGCCCCGGAAACCCGGTACGCGATCCCCCGTTCCAGGCGTTGGATCTTCTCGAGGCCGCAGACCCGCGCGATCTCCGTGGCCTTCGAGGACCACGGCGAGATGGTGCCGAGACGCGGCACCACCAGGAGCAACCAGCCCTCCGCGTCGCCGACGGTCTCGCGGGGGCCGTAGCGGAGCAGGCGATCCAGGATCTCGCGGTCGGCCGCGTCCAGCTCCTCCTCCAGATCGACGAGGTGGACGAGAGCTGCGCCGAGCGCCGAGACCTGGGGTACCCGACTGCGGATCCGAGCGAGAAGTCGGGCGAGTCGCGTCTCGGAAAAGGCGGCGCCACCGCGCAAGTGGAGCATTCGACTCCTCTGCGAGCCCTGGGGGATCAGAGCTGGCCCTGGGACGCCCCCATTCTATGGATGGCGACGGAGCGGCGCTAGTTCTGAGCGGTTCGCGAGCCGGCGAGGAATCGAGGCTAGAGTTGCAGCCGAGAGGTGGGCCGGGAGCCGGTGGCCCGCGGGAGGAGAGGAAATGGCGGAAGAGCAATGGCTCGGCCAGCTCCGGGACAGGCTGGAAATCGAGGACCTGATGACCCGCTACTGCGCCGCGATCGATGCCAAGGACTTCGATCTGCTCGACGAGGTCTTCACCGCCGACGCGACCATCGACTACACCCGATCGGGTGGGATCCGCGACCGGTACCCGGCGGTGAAGCGCTGGCTCGCGACGGTCCTGGCTCCGTTTCGGGTGGTGCAGCATCTGATCACCAACGTTCGCGTGGAGATCGACGGAGACCGCGCTCGCTCGGTCTGCTACTTCTTCAATCCGATGGGCCTGCCCGGACGAGACGAGGGCGTCCACACCTTCTTCTGCGGTGGGATCTACCGGGACCGGCTGATTCGGACCGAGCGCGGCTGGCGGATCACCGAGCGGATCAACGACCAGCTCTACGCTCACGGTGCCCTTCCGGCGGGTCTCGAACGGCCGAAGTGAGGGTGCCGCCACCTGCTCTGGCTCCGGCTCGGCTCTCCGCCTCGAACCGGCGGCGGAGATCGATCCCGGTGAACGAGAACCGGTCTTCGCTTCCAGCGCTCCCGGTTTTGCTAATCCTCCTCCCATCCCGTCATCGGAACCGGAGGAGACCTGGATGACCGATCTGCTGTACGAGAAGAGAGGCCACGTCGCAACGCTCACCCTGAATCGCCCGGAGCGGATGAACGCGATCAGCATGGAGATGCTCGCCCAGCTCGGAGAGGCTCTGAAGGATGCCGATGACGATGCGGAGATCCGCGTCATCCTGATCACCGGACAGGGACGCGGCTTCTGCAGCGGCCTCGATCTCAAGGACGCCGCGGAGGGCAAGGGGATCGGCGGGGCCGGCGTGCTCTCCCCGGGAGGCGGAGCCTCCCATCTGAACACGCGGGAGATCCCGACCGTGACTCTCCACCGCATCGACACCCCGGTGCTGTGCGCCATCAATGGAGCGGCGGCGGGCTACGGCGTCGATCTCGCCCTGGGCTGCGACATCCGGCTGATGGGAGATCGGGCGAAGCTGCTTCCGGGCTTCGCCAAGCGCGGCATCGTTCCCGAGAGCGGGGGGACCTGGTATCTCCCGCGCCTGGTCGGTTGGGCCAAGGCTTGTGAGATCGGCTTCCTCGCCGAGGACATCTCACCCGAGCGGGCGCTGGAGCTGGGACTGGTGAACGAGGTGGTACCCCAGGACGAGCTGATGGCGGAAGCGGAGAGGTGGGCCGCAAAGATCGCCGCCAACGCCCCGCTGGCCCTGGTCGCGATGAAGCGCCTGTTTCGGCACGGGCAGAGCGAGGACTTCGAGTCGCACACCCACCACGTGCTCATGCAGCTGCTGCTGCTCTTCCGCTCCAGGGATTTCCAAGAGGGAATCCAGAGCTTCCTGGAGCGCCGCGATCCCCGCTTCAGCGGCTGTTGACCCGGAGTCTCGCCTGCATCAGTCCCGGTGAGAGACGCCACCGTCCGCGGCGGGTGGGCCGCTCGGTGGTGCGCTGCAGGGCTCGGAGGAAGCGATCGCGCGGCCACTCCTCGGCGCCGAGGCGCGTCAGGTGTTCGGTGGGCAGCTGGCAGTCGAGAAGATCGAATTCCCACACCTCGAGCTGCCAGGCGAGGGCGACCAGGGCCACCTTCGATGCGTCGCGCTGGCGAAAGAACATCGATTCGCCGAAGAATCCACCGCCGAGCGAGATCCCGTAGACCGCTCCCGCCAGCTCTCCCCCGCGCCAGGCCTCTGCAGAGTGGGCGAAGCCGAGCTCGTGGAGGGCGCAGTAGGCGGCGATCATGTCCGGTGTGATCCAGGTACCCGGGCCTCCTCGTCGAGGGGCGCTGGCGCAGGAGCGGATCACCTCTTCGAAGGCGGAGTCCAGGCGCAGCTCGAAGACTCCCTGGCAGAGGGTGCGTCGGAGGCGCCGGGAGACCCGGACCTGGCCGGGGAGGAGTACGGCTCGAGGGTCGGGGGAGTACCAGAGAATCGGCTCTTCCTGGTACCAGGGGAAGATTCCCATCGCGTATGCGTTGAGCAGTCGCTCCGGGGAGAGTTCTCCTCCCACTGCGAGAAGCCCTCCCTCCTCCGCTTCCTCGGGGGGCGGAAAGGCAGGGCTGGGGCCGAGGCGATAGACCGGCATTTCGGCTATTCCGGGGCGACGCCGGCCAAGATCGGCCGGCATCGGCTCTCGCTCCGGGAGATCCGGCATCCCGGAGGGAGTTCCATCGCCCCTGCGCTCGACACCCCGCGATCGTATACTGGCTGGTCGGTTGACGCCTCAATCAAAGGAACCCTCCCGATGAACCTCGAATTCTCCGAAGACCAGAAGTTCGTCCAGCAGACGGCCCGCGACTACCTGAGTGAGTTCGCCAGCCCGGAAGTCTGCCGGGCGGTGTTCGAATCCGAGAAGCCCTACGACGCCGATCTCTGGAAGGGGGTCGCCGAGATGGGCTGGCTGGGCGCGACGGTTCCCGAGGAGTTCGGCGGTGCCGGACTCGGATACCTGGAGCTGGTGCTGATCGCCGAGGAGCTCGGCCGCGCGCTGGCGCCCATCCCCTTCTCCTCTTCTGTGTATCTGGCCACCGAGGCCCTGCTGATCGCGGGTAGCCCGGAGCAGAGGCAGAGATACCTGCCGCAGCTCTGCTCCGGCGAGCTGATCGGCACCTTCGCCTTCGCGGAGGGCCCCGGAGATCTCGAGAGCGGTGTCCTGGCCACCGCCTACGCCGACGGGAAGCTCGACGGTGAGAAGATCCCGGTGCTCGACGGCGACGCAGCGGGGCTCGCCGTGGTGCTGGCGAAGAGCAGCTCCGGACCGTCCCTGGTGCTCGTCGATCTGGCCGGGGAGGGCGTGAGGCGCAGGGCGCTCCAGTCCTTCGATCCGAGCCGTTCTCAGGCGAAGATCAGCTTCAGCGGCGCACCGGCCGAGCAGCTCGGCGAGGAGGGACAGGGAGCGGAGCTCGCCTCGCGGCTCCTGGACCGCGCCGCCGTGCTGATGGGATTCGAGCAGATCGGGGGTGCCGAACGGGCCCTGGAGCTGACCAGGGAGTTCACCATGAGCCGCTATACCTTCGGTCGACCGGTGGCCTCCTACCAGGCGCTCAAGCACCGCCTGGCCGATCTCTACGCGGCGATCCAGGTCGCCACCTCGAACGGCTACTACGCCGCCTGGGCCCTCAGCGAGGACAACGACGAGCTTCCCGTGTCCGCCTGCAGCACCCGGGTCGCTGCCAGCGACGCATTCATTCTGGGTGCGGAGGAGATGATCCAGATGCACGGCGGCGTGGGCTTCACCTGGGAGTACGACTGTCACCTCTTCTTCCGTCGCGCCAAGCTGCTGAGCCTGGCTCTGGGGAGCCCGAGCGAGTGGCGGGAGAAGCTCGTCCAGCGACTCGAAGCTCAGGAAGCGGCATAGCCGGGCCAGGCGCTCCGCGAAGGCCCGGTCAGCACAACGGATTCACAAGGAAGGACCTCCACGATGCATTTCGAAGACATCCCCGAAGAAGCGGCATTTCGCACCAAGGCGCGCGCGTGGCTGGAAGCCAACGCGGAGCTCAGGGGTCCCGAAGACGCTCCCGCCGACCTGCTGGGCGAGCGCGCCGACGAGGAGACCATCCGCCGGGCCAAGGAATGGCAGGCGAAGAAGGCCGATGCCGGCTGGGCCTGTCTCACCTGGCCGAAGGAGTACGGCGGTCAGGGCCTGGGCCGGATGGAGAACGTGATCTTCGGCCAGGAAGAATCCAAGTTCCGGCTTCCGCCGAACATCTACGCGATCGGTCACGGCATGCTCGGCCCCACCCTGATCGCGCACGGCACCGAGGAGCAGAAGAACAAGTACCTGCCCAACATGATCCGCGGCAGTGAGGTCTGGTGTCAGGCCTTCAGCGAGCCGGACGCGGGCTCCGACCTGGCCGCCCTGCGCACCAGCGCGGTGCGCGACGGCGACGAGTGGATCTTGAACGGTCAGAAGATCTGGTGCACCGGCGCCCAGTACTGCGACTGGGCGATGCTGCCGGCGCGGAACGATCCCAACGCCTCCAAGCACGCCGGTCTCACCTACTTCATCGTGGACATGCACTCCCCGGGGATCGAGATCCGGCCGATCAAGCAGATCAACGGTGGCCAGGCCTTCAACGAGATCTTCTTCAGCGACGTGCGGATCCCCGATTCGAATCGACTCGGCGCGGAGGGGGACGGCTGGGGAGTCTCCATCACCACGCTGATGAACGAGCGCATGTCGATCAGCTCCGGGGGGATTGGCGGGGGCTTCCGCGATCTCCTGCGCCTGGCGAGGGAGTCGCGCAGGAACGGGAAGCCCGCCATCGAGGACTCCGCGGTGCGGCAGAAGCTCGCCGACATCTACATCCGCTCCAAGGGGATCCAGTACACCGGCTATCGCGCGCTCAGCGCGCTCTCGCGGGGTGACACGCCGGGACCCGAGGGCTCGATCGGCAAGGCCGTGGGCGCGCCTCTTCTCCAGGAGATCGCGGCCTTTGCCGTGGAGTTACAGGGAGCGATGGGAGGGCTGCTGGACGAGTCCGTCGCGCCCCACGAGGCGCACTGGCAGGAGTCGTATCTGAGTGCGCCGGGCATGCGCATCGCCGGCGGCACCGACGAGATCCTGAAGAACATCATTGCCGAGCGCGTGCTGCAGCTGCCGCCCGAGATCCGCGTGGACAAGAACAAGCCCTTCCGCGAAATTCCGACGGGTCCGCCAGGAAGGTAGCCATGGCCATCATCGAGCTCGACGGGGCTCGCCCTGGTCCCCGCCGTCTCTATCGCCTCAGGAATCCCGCCACCCTCGGGCCGGCCGGCGAGTTCGAAGCCGCGACGTCCGAGGACGTGCAGGTCGCGTTGGAGTCCGCGCGCAAGGCGCAGCCCGGCTGGGCGGAGCTCGGTTTCGATGAACGGGCCCGCTACCTGTATCGCGCGTTGGCCGCCCTGGTCGAGCGGCAGGACGAATTCCTCGAGGTGATTCTCCGGGAGACCGGGAAGGCCCGGTCCGAGGCCATCGCCATGGAGCTGCTCACCGGCTGCGATTCGCTGGGCTTCTACGCCAAGCGCTCCGGCGAGATCCTGGCCACCCGGAAGCGGCGGATCCACGGTCTGTCGGGACTGACCAAGCAGCTTCGCATCATCTACCGGCCCCTCGGGGTGGTGGGAGTCATCACCTCGTGGAATGCGCCCTTCCTCTTCTCGCTCAATCCGGTGGCCCAGGCGTTGATGGCGGGCAACACGGTGCTGCTCAAGCCCTCGGAGCTCACGCCCTATTCGGGGAAGCTGGTTGGTGATCTCTTCGAGGCGGCGGGCCTGCCCAAGGGCGTGCTCCAGGTGCTCCTCGGCGACCGGGAGACGGGAGCGGCGCTCACCGGAGCTGGCGTCGACAAGATCTCGTTCGTCGGAAGCGTTTCCTCCGGACGCGAGGTCGCAGAGGCCTGCGCCAGGCAGCTGATTCCGTGCACGCTGGAGCTCGGTGGCAAGGACCCGATGATCGTCTGTGCCGACGCAAACCTGGATCGCGCCGTGAACGGCGCCCTCGCGGGCGCGTTCGTCAACGCGGGTCAGCATCGCTGGGGGACGAAGCGGGTATACGTGGTGGAGGAGGTGTGCGCGGAGTTCACGCGCAGGGTGGTGAGGAAGGTCGCGGAGCTTCGCCAGGGAGCGCAGGGGGAGTTCGACGTGGGAGCGATCTCCTGCCAGGAGCAGCTGGAGGTGATCCACCGTCAGGTGGAGGACGCCAGGCACAAGGGGGGCCGCGTCCTCGCCGGCGGACGCCGCAATCCCGAGCTGCCCGGGCTCTTCTACGAGCCCACCGTGATCGTCGACGTGAACCACGACATGGAGCTGATGCGCGATGAGACCTTCGGCCCGCTGCTGCCGATCATGTGCGTACGCGATGAGGAGGAGGCGATTCGCCTGGCCAACGACACGCGTTTCGGCCTGAGCGCGAACGTCTGGACCCGAGACAAGCGGAAGGGGTGCGAGATCGGCGAGCGTCTCGAGACCGGCGGCGTCTCCGTGAACGAGGTGACGATCGGCTACGGGATCCAGGAAGTGCCTTTCGGCGGGCGAAAGGAGAGCGGTCTGGGGCAGGTGAACAGCGAGATCGGTCTCAGGGGCTACTGCCACCCGCTGCCCATCATCGTCCATCGCTTTGGCGGCAAGAAGGTCCGGGGCGGCTTTCCCTATCAGCGCAAGACCGAAGACAGGCTGCAGAGGTTCATGAAATTCGTCTGGGGTAGCGGGCTGGGCCGCTGGCTCGGCTGAGCGCACAGAGGGTCCGACTCGATGTCCCATTGCATCGCAATCACCACACTGTCCTCGGTGTTTCTCCTCTGCGTGGGCTGCGCCGGGAGCCAGGCGCCGTGGGACGTGGCTCCCGAGGATGAGGGGCGCTTCCAGGAGGCCACTCGGGTCTGTCGGCTGCTCACCGACGACGACGCCGGCGAGCTGATGCCGGACCGCTTCGAGACGTGCATGACGCGCCGGGGCTGGAAGCGGCAGGGCCCCATCAAGCGGCTGCTCAGCCGCGATTGACCGGACCCGGGTCCCGGGATAGGCTCGTTTTGGACGATGCACGAATTGCCCCCACAGAGTCAGCGCCTCGATTCCCCCCGCCTTCGCGCCTCCTGCGCCGACCGTGCGATTTCCCGCGTGTCGTCCGCACTCTCCTTTGAGGAACCGTCATGGAACTCGTGAGTCTCCTTGCCCTGGTGCTCGCATGCCTCGTGCTCTCCGCCTTCTTCTCCGGAAGCGAGACGGCGCTGCTGCGTCTCGGCAGCCACGAGGTCGAGGAGGAGGTCCGCGAGCTGCGCGGCCCGTCGGCGATCGCCGCCCGGGATCTCCTCGGGCACACCTCTCGCCTCCTGGTCACGATCCTGCTGGGAAACAACCTGGTCAACATCCTGGGCGCTGCGACGGCCTCTGCCGTGGCGATCGCCTACCTGGGGGAGGGCACCGGAATCGCCGTCGCCACCGGGGTGATGACGGTGCTGGTGCTGATCTTCTGCGAGGTTCTGCCCAAGGCTGCCGCCGCGCGCCACCCGCGCCGGATCGCCTTCCTGGTGGCGCTCCCCATCTACATCCTCCACCAGGTGCTGCGCCCGGTGCACCTCGTCTTCGATCGGATCGTCGAGCCGGTCGTGCGCCGGATCGGGGGCGGTTCGGAAGCCGATGCGTTGGCGACGGAAGCGGTCCTGCGCCTCGCGCGGCGCACCCGGGAGGGCGCCCCGGTCGGTACCCCCCTCGCGATCATCGGTGCCACCGCCGGCGCGGCAGAGATGACCGTCGAGGAGATCATGGTAGCGCGCACCGAGATCGTCGCGTTCCCGATCACCACGGAGCCCTCGGCGTTGCTCGAGAGCGTGCTGGAAGAGCGCTACACGCGGGTGCCGATCTTCGAGGAATCCATCGATCACATCCTCGGCGTCGTGCACCTGAAGGACCTGATCCAGCACGTCCGCGCAGAGGGCGGTCCACTGACCGCGATTCTCAAGCCGGTGCTGCGGGTTCCCGAGCGCAAGCCGATCCTGCGCCTGCTGACCGAGATGCAGCGGGCCTTCGTCCACCTCGCCGTGGTGAAGGACGAGTTCGGCGTCACCCAGGGCCTGTGTACCCAGGAGGACATCCTCGAGGAGATCGTGGGTGAGATCCGCGACGAGTTCGACCGCGAAGAGCTGCAGACGATCCGGAGCTACCCGGACGACACCTACCAGGCGCTCGGACGGGTGAAGGTGCTCGACTTCAACCGGGAGACTGGATGGGAGGTCCCGGCAGAGCGCGGGGACTCCCTGGGCGGTCTGGTCTTCAACACGCTCGGGCACGCACCCCGCCAGGGGGAGCGGGTTTCACTGCCGGGCTTCGAGATCACCGTGGTGGGTGTCTCCGGGAGCCGAATCACGCGGGTACTCATCGCGCGGGACGATGAGGCCGATGCCGAAGAGGGGACGAACCGTGAGGATTGAGGATCTCAGCGACGTACACTACGAGGTGGAGCGGGGTCTGGCCTGGATCACCATCAATCGGCCCGAGCGCATGAACGCGTTCCGGGCGCGAACCGTCGACGAGCTGATCTGGGCCTTCAAGAAGGCCTGGGCCGATCGCGAGGTCGGCGCAATCTGCCTGACCGGGGCCGGAGATCGGGCCTTCTGCTCCGGTGGTGATCAGAAGCAGCGGCAGGAGACCGGGGACTACGGCCCCAGCGAGAGCGGACTCTTCGAGATCGAGGGCTTTCACCGGGTGATCCGTGAAGTCCCGAAGCCCGTGATCGCCGCCGTGAACGGCGTCGCGGTGGGCGGCGGGCACGTGCTCCACGTGCTCTGCGACATCACCATCGCCGCGGATCACGCCCGCTTCGGCCAGGCCGGTCCGAGGGTCGGCTCCTTCGACGCCGGCTTCGGTACCGCCTATCTGGCCCGCATTCTCGGGGAGAAGCGGGCCCGGGAGGTCTGGTACCTGTGCCGCCTCTACGACGCCGCCACCATGGAGCGCTGGGGCCTGGTGAATCAGGTGGTCCCGGCCAGCGAGCTGCGCGAGGAGGTGCGGCGCTGGGCGGACGAGATGCTGGAGAAGAGCCCCACGGCGCTCGCCGTGTTGAAGCACTCCTTCAACGCGGACAGCGAGTCCATTGCCGGCCTCGGGACCATGGCGTTCGATACCCTGGGCGTCTTCGTCGGCACGGAGGAGGCGCGCGAAGGGGTGCAGGCCTTCGCCGAGAAGCGCCCCCCGGATTTCTCGAAGTTCCGCTGAGCGGCCGTTTCGGAGGAGGACGAATCGATGCCGGTGCGAGTCGAGCGCAAGGGCCCGGTCGTGACGGTGCTGCTCTCGCGTCCGGAGCGGCGCAATGCCGTCGATGGCGAGACGGCCGCCGCCCTCGCCGAGGCCTTCCGGGAGTTCGATGCCGACGCCGATGCCAAGGTGGCGGTGCTGCACGGAGAAGGGGGAGTCTTCTGCGCGGGAGCGGACCTGAAGGCCGTCAGCGAAGGGGAGGGGCGGAGCAACGTGACCCGGCGTGAAGGGGACGGCCCGATGGGACCGACCCGCATGCTGCTCTCCAAGCCGACGATTGCCGCCGTGGCGGGCTACGCGGTAGCGGGAGGACTCGAGCTCGCACTGTGGTGCGACATGCGCGTCGTCGAGGAGAGCGCTGTCTTCGGTGTCTTCTGCCGGCGCTGGGGAGTCCCCCTGATCGACGGGGGAACCGTTCGACTGCCGCGGACCATCGGCATGGGACGGGCAATGGACATGATTCTCACCGGGCGTCCGGTGGGCGCAGAGGAGGCCCTCGCCTTCGGGCTCGCGGACCGGGTGGTCCCCGACGGCGAGAGTCGCGCCGCCGCCGAGAGCCTCGCCGAGCAGATTGCCGGCTTCCCCGAGCGCTGCATGCGCTCGGACCGTCTCTCCGCCTACGAGCAGGTCGGGATGTCGCTGGAGGACGCGATCGCGAACGAGTACGACCGCGGCATCGAGGTGGTCCGGAGCGGCGAGACCCGCGAGGGCGCCACCCGGTTCGCCAAGGGCGCTGGCCGCCACGGCAGCTTCGACTAAGCGGGGACGTTGTTGACTGTTCAACAACGTCCCCGCTTAGTCCGGATCGGTGAACTCCGGAGCGCGCTTCTGCATGTTGGCCTGGACCGCCTCGATCTGGTTTCGGCCGCCGATCAACGTCCTCTGAAGCTTCTCCTCCAGGAGCAGTCCCTCTTCGACGCTGACCACGGGAGCCGCGGTCAGCAGCTGCTTGGCGGCGCGGATCGCGTCGGGTGACCTGCCGGCGATCTCGCCAGCCAGCTCGAGGGCGTCCTCGTAGGGCCTCTCGCTCACACGGGTGGCGAGACCGAGCTCGAGCGCCTCGGTGCCGCTGACGATGCGCCCGGTGTAGGTGAGCTCCCGAGCGACGTCCTGGCGGACCAGGTGGCGAAGGGTCTGGGTCCCGCTCATGTCCGGTATCAGCCCCCACTGGATCTCGCGGACCGACAGGCGCGCGTCCGGCGCGACCACGCGGATGTCAGCTCCCAGGGCGATCTGGAGCCCCCCTCCGTAGGCGACGCCGTGGACGGCGGCGATCACGGGTACCGGAAGCTGGATCCAGACGTAGCCGGCGCTCTGGGCGAAGTTCGCCGGCTGGCCCGGCTCGCGCTCCAGCGGATTGCGTCTCGGCGAGGCGTCCGAGATGTCCCCTCCGGCCATGGCCGCGAACCCGGAGAAGTCGAGCCCGGCGCAGAAGGCCCGGCCCTCTCCCGAGAGGACGACCGCGCGCACGCTCCGGTCCCCGGCCAGCTTCCGGCCGGTCTCGATCAGGGCCTCGAACATCGCGTTGTCCAGCGCGTTCAGCTTCTCCGCGCGGTTGAGCTTCACGTCCGCGACACCGTCCTTTACCGCAACTGCGACTCGTTCCTCGGGCATGGGCGTTTCCTCCGGCTGGCGGATGATCGTAGCATCCGGGGGGGCTGGGTTGCCGTATACTTGCGTCATCTCGGCGGGAGGGAGCTGTGAGCTATCTGCGCGGAATGGTGGTCCAGCTCAACACGGGACTGGGAAAGCACTCGGGCACGGACGATCCCCTCTACGTGGGAGTCACCGGAACCGGGGGAGGACGTGAGTTCCCGCTCGACGTCCGGTGGTTCGACGACTTCGAGCGGCGATCGCGGATCAAGTACGTCCTCGGCGAAGTCTGGGACGCCGAGGCCACGGCCGGAGCCAAGAGCCCGACCCGGTCGAAGGGCGACTGGAACGACCCGGCGCTGTTCTACATCGAGTTCGGGAAGATCGACCGCCTCTACCTGCGCAAGCACCCCGGGCGCGGACACACCGACGACGATGCCTACGAGATGGATGAGATCATGGTCTCCCTCTACGGTGAGCCGCCCAGGAAACGCGTCTTCCGATCCGGGACCGCCATCTGGCTCGGCGTCGAGTACGGATTGCAGGTCTGGATCCCCGAGGTGGACCCCGAAGAGATCACCCCTTCGCTGCGCGCCTAGCTGCCGTCGACGCCGAAGATGATGTCCTCGTGGATCTCGATCTCCGAGATCTCGCTCGTGAAGCGCAGCTCGAGGGCGTAGACGCCCACCTCCGCGTCCTCCGGAAGCGCGATGAAGGCGTCGACGATCCATCGGCCGGGCTTGACCTCGAACGGGTCGAGGGTCTCGCTCACGATCGGCTCGCCCTTGAAGTGGATTCGCGTCACCAGGGTGCCCTCGATCACCTCGGTCGGATTCTCCGGGCACATGACGTAGACGATGCGATGGTTGAACTCCCCGCCGGGATGGACGCGGATCGGATTCAGCTCGTTCTTCTCGAGCTGGAAGAAGGGGAGCTTCCTCTCGTCGCAGTCGTACTGCCGCTCGATCTTGGTGGGGAGATCGACGAGCTCCTGGCCGGGCTCACGCATCGCGCGCCGGATCTTGCCGACCCAGATCGGAGTCGCACAGCCCAGCGCTCCGATCAGCAGTGCGGTGAGAGTGGCGCTGGCGATTATTCCCTTCGGATGACCCATCCCGGGTGCTCTTCGGACGAACGTTCCTGTCGCTTGGGTCCGGCGTGAGGCTCGTCGTCCGCCACGGCGCTCGCCCGGGACGCTGCGGGTCGCGCGGAGGCCGGGGGCTCTTGGGAGGCGGCGCCTCCTGGCTCCAGATCCTCTCCGCGCTCGCCCCGCGGGGCTCCCGCGCGCAGTGCGGCGGATTGGCTCTCGGCAGGGGGATCCAGATCGGCTCGGGTGGGGCTCCTCCTCTCCGACCCCTGCTCTGCCGGGCTCCGGGAGGCTCGGAGGGGGGCTTCTTCCGGGAGAGTGGGATTCGATTCGTCTGCGGCCGAGGGGGTGGCCGCCTCCGCCCCTCCGGGCGCCGCCGGCTCGACTCGCGGGTGGGTGCTCAGAAGGTTGGCTCCCAGGAGCAGGCCCACCAGCGCACCGCCCGCGGCGAGCCGGGACCAGCGGCGGGCAGGGCGGGTGCCCGATCCACGCCGAATCGGCTCCTCCTCTTCACCCTCCTCGAGAATCACCAGGGTCGTACCGGCCGAGCCCAGGGCCCCCGCTTGGGTCTCCAGCGTCGGATCCTCCGGGTCCTCCTTCTCCTCCTCCGCCAGCTTTGCGAGCAGACCACACACGCTCGAGGTCCCGTGGCTCGGGGCACCGGCGGTCCGGAGCGCCTCGAGGAAGGCCTCCGTGGTGCGATAGCGGCACTCGGGCTTCTTCTCGAGGGCGCGGAGCATCACCATCTCGATGGCCTCGGGGATCTCCGGAGCCAGGCTGCGGGGGGGCGGGGGAGCCATTCGCACCTGCGCCTGCATCAGATCGAAGTCGCCCTTCTTCTCGAAGGGGACACGGCCCGTCAGCATCTCGTAGAGGAGGACTCCCAGGGAGTAGATGTCGGACTGGACGGTCGCCTCCTCCCCGCGTACCTGCTCCGGCGACATGAACTCCGGTGTGCCGACCAGGTATCCGTGTCGGGTCATCCGGCCGGAACCCAGCACCCGGGCGATGCCGAAGTCCATGATCTTCACCACGCCCCGGTCGTCCACCATCAGGTTGGAGCCCTTGAGGTCCCGGTGGATGACGCCGACCTCGTGGGCGTGTCCGATGCCGTCGAGGGTCTGCCGAAAGATCTCGAAAGCGGTGTCCGGTTCGAAGCGGCCCGCTCTTCGGATCAGGGAAGAGAGCGTCCGCCCTCTCACGTACTCCATGACCATGAAGAGGGTCTCGCGGTTCTCCAGCAGGGTGTGGAGGGTGGCGATGTTCGGGTGGTTGAGACGGGCCAGTGTCTGCGCCTCGGAGCGGAACCTCGCCACCACCTGCTCCCGGCTCGCCAGCTCCGGTCGCAGGGCCTTGATCGCAACCACCCGGTCGAGGCCGAGGTCGACGGCCTTCCAGACCTCGCCGATTCCCCCGCCACCGATCCTCTCGGTGATTCGGTAGTTGCCGATCGTGCTCCCGATCATGGTGCCGCTCCTGGCCCTCCCGTGGCGCCAGCGCGCAGCTCGTTCCTCCCGCGACGAGCGCGAATTGCCGCAACTGCGCTATCGGACGGCCGGAACCCCCCCTTGATGGCCAGACAGCCGGCAGCGCGACCTCAGGTTTGCCCGGGCCGCGGTCGATGAGGGGCTGTGCGGAAGCTCTCCCTCTCGTGCCTGGGCGCTGCGGTTGCCGTGGTCGCGGGGTTCGCCCTGGTCCCGGAGCGCCCTGCGCTGCTTGCGGGGGGCGCGGCCTGGGTGGAATCGCTGCGCCCCGGTGAGGCCGACTCGGTGCTCATCCTGCTGGTGTCGGATCGCTCCGGAGTCGCGGCGGTCCGCGCCTCGCTGGATTCCGCCCGGATTCTCGCCGAGACGCCCGACGCCATCGTGCTCCGGGAAGGGCGGGTGGTGGCGACCGGGCCTGAGTTCGTCGGGAAGCCGCTGATGGAGGCGGGCCTGGCCGATCGCTCCATCGAGCTCTGGTCCGCGACCCCGGCGGTCCAGCAGCGCCACCCCGAGGAGCGCGCGGATGGCGAGCTCTCCCTCGCCTCTCTCGCCCACAAGCCCACCCTCACGCTCGTCGAGGCGATGGCCGTCCTGAACGGGTCGGTGCACTAGCGCTCTCCCGCTTCCGGGCGGTGCGGCCGATGTACCAGTCGATGGCGTGGCGCGCCTCGGCCCGTTCCGCGTCGAGAAAGCGCTTGACGGCCGAGGAGAGGCGGGGATCCGTCAGGTAGTGGAAGCTCCAGGTGGGAGTCGCGTCGAAGCCACGCATCTGCTTGTAGTGCCCGCCCGCCCCGGGCTCGAAGCGATCGAGTCCCGCTTCGATGCAGTGCTCGATGCCCGCGTAGTAGCAGACGTTGAAGTGAAGGTGGCGCAGATCCCGGAACGCGCCCCAGTAACGCCCGTAGAGGGAGTTCCCCTTCTGCACGTTCAGCGCGCCGGCGACGATCTCTCCCGCCTGTCGCGCGACGATGAAGCAGAGTCGCTCGCGGAAGCGCTCCCCGAGCAGATCGAAGAACCGGGGGTTCAGGTAGAGTCGTCCCCAGGGGCTCTTGTCGATGGTGGTCCGGTAGAGTTCGAACATCCGCCCGCACAGCTCGTCGGGAATCCCCGCTCCCACGTGGCGTTCCACGGTGATCTGCTGGCTCTCCATCTCGCGCCTTTCGCGCCGCACCTGATTGCGGCGCTTGCTGCGCAGGCTCGCCAGGTAATCGTCGAAGCTCCGGTAGCCGTCGTTGTTCCAGTGGTACTGGAACCCCAGACGGGGCATGAACCCGGCGCTCTCCAGAGGTGCTCGTTCGTCCTCCCGACAGAAGTTGACGTGAACTCCGGAGAGGCGGTTGCCGGAGCAGATCTCGCGCACCGCCTGGGCCAGCCTCCCCACCCACGGGCCGCGGTCGACACCCTTGGCCGTCATGAAACGGGCTCCCGTCACCGGTGTGAAGGGGACGCCGATCAGCAGCTTGGGGTAGTAGTCGATTCCGGCCCGCAACGCGGCGTCGGCCCAGCTCCAGTCGAAGACGAACTCGCCCTCGCTGTGCCGCTTCGCGTACAGGGGGCACGCCGCCACCAGCGTCCCCTCCTCCCGCGCCAGCAGCGGAAGCGGGGTCCAGCCGGTCTCCGTGCTCACCGCGCCGCTCTCCTCGAGGGCGGTGAGCCAGTCCCACTCGAGGAACGGCGACTCGTCTCCCACCAGGGCATTCCATTCTCCCCGGGGAGCCTGGCGCACGCCCTCGAGCATCTCGATCTCTGCCATCGGTCTTCCAGTGTAGCCAGCGTCAGAAGGGTGTGGGCTATGCTCTGGGCATGGCGAACGGGGCGGATCCGCCCGGCGGAGGCGGCGGGGATTCCTGGACGCGGCGCGAGGGTGGCGTCGCCGAGAAGTCGCGCATTCGCGCGAAGCGGCCGCCCCGATTCAAGGTGGTCCTCTTCAACGACGATTTCACCCCCATGGAGTTCGTGGTCAATCTCCTCGAGTCGGTGTTTGGCAAGAGCCCGGCGGAATCGAATCAGCTGATGCTCCGGATCCACCGATCGGGCTCGGGGATTGCCGGCGTCTACGTCCTCGAGGTGGCGGAGACCCGGGTGGCGGCGGTGCATCGCCTGGCGGAGGAGCGCGGGTACCCGTTGCGAGCCGCTGCGGAGGAGGCGTGACGAGCTTCAATCGCGAGCTGCAGCTCACCATCCAGTCGGCGGTCCGTGAGGCGATGGTGCGGCGCCACGCCTTCCTGACCGTCGAGCATCTCCTCTACGCGCTGATTCACGACGATCACGGTGCGCGGATCCTCCAACACTGCGGGGCTCAGGTGCTCGAGCTCAAGGCCGCGCTCGATCGCTTCTTCGACGGGGATCTCGACAAGCATCCCGCCGATGCGGAGAACGCCGAGACCACCCAGACTCTGGCCTTCCACCGCGTCATGCAGGGCGCGATGCACCACGCGTCCAGCGCGGAGAAGGAAGAGGTGGAGGCTGGTGACCTGCTCGCCGCCATCTTCCAGGAGCCCGACTCCCACGCCGTGGCGCTCCTGCGCAGCCAGGAGGTCTCCCGTCTCGACGTTCTCCACTACATCTCGCACGGCATCTCGAAGCTTCCGCCCGGAGGCGTCGAGGAGGATCCGGGAGCGGCGGCGACGGGGGAGGGCGGGCTGCTCGACGAGGAGGGCGATGCCGACCGCGATCCCCTCCGGGCATACGCCACCCATCTCGTCGAGCGCGCGTCTGCGGGCGCGCTCGACCCGCTGATCGGCCGGGAGCGCGAGATCGATCGCACCGTGCACATCCTGGCCCGGCGGCGCAAGAACAACCCGATCTTCATCGGCGAGACCGGGGTCGGGAAGACCGCCATCGCCGAGGGTCTCGCCCAGCGGATCGCGAGCGGCCAGGTTCCCGACGAGCTTCGGGAAGCGGAGATCTACGCTCTCGACCTCGGGGCTCTTCTCGCCGGCACCAAGTATCGCGGCGATTTCGAGGCCCGCTTCAAGGCGTTGGTGGCCAGCATCTTGACGAGGCCGCACCCGATCCTGTTCATCGACGAGATCCACACCATTCTGGGAGCTGGCTCTGCCCAGGGAGCCACCGTCGACGCCTCGAGCATGCTGAAGCCCCTGCTGCAGTCGGGAGAGCTGCGATGCATGGGCTCCACCACCTACCAGGAGTACCGCCACTTCGAGCGAGATCGCGCGCTGGCCCGGCGCTTCCAGCGCGTGGACATCCGCGAGCCTTCGGTGGAGGAGTCGGTGAAGATCCTCGCGGGGCTGGCGCCCAGCTACGAGGCGCACCACGGCGTGCGCTACACGACCGCCTCGCTTCGCGCGGCCGTGGACCTCTCCGCCCGGCATCTCACCGATCGTTTCCTGCCGGACAAGGCCATCGATATCATGGACGAAGCGGGAGCCGCCGTGCGCCTGCGACCCGGGGCGAAGCGCCAGACCGTCGGCGTGCGCGACGTCGAGTCCCTGATCGCCCGGATGACGGGAGCTCCGCTGGCCCGAGCCAGCGTCTCCGAGCGCGTCCGTCTCGAGCACCTGGAGGACGATCTCCGCTCCGTCGTCTTCGGACAGGATGCCGCGGTGGGGACGGTGGTGCGTGCGGTGCAGCGCGCGCGAGCCGGCCTCGGCGGTGCCGATCGGCCGACCGGCTCCTTCCTCTTCATGGGGCCCACCGGGGTCGGCAAGACCGAGCTCGCCAAGCAGCTCGCCGTCTCCCTGGGCATTCCTTTTCTCCGCTTCGACATGAGCGAGTATATGGAGAAGCACGCGGTCGCGCGGCTGATCGGCGCTCCTCCCGGCTACGTCGGCTACGACGAGGGGGGGCAGCTCGTGGAGCGGGTGCGCAAGCAGCCCCACACCGTGCTGCTGCTCGACGAAATCGAGAAGGCGCACCGGGACCTCTTCGACATCCTGCTCCAGGTCATGGATCACGCGACGCTGACCGACAACCACGGGCGGGAGGCGGATTTCCGGCACGTGATCCTGATCATGACCTCCAACGCCGGAAGCCGGGAGAGGACGCAGCGCGCGATCGGCTTCGCCGGGGGGTCGAAGGGCGAGGGCCGCAAGGCGGTCGAACGCCTTTTCAGCCCCGAGTTCCGCAACCGCCTGGACGAGATCGTCGACTTCGATCAGCTCACACCGGAGGTGATGGTTCGCGTCGTGGACAAGTTCGTGAAGGAGGTCGAGGGGCAGCTCCGGGAGAAGAAGGTCGCCTTGACCCTCACGGACGCCGCCCGCGGGTGGCTGGCCGAGGAGGGCTTCGACCCGGACTTCGGCGCCCGGCCCCTGGCCCGGGTCATCCAGACCGCGCTCAGCGATCGGATCTCCCAGGAGATCCTCTTCGGCGCTCTCGCGAAGGGGGGCCGCGCGAAGATCGATCGCGACGAGAGCGGCCTCGTCTTCGCTTTTGAGAAGCGCTAGCCCAAGCTCCGCTGTACCGGTCAATAGGGTCACCCTGGCCCGAATCGATCTCCTCAGACCAGCCAGCCATGCAGAGTTCTCCGAGCTGGGATACCCGAGGCGGGTTGTTCTGTCCTGCCGATGAAGGGCCGTGGATCGGCGACGCAGCGCTCGGCCTCGTGGAGTCGGGCGGGCTCGACGGGCTCACCGTGAAGCTCCTCGCGGATGAGCTCGACTACGCGGTTGGCGCCCTCTACCGCTACTTCCCGTCCAAGAGCGCGCTGGTGGGTGAGCTGCAGCGCCACGTCGTCGGACGCCTCGACGAGTTGCACCACGACCAGCGCGAGCACTGCCGCAGGCTCGCCGGGCGGGGCGCCCCACCCCCTCCCGGCAGCGCACCCATGGTCCCATTCGCCGCGGCCGCGGCGCTCTATCTGCACTACGCCGCGGCCTCGCCCGGCGCCTTCGGGCTGCTGGCGCTCTCGCTCGCCAACCCGCGGCGCCGCCTACGGCTACTACGCGGACAACCCGGAGTGGATTAGCGAGACCGACGCGCTGCGCGGCAACGCGACCTTCGCCTACTCCGACCAAAAGCGGCAGGTCGAGGAGATGCTCGCGCAATGCCGCACGGAGCACCCCGAGCTCCAGCAGCTGATCTTCCGGCCGGGCACGATCCTCGGCGCGCGCGTCGCCAATCAGGTCACCGCCATCTTCGAACGGCCGGTGATCCTCGGCGTGGCGGGCTCGGACACGCCCTTCGTCTTCATCTGGGACGAGGACGTCGTAGCCTGCCTGGAGCGGGGCATTCACGAGGATCGCAGCGGGATCTACAACTTGGCCGGGGATGGGGTCATCAGTGCGACCAGGCTCTGCTGGTCGAAGGGAATTGGAGGACTGCGATGGCTCCAT
>CAZTOU010000053.1:0-38601 GCA_964615365.1 uncultured Spirochaetales bacterium
ACGATGTCGTCGCCCTGGCGGGCGAGGACGAGGCGGTCGATGGAGCCGGTCCAGAGCTGCTCCTCGCCGGAGTCTTCGGGCAGGATCACGGAGAAGGTGTGCTCGTTGCTCACCTCAAGTGTGGTGCCGGTTGGGGCGGCGCAGTGTTCGCGCGAGAGGGCGGTTCGTATGGGCTCGGCCTGGAGCGCGCGGGTGAGGGCGGCCAGGGCTTCGGTTCGGGTGTCGGGATTCGGCTCGAGAGGTTTGCCGATGTCGAGGGCGCGGGCTTCGTCGAGATGGAAGTCCTCGATCCACTCCAGGTCTTCGAGCCAGCGGTGGACCAGGGTGCCGCGCCTGGCGCCGCGCTTGTCGCGGAAGAGGGCTTCTGCTCGGACGAGGCGGCCGCCCTCCTCGGAGGACGGGCTGCGGCGGGGCAGGGTGCGGGGGCGGTCGCTCTTGGCGAGGCGGAGCGGTGTGAGGGTAGGCTCGACTGTCTCGCGCTCGACGGAATCCGGCTCGAGTCGCTTGGCCCAGCCGGCGGCCGAGGCGTCGGCCGGGTGCGACCAGATGACGCCCGCTGCGTCGGGGGCGTGAAGCTCCTCCTGGGGAATGGCGGCGCGCACCAGGTCGGCGACGTAGGGGAGCTTGATCTCCTTCTCGGGATCGGTATAGGGGACGATCAGGTCGAGACGCCGGGCTGCTCGCGTCATCGCCACGTAGAGGGTGCAGAGGCCATCCTCGAACATGCGAGCGGTGGTCTCGTCGTAGAGGTTCTGGAGGTTTTCGTCGGCGACGAGGGTCTCCTTCTTCGGCGAGACGGACACGGTCTGGATCAGGCCGTCGGGGCGCGGCCGGTCTACCAGCAGCCCCTCACGCCGCCCGACGAACTTCTTGTGCAGCTCCGGGAGGATCACCGCATCGAACTCCAGGCCCTTGGCGGCGTGGATGGTCATGACTCTCACCTGGGCCCCGCTGGGGGACTCGACGCGCTGGCTGCGGACGTGATCGACGAAGTCCGAAGGCCGCAGGCCAGCCTTCCCGTCGAAGGCGAAGGCGAGCTCGGAGAGCTGCTCGAAACGCAGCTTGTCCCAGGGCGACCAGGTATCGTCGGTGGCGATCTGCCTGCCGATGTCCGCACAGAATGCGCCGAGGCCTTCCTCGGCGAGCCGTGCCCGAATCTCTCGCGACACTTCGTGCCGGCGCTCGGGGCCGGCAGCCTTCGGAAGGCCGACGACCTCGCCCAGGCGGGAGCTTCCGACGTGGAAGGCGGCGGCGCTGTCGCCGGGGTGGTCGGCCAGGTGAAGGAGTGAAAGGAAGGCGAGCACGGCCTCCGAGTCGGTCAGCTCGCTTCCGCCTTCTCCACTCGCCTCGACACCCCTCTGGCGAAGGCGGTGGATCAGCTCGGCGATGTGCTTGCGCTCGCGCATCAGGATGCCGACGGTGGCATGGGGCGCTTCCTGCGAGATCCGCTCTGCGCGATCGACGGCGCGCTCGAGAAGCGCATTGTCGTCGTTGCGCTCGTCCTCGGCCCGCTCTCGCGCTTCCACAAGGAAGGTGGCTCCGGGGAGATCCTCGGCGGCGGTGTGCTCGTGGAAGCCTTCCTGCCATCGCCCAGCACCGGCGCGGTAAGGCGCGGCATCCTCGTGGGACAGCGCTGCGTTCTCCACCACGTCGGAGAAGACCTGGTTGACGGTGTCGAGGACCACCTGCGAGGAGCGGTAGCTCTCGTGCATCTCCCTTTCGCCGATCCCGGGCAGCAATCTCGGAAGCTCGGCCAGCAGGCGGGGCTCCGCCTGGCGGAAGCCGTAGATCGACTGCTTGACGTCGCCGACGCAGAAGAAGGTTCGCTCGCCGGTGCCATCGGCAGCGATCTCGCTGGCCATCTTGTGCAGGATGCGCCACTGGATCGGCGAGGTGTCCTGGAACTCGTCCAGCAGCAGGTGGTCGATTCTGCTGTCGAGGCGGAACCACATGTCGAGGCTGCGGGCATCGATGAGGGTCTCAGAGGCCGCGCGCGGCGAGAGGGCGAGGGGCAGGTCGTCGAAGCGGTAGGCGCCGCGATCGCGCTTGCGCTGCGCGAAGGAGGACTCGAAGCGCTCCAACAGGGCATGGGTCGCGAGGTTGCGCGCGCGAAGCGTGGCGAGAAACTCGTAGGTTGCGCGACGGACGATGGGCGTCAGATGCTCAGCCAGCGCGTCCGGGATGGGTATGCGCGAGTACGTCTGATCCGGCGTCAGGAACGCCTTTCCGAGACCCTGGGTGAGGATCTTCTCCCAATCGCGCGTGCCCGCGGCCGCCACGACTGCGTTCACGGCCTTGACCCAGTTCTGGTTGGGCTCGCCCTTCTTGGTGGTCGGAAGCTCCGCCTCGCGCAGCGCTGCGAGCGCTGCGGCGAGCTCTTCCTCCGGGGGCTTCGCGCCCGGATCGACCCGCTCCCAGGCGTCCCCTGCGCTCTCGAGGAACACGGGACGCATCTTGCTCGTGCGTTCGAGCATCTTCTGGTGGACGCTCCGGCCCACGGCACCCGATTCGAGGCCCCGGAGCAGCTCGATCGCCTCGCGGCGCGGCATCGCCTCGAGGACGTCCTGCATGGCTTCGGCCTGCAGGAGCTCGTTCTCGCTCACGTCCGAGATGCCCCAGGTGGGAGGAAGCTCCAGATCGAGGGCGAAGAGGCGTACCAGGTGAACGAAGAAGGAGTCGATGGTGCGCACCTGCAAGGTGTCGAGCCCGCGCACGAGCTTCGAGAGCAGCGCGCGGCAGCGGTCGGCCGTGAGGTCGGGCAGATCGAGTGCTGCGGAGAGCTCCTTCAGCTTCGCGGGATCCTCGGTGGCCTCGACGAGCCGTTCGAGCGCCCTCTCCAGGATCTCGCCGGCCGCCTTGCGGGTGAAGGTCGTCGCGAGAATCCGCTCCGGATCGACCTCGCGGAAGAGCAGGCGAAGGAGCTGATTGGTGAGCTGGTAGGTCTTGCCGGTGCCCGCCGACGCGAGAATGAGCTGGTGTGCCGGTGCGCTCATTCGTCTTCGTCCTCGGTGAGGATTCCGACGCCGCCGATGGCGGTGAAGATCTCGTCGCGCGGTGCGAAGCCCTCCGTCGTGAAGAACTCACCCCCGCGGATCCGTCGAACCACGTCGCGCGCCGCCTCGATGGCACTCTCCATCCCCTCCGCGAAGGTCTCTCCGTCGTTCTTGTGCTGCGACCACCGATTGATCCCCTTGAACCCGATCTCATTCCCTTTGGGCGGCAGGGCGATGTAGCCGACCTCTGCGGGCTCCGTGTCGCCGAGCAGCTCGACCGCGAGGCTGCAATAGAGCGGAAGCTGGAGATCCTTCCATTCACCATCCCGTCTGCGATGTGCGGTGAGCGGGTTGGGGGCGCTCTCTCCCGTCTTGTAGTCCCAGATGGCCCATTCCTGCCTCTCCGGGTGGTGGTCGATGCGATCGATCCGGCCGGTGAGATGAATCGGGGACCCATCGACGTCGAACGGGACGTGTTCCTGCGACGGGGACCACTCCGTCTCGCGGATCTCCCAGCCTTCCTCTCTTCGCTTCGCCTGGGCCGCGGCGAAGCCGCGCAGGCGCTGGGCGAGCTGCTCCAGTTGAAGCTGCACGGCCGGGAGCGGATGCCGGCCGTATCGCTCGCCGCCGAGAGTCTGGAGTGTGTCGGTGAGGAACTGACCGAGCTTTGCCTCGTCGCGCTCGTCCCGCATCTGATCGTCCTGCCCGAAGCGGTTCAGGACCTCGTGCGCGAGGCTTCCAAAGCCCAGCGGATCCAGCTCCAGATCTCGATCATCGAGGGTCTTCAGCCTGGCGATGCGCTCGAGGTAGAAGAGGTAGGGGGACCTCAGGTAGCGCGCGAAGTCGGTGACCGAGAGTGTCTCGATCTCCGGTTCCTCGGTCAGACGCGGCAGCTCGCGCCCGCTGCCCGCCGAGCCCTGCACCCGCGGACGCGCCTGCCTGGTCCCTTTGATGTAGCGCTTCACCCGCGGCACCACTTCGGACTCGGCGCAGTGGAAGACGATGCGGCTCGGTACCTGGGGATCGCCTGCCGCGCTGCGCCGCCCGGAGATGAAGGCCACGCGCTCGCGTGACCGCAGCAGCAGCTCGGTGGCGTAGAGGTCGCGGGCCATCCGCTTCTGGTTGTCGACGATCCCGAGGCTCTGACGCAGGCGGTTGGGAAGATACGCATCCCCATGGATGGACTCGGGCACTCGCCCATCCTCGAAGCCCGTGACCACCAGGGCCGCGGCGTCATCGAGGGCCAGCTCGAGCCAGCCGAGCATCTCGATGGTCGGCTCGCCGGGGCGCGCCGGCGCGGGCGGGACGCCGTCGCCGCCGATCGCCCGGAGCAGGAGGGAGAGGGTCGCATCGGCGCGACCCGCCGGCGCGAGCGGCGCGGGCAGGCTCTCGAGATCGGTCAGCGCCTCGCCCAGCCGCGCGAGGCTCGCGATCAGGAGCCGATCCGACTCGACTGTCGGATTCAGGTCGCGGTCGCCGTAGACGGCCTGGAGTAGCTGGCGGATCTTCGGGGCCGTGGCGCCGGCCTGGTGCTCGCCCTCGTCGAGGAGGCCTCCGAGGAGGTCGTGAACGCCGCGCCAGAGCCGCCCCATGGATGCGGCCAGGTATTTGTCGCGGGAGTCGTCCGGATCCGCCAGCCAGCGTCCGTCGGCCTTCCAGGGCAGATGGGCGTTGTGGTACCGGTCGACGAGATCCACCGGCTCCAGGCTCCCATCCACGCGGCGGAGCGCCGCCTCGAAGTCGGGATGGCGGACCAGCTTGGCCAGATCGGCATGGCGACGCCCATCCAGGAAGCGCGCTGCCGCCCCGAGCAGGACGGCGGGGCGGGTGCGCTCGATGGGCGTCCCGGCGGCGTCGCGGGCGGTGGCGCCGCACTCGGCCATCACGGCCTGGAGGTAGGGCGCGACCTCCCGGTCGGCCAGCCCGATGCTGATCTGCTCCGCCGCGTACTGGCCGTCCCAGCCGGCGATCACGCCGGCTGCCCGGCGCGCCTGCTCGGCCGGGCCGTCGACCACGTGCCACTGGGCCTCGGCGTCGAGGCTCGTCTCCCACGACTGCCAGGCCTCGGAAATCAGGGCACCGTGCGCATCGAAGGAATCGGCTCGCTCGGCGGGCGCGAAGACGAGCGCGGTGATGGGAGCTTCGGTGAGATCGAGTGCGCTGCGCAGGAGCTGGTTCATCTCCGATACGCCGACCAGGACGACCTCGCGTACCGGGCGGGTCGCCTCGGCTCGAATCGCGTCGAGACGACCGAGGTGCGGATCGACGAAGCCCGCGTCGGCGAGGAGATCGACCATGTGGGCCTGCGCTGCGGCCAGCGCTCGCCAACGCCGCTGCTCGCCATCGAGGGGGGCGAGCATTTCGTTTTCGGCCACGTCGGCGAACCCCAGCCCCTCGGCTGCCACCTCGCCGAAAAGCCCCCTCACCTCTTCGGCCAGGCGCATCCAGCCGGCCAGATCCTCCTTGCCCGGCGGGCGCGCGACGACCTGTGAGAGCGCGTCGGCGTCGAGCCCGGCCAGCGCCTGCTTCCACGCCAGCGTCCGCACCAGGCGGCCCGCCGGGGTGCCCTCCACCGCGAGCAGCGCGTCGCTGGCCAGGCCGGCGGTCACGATCTTGGGTGGCCGAAGCTGGCTGCCGACCTGGCGGGCGATCGACTCGGCGAGGATGCGGCCACTTCTGGCGCCCGGAAGCGCGACGAGGAGGCCGCGCATGTCGGCGCCAAAGCGCTCGGCGAGCCAGCTCGCCGCGCGCTCGAGGGGCGGCGCATCCCAGCCGAGGAACTCCCGATTCATGGTTCGCTCCACTCTACCCCGTCTTGCGAGAACGGGTGCCAGGCAACCGCCGGGGGTCGTGTAGACTGCTCGATGGAGGAGCCGAGCCGTGCAGATTCCCTTCTACTTCGACTACGCCTGACCCTGGGCCTACCTCGGCAGTTGCCGAGTCGAGTCGTACCTGGGCGATCTCGGGGTAGAGATCGACTTCCGGCCCGCGCTGCTCTCGGTCATCGTGGAGCCTCCTCCGAATCCCCTCCCCGAAGGGGTGAAGGCTCCGGGCTTGGGGCCCCGCAAGCGGACCAACCTGGCCAACGATCTGCGCCAGTGGGGGGAGCTCTGCGGCGCCGAGTTCCACCCCGAGGCCGAGCGCAAGAGTCCGCGGCTCTTGATGCAGGCGGCCCTGGTGGCCAAGGACGAGGGACGCTTCCGCGAGTACCACTACCCCGCGTTCCGCGCCCGCTGGGCAAATGCGCGGGACATCTCGGATCCCGAGGTGGTCCGGGGGCTCCTGGCCGGCGCGGGCCTGGATGCGGAGGCGGCGCTCGCGCGGGCGCAGTCCGACGAGCTGCGCGAGCGGCTCGATGCCGACTCCCGGGCTGCGATCGAGCGCGGTGTCTTCGGGGTGCCGACCCTCTTCGTGGGGGACGAGATGTTCTGGGGCAACGACCGCTTCGAGCTGGTGCGTTACTACATCCAGAAGAGCCAGAGCTGAAGGGAGCACCGCCCATCGGGCGCTGAGCCGCGTTTCTTCCCCCACTCGCGCAGATGAGCACAGCGGGGTCCGCGGAGCTCCGACTCCCCCGCCGCACGAAGAGGAGACTGCAATGCGTTTCGCCTTCTGGCCCAAGCCGCACACCGATTTCGCGTCCCTGCTCGAGATCTGCCTCCACGCAGAGCAGACGGGATGGGATCGCATCTACTTCGCCGACCACTTCATGCCGAGTGGGGCGAACACCCTCGTCCCCACCCTCGAAGCCTGGACGACCCTGGCAGCGCTCGGCGCACGGGTGCCGCGGGTCGAGCTCGCCACCCTCGTCACGGGCAACACCTACCGCCATCCCGCGGTGCTGGCCAAGATGGCCGCGAATCTCGATCAGATCACCGGCGGGCGGGCCGTGCTCGGGCTCGGCTCCGGCTGGCAGGAGAACGAGCACCGCGCCTACGGAATCGAGTTCTTCGACATTCCGACCCGCCTCGATCGGCTGGCCGAGACCTGCGAGCTGATCCGCTCGCTCTTCAGCCAGGAGAAGACGAGCTTCGCCGGCAAGCACTATCAGTGCGAAGACGCTCCGCTCGACCCCAAGCCGGTTCGCGACAAGCTGCCGATCCTGGTCGGCGGGGGTGGTGTCAAGAAGACCCTGCGCATCGTCTCGCGCTTCGCGGACGAGTGGAACATCTGGGGCGATCCTCAGGAGCTCCGCGAGAAGGGCGCTGTCCTCGCGCGCCACTGCGATGCGGTGGGTCGGGATCCGGCCGAGATCAGCCACTCGGCGGTCGCCCTGCTCTTCATGACGGACGACCCGGAGCAGGCCGCCAAGCTGCGCGGCGGAATCGGCGGCCGCCCGACGCTGGCCGGCAACCCCGACCAGATCAGCGAGACCATCGAGCAATACCGGGAGGCGGGTGTTCACGAGATCGTGGTGCCGGACTTCACCCTGGGCGAGGGAGCGGCGAGAAGCGAGGTGCTCGACCGGTTCGTCGAGGAGGTGGCGCCCCGGTTCCGCTAGGCGGGGGAGCCGAGCTACAGCGATCGACCCGGCGGCTCGCCGGTGGTGTCGGTGCCAGCCAGCCGCAGGTGGTACTGGGCCAGCAGGCCGCCCAGGGCGCCGGCGGGAATCATCAGCGAGAAACCCACCAGGTCGAACCACAGGGGAGGGCGGGGGTCTTGCGGGCCCGCGAGGGCGTAGATCACCAGTGCGGAGATCACGGAGCCCACCGCGATCCAGGCGCCGTGCCGGATGCAGAAGCACGCCGCTCGCCTGGCACCCACATAGGCTCCGAAGACGGTGCAGAGGAGACCGACCACCAGGCTCGCCAGCAGGAATTCGGGGGACGTGAGCAGCGGCTCGAGCGCGTCTTCGGGCAGCTCGCCACCCGGTTCGGAAGTCAGCTCGGGGGCGAAGAGCGAGATCAGGAGCGGGCCCGCGACGAAGGTGGCCAGGTTGTCGACGAGGACGCCGATCAGGATGGCGCCGAGGCGGAGGCCATCGAAGACCCCGGTGGGTTGGATCGGCGGGGGCTGACCCGGTTCGCTCACGATGCTCTCTCGCTCAAGGACGCCTCGGCACCTCGCCGGCCGCCGCCGGTGATGTTAGCAGCGCCGATCTGCGCCCCGGCTCTGTGTGCATCCCCGGGGATTTGCAGGTTCGAGAAGGTCCCGGGTCCGTCACTTTGTGAGCAAGGTCACTCTCTCTTCAGGCAGTCCATTCGAAGAGCTTGAGCGGCGAGAAACGCTCGGCGATCCGGTCGTCGCGAGCACGAAACCGGTTCGCTGAGACCAGGACGATCTCGGTCAGGGAGGGGGCGCGAGTCGGTTCGGGGGAGAAGGGCAATGCCTCGGTCTTCTCGGTGGACGACTTTCGTCCTAGCAGTCTGCGCGCTGGCGGCAGCCGGCTTCTCCCAGTTCGCCTGTGGTGAGCTCGCGCGGGTCCGTGCGCCGCTCGAACCCTCCGCGATCGAATCCCGCGCGAGCGGTTGGATCCTGCTCCATATGAACGGCCATCGCTCGATGTTGCGGCTCCGAGTGCGTGACCTGGATCCCGAGACCGAATACCTCCTGCTCGCGGACGACCTGGAGCGCGCCCGCCTGACGACGGATGCGAGCGGCAACGGCACCCTTCTGCTCCGGCATCCGCCCTTGGCGGGGGGGCAGGCGCTCGACTTCGATCCGCGAGGCAAGCGGATCTCGGTGAGCGACGGCAGCCAGGATCGGCTTTCGGCGGTGGTGTCCGGTCCGCTCGAGCCGCGCCGGATCGAAGTCATGGAGTATGCCGGCATCCCGCCGATCGATCCGGGTGCCGGCGGCCGGGCTCAAGGGTCCTACCGAACCGTTCCGATGGCGGTTCGAATCTTCAGGGTGGCCCTGGAAGACGTGGCGTCGGGGGACTACCAGGTCTGGGTCGACGGAGCTCTCGTCGGTGAAGTCGAGGCAGACTCCAGAGGTAGCGCCACGATTCGCTTCTGTGCCTCTTCCTCCCCGGGCGGTCGCTGTCCCAGACCCTGGCGGGGAGGACCGGGGGGCTTCGGCTCGCCGAGCAATGTCTGGAAACCGCTCGACTTCGAGCCCCGTGGTGCGCAGGTGGAGGTGGTCCGCGACGGAGAGGTCGTCTTTGCGGGGCCGATGCGGGCACGGGTCGCGCTACCGGCGGAGGCCTACTGTTCCGAGGTGGACCTCGAGGTCGACCTCATACCCGCCTTTGGGTCCGGCTCCGGAGACGCCGCCTTCACGAGCGAGGATGGGGACTGCGACCACGAGTTCCGTATCACGGCTCGCAGGGTGCCGGTGGCCTACTACGAGCTCTGGGTGGGGGATAAGATCCGCGGCATGCTGCCGGTGAGGAGCGTGGTGCCTGGAGGGATGGGAGAGCTCCGATTCGACAGCCATCCCGATGAGCCCGACGAGCTTCTACTCGATTTCGATCCGCGGGGACAGCCCATCGAGCTCCGCCGGCGGATCTCGATTCCCAGCACCCTCTACCTGTACGGGTTGCTTCCGGAAGAGTGAACCGAGGCCCCCTTCGCTGCGACTACGCCGCCCTCTCTCGCGGCGCCCACCCCCTCACCGGGCCGATGGAAAGCCGGTGGAGGTCGGGATAGGATCGAGCCGCGATTCGATCGCAGAGAGGGATGGGTGACGCGGTGCAGTCCATCATCGAGAGATACCAGCAAGAGCTGTTCGGCTCCGTGATTCCGTTCTGGGAGAGCCACTGCGTGGATCGCGAGTACGGCGGATTCCTGGGCTGTCTCGATCGGGATGGCGAGCCGTACGACACCACCAAGCACCTGTGGATGCAGTGGCGCATCGTGTACATGTTCGCCGCGCTCGCGGAGACGCGCTTTGCCGCCGCCAGTCGTTCGCGCTGGCTGGAGATCGCGACGCAGGGATTCCGCTTCCTCGTGGATCACGGTCGCGACGCCGAGGGTGCCTACTACTTCGCCCTCGACCGGCAGGGGGAGCCGATCGTCGCGCCGTACAGCAGCGGCTCCGACTTCTTCGCCATCATGGGATGCGCCGCGCTATTCAAGGCCACCGGTGAGGAGGAATACCGGGAGGCCGCGATCGCCTCGCTGCAGGTCCTCCTGGGGCGGGCGGGCAACCCCAAGGGCCAGTGGAACAAGCACCTCGCGGCGAGCACGCAGTGGCGAGAGCACGGCACCAGCATGGCCACCGTGAACCTGGGACTGGTGCTCGACGAGACGCTCGGCCTGCCCGGGCTCGAGGGTCAGGTCGACCAGGCGATCGACGCGATCCTGGAGCGCTTCTGGCGGGAGGGGCACGGCGTGATCCTGGAGAACCTCGGCCCGGACCTGACGCCGGACCTCGAATCTCCGGAGGGCCGCACCGTGTGCCCGGGGCACGGTCTGGAGAGCGCCTGGTTCATCCTCCAGCACGCGGAGCAGAACGATCGGCCGGATCGGATCGAGAAGATCTGCGAGATCGTGAAGTCGATTCTCGAGCACGGCTGGGACCGCGAGTTCGGCGGCATCTACTACTTCACCGACCTGCTCGGCAAGCCGCCTCCCGAGCTCACCTGGGACATGAAGCTCTGGTGGGTTCACTGCGAGGCACTGGTGGCTCTGCTCGCCGGGTACCGGCTGACCCGGGACGCCGCGTTGCTGGAGTGGTTCGGGAAAGTCGACGAGTGGACCTGGGAGCACTTCCCGGATCCCGAACACGGGGAGTGGTTCGGGTACCTGAATCGCCGCGGTGAGCCCACCCACCTGCTCAAGGGAGGGCCGTGGAAGACCTTCTTCCACCTGCCGCGCGCGCTGCTCGAGTGCATCCGCCAGATGGAGCAGCTCTGAGCGGGTGAACGGGGACGTTCCTTGCGTTCTTGCGTTTTGGGTAATCCGAAAACGCAAGAACGCAAGGAACGTCCCCGGTGGTTTAGGGTGAGATTAGGGCGGTCTCGAGGCGTAGGGCGCCGTCGCCGGCGCGGGAGAGGCCAATCCGGTACTCGGGGCGGAAGCCGAGCTCGCGCTCGGCGCGGCCGGTGTCGAGGGTGAATCCGTAGCGAAGGTGGGGTCCGTCGAGGGCGCCGCGATACCGCTCGTGGAGGAGCCGCCCGATCCCGGCTCCGGCGACGCGGAGCAGCGGTCCGGGCACCGGGAGACAGGGACGGCGGGTCCAGCGCGCCAAGGTCGAGAGCGGAACCGTCTCGTTTCCGGCCATGTTGTAGGCGCCCGCGGACTCGCTGTGGACCGCCGCCTGGACGGCGCGGGCGGCGTCCTTGTCGGAGATCGCGGCGCACATCGGATCGAAGCCGAGGGGGCGGAGCCTCATCCCGGGTCGACCCGCCAGCCCCGGATGCAGGTAGACGAAGCCGCCCGAGGCGACCACGGCGGGAAGGCGCAGCAGCGCGACGCGCAGCCGGGGGCTTCCGATCTCGGCGTGGAAGAGCATGTCGCAGTCGATCCAGGGGCGCAGTCCGGGCGCCACGTCGGGATCGAGGTCGAGCTCGCTCGACTCGCAGAGGTGGTTGGCGTTTCCGGGAGCCAGTCGGTAGACGAAGGCGCTTCCCACCGCGACCAGCGAGTGGATCGACTCCGTCGCGAGGGCGTGCTGCAGCACCAGGCGCGCCTCGGCGGAGCGCGAGGCGACCTTGGCCACCAGCGGAGGCCCTTCGGGAGCGACGCCGTGCTGCGGGATGTGGACCACGGTGTCGATCCCGAACTCGCGGAACTCCTTCGCGTGGAAGAAATCCGACATCGCGCGACGCTTGGCCAGGTCGATGCGCTGGTACGCGAAGCGCGGCCCGACGCCACCTCGAAGGCTGTCGAAGGCTCGTGGCGCGGCGCCCGATCCGAGCGCGAAGACCCTCCCGACCCGCCGGTCGTGCCACAGCAGCTTGACGACGCGCCGGCCCAGCGGCTCGTCGGCGTGGGTGACGAGGACGTTCCGCATCAGCGGCTCCGGTCCAGCAGACGCTGCACCGTCCGCCGTACCTCCGAGGAGAGCTCGCGGACCAGAGGCGCATCCTCGGCCGCCTCGGGTCCGAACCGCTCGTGCAACAGCAGGGGCTCGCCGTAGGTGATTCGATAGCTCACGGGATAGGGGAGCAGGCCGATCGGCCCGAACCACGGGAAGGTGGGTGTGATGGGAGCGACCGGAAGCCGGAGCAGGCGCGCGAGGGGCTTCATGTCGTAGAGGATCGGCGCCTGGTCGTCGCTTCCGACGACGGCGACGGGAACGATCGGCGCGCGTGCTCGAAGCGCGTGTTCGATGAACCCCACGTGGAAGTGCTGGAGCTGGTAGCGCTGGTTGACCTGCTTGCGGATCCCGTCGATTCCCTCCGGAAACACCAGCACCAGCTCGCCCTCGTCGAGCAGGGCCGTGAAGTTCTCGCGCGTCCCGATCACCTGACCCAGGCGGGCGAAGGCGACGTTCACGAAGGGAAGCTTCCCGGCCCAGAGGTCGACGATGGAGCGCGCCAGGCGAGGCGGATCGGTGTGCATGAAGACGTCCACCGCCGTCATCGCCCCGTCGAAGGGCAAGAGCCCTCCGTGGTTCGACACCATCACCGCCGGGCCGTCGGTGGGGATGTGCTGGTGGCCCTTGCTGCGCACGCGGAAGTAGAGCCGGTAGAGGGTGTAGAGGAAGGGAAGCGCGCTCCGGAGTGCTCCCGCCGAGAGGCCGAAGCTGTCGAAGCCGCCCTCTGCGGGAAGGGCGTTCGTGAGCGCCTCGAGCCGCCGCCTCGCGTCCTCGCTGAGAAGCCGCTCCAGGGCTCCCGCGGGAGGCGGGAGCTCCACCTCCTTTAGCGTCGGCGCCGGAGGGCGATCGATCGCGGGGTGGGCCCGGGGGAGCTCCCGGATCGAGGCTCCGGCATCGGGGGTGGCGGGCTCGAGGCCGCCGCCCAGGGGCGATCTGCCTTTGGCCAACCGCTCGGCGGCGTCGAGCCACTCGCCGAGGGCATCGGCCTCACTCGGCGCGTCGAAGGGATCCGACCCGAGCGCCGACTCCGACGACTGCGGTGCGGTGCCCGACGGGTCCTCGCCCTGGGGCGCGCTTGCACGGCGCTCGTCGGGCTTGCTCACGGGGGGGCTCCTTGCGAGGCGGGGCTTCGCACCTCGAGCTCTTCGGCGAGAGCCGCCAGCGCGTGCGCTCCGCGGTCGCGCGGGGCGTATTCGAACACCGAGAGCCCGCGCGACTGGGCCTCGTCGATCTTCACGTGGAAGCCGACCACGGTCTGGGCGATCTCCTTGGGGAAGCGCGACTTGAGCTGCTCGAGCACCTCGTTGGCCAGGCGCGTGCGCCGGTAGAAGGTGGGCACGACCATGGTGATCTGAAGGCCCGTGTGGCGATACCGCGTGCGCACCGTCTGGATCGTCTGCATCAGCTGGGCGCATCCGTCGAGCGCCAGGAAGGTGAGCGGGACCGGAATCACGATCTCGTCCACCGCCCGGAGCACGGTCACCGTGAGCGCGCTGAAGGAGGGTGGGCTGTCCAGCATCACCAGGTCGTAGTCGTCGAGCTCGGGCGCGTCCGACAGACTGCGCTCGAGGCTCCCGGTCGGGTCCGGATCCTCCCCCTGGAACGCCGGAGCCAGGCCGAGCGACTTGTTGGCGAGGATCAGATCCAGGTTCGCGATCCGCGACGGAACCACCGGCAGGCTCGATCCTCGCGCACGCCTCTCCGGTGCCGCCGAGTCGCCCGGGGAGAGCTCCTCGTCGAGGACGACGTCGAGAAGGAGATCCAGTGCCGAGCGCTGCAGGGAGCGGGGCTTCGCCCCGAGGACCTTCCCGAGCTGCGCCTGAGGATCCAGGTCGATGGCGAGTATGCGACGTCCCCGCTCGAGCGCGAGGTAAGCCGCAAGATTCGCGGTCAGCGTCGTCTTGGCGCTGCCGCCCTTCTCGTTGAGAAACGCGATTCGCCGCGGAATTGCGCCTCCCCTCCCGGGCACCAGGCCCATCCGCCCCAGACGGAGGGGTTCCGACACTTCTCCTACAACTGCACTGCGGCCGTGTCAACAAAAGGGTGGTTTCGTTGGCGTTTCCCCTCGAAAAACCGAGGCATTCCCGAACCGGCGACGGGCGCTCTCGCGCGAGCACTGCCCGCGATCTGCCGCGGATCGGTGCGCGTCACTCGTAGTGCTTGAGCCGGGGCCAGAGCTCCGGGAGCGGCTGCTTCGGCCCGCGGGCCACGTAGACGGAGAGACGGCTCATGTCGGGCATGCAGTAGCGGCACCCGACGCCGGCGACGCGGTCCACGCGCTCGAACAGCTCGACGATCTTCGCGTCCGGCCGGGCGACGACGATCATGACTTCACCGGTGAAGCCCTGCGGTCCCCAGAGCCAATAGTGGTTGTGACCGCTGATGGCGAGAGGCAGCCCCGCCTCGCGTCCGAAGAAGTTGATCGCGCCGGTGTCGCCGAACCAGGAGCCGAAGACCGCCGCGCCGGCTCGCTCTTCCTCCGAGAGCGTCGCGTGGGCCGCCTCCACGGCCTCCATCAGCTCGCTCCATCCGAAGCGCAGTGCCAGGTGCAGGGGGAGCGGCCCGACCTCGCCATGCTGCTCGACCGGCGGCGAGAGCCCGAGAGCCCGCTCATAGTGGACGTAACGCGCCGGCGGGAGGAGCGGGATCGCCATCGGCACCGTCGCGATGCCGCCCACGGTGAGCAGCACCGCCGCCGTCGCGGGGAGCCAGCGCCAGCTTCTGCGGCGCGCGATCCGTTCGAAGGCGACCCCGCCCGCCGGAAGCAGCACCGTATAGGCCGGGCCGAGGTAGTTGGCCCGAGCCGAGCCGCCCGCCGCCAGCAGCAGGAAGGTGGTGATCCAGATCCACCCGAGCAGGTGGTGGCGTCCCCCCGCCGACGGGACGAAGTAGTAGACCAGGCCCGAGAGCCAGAGAGGGACGGCGAGCGGGTTCATCATCAGTAGCTGCTCCGCCGCGAAGCGGAACGGCGACTTCGGGACCATCTTCACCTCGGCGGCGTTGCGCATGAACTCGAGCATCGGAAGGCCGTGCTGTAGCTGCCAGACGACGTGGGGCGCGAAGAGCGCGAAGGCCAGACCCGCCGCGAGGTAGGGCCAGCGGGTGGCGAGCCAGCGCCGCTCCGGCGTGAGCACCAGCCCTGCGGCCAGGCCCAGGCCGAGCCAGAGCATGCTGATCTTGTTGAGCAGGCCGATGCCGAGCACCAGGCCGAGGGCCAGCCACAGGCGCGGATCGCCACCGTTCACGATGCGGGCCAGGATCAGGGCCGCGCCGGCCCAGAGCATCGGCTCGTACGCGTTCATCGAGTAGAAGCCCGCCACGCCGAGGAAGACCGGAGAGATCAGAGCCGCGAGCGCCGCCAGGCTCTGGGCGCCGCGGCCCCCGCCGAGCTCGCGGGCGAGCGCTGCCACCAGCACCAGCGTGGCGCAGGCGGCGAGGGCAGGGAGCAGGTGGATCGCCAGCAGCGAGTCGCCCAGGACCGCCCGAACCCCGCGGAGCAGCGCCACCGAGAGCGGGGGGAGGTCGACGTAGCCCCAGGCGAGCCGGTCGGCGCACTCGAAGTAGTAGAACTCGTCGCTCATGTAGCCGTAGGCGAGGGGCCCGCTGGAGAGGAGATAGAGAGCGAGCTCGGCGACGATGAGGATGGAGAGGGTCTTCCACGGGAGCGGTGCGCTGCGGGTCGTCACCGGCGACCCCTCCCCCGGAACGGTGTGGCGGGTTGCCGCCTCCATGGCGACATCCTGAAGCAAGGGACGTGCCGCGTGGTGGCATCAGGGAAGGCTTCGGAGGGCGGGCGGCGCAGCAGCCGACCGACAGTCTGCAGCGAGGTTCTTGCATCCGGCCCGCGTTTCTCATCGGGCCGCTACTGCGGTGGACTGCCCCGCAGCGGCTCTCCCCGCGTTCGGGTACCGCTCCCCAAGGTGCTCAGGACTTGGTGGTGAGCTCGTCCTCGTGCGCCTTCAGGAAGGAGCGGATCTCGGATTCCATGTCGAGAATGCGGTTCCACTCCTCGACATAGAAGGTGATGGGGAACCTGCGGATGCCGTAGAGCGAGGCGCCGCCCTTCTCACTGACCTTCAGGTAGACGGCCCTGGTCTGCTTGGCCTTCTCGGCTGCAAGCTGGGTCTCGAGCTCTTCGATCCGTTTCTGGTAATCCTCTTGGCCTTCCGTCATCGGGTCGAATCCTCCCATCGGTTTGCTCTCCGGTCCCTGGTCTCGGGGCCGGCAGGGGTAGGATGCCTCATTTACCCTCGGGGGGCCACACCTTAAGGTAACCCTGTAAGGGAAGCTATCAGTTAGTGGGAAGATGCTCGGCCAGGAAGTCGCCGACGATCCGGTTGAAGCGGGCGGCGTCCTCGAAATAGGTGGAGTGGCCGACCCCGGGGAAATCGACGACCGCGGTGCCGGGGATGCGGCCGGCCACCTCGCGCAGGACTTCCGGCGGGAAGAGCTGGTCGCGCTCCCCCGAGAGCATGAGCGTTGGGACGGCGAACCCGGCGAGCGCCTCCCCGCGCATCTGCACCTCGGGATCGGCGAGCTTCGCCAGGGCGGTGAGATCGAGCCCCGGGTTCATCGCGTTGATCTGGTCGTAGAGGAACGCCATCTCGGGCTCGCGTTCGGGGTAGTCCGGCGCGAGGGCGGCGTTCCCGCGGGGCGGGCCGTTCCCAAGCTGTTCGGCGATGAGCCGGCGCGCCTCGGCCACCTTCGGGGTGTCGAGACCTCCGGGGGTGTCGCATAGCACCAGCGCGGCGACCCGCTCGGGGGCGCGCACGGCGGCGGGGAGACCGGTCCACCCACCCATCGACTGGCAGACCAGCGCGGCCCGCTCGGCTCCGATCGCCTCGAGGATCGCGAAGAGGTCGTCTGGGAAGTGCCGGGGATGGAAGTGCTCCGGCGTGCAGACGGAGCGCCCGAAGCCCCGGTGGTCGAAGGTCACCACCTGATAGCCGCGGCCGGCGAAGTCAGGGACCTGCTGCCACCAGCTCAGGTGATTGCCACCCATGCCGTGGGCGAAGACCAGGACCGGACCCTCTCCGTGCACCTCGAAGTAGATCTCGGCTCCGCTGCGGGTGACATGGGGCATGGGCCTCTCTCCCTTTGTGGCGGCAGGGGATCCGTTCGCACCTCCCCCGCCGCGGCTACACCACCTTCTCGCCGAGGATCTCCTGGTAGAGATCGATGTACTGATCGACGGTCCGCGCGATGTTGAACTGCTGGGAGCTCTCCAGCATGACCCGTCGCAGGATCCGGGCGCGGGGCCGGAGCGGCTGCGCGTAGAAGGCGAGCGCCTCCCGGATCGCCTCGACCAGACCCGCGACCTGGTAGTCCTGGAAGAGGAAGCCGTTTCCCTTGGCAGGCGTGAGAGGTGTCACGGTGTCCGCCAGCCCCCCGGTCTTGCGGACGATCGGGAGCGTGCCGTAGCGGGGCCCCTCGACCTGGGGAATTCCGCACGGCTCGTAGAGGGAAGGACAGAGGATGAAGTCCGACCCCGCCTTGCCGAGCTGGCTCAGGGCGCGCGAGAAGGTGTGGTAGGCCACCCGACCGGGGAAGGCACTCATCAGCCGCCGGCATGCGCTCACGTGGTCCACCTGTCCGTTCGCGACGATGGCGAACTGAGCGGTCGGGCTCGTCGTCATGATGAAGGGGATGGCGGCCAGCATCAGCTCGACTCCCTTCTGCGGAGAGACGAGCCGGTGCGGCCAGAAGAAGAGCGGCGCCTTCGGGTCGGCACGGAGCTCGAGCTCTCCCTGGAACCGGAGCTTGTTGCTCTGCTTGCCGCGCACCATGTGGCGGACGTCGTACCTGCGGTGAATCAGGGGGTCGACGCGCGGATCGGCCGTCGGCATCGGCGCGTTCAGGATGCCGCTCGCGTCGCCCTCCTCGAAGCGCTTCGCGATCACGCGGCGAACCGGATCGGGAATCAGATAAAACTCCGAGAAGGCGTCCTCGGCGATCTCGCGCAGGAAGGTCGGGCTCACCGTGTTGATGCGGCTCGCGGCGAAGAGCCCCGAGCACAGGAAATTGACGCGGTTCTGCTGGTAGTTCGTCTCCGCGCTGGGGAACGAGTCGGGATGCCGCTCGAAGTAGAGCTGCTCCACGAAGGGACCCACCTCGATCCCCTGCTCGTGCAGCGACTGCGGCGTCTCGTGCGCGGAGAAGATGTTGTGGCAGGTGATCAGGCTGGGGATTCCCCGGCTCCGCGCCGCCGACGGCAGCAGCCCGGTCATCCAGTCGTTGCAGTGCACCAGGATCTTGTCGTGGTGGACCCGGAGGGTCGGCAGCAGTCCGAAGAGGATCCCCTCCTGGAAGGCGACGGCCCGGCGCACCATCAGGCGCTTGAGCTGGCTCCGCTCCTCGTAGACCTGCCTGGCTCCATCGAAGAGCCCCGAGTCGATGAAGTGGATGCGCTGCGCCTCCTGGACGCCCCGGATCATTGCCCGGTACTCCTCGTCGCTGATCTTCCCGAGCGACGCGAAGAGGTTCCGGTAGTGCGGCAGAGTGACGTGGACGTGGACTCCCCGCTGGTAGAGCTCGGTGACCACCGCGGCGGAGATGTCCGCCAGCCCTCCACCATCGCCGGTCCCGATGAAGTTGGAGAGGTTCCCCATGTGCTCGGGCAGCGAGACGATCTCGGGAGTCGCCACCAGAATCATCGGCAGCTCGAGCTGCCTGGAGATCGCAGGGGGAGACCGTTCCTCGATGATCTCGTCGAGTCCCGAGCGGAGCTCCCTCCAGTCGGCGACGATCTCCGGGCGCTCGGGTGCCAGCGTTTCGAGCGATTTCTCGAAGCGCTCCACCGCGCTCTTGACGGCGGGTATCGACGATTTCTCTCGAGCGTCCGACATGCTCTGGCATCCGAGGCCGCGGGCGTCCGCCGCCGGGTCGGGCCCCACCCGGGCCGGGTAGTTTCGCCGTTTGTGATTGCCCCGCCAGCGCCCGTCTTCGAGGAGGGGCAGGGATGAGCGGAAGATACCCCGCCGGTCACCGCCGCCCCGGCCCTTGCGGGGCCCGCTCCGGCTCGAGCAGAATCAGGGGGTCCGAGCTGCGCCGGGCGCGATGGGATCGCATTCGAAAGGGGAGGGGACGTGAGCAATTCACCGAGCCGAATCAGTCGCCGTTTCTCGCCGCTGGGGCTCCTCTTGCTCTCCGCTCTGATCCCTGCCGGCTGCGGCGAGGCGGAGCCGCCCAGGCCCTACACCGCGCCCGAAGGCGCCCGGATCGAGCTTCGGGAGGAGATCGTCTTCCTCACCGCCAGTGAGCTGGGCCGGAGAATCCGCTTCGGGGTGCTTTCGTCCACGGAGGTGGTGGAAGCCCACCTGAGTCAGATCCACGCGTTCAATCCCCGGCTGAACGCCATCGTCACGATCGACGAGGAGAGTGTCCGGGCGCGGGCGGAGGCCGCCGACGCCGCCCTGGCGAGGGGCGAGATCTGGGGGCCGCTGCATGGCGTGCCGGTGACCATCAAGGATGCCTACGCCACCAAGGGTCTCCGCACCACCAGCGGCTATCCGCCCCTGGCGGATCACGTCCCGGATTTCGACGCCCCCGCCGTCGAGCGACTCACGGAAGCCGGGGCCATCATCCTGGGGAAGACCAACCTGCCGATCTTGAGCATGGACTACCAGACCGACAACCCCGTCTTCGGCCGCACCAACAACCCGTGGGATCCTTCGCTGACGCCGGGCGGGAGCACGGGTGGCGGAGCGGCGGCGGTTGCAGCCGGCCTCTCTCCCCTGGAGCTTGGGAGCGATCTGGGCGGCTCGATCCGGCTCCCGTCCCACTTCTGTGGGATCTTCGGGCTGAAGCCCACCGAGAACCGGGTGCCCAAGGCCGGATATCACCCCGGGATGCCGGAGGGGGAGTTCCACTCGGTGCGCCACATGGTCTCCAACGGGCCGCTCGCCCGCTCCATCGACGATCTCGCGCTGGCCTTCGGGATCCTCGCCGGCGCCGATCCCCGGGATGTGGATGCGCCGGCCCTCCCGGTGGTCTTCCCGGAGCCCCCGCCGCTCGAAACGCTTCGCGTCGCCTGGGCCGACGGGTTCCCGGACCTGCCCGCCTCGAGAGAGACCCGGGAGGCGATGGGTCTCTTCGCGGCCAGGCTCGCCGAGAACGGCCTCGACGTGGCGCGGCTCCATCCGCCCGATTTCCCCTTCGAGACCGTCTGGGAGACCTACGGCAGCCTGCTCGACATGGAGATCGGCGCCCACACGCCCAAGCTGGTCCGATTGATGGCCTATCTCTTCCGCTTGAATCCGTTCCTGGTCTTCCCCTTCTCATACGAGAAGTACATGAAGGTGCTGACGGAGCGCGATCGGCTGGTCTCGCGGATGGAGGCCTTCCTGGACGACTACGACGTGTGGATCATTCCGACGAGCCCCATCGCGGCCTTCGAGCACAGGGCGCCAAAGACCCACCGCGGCCCGTTTCCGGTCTACGAAGACCCCGTCCTGGTGGACGGTCGGCCGCTCGACTACTGGGAGGCGATCGGCTCCTACACCGTCCTCCTCAACCTGACCGGTCATCCGGCCGTCGTCGTGCCGATCGGCTTCACCGAGGGCGGTCTTCCCATCGGGGCCCAGATCGTCGGTGCGCGCTTCGAGGAGGCTCGTCTGCTGGTGATCGTCGAGCAGCTCTTCGATCTCGCCGATTCCTATCGTCAGCCGCCGGGGTTCGAGGATGTCGGGCAGGGCTCCTGACCGCCTTCGAGGCTCGAGTCGCCGCCGCCGGAGAGGGCGGAGAAGAAGGACCGGGGGGCGGCGCTTCGGGTGGCTGCTGCTTCGCGCCGCAGCCTTCGCGGCACTGCTCAGCGTGGTGGCGGTTCTCCCGTGGCGTTGGATTGCGCCGCCCACCACGGCGTTCATCGCGCGCGAACGGATGGAGCGGGACCGGGCCGGGGATGCGACGGTGCACTATCGGTGGCGGTCGTGGGAGGAGTTCTCGCCCCACCTCGCCATCGCGGTGGTGGCGGCGGAGGATCAGAAGTTCCCCGCCCATCACGGCTTCGACTTCGGGTCGATCTCGAAGGCCATCCGGGATCGCATCAGCCGCCCGCGCGGGGCCAGCACGATCTCCCAGCAGGTGGCGAAGAATCTCTTTCTCTGGCGCGAACGCAGCTTGGTTCGCAAGGGTCTCGAGGCCTACCTGACGCTCTTGATCGAGGGTCTCTGGCCCAAGCGCCGGATCCTGGAGGTCTACCTGAACGTGGCCGAGTTCGGGCCGGGGATCTTCGGCGCCGGCGCCGCGAGCGAGCTGCTTCTCGGCAGGTCCGCCGCGAAGCTCACGCTCGAGGAATCGTCGCTGCTGGCGGCGGTGCTGCCGAGCCCCAGCCGGATGTCGCCGCGGAGCCCTTCCGACTACGTGCGCCAGCGAGCCGCCGAGATCGAGGCCGCGGCTCGCAGCCTCGGCGGGACCCGATACCTCTCCGACCTCTGAACAGGGTCACGAGGACCTGGAACGATTCCCCCGCGAGGCACGCCGGACCCGACGCGAGGATAACCGCGCGTGGTTTCCGATGGAATCCTAGAAGCGCCCTTCGTAGCTGGGGATGGGGCCCGGCGACTCCTCGGCCATGCCCGGGATCCCGCTCTTCGGCTTCGGCAGGAAGCGGCCGAGGGCGGGATTCTTCAGGACCAGCTGCCGAATCCTGCGTTTGGGGATGAGTCTCCCCAGTTGCCGAGACCGGTAGGCGGATCCGAAGTTGGCGGTCATCCGGTCCATCTCCCTGGCGGCGCGTTCCGGGTCGGTCACCGCGAGGGAGGCGATGCGGCCGGAGAGCATGGCGCCCTGGATTCCGAAGTAGGCATTCGGGCACATCATGCCGGCGAGGGTGCCGGCCAGGATTTTGGATCCCGCCAGCAGCTGTGGCGCATCGGGACGCGCCGTCGGCACCCAGACTTCGAACGGGATCCAGCGGTCGAAGCGAACGCCGATGCTCCTCTCCAGGTGGTTCTCGAAGCGCCGCAGGTCGGGGCGGGTGATCTCTCCCTCGGAGAAGAGCAGGTAGTACTCCAGGTCGTTGACGATGGAGGCGTATCCGTAGGTGGAGGTGTAGCTCCCCGTCCAGGCGAAGTTGTGGCGGTCCCGCTCGCCCGACTGCAGCCTGCGGCGAGCGGAGACGCACGACAGGCGCTTGATGGGGCGGCCCAGCAGACGACCCATATCCCGGTGGAGGCCGGTGGCGATGATGGCCGGATCCGGCAGGTCGAAGGGGTTCCGGACATCCCGGCCGAACGCGAACTCGACGCCGGCTTCCAGGCACTTCCCGTGGAGAAAGGTGTCGATCGAAGTCTCCCGCGGTCCTCGCTCCACGATCAGATGGTCTCCAGGCATGGAGAACCTGTCCCGCGAGATGAACAGGCTCCCTCCCAGCGGCTGGTGGAAGTACTTCGAGAGATCGATCCCGATGTATTCCCAGATCCAGTCGACCGCCACGGGTGTGGCGTGGTTCGAGGGATGGTGAGGTGGGGTGCCGCCGATTCCGGGAGCCTTCTCCAGCACCAGGACTTCGTGCCCCTCCCTGGCCAGGTTGTAGGCGGCGATCATGCCCGAGAGCCCGGCGCCGACGATGTGGACCTTCTTCGTCACGGCCACGATCTTCGCTCCTATTCGTGACCTCCCGCTCCTCGGCGGTCGCCGAACGGTCTCCAGACGAGGATGAGCTTCGGCAGCAGGGTGAGAGCGGCCAGCAGGGCGATCAGCATGGCGAGTCCCGTGAAGACACCGAAGTAGATGGTGGGAAGGAAGTTCGAGAGCATCAGGATCGAGAACCCGAAGATGATGCTCGTCGAGGTGTAGAAGATCGCCCTGCCGGTGCTGGTGTGACAGCGGCGCAAGGTCTCGACGTAGTCGCCGCTCCGGCGGAATTCCTCTCGGTACCGGTAGATGTAGTGGATGCCATTGTCCACCGCGATTCCGATCGCGATGGCCGCGATCGTGATGGTCATCACGTCCAATGGGATCCCGATCAGACCCATCAGGCCGAGCACGATGCCGGCCGCCAGCAGGTTGGGGACGATGCCGATGATGGCCAGGCGCAGCGACCGAAAGAGAACCAGGAACATCAGGCCGATTCCGGCCATCACCATTCCCACGCTCGACATCTGGGACGCGAAGAGACTCTCGAGCATGTTGTTGTACAGGACCAGCGTCCCCGTAAGCTGTGCCTCCCTCTCGGTGAGCTCCAGCTCTTCTCGCAGATCGGAGCGGAGCCGCTCCACGAAGGCCGTCCTGCGCAGGCCCTCGTTCGAGTCGAGAATCCGCAGTACGATCCGGGCCTCGTTGTGCTCGAAGTTGAAGTAGGGCTCGAGCAGGGGACCCTTCATCTCGTCGGGGAGCTTCTTGTAGAGAAGCGCCAGCTCCTGTGCGTCGAACTCCTTGCCACCGTTGAGATCCTCGGCGACCCGGATGATCGATGCGATGGACAGGACCTTGCCGACCTCCGGCTGAGCTTCGAGGTAGTCGTGGACCGCCTTGACCCGGTCGATCTTGAAGGGAGTGAACCAGTAGGAGGGCTCGGTGGCGACGTCGAGCTCCCAATCGTCCATTCCCTCCTCGTCGACGGCTTCCCCATCCGCCTCGGAGTCGTCGGACTCGGTGTCGAAATCCAGCAGGATCTGCAGCGGTGTGGTGCCTATCCGCAGTTCATCGATCAGCTTCATTCCCCGGTAGATCTCGGTGTCCGCCCTGAAGTAGCCGATGAAGCTGTTCTCGACGGTGAGCTTGGAGATTCCCACCGCGCCCACGAGCGCGAGCAGCCCGGCGGCCGCCAGGACCTTCGTGCCGTGCCGCTCCGTCAGACTGGCGAGTCCCTCAGTGAGCGGGACCTCTCCTCTGCGCGGTCGGTGGGCTCTCGGCTTCTTCATCTGCACCAGAATGGCCGGGAACAGCGAGAAGCAGGTGAGGAACACCACCGCAAGCCCGATGCTCATCATCGAGCCGAAGTCTCTCACCGGCTTGATGTCGCTGAAGACGAGTGAGCCGAAGCCGATGATGGTCGTGAGTGCCGTGTACAGACACGGCCAGACCATCCTCCTGAGCGTGATCGAGACCAGTCCGAACTGGTTCTCCTCCGGCCTCTCTTCGAGCAGCTGTGTGTAGCGGACCGCCAGGTGGATGTTCATGGAGATCGTGATGATCAACATGAGCGCCACGAAATTCGACGAGATCACCGTCACCTTCCAGCCGATCAGGCCGAGCATTCCGATCATGACGGTGCTCGCGTAGAAGCAGCTCAGCAGCGGAAGCACCACCCAGCGAAGCCTTCGGAAGATCAGGGTCAGAACGAAGACGAGAAAGGCGAGCACGCAGGAGCCGAAGACGATCAGGTCCTTCTTGACGAACGTGATCATGTCGTCCCCGATCATCAGCATCCCGCCCAGAAAGAGGCCGCCGTGCTTCCTGTAGCGGGCGATGATGGACCGGATCTCCTTGATGGTCTGGTGGTGGCGCCGGGTCTCCGCGGCGCGGGCTTCGTCGAACTCGGGAGAGATCCTCGCCAGCTCCCGGCGCTCGTCGGGGTCCAGCTGGCCCGATTCCTTCTTGATCAACAGCTCGTTTCGTCTGACGAGCAGGGAGCCGAATTTCTCCTCCGGGACGAGGTATATGAGCAGGACGGCCGTCTGGCCGTCGCGGCCGATGATCAGATCCCTGTAGACGGGGCTCCCGGTCAGCTCCCCCCGGGCGCGCTCCCGGTCGGCAGTCGGGGACTCCAGCGTCGGGACGTCGCCCGCGATCTCCCCGAGCGACAGGTCCGAGTTCTTGACCAGGGGAGCGTCGAGAATGCTGAACACGGACTCGACGTGCTCGACGGAGCGCAGCTCATTCCGCAGGCGCTCCAGGTGCGAGAGGGAGTCGTCCGCGAAGAGGTCCCCAGAAGGGGTGAAGGTGACGATCAGGAGGGACCGGGTCTCGTAGCGAGCATCGAGCTGGCGAAGCAGGTGGAGATCCTTGTCACCTTCCAGCAGGAGCGAGTCGGGCGAGGCATCGAACCCGAAGTCCTTGGCGTGGTACGCGAAGAAGGCGAGCAGCGCGAGAAGGAAGGCGAGAGTGATCCGCGGCCGGCGGAGAACGAGACGATCGTAGCTTCGGGCCAGCTCACGAGAGAGGCGCGTCATCCGCAAAGGGTACATGGGTCCACATCCAGGGAAAAGCAGAGGGGCCGAGCGAGCATCCGAACCTGACTCGGTGCTACCCGCGGATCATGATCAACAACATCTTCATCGGCTCGATGGCCTTGACGGCATGGGGAACGTGAGCGGGCATCAGCACCGTCTCGCCGGCCTCGGGGAGCGTAGATTCGCCGCCGATGACCAGCTCCGCGCGGCCGTCGAGCAGCTGAACGTAGGCGTCGAAGGGAGCGGTGTGTTCGCTCAGCTCCTCGCCCTTGTCGAAGGCGAAGACCGTGAGGGTACCGGCCTTCGACTTGGCCAGCGTCCGGCTCACCACCGCGCCGGGGGCGTAGTCCAAGAGCCCGGCCAGCCGGGTGGGCGTGCCCGGCTCCAGGGCCCCTTTGGGCCGCTCATGGCTGGCTTCACTCATGCTTCTCCTCGCGGGCCGGTGCCATCGGGACAGAGCCAGGATACAGCATATGCTTCACGCTCCACCGACCCGAGCGCAGGAACACCTTCACTTCCCATCTCGCCGGCGCAAGAGAACCCTCACCCACGCGCAGCTTCGGGGTTCCCGCGGCGAAGTGCGGATTCACCTACAGCGGGGGCCGAGGGCGGCCGAACCGCTAGGTGATGAGTCCGGCTCCGTCCGTGCTGCTCCTCGACGACGGGGAGCTCGACCGCGTCCACCGGATGCTCCAGCAGCTCGGAGTCGACTGCGTGCGCCTCCAGAAGGGGGAGATCCGGCGCGTCGTCCCGAAGCCCCGCGATCTCCTGATCTCGTCGCGCGACCGAACCCTGGAGATGCCGCGGCTGGAGTCGAGCCCCGACGTTTCTCTCGACCCCGTCTGGGTCTGCGTTCACAACCAGGATTTCCTGCCGCTGCGCCAGCGCCTGCGGGAGCTCGGGGTCCACTTTCTCGTCCACGTCGCCCTCGACCAGGAATCCCTGCGTCTCTTCCTGCTCCAGCTTCTGAACCGCGGTCTCGATCGGCGAGCGCAGCTTCGGCTCCCTCTCGGGGATTCGATCCAGTGCGGAGCCGTCGATGCCGAGCTCGAGCCGGCTACGCTGGCCGACCTCACCGCCGACATGTGCCGCGTCGTCTCGCCTCGCGCTGCGGAGCCGGAGACGGTGATCAGGATCGTTCTTCCCGAAGCGCTGGGCGGCGGGAAGAGGCTCGAGCTCCAGGGCTGCGTGGTCCGCTCGGCGGCGTGCGAGTCCCACTCGGGCGAGTCCAGGTATTCCATCTTGATGCGGCTCGACGGCCTCGACCCCGAGGCGCGAGCCCAGGTCGAGAAGCTGGTGCGCGGGGAGCAGATCGGAACTCGCGTCACGCCCCTGGCCGAGCGATCGTCGGGGGTGTCCGCGCCGGTCGCGGCGGAGCCACGCGAAGAGGCCGAGGAGCCGAAGGCCGAGGCGGAGACCGCCCCGAGGAGCGAGCGCCGGCGTCATCCGCGCTCGGAGTACGGTCGTCGGGTGGGAGTTCTCGATTTCGAGGATTCGGACGGCCCGCAGACGGCGCTGGGCCACGACCTCTCCCTCGAGGGTGTTCGCATCGTCGGCCACTCCGGACTGGCAGTGGGCTCGGAGGTCACCCTCGCCCTCTATGGCGGTAGCCGCGAGGAGCCCGTGGTGATGGAGGCGACGGTCCTGCGCGACGATGGCGAAGAGGGACAGGCCTTGGTCTTCAAATCCGTCTCGGACAGCCAGAGACGCGCACTCGAGAAGCTCCGCGCCGCGAGCCCGCCCCTCGAATCCCTGCGCGACACCGCCCGGGAGCGCGACGCCGTGGTCGTTGCGCAGGTGACCCCCGCACAGTACTAGCCCGCATTTCTCACCAGCTCTGATTTCCGGTGACTTCGGGACTCTCGATCGGAGATACTGGCGGCTCTGCTGCAAGAGGAGAGCCGGCGATGGAGATGCACTTCGCAACGGTCTGGGAGACGATCGCGGACGAGATCCCCGACCGGATCGCGCTCGTCCACGGCGAGACGCGACGGACCTGGCGCGAGTTCGACGATCGCGCGGCGCGCCTCGCCACGGCTCTCCAGGAGCGCGGCGTCGGGCCCGACTCGAAGGTGGCGCAGTACCTCTACAACGGCAACGAGTATCTGGAGAGCTGCTTCGCGGCCCTGAAGCTCGGCGCGGTTCCGATCAACGCGAGCTACCGGTACCTCGAGGAGGAGCTGGTCTACCTGCTCGACAACGCGGACATCGAGGTGCTCTTCTTCCACGGGGCGCTGGGCGAGCGGGTGGCCAAGGTGGTGGACCGGCTTCCGATGCTGCGGGCGATCGTCCAGGTCGACGACGGCTCACCGAGAAGCGGTGGCGCGCTCGACTTCGAGGAGCTGATCTCCGCGAGCCCGCCGGCCGAGCGCATCCCGCGGGCCGAGGACGGGCTCTACATGCTCTACACCGGCGGCACGACGGGCATGCCGAAGGGGGTGATGTACGACGTCAGTGCCTTTACGGCCGCCTTGATGCTGGGGCATCCCATCCACGGCGTGCCGGTTCCCCAGACGGCCGACGAGGTGTTGCCCAGCGTCCTCGAGATCCATCGGCTCGGCAACGCTCCCGTGACCCTCACCGCCTGTCCCCTCATGCACGGGACGGGTCTCTGGCTGGGCGGCTTCCTGACCTTCAACATGGGGGGCACCCACGTCTCGATGGAGGGCACCTCGTTCGACGCGCACCGCCTCTGGCAGACCGTGCAGCACGAACGGGTGACCGACATCGTGATCGTGGGGGATGCCTTTGCCAAGCCGATGCTGCGCGCGCTCGAAGAGGCGGAAGCCCGGGGCGAGCCCTACGACCTCTCCTCAATGAGGCTGATCGTCTCGTCGGGCGTCATTTGGTCGTCGGCGGTCAAGCAGGCGCTGCTGGAGCGGAAGGAGATGATGCTGATCGACATCATGGGCTCCTCCGAGGGTGCGATGGCCCAGAGCGTCGCGACGCGGGGGGTGGCTCCGGGGACGGCGAGCTTCCAGCTCGGCGACACGGCCAAGGTCTTCGCGGACGACGACCGCGAGGTCGCGCCGGGATCCGGAGAGGTGGGCATGATCGCGCACACCGGGGTCGTTCCGCGCGGCTACTACAAGGATCCCGAGAAGAGCGCTCGCACCTTCCGCACCGTGAACGGAGTGCGCTACGCATTTCCGGGCGACTTTGCCACCGTCGAGGCGGATGGGTCGATCACGCTGCTCGGACGGGGCGCGGTCTGCATCAACTCGGGCGGAGAGAAGATCTTTCCCGAGGAGGTCGAGGAGGCCGTCAAGCTCCACCCCGCCGTCTGGGACTGCCTGGTGGTTGGGGTGCCGGACGAGAAGTTCGGAGAGGCGGTGACTGCGGTGGCCTCGCTGCGGACCGGCCAGTCGGCGACCGAGGCCGAGATCCTCGCGAACTCCCGCGGCAGGCTGGCGAGCTACAAGCTCCCCAAGCGCGTGCTCCTGGTCGAGACGGTTCGCCGCGCCCCCAACGGCAAGGCGGACTACCCCTGGGCGAAGCGGCACGCGCTGTCGTCCCTCGGCCTCGGCTGAAGGGACCGGGATCTTCCAGCCTCGGCGTCGCGACCTTGGAGCGTCCCGAGGCGTCGCGGCGCGCGAGCGCGAAGCCTTCTTCAGGCCGGCATCCTGTACGGCAGCTCCGCGTCGGCGGGGATGGATTCGATGTATCTCCCCCTGAATTCATCGCTCAGCATCGGGCACGCTTTGGAGAGGCAGGGTTCGCCGAACAGGGGATGCTTCCACATCCTCTCCAGGATCGTCTTCACGGGCTCTTCCCTCGTGTTCCCGAAGGAGAGCGGCATGAAGGAGCAGGGCTGGACCTCGCCCAGGGGCGAGACGTAGGCGTATTGTCCGTCGGCCATCCCTCTGCACTGGCTCGAATCCTGGTTCTGGAAATGGAAGTCCCGGTAGACGCTCGGGAAGTCCACCAGGTTCCGCAGGCGCTCCTCCTCTTCGGGCGTCAAGGTCACGTCGACGTTGTGCAGCCACCGGCCGGACGGCGTGGGAAGCTGATATCTCACCCCCGTCACGCCCAGCTCCATTCCCAGCGCGATCAGCTCCTCGAACTCTCCATTGGCCAGGTTCTCCCGGGTCACGTAGGTGGAGATGGCACACTTGAGTCCCGCATCGAGCGCGTTTCGGACGGCCTGGATGGCCTTCTCGAAGCAGCCTTCCATGCCCCGGTATTCGTCGTGCTTCTCGGGAACGGAGCTGTCGATACTGACGTGAAGAAGCTCCAGGTCGGTGGTCCGGAGGCGCGCGGCGTAGTCCTTCGTGAGGAGCAGTCCGTTGGTGTCGAAGAAGACGAAGATCGATCTCTCCGCGGCGTAGTCGATCAGCTCGAAGAGATCCCTTCGGAGGGTGGGCTCGCCCCCGAAGAAGTGGACCACGAGGGGCTTGTGGCACTGGTCGAGGACGCCCTTCGCCTCCTCAGTCGTGAGCTCTCTCCGGTCGGCCGACGGGTAGTTTGCGGAGCAGCAGTGCCTGCAGCGGAGCTGACACTGAAAGGTGAGACCGAGCTTCAGGTAGACCACCGGGCCCATCTCTTCGCGGGCCCACCGGTCGAGTCTCTCCGGGTCGTAGGTCAGGGGAATCCTCTGGGACAGCCAGCTTTCGGTGGGATCCGCTGAAGTCATTCGGGGTCTCCTTGCTCGGGTCGGCGGGGATCGGTCAAGAGGGTCGGGTCTTCTCGCAGCCGTCCGCGCCGGTCGGGGCTGCCTGCGCGCCTCGGTAGACGCCCTTCGAGAACAGCATCGAGGTGGCATCGCGCCAGCGCGTCATGCCGTCCTCGCTCTGGAACGGCTGATCCAGATGGCGATCGACGGCCGCCTCGAGGAGCACCGGAGCCACGCTCAGGAGAACGATGTGCAGCGCCGCCCAGTCGAGATCGAGATCGGAGCGGAGCAGCCCCTCGGCGGTGAGGTGCCGCAGCTCCGAGCGGGCGAGCTCGACCAGGGAGTCGAAGAGCGCGAGGCCGGATGGATCGCCTTCGAGGAGCGCGCGCCGGGCGTAGGCCACCAGATCCGGGCTTGCGCGGATGAACTCGGCGATCCGCTCGGCGAATCCCCCGGCGACCTCCGCCGCCGAGCCTCTCCGCACCGCGTCGGTCACCGCCTCCGAAGCCCGCTCGAGGACGAAGGCGTCGACCGCGGCGCGAAGGCCCTCCTTGGATCGGAAGTGGTGCTGCACCAGGCCCGGGGAGACCTGAGACGGATACTTACGCGAATGCCGAGGCCAGCGGGGCGCGGGGAGGTTTCCCCGGCTCGATCTCCATGATGCAGCGCCCGTATCCGCGGGGCGCCGCCGTCCAGCGAATTTGTCAAGGGCGTTGGGACATGCGTTCGGACGCGGACAACGCTTCACCATCTTGCCAGGAGGAGGTATCAGTGGCCACACCGGGCGTAGACCTTCCGATTTCTCGAGGATCCCCACCGGTTTTGCCTGATTCCCAGCGGGAGTTTACAGTCTCCTCACCACCGGACGTCCGCGGAAGGCCCGCTTATCCCATCTATTCGCACTGCAGCGCCGGCGCCATCGACGAGTGCATGGAGCGTTTGGATCACGGGCACCGTGCGGACTCGAGGTGAATCGGCTCGAGGGGGGATGATCCATGGGAAAGCCAAGCCAGATCGCGCTGCTGGTGGCGGTGGCCGCGGCTGCCCTGGTTGCCTGCGGCGGTGAGGCCGACGAGCCGGCGGGGGAGCGACCGCTCAACCTCGTGATGGTGGTGCTCGACACCCTGCGCGCGGATCACCTGGGGCTCTACGGCTACGAACGTCCCACTTCCCCTCACCTCGACGCGTTCGCCCGGGAGAGCTTCGTCTTCGAGCGAGCGGAGAGCGCGGCGCCCTGGACCGCCCCTTCGCTGATCAGCCTCGTTACCTCCCTCTACCCCGAGGTGCACGGAGTCCGCGGCTTCCCCAACCCCGGGCGAATGAGCGACGACGTGGTCACCCTCGCTGAGGTGCTGAAGCGACACGGATACGCGACGGCCGCCTTCACCGAGGGGGGCTACGCGAAGGGCGACTTCGGCCTCGATCAGGGGTTCGACAGCTATCCGCGAAACCCGGGTGACGACGAGTCCCACGACTCGCATCTGCTCTTCCCGAGCCGCCTGGAGGGAAATCTCGCCCGCAGCCTCCGCTGGCTTCGGAGGCACAAGGGGCAACCCTTCTTCCTGTTCTTCCAGACCTACGAGCCGCACGGGCCCTATCGCGCACCGGAGGAGTTCATCCGCCGCTTCCGTCCGCAATACGATGAGGACGAGGAGCACGCGCGTGTGAACCGCGCCATCGAGCGCTGGAACCGTCAGCGCCGGGTCGATCCCGCCGACTCGCTTCTGTTGAACCGACACGCGCTTCACTGCCGGCTCAGCGGTTTGCACCGGCTGCGCGACAAGCCGGGCTTCGCGAGGGCGAATCTCGCCCAGGGGCTGGATCTCCCCAGGGCGCATCGGCGAGAATCCTTCCTGAGCTGGCTGCGCGACATCTACGACGCCGAGATCGCCTACACCGACGAGCAGATGAGCCGTCTCTGGCGCTTTCTCGAGGAGGAGAATCTTCTTCGAAGGACCGTGGTCCTGGTCGCGAGTGATCACGGGGAGGGACTCGGGGAGCACGGAGAGCTTCAGCACGGCGAGGTGCTCTTCGACGAGATCCTGCGAATCCTCCTGATCCTGCGGGTGCCGGCGGGTGAGCACGAGCCTCGCCGAATCCCGCAGCTGGTGCGGTCGGTGGACCCGATGCCGACGCTCCTCGACCTGATGGGGATCTCCACCGAGGATCTTCCGCTTCAGGGCCGGAGTCTGCTGCCACTGCTGGCGGGAGAGGGTCTCGAGCTTCACGCCTTCAGCCACGCGCGTGCCGTGAGCGAGGAGCAGGACGCGCTCTATTCGGTGCGCAGCGATCGCTGGCGCTTGCTGTTCGACCGGGCGACGGGATCCGGCAGGCTCTACGACCTGAAGGACGATCCCGGCGAGACACGCGACGTGGCAGCCTCGAACCCGGAGGTAGTCACCTCGTTGCGCAGGCTGCTGGGGCAGCAGGCCGAGCGCGACCGGAAGCTGGCCGAGCGCGTCGGCCCAGCGGCCCCCCCCACCAGCCTCGACGAAGACTTGCAGCGAGAGCTTCGGGCGCTCGGGTACCTCACCGACGGGGACGACGAGGCCGAAGATTGAGATTCGACTCGCTCCAGATGCCGCGACGACGCGGGACTTGGATACGGCTAGCGCATCCTGACACAGGGAGATTCAGGTCCCCCGGACCGCCTCGACGGTGACCGGCACACCGCTCAGCACGCTGGCGCCGCTCGGCGCGTCGACGTCCCGCGCCGCAAGCAGGCGGTTGGTGTTCACACCGGGCTGGCGCGACGCCACGCGGAGGCGCCCGCCCTGCAGATCGTGTCCCCATCCGTGCGGCAGGCTGACCACGCCCCGCATCAGACGGTCCGAGATCTCCACCGGCGCGACCAGCGCACCCGTCCCGCTCTGCAGGCGTGCCGTATCGCCGCTCCGCAGGCCGAGACTGCGCGCATCGTCGGGGCAGATGTGCAGCGTGCAGCGCTCCCGTCCTCGGAGCAGCCGTTCGCTGTTGTGGAGCCATGAGTTCATCGAGCGCGGGTCGCGGCGCCCGATCAGCGTGAAGGCGGCGACCGGCTCCTCCTCCAGCCAGGCATCGAGGCGCGGAAGGTCAGCGAGGATGCGCGGCGGTGCCAGCTCGATGCGGCCCGAGGCCGCCGCGAGCTTCTCGGGCAGGGCCGGCTCCAGCGGGCCGAGGTCGAGACCGTGCTCGTGCTCGGCGACGCGGGCGAGCGTGAGGCCGTCGGGGTTGCGACCGAAGCCGTCGCCGTAGGGCCCGAGCCGGAGCAGGAGATCCAGCAGGCGGGCGGGGCCGGGCTGCTCGCCCAGGGCCGGGACGACGCTCTCGAGCTGATCGGCCAGGGGCCCCCCGGCCAGCGCCAGTGCGGCGAGTTGCCGCAGCACCAGGTCGTCGACCTGCCGGGTCTCGAGCCCACCGAGACCCATGATGCGGCGCGCCAGCTCCAGGACGATCTCCCAGGCTCGCAGTCCGCCCTCCTCCACCTCGAACGCAGCCGGCGACCACTTGGCGACGTTGCGGATCGCGAGGTGGTAGAGGCTCAGGTCGTAGGTGTCGTTCTCGAGCGGACCCGCCGGCGGCAGGATCACGTCGGCGTGTCGGGTCGTCTCGTTCAGGTAGAAGTCGATGGAGACCATGAAGTCGAGCGAAGCCAGTGCGGCGTCCAGGCGATCCGAGTCGGGCGCCGATACCACCGGGTTGCCCGAGTAGGTGATGAAGGCGCGGATCTGCCCTTCGCCCTCGGTCTCCATCTCCTCGGCGAGAGCGGCCATGGGCAGCTCACCGAAGATCTCGTCGTATCCGCTCACCCGGCTCTGGTGGCGCCCGAAGCGGATCCCCCCGTCGCCCTGGGCGAATGCGAAGTCGAGGGGAGCGGCCGCCCGAGCGAACATCGCCCCGCCCGCCCGGTCGAGATTCCCGGTGAGCGCGTTCAAGAGGTCGATCGCCCAGCAGGCAAGGGTGCCGAAGCGCTGGCAACAGGTGCCCATTCGACCGTAGACGACGGCGGCTTCGGCCAGCTCGCGCGCGAGGCGGCGAATGGTCCTCGCGTCGATTCCGCAGCGCGCCGCCACGGTTTCGGGCGCGTAGCGGCCCGAGTGCTCGCGCACCGTCCCCTGACCGTTGGCGAATTCTCCGCAGCGTCCCAGATCCACCCGATCCTCCTCGAAGAGGGTGTGGATCATGGCGAGCAGCAGCGCCGCGTCGGCGCCCGGCCGGATGAAGTGATGCTCGTCGGCCAGCTCGGCCGTCTCGGTTCGCCGCGGATCGATCACCACCAGCTTGCCGCCCCGCGCGCGCAGGGCCCGAAGACGGCCGCGTACGTCGGGGGCGGTCATCAGGCTGCCGTTGGAGACGATCGGGTTCGCGCCGATCACCAGCAGATGGCGGGTCCGATCCAGATCCGGCACCGGGATGTGGAGCATCCCACCGAACATCGAGCCCACCTGCACGTATCGCGACCAGGTGTCGAGAGAGCCGGCCGAGAAGCGGTTCCGCGTCGCAAGCGCCCGTTGCAGGACGACGAAGTAGAGGGTGCTGCCGAGGTCGTGGATCGATGGGTTTCCGCGGTACAGAGCGATCGCGTCCGCTCCGCCCCGCTCTCGGACCGCGAGCAGCCCCTCGGCGGCCAGCTCGAAGGCCTCCTCCCAGGAGATCTCCACGAAACCCGCGTCCGTGCGCTTGACCGGGCGGCGGAGTCGATCCGGATCCTCGTGGAGGTCCGCCAGCGCCGGCGCCTTCGCGCACATGTGGCCGCGCGAGAAGGGGTCGTCGGTGTCGCCGCGTATGGCGAGCACGCGCCGTCCCTCGACCTCGATCGTGAGGCCGCAGGTGGCCTCGCACAGCGTGCATACGCGGTGGACGGTCCGTCGCTCCATGCAGGGGAGGGTGCCTCAGATTGGCGACGGGACCAGCCCGCCCGAGTCTTCGGGTCGGATGCGAGAAATCCCGGACCGGCGGAAGACGGCTCAGGGTTCCATAGCCTCGTGCAGCTTCGCGAGCAGTGCGCTGGTCTGGTAGGGCTTCTGGAGGAAGCCGAGCAAGCCCTTCCCCGCGAATCGGCCGCCGGCCTCCTCTTCACTGAAGCCGCTGGTGAGGATCACGCGGGCCGCGGGATCGATCCGGCGGATCTCCTCGAAGGTCTCCTCTCCGCTCAATTCGGGCATGGTGAGATCGAAGGAGGACGACGGCGATCTCTTCGGCTCGTTCGCGGAACACCTGGACCCCCTCGCGGCCGTCTCTGGCCTGGAGGACCGTGTAGCCAGCCCGTTCCAGCGCCCGGGTTACGAACCGGAGGACCTGCTCGTGATCGTCGACCACCAAAACCGTACCGGTGCGAGACGGCGGACCGTGCGGCTCCCTACCGGACTTCTCCTCGCTCCCGACGGATTGGTCCGACGCCGGGAACACCAGCCTGAACGAGCTCCCCTTTCCGAGCTCGCTCTTCACCTGGATGGCGCCGCGGTGGCCCCGAACGATCCCGAGCGCGGCGGACATGCCCAGGCCTCGTCCCGAGAAGTTGGTGGTGAAGAAGGGATCGAACACCTTCGATCGCGTCTCGGCATCCATTCCGCAGCCCGTGTCCGCGACCTCCAGGTAGACATACCTTCCTTCGGCCAGGTCTTCGTCCGAGTGCATCGCCCGGAGGCTGGCGCGATCGAGGTCGATCGCACCGGTGGCAATCGCGACGACGCCGGCCTGATCCCCGAGGGCCTCCGAGGCGTTGGTGATCAGGTTCATCACGAGCTGGCGAAGCTGGGTCGCGTCCGCCTCGATCGCCAGAGGGTCCTCGCAGAGGTGACACTGGAGGACCGCCTTCTTCGAGACGGAGGCCTCCAGCAGATGCACCATCTCGGTCACCAGCTCGTTCAGGTCGGTGGTCTCGACGACGAATTTCCCCTTTCCGGAATAGGCCAGCCAGCACACCGAGGCTTTCCAGCTTCTGGGTGTGCTGCATTTGGGCTTCCAGCTTCCGCCGCGCTTTCTCCGCCTGCTTGAGCTCGTTGACATCCGTGATGGTGCCGATGTAGCCAACCACCTCGCCGTCTTCGCCTCTCCTGGAAACGGCCCGGACGACCGTCCATGTGACCGATCCTTGTCGGTCCATGAAGCGATGCTCCAAGTAGAAATTCGACCGGTTGCGGACTGCCCGAGACCACTCCGTGTCGACCATTTCCCTGTCGTCGGGATGGATCGCGGACAGCCAGCCCCTGCCTCGGATCTCATCCGCCGACAGGCCGGAGACGGCGGCAAGAGCGACCTGGCTCTGGGAGCCATGGACGATTGTGGATACCTGAGGGCTCTCTCTCCGGATGATGCACCTCCGCTCGAAAAACGTAAACAACGGTGGGAAGTTCCGGGAAATTGGCCGGGCTGGTCGGCGCCTGGTATCCATGGGCGCGAGACTTCACTGCGCATCGGGCTCCGACGCGGCGACGGTGGGCCCCTCTGCGCTCGATGGGAGCGGGGCGCTCGCCGAGGAGAGAAGCGGATGGTGGCAGATGCCCCGGACACCGATCAGGGGAAAGAGGGGAAGCGGCTCGGCCTCTTCGAGCGTTGGCTGACGCTGTGGGTCGGGCTCTGCATCGTCGCGGGCATCGTACTGGGCAAGATCGCACCGGGGGTCGCCGCATCGCTCGACGCCATCACGCTCGACGTCGGCGGCGCACCGGTGGTGTCGATCCCGATCGCGGTGTGCCTCTTCTTCATGATGTACCCCATCATGGTCAAGATCGATTTCGCCGAGGTGCTCCGGGCGGGGAGAAGCGTCAAGCCGGTCTCGCTGACCCTCTTCGTGAACTGGGCGGTGAAGCCCTTCACCATGTACGCGATCGCCTGGTTCTTCCTCGGCACCCTGTTTCTGCGCTTCATCGGACCCGAGGCCACGGATCTGGTGAAGCTGCCCTTCGGTCTGGACCTTCCTCTCGGCGCGGAGTACGGCGCCGGCCGCGTGGTCGCAGTCGAGGGAGTCAGGATGCTCGAGGTGCCGCTATGGCGCAGCTACCTGGCCGGCTGCATCCTCCTCGGGATCGCCCCCTGTACCGCCATGGTTCTGGTCTGGGGCTACCTCGCCAAGGGCAACGATGGCCATACGCTGGTGATGGTGGCCATCAACTCGCTGACCATGCTGGTGCTCTACGGCGTCCTGGGCGGCTTTCTTCTCGGCGTGGGCCGCCTGCCGGTCCCGTGGCAGGCGCTCCTGCTGTCGATCGGGATCTACGTCGCTCTGCCTCTGGTCGCAGGGTACTTCTCGCGAAGGTGGATCATCGCGAGAAAGGGCGAGGCGTGGTTCAAAGAGCGCTTTCTCGACGTGCTGACACCGATCACGATCGTCGCCCTCCTGATTACGCTGATACTCCTGTTCTCCTTCAAGGGCGAGGTCATCTCGTCCAATCCGATGACGATCGTGTGGATTGCCATCCCGCTGTTCCTGCAGACGATGCTGATCTTCGGGCTCACCTACGGCGCGGCGCGGCTGCTCGATCTCTCCTATCGCGACGCCGCACCCTCGGCCATGATCGGCGCGTCGAACCACTTCGAGGTGGCGATCGCCACCGCCACGGTGCTGTTCGGCCTGTCTTCCGGTGCTGCGCTCGCCACCGTCGTCGGCGTCCTGATCGAGGTGCCGGTGATGCTGATGCTCGTCAGGCTCTGCCTGCGCACCCCCTCCTGGTTCAGGAGGTGAGTTCGGTTCTCTCGGGTCGAGACGGCAGCAGGACCCGGAAGCTCGATCCCACCCCGAGCTCGCTGGTGACCTGGATCGCGCCGCCGTGGGTGCGGACGATCCCGAGCGCGGAGGCGAGCCCGAGACCGCGGCCGGAGAGCTTGGTGGTGAAGAACGGCTCGAAGAGCCTCGCCCGGATCTCCGGGCTCATCCCCGCGCCCTGATCGGAGACCTCCAGGAAGACGTACCTGCCGGCGGAAAGTGGGGTCGCGCCGAGGCTGCTCGACAGGTCCGGGGCGTCCAGGTTCGCCGTGCCGGTCTGGATGGTGACGATTCCCGACCCTTCCTCCAGCGCCTCCGAGGCGTTCATCACCAGATTGAGAATCACCTGGCAGACCTGGCTCGGATCTCCGTCGACGCTGGGAAGATCCGGCGCGAGGTCGGGCTCGAGCGTGCATTTCTTCGACACCGAGGCGCGGAGCAGGTCGAGCATGTCCGCCACCAGCGGTGACAGGTCGAGCGGCATCCGAGAATCCGATGGCTTGCCGGAGTAGGTCAGCATCTGCTCGACGAGTCCCACCGCCTTCTCCCCCGCCGCGCGGACGCGGAGGAGCCTCTCCCGCGTTCGCGACTCGGCATCGAGAGCGTCGAGCGCCGCGCGGCAGTTTCCCAGCATCACCGCGAGCATGTTGTTGAAGTCGTGGGCGATGCCGCCGGCGAGGACGCCCAGGCTCTCGAGCTTCTGCACCTCCTGCATGTGTCGCTCGAGCCTTCGCCTCTCCTCCCCCTGCCTCCGTCGCTCGGTGATGTCGCGCGCGGCACAGACGCAGAAGGCGCGACCCCGGTGAACCACCTCGCGGGCTTCCATCTCCATCGGGAAGCTCGAGCTGTCCTTCCGGAGCGCCGTGACCTCGAAGACGCCCTCGAATCCCGCGTCGATCCGCGATTGCATGCACTCGCGCTCCTCGGGGAGGAAGAGCCGCGAGAGCGGCGACCCGATCAGCTCCGACGCCTGGTACCCGAACAGGGCCGTGAGGGCGGGATTCACCTCCAAGATGGCGCCTCGCTCGTGGATGACGATCCCCTCGAAGGAGACTGCGACCAGGCGGCGAAAGCGCTCTTCGCTCTCGCGAAGCTGCCTGGTCCGTTCCTCGACACGCCGTTCCAGCTCATCGCGGGCCAGGCGCAGCTCGCCCCGGTTGCGGTCGCCGACCGCCTGGATCTGAAGTCCGAGGGTCAGGGGCCCGACGACGATCCAGCTAGCCTCGATTTCCACGGACCCCCTTTGGCCTAACGCGTACCGGCCGGAGCCCC
>CAZTOU010000054.1:0-37603 GCA_964615365.1 uncultured Spirochaetales bacterium
TGGTGGAGCTGAGGGGGATCGAACCCCTGACCCTCAGACTGCCAGCCTGATGCTCTCCCAGCTGAGCTACAGCCCCACGGTGGATTGAGGCTACCGTCGGGGGTTGGGGCTGTCAAAGCTGATGGGGCGGATCGGGGGGGTGCCCCCCCACGGGGGGGTAGGTCCTGATCTGCCACGGCGCAGATGGTATGATGCGCCTCCGCCCGCGAGCAGCGTCGAGAGTGGCAAGACTTGCCCGAGACCAGCGAAACGGGTGTGCCCGCCGGAGTGGCGAAACTGGTAGACGCAGGGGACTCAAAATCCCCCGGCCTTTACGGGCCGTGTGGGTTCGAATCCCACCTCCGGCACCATCGAGTCGATGGAGATGGCGAATAGCGGGAGGGGTCTCCCGTCGAAGAGTGTTGAAAGCGACGTGACGCGCCTTCCGGGCGCGCGCTCATGGGAGAGAGACACAAGATGCTCAGGATGGTTCGTAGCTTTGCGTTGATTGCCCTGGTGCTCGTCGCGGTGCCGATGGTTCTGTCGGGCCCCGCTCTGGCACAGCACCGCGAGTTCTCCGGGAAGGTCGACAAGATCTCGAAGAAGAGGCTCATCGTCGACAATCGGCAGGGCGACAAGCTGCCCTTCGTCAAAGCCGACGAGACCGTCGTCAGCGGCGAGAAGTCCTCGTGGGACAAGATCAAGAAGAACGATTGGGTGACCGTGCACTGGAAGTTCATCGACAATCCTCGCAAGGCCTACGAGGTGATCGTGAACCCGCCCCGGGACGAAGACGGCGAGGACTTGTAGCTCGCCGCGGCGGGACCGGGCGAGCGGGGGTTCCTCTGGTAGCTTCTCGATATGGCCCCCGCCAGCCCGCCCCTGCGCCCGGAGCAGTTCGAGCGCTATCGCCGCCACCTGTACCTTCCCGAGTTCGGGGTCGCCGGGCAGCGCAAGCTACTGGAGGGCAGTGTCCTCCTGATCGGCGCGGGGGGGCTCGGCTGCCCGCTGGCCCAGTACCTCGCCGCCGCGGGCGTGGGCCGCATCGGACTGGTCGATTTCGATGTCGTGGACGAGTCGAATCTGCAGCGCCAGATCCTCTACGGGACCGCTGACGTGGGGCGACCCAAGGTCCTGGTGGCGCGGGAGCGGATCGAGGCGATGAACCCCGACGTCGCAGTGGAGATTCACCAGGAGCGCCTCTCTTCCGAGAACGCCCTGGCGGTCCTCGGCGATTACGACGTGGTGGTCGACGGGACCGACAACTTTCCGACCCGTTACCTCTCGAACGACGCCTGTGTCCTGCTCGAGAAGCCGAACGTCTACGGGGCGATTCTCCGCTTCGACGGCCAGGCCTCGACCTTCGACTCGCGACGGGGGCCCTGTTACCGGTGCCTGTTTCCCGAGCCGCCGCCCCCGGGCTCGGTCCCCGACTGTGCCGAGGGCGGGGTGCTCGGCGTGCTCCCGGGTGTCATCGCGACGATTCAGGCCACCGAGGCGCTGAAGCTGCTGGCCGGGATCGGCGAGCCCCTGATCGGGCGCTTCCTCCACCTCGACGCCCTGGAGATGAAGTTTGGCGAGTATCGCTTCACCAAGGATCCGCGGTGTCCGGTCTGCGGCCCCGAGCCCACGATCCGGGAGCTGATCGACTACGAGGGATTCTGCGGGATCCAGGGGGAGCAGCCTCCGGTTCGAATGGTCTCCGCCTTCGAGGTGAAGCGGAGCGCCGACCGGGGAGAGGCCTTTCTGCTTCTGGACGTCCGCGATCCCGACGAGTACGGAAAGGCGCAAATCGAGGGATCGACGCTGGTTCCCCTGGACCGGATCGAGGCACGCCTCGGCGAGCTCGCGGAGTGGCGGGATCGCCGGGTGGTGGTGCACTGCCACCGCGGCGGGCGGAGTGCGAAGGCCTCGAGAATCCTGCAGGGGGGCGGCTTCACGGACGTGGCCGCCCTCTCGGGGGGCATCGAGGCGTGGTCGCTTACGGTGGACCCGGAGGTGCCGCGCTACTGAGCCGGAACCACCACCTCAATCAGGGGGGGTAGAACTGCGATGGCGAAGAAGCATCTTCCGGATCCGCTCCGGCGCCGACACCTGGTCGAGCAGGCGCTGGATCCGGCCCGCGCGCTGCAGATCGCGGAGGCGTACCTGGAAGACGGACGGGCCCTCGAAGCGGTGGCGTTTCTGGTGAAGGCAGAAGCTCGCGAGCGTCTGATCGAGCTTCGCGACCAGGCCGTGGGGGAAGGAGATGCGTTCCTTCTCCGCGAGATCTCCGAGGCACTGGCCGAGGAGTTCGACGCCGAGACCTGGGAGGCCCTGGCCGAGGCGGCGCGAGCCGCTGGCAAGGACCGCTACAGCGCCGAGGCGGCTCGACAGGCGGCGCGCCTGAAGGATTGAGGGCGCCGTCGAGAGTTCTGGAGCGCGTGACCCCCCACGGGGGCACCCACGCGATGGAAGCTCTCCGAGAGATGCCTCCCCGTGGGTGTTCTCCACCGCGGGTACTCGCCGTCCCATGGGGGTGCGCGCTTCGCCGAGGCCCGTGAAGAATCGGAGCTATTGCGTTCTGGAGTTAAGGGGAAATCGAGTTGTCACCGATGAGGACGGTGTGGAGAAGTCACCTGTGAGCCGCGCCGGATCTCCTCTCCGCAGCATCGGCCAGGAGATCGAGCGGGTCCGGATCCAGTTCGCTGAGACCGGTGCGCTGGGCATGCTCGTGATCGATGCGATGAGCCTCGATGAGATCGAGCGCTCCTTCGGTGTCGATGCCCATCGTCAGGTCACGGGGCGTATCGCCGCCCGCGCCCGCGAGGTGCTGTCGGACGAACTCGGGTCGGACGATCATGTGGTTCTGGGCGATCTCGGACGCGACGAAGTGATCGTTCTGCTGCTCCGCGACCGCCACGATGACGGATTCTATCGCTCCGAGCTTCCGAAGTTCGCCGCGCGGCTGCGCAAATCACTCGCCGATGCCGGGAGCCGCTTCGGCTACCCCTTCACGCGCGAGGCACTCCGGTTCTCGGTCGGCGCGGCTCTGACCCTCTACGATCCGATGCGTCGGCCCGAGGTGCTGCTCCGCAGGGCGCGAGAGCTGGCGCTGCAAGACGCCGATCTCAACGCGCGCACCGAGGTGCGCGAACGTCGCGAACGGTTCACTGCGCTGCTCCTGGCCGAGCAGGTATCGATGGTCTTCGAGCCGATCGTGAAGCTCGCGAATAGCGAGATCCTGGGCTACGAGGCGCTGGTGCGGGGAGTGGGCGACCCCGCGCTCAACTCCCCCAAGGAGCTCTTCTCCGCCGCCGCCGAGACGGACCTGCTCTTCGAGCTCGACTGCCTGTGCCGGCGGCAGGCGCTCCGCCAGACCAAGCGCCTGCCCGAGGGAGCGAAGCTCTTCCTGAATCTCCTGCCCTGCGCGATCTACGATCCCGCCTTCGAGGGGGACGCACTCCGGCGCACCCTCCAGGATCACCAGCTCCGCCCCAGCGACGTGGTGCTCGAGATCTCCGAGCGCGAGTCGATCGGGAACTTCGCGATCTTTCGGGAGCTTTGTGATCGGTACTCGGAGCTGGGCTTCCAGATCGCCATGGACGACGTCGGAGCCGGGTACGGCAGTCTCGAGGTGGTGACGGAGCTCGCCCCCAACTTCATCAAGGTGGACATCGCGTTCGTCAAGGCCATCGATTCGGATCCCACCCGTCGGGCGGTGCTGACCGCACTGAACGGGATCGCCCGGCGCATCGGTGCGCAGATCATCGCCGAGGGGATCGAGACACCCGAGCAGCTCGAGACGCTGCAGCAGCTCGCGGTGCCCTATGGCCAGGGATACCTCCTCGGCCGCGCCAGGCGCTGGGACTCCACCGACGAGTGAGCCCGCTCCGGGCTGGCGGAAGCGGACGGGAATCGAACCCGCCGAAACCGTGTCGCCACGGTTCCCACCGGATTTGAAGTCCGGGCGAGGCACCAGCACTCGAATCGCTTCCGACCCGAGTCTACAAAAAATTCCCTCGCGATCGGTGCAGGACGGCTAAGATGCACCGCGGGGTGACGACGTACTCGCTGGCCGATACCGCGAGAATCCTGCACATCTCTTCGGCCCGTCTCCGTTATTGGGAGCAGACCGAGTTGGTGGCCCGGTCGGCCGTGGCGGGCGACCAACCGGCGTTTGGTTTCAGGGATCTGGTCTGCATCCGGACCATCCTCGCCCTGCTGGAGAAAGGGATCCCCCTGCGCCGGATTCGCCGAAGCGTCGATCGACTCCGAGAGAGTGTCCCGGAGCTCGACCAGCCCCTGGGCGGGCTTCGGGTCTGGCTCGAGGGCTCGAGCCGGGTGGTGGTTCGCCACCAGGGTGCGCTCCTGGAGCCGGACGGCCAGCTGGTGCTGGACTTCGATCTCGCACCGCCCAGCGAGGACGACGTGGCGCCGCTCCCGCTGTCCGCACCGCCGGGACAGGCCGACTTCGCGGCGGCTCTGGAGTGGTTCGAGCGGGGATGTCAGCTCGATTCCAGCCCGGAGACGCTGGAGGAGGCGATTCACGCCTACACCCACGCCCTTCGCTCCGACCCCGGGTTTGCGGACGCTCACTGCAACCTCGGGACCGTCTACTACAACCGCGGCGAGCGGGACCGCGCGCGGGCCTGCTACGAGGCCGCCCTCCGCCACGAGTCGGAGCACGTCGAGGCCAACTTCAATCTCGGGAATCTGCTCGAGGAGGACGGCCAACGCGAAGCGGCGCTCAGCCATTACAAGGTCGCCACACGGACGGATCCCCTGTTCCCCGATGCCCAGCTCAACCTGGCGCTTCTCTACGAGAAGTTCGCTCTCCGCGGCAAGGCGAAGGAGCACTGGCGGCGCTATCTCCAGCTGGTGCCCAAGGGGAGCTGGGCTGACATCGCTCGCCAGCATCTCGCCGAGTCCTAGGACTAGGCCGAGGCACGCCGTAGGCGTGCCGTGCGGGCAGGGCGGCTTTGCCGCCCGATAACCCGCAAGTCATGGCGAGGGGACTGGCGGGGTCAGGCGGAAGGTGCGGCGGTCGATGGGCCGGTCGTCGAGCAGCGCCTCGACGCGCCAGATGCCGTGTCGCCCGGCGATCCCGCCGGTGAGCTCCAGGGTGGAGCGGACGTAGGGCCGCCGCTCCGCCTCGGCGCTCTGCTCTTGCGCGATCGCTCCGCTCGGATCCGTGAACCGCACCTGGATCTCTTCGCGCATCGGGACGTAGCGCTCGGTGACCCGGCCCCACCAGACCACCTGGGCATCGCCGCTCCGGAACTCCTCCCGGGGAGCGCCGAAACTCCCTGCCCCAGGATCGGCATCGATTCCGTCGGCGATCCCCGCCTCGTCGATGGGGGGGAAGGTCAGCCGCTCGATCTCGCGCCGGGCCTTGGCGGGGAGGGGCCCCTCCCGACCGAATCGGTGGAGCGCCTGCTCGAGGAAGAAGGTGGCCTTGTGTCGATCTCCCAGGGCCAGATAGGCCATCCCGATCCGGTAGTGGACGAGGGCGACGGAGGGATCGATGGCCAGAGCCCGCCGGTAGGCCTGGATGGAATCTCGGGTGCGGCCGGTCTCTTCCAGGAGCTCGGCGCGGCGGTAGGGGACCCGGGCATCGAAGGGCTCCAGTCGTTCGGCCTCCTGGAGCAACGCAAGGCCGCCGGCGAGGTCGCCGGCGTTGGCGAGCTTCGAGGCGTCGGCGAGGAGCGGACCGGTCTTCGCTCGGTTCGGGTCGGGAACGGATCCGAGCCAGGTGGTCCTGCCGCTATCCACCAGCAGCGCCAGGCGCGCCTGGCACTCCCGGAATGCCCAGTGGAGCGACGGGTTCGGCTCGCCGGTGACGGTGATGGCGTCGAGGCCGCCCAGGACGCTGTCGATCCGGTTCTCCACCTCCGGATGGCTGTACAGATAGGGGGGGATCTCGAAGCGGACGTCATGGCTCTCGCGGACGATGCGCTCGAAGAAGCGCGCCATGCCGGCCGGGTTGTAGCCGGCTCGCGCCATGAAGTTGGCGCCGATGTCATCGGCCTCCGCCTCGAACTCCCGAGAGAATCGGAGCTGCAGGGCTACGTTGAGCCCCTCGCTGGCCAGCAGCACCCCCGGCTCCTTGGTCGCCAGCGCCGCGCCCAGCCCGGCGATCTTCGCGATCAGATCCGGGATCGCGGCCTTCTCGCGCATCCGGGCGTAGTGGCGGCCCTTGACGTGGCCGATCTCGTGGGCGAGCACGCCCGCCAGCTCGTCCAGGGTGCCGGCCTCGAGGATGGTCCCGCTGTGGAAGTAGATGTACCCCCCCGGCACCGCGAAGGCGTTCAGGGATGGCTCGACGATGACGCGGAAGTGGTAGACGAAGGGCTGGGGCTCGATCTTGCGCACGATGGAGAGACCGAGGTCGGTCAGGAACTCGAGTACGACCGGATCGTCGATGAAGCGGATGTGTTTCCGGATCTCGCTGTCGAACTGCGTGCCGATCTCCCGCTCGCGTTCGACGGAGACCTGGGTGTAGGCGTCGATGGGATTGAGGCGGGATCCATCGTTCTGGACACAGGCGAGCGCGGCCAGGCAGAGTGCCGCGCAAGCTCCTAGTCGGAGGCGGCGTCGGGTTGCCATCGCAGGACCGGCTTGCGCGCCGCCCGTGTCTCGTCGAGGCGGCTGTGGCGGGTTCGGTGGGGCGCGCTGCGTACCAGCTCGGGGACCTCGCGCGCCTCCCTCTCGATGGCGAGGAGCGACTCGACGAGGAGATCCAGCTCCTCCGGGCTCTCGCTCTCGGTCGGCTCGATCATCAGCGCTCCGTGGACGATCAGCGGAAAGTAGATGGTGGGCGGGTGAAAGCCGTAGTCGATCAGGCGCTTCGCCACATCCAGTGTGGTGACCCCCGTGTCGCGCAGGTGGTGGTCCGAGAGGACGCACTCGTGCATGACCGGGCGGTCGCAGGGCACATGGTAGCGGTCGCGAAGCCTCGCCAGCAGGTAGTTCGCGTTCAAGACCGCCATCTCCGTGCAGCGCCTTAGCCCCTCGCTCCCCAGCGAGAGGATGTAGGTGAAGGCGCGGACCATCACCCCCACGTTGCCGAGGTTTCCGTGCAGACGGCCGATGCTGTGAGGGACGTCGTCGCTGAGCTCGAACCCTCCGCCGCCGGCGACCTCCCGGACCACCGGAACCGGGAGATAGGGCGCCAGCGACTGCTTGACCCCGACCGGCCCCGCCCCTGGACCCCCGCCGCCGTGCGGCGTCGAGAAGGTCTTGTGCAGGTTGAAGTGCATCACGTCGATGCCCATGTCGCCCGGACGCGACATGCCGAGCAGGGCGTTCAGGTTGGCGCCGTCCCCGTAGACGAGGCCGCCCTTGGCGTGGACGATCTCGGTGATGCGCTGGATGTGTTCCTCGAAGAGCCCCAGCGTGTTGGGATTGGTGACCATCAGCGCGGCCACCTCTTCGGTCATGGCGGCCTCGACGGCCTCCGGGTGAAGGATCCCGTCGTCGCCGGAGGGAACGGTGATGACGTCGTAGCCGTTGAGCGCCGCGCTCGCCGGGTTGGTCCCGTGGGCGGAATCCGGCACCAGGACCTTGCGCCGCCGCTCTCCCCGGTGCTCGTGGCAGGCGCGGATCATCATGATTCCGGTGAGCTCGCCCTGAGCGCCCGCGGCGGGCTGGAGCGTCACGCGGTCCATCCCGCTGATCTCGGCGAGCTGACTCTCGAGCCGGTGGAAGAGCTCCAGGAAGCCCTGGGAGAGCGCATCGGGCTGGAGCGGATGGGCCTCGCAGAAGCCCGGGAGACGGGCGACCCGCTCGTTGAGCTTCGGGTTGTGCTTCATGGTGCAGGAGCCGAGCGGATAGGGAGCCAGATCGACGGCGGTGTTCCAGCGGGAGAGCCGCGTGAAGTGCCGCACCACATCGATCTCGGAGAGCTCGGGCAGGCCCGGGATCTCCTCCCGCACCGCATCGGCGGGGAGGTGTGCTCTCGGGTCGACCTCGGGAACGTCCAGCTCCGGCAGCGAGTAGCCGACTCGACCGGGGGCGCTGCGCTCGAAGAGCAGGGGCTCCTCGTAGGCGAGGCCGGACTCGGTCGCGGGAGCGCGGCCGGGATCGCGGGTCGGCTGGTCGGATCCGCTCATGCTCCCTCTCCCGCGAGAACCCGGGCGAGCCGGTCGATGGAGTCCTTTCGGTTGAGCTCCGTGGTGCAGATCAGTAGCGCCGAGCCCAACTCGGGAGCGTGGGTGCCGAGATCGAGCCCCCCGATGATTCCGGCGCGCTGCGCCCGGGCCAGGGCCTCCCCGGCCGGGGCATCCAGTCGCACCGCGAACTCGTTGAAGGTCGGACTGGCCAACGGCAGATCGAGGCCCGGAGTCTCGCGGATCCTCGCCTTGGCGTACTCCGCCTTGGCGAGGTTCATCAGGGCGAGCTTGCGCAGCCCCACCGGACCGAGCAGCGAGAGGTAGATCGTCGCCATCAGCAGGCAGAGACCCTCGTTGGTGCAGATGTTGGAGGTCGCGCGCTCGCGGCGAATGTGCTGCTCCCGGGTCGAGAGGGTCAGCACGAAGCCCCGCTTTCCACGGGTGTCGACGGTCTCGCCCGCCAGGCGTCCGGGGAGCTGCCGGACCAGCTTGGTGCGGGTGGCGAGGAAGCCCAGATGGGGCCCGCCGAAGGCCATCGGGACCCCGAAGCTCTGCGCCTCGCCGCAGGCGATGTCGGCCCCGGCCTCGCCGGGCGGTCGCAGCAGGGCCAGCGAGAGCGCCTCGGTCACCGCGGTGATCAGCAGCGCGCCGTCCGCGTGGGCGGCCTCGGCGGCTCCGGGCAGCTCCTCGACGACACCGAGGAAGTTCGGCTGCTGGAGGATCACCGCGGCGGTCTCTCCATCGACGAAGTCGCCGACTGGCACCGTGCGCCCCTCCTCGCCTCGGGGAATCGTGACGACCTCGGCGCGGAGCCCGGCCAGGTGGGTTTCCAGGACCTGCCGGTAGTGGGGGTGCAGGCTCGCACTCACGGCGACCTTGTTCCGCCGCGTGACCCGCATGGCCATGAGAGCGGCCTCGGCGGTGGCGGAGGCGCCGTCGTACATCGATGCGTTGGAGACGTCGAGGCCGGTGAGCCCGCACATCATCGTCTGCCATTCGAAGATGGCCTGGAGGGTCCCCTGGCTGATCTCGGGCTGGTAGGGCGTGTAGGACGAGTAGAACTCGGTCCGCGACACCAGGGCGTCCACCGCGCTGGGGATGAAGTGCGCGTAGGTGCCAGCCCCCAGGAAGCACTCGTGGCTTCGCGTGTTGGCATTCGCCGCGCCCAGACGCTCGAGCTCCGCCAGCACCTCCATCTCGCTGGCGGCGGGGGGCAGCGCGATCGGGCGCCGCAGCCGCAGCTCCTCGGGGATCGCCGCGAACAGGTCCTCGACCCGCGGGCTGCCGATCACCTCGAGCATGCGCCGCACGTCTTCTCGGGTGTGCGGGATGTAGCGCAGAGAACTGGCCTCGATCACTCGCTGCGGTCGTTGACGTGCTTGGTGTACTGGTCGGCAGAGAGCAGGCTGGAGAGCACCGACGGGTCCTCGACCTCGATGGCGACCATCCAGCCATCGCCGTAGCAGTCTTCGTTGACGGACTCCGGGTGGTCCGCGAGAACCTCGTTGACTTCCCGCACCTCGCCGGCCACCGGGGCGCAGAGGTCCGAGACGGCCTTCACCGATTCGATGACTCCAAAGGGCTCCCCGGGCTCCAGGATCTTTCCCACCTCCGGGAGCTCCACGAAGACGATGTCTCCGAGCTGTTGCTGAGCGTAGTCGGTGACGCCGATGGTGACCCGGGTGCCCTCCAGGCGGGTCCACTCGTCTTCTTCCGAGTAACGGAGATCCTGAGGAATGTCGTAGTCGCTCACCGCAGCTCCTAGCTTCTGATCGCGCCCCGGTCGGGCGCCGCCCCGCTCAGACGAACGGGGTTTCCACTACTATTGCCGGTATCGCCCTGCCGCGAACCATCACGTCGAAACCCGATCCGACGGTCGCCTGCGTCGGCGGAACGTAGCCGAGGCCGATGGATTTTCCGAGTGTGGGGGAGGGCGCGCCCGAGGTCACGACACCCACCTCGTCGCCGTCCACGGCGATCGGGTGGCCGGCACGAGCGACGCCCCGCCCCGTGAGGACGAAGCCGGCGAGGAGCCGCGGATGTCCCCGCGCGAGGCGTCGGGCGATCGCCTCCGCCCCGATGAACCCGCCGGTCTCGAGCTTGACGAAGCGATCCAGGCGGGCTTCGAGAGGGGAGGTGGTGTCGTCCAGCTCGTGGCCGTAGAGGGGGAGGGCGGCTTCCAGGCGCAGGGTGTCCCTCGCGCCGAGACCGGCCGGAGCGATTCCGAAGGGCTCCCCGGCTGCGCAGAGCGCTTTCCAGACCGGCTCGGCGGTCGCGGACGGAAGATAGAGCTCGAAACCATCGGAGCCGGTGTAGCCGGTTCGCGAGATGGTGGCCTCGCTCCGCGCAAGCCTCGCCTTTCGAAAGCGGAATCTCCGGAGATTCGAGAGATCCTCCTCGACCAGGGTGGCGAGCAGGGGAGCGGCGGCGGGCCCCTGAAGGGCGAGGAGCGCCGTCTCGTCGCTGCGATTCCGGACTCCGGCGGTGTCCGGGGAGTGCCGCAGGATCCAGCGGTGGTCCTTCTCGATGTTGGCGGCGTTCACGCAGAGGAAGAGCTCGTCCTCCGCGATCCTGTAGACGGTGACGTCGTCGACGACGCCCCCCTCTTCGTTGCAGAGGCAGCCGTAGCGCACCCGCCCCGGCCGGAGCGAGGCGACCGGGCAGGTGACCAGCTTCTCCACGGTCGCCACCGCGTCCGGGCCACGGAAGTGGATCTGACCCATGTGCGAGACGTCGAAGAGGGCGACCCGCTCGCGCACCGCCTGGTGCTCCGCCTTGATCGACTGATATTGGACGGGCATCTCGAAGCCGGCGAACTCGACCATGCGGCCGCCGAGCTCGAGGTGGACCGGGTAGAGCGGTGTGCGCAGCGGCGCGCTCAACGCGAGATCCGGCTCCGGTAGGCGATCAGCGTGTTGTGGAGGAGCATGGTGATGGTCATGGGACCGACCCCGCGTCGATGCGGCGTGATCAGCGCCGCAACGCCGATGGCGTTCTCGAGGTCGACGTCACCGACCAGCTCGCCGTCCACCGAGGTCACGCCCACGTCGATCACCGCGGCGCCGGGCCGGATCCAGTCGGCCTTCACCATGCGCGGCCGGCCGGTGGCGGCCACGATCAGGTCGGCCTGGCGGCAGACGCCGGGGAGATCGCGGGTGCGGGAGTGGCACATGGTCACGGTCGCGTGGCGTTGCTGGAGCATCAGCGAGATCGGCTTGCCCACGATCATGCTGCGTCCGATCACCACCGCGTTGGCTCCCTTCAAGGGGATGCCGTGGCGATCCAGGATGGCCATGATGCCGAGGGGGGTGCAGGGGAAGAGACCCTCGTCTCCGGCCAGGAGCCGGCCCCCGTTGGTGGGGCACACGCCGTCGACGTCCTTTCCCGGGTCGATGGCGGCGGCGACGGCGTTGGCGCTCACCGCGTCGGGCAGCGGGAGCTGGACCAGGATGCCGTCGACGCCGTCGTCCCGGTTGAGACTCTCGACGACGGAGAGCACCTCTCTCTGGGTGGCGGTGGCCGGGAGGTCGTGCTCCACCGACTCCATGCCCACCCGCTTGCAGGCGCGGCGCTTCCCCTTGATGTACGAGGCACTGGCGGGATCGTCACCCACCAGAACGACGGCGAGACAGGGCGCTCGTCCACCGGAGGCGACCAGCTTCTCCACCTCCTCGGCCATCTCCTTGCGGAGCTCCTGGGCGAGGGCCAGCCCATCGACGACGACGGTTTCGATGCCTTCTTCACTCAAGGGGGGGCGCGCCTCCTGCACGGCGGTTGGGGAAACGAACGGGCCGGGTCGGCGGGACGTCGCGGGCCGCCGCGGTGCGCGCAGTATAACAGCCGCTCAGGCCGCGGCCCTGGATCCCTTGGTGCCGTCGCTCTTCGAGTCCGAAGCGGGCTTCGAGGTCTTGCTGGGCTCGGACTTCTCGGACTTCGCCGGCTTGGAGCCGGAATCCCCGCCGTTGGCGCCCTTGGCCGCATCGGCGCGGGGGGTGGAGTAGAGGTCGTTGTACCAGCCGCCGCCCTTCAGCACGAACGAGGTGCGGGAGATCAAGCGCTTGGCCTGCATGGACCCGCAGGACGGACACTTCTTCAGCGGCTTGTCGGTGATCCGCTGCTCGCGCTCGAACTCGTGATCACAGGCCTTGCACAGGTACTCGTAGACCGGCATTCCGCGAAACCTCTGTAACTCCAGCGCTTGTGGGGCGTCTTCTTATCTCAATCAGGGAGCTCCCGCCAGCTTCTGGAGCTTCTCTTCCAGCTCCCGGGTCTCTCCGCGGAGGCGGACGCGCTTGCGCCTTCCCTTTGCCCCGGGATGGATCTCCACGTCGCGCCGGTGGACTCCGAAGGCTCCGGCGAGGACCTGCGCACAAGCTGCGTTCGCCTTGCCTCCCACCGGAGGGGCCGTGACGGAGACCCGGAGTGCGTCTCCGCGACTGCCCCCGACCGCGTCCTGTCGAGCCCGCGGCGTCACATGGATCCAGAAGGCGAGACCTTCCCCCATCTCGCTCAAATCTGTGCTCGGCTTCTGGTTCGTCAAGCCTCGCCGGCGTCTGCGGCTCGTGCGGGAGGAGTGAGATAGGAGACCTTGTCCTCGTCCTGCCCACCCTCCGGGTCGTCCTGGCTGAGACCCTCCAGCAGGCTCAGGTGGGTCTCGATGGCCGCGCGGATGGTGGTGCCCAGCCTCGCCCGGAGAAGCTTCATCTCGCGGATGTCCTGGGCCAACTTCGCCACCCTGCGATGGGATGCGACCAGGATCTTCTCGGCCTTCACCTCGGCCTCGGAGACCACGGCCTCGCTCTCCCGAATTGCGACTTTCTTGAGGTCGTCGCTTAGCTGTTGCGCCGTAACTAGGGTGCTTTGAAGCAGTTTCTCGTTCTCAGAGAGATCTTCGACCTGGGCCTCGAGATCCTGAATCCTCTCACGGAACGCCTCGTTCTCCCGGATCATCTCCTCGTAGTCTTCTGCGATCAGCCGCACGAAGGCCTCGACCTCCGCGGGGTCGAGACCGCGGACGCGGGTGGAGAAGTGGTGGTTGCGGATGTCCAGCGGGGTGAGTCTCACGGCGACCTCCTCCCGCAAGGATCGACGCAAACGCCGGACTTCTTGAGTGATCCCCGACACCAGTCTCCAGGGACCGGTGCCGGGCTCAGCCGCCGCCCAGCTCGCGGGAGCGCAGGGTGGCGGCCTCCACCGCGTCGTGGATCGCCGACCGGAATCCCGCCGCCTCGAGCCGCGCCAGGCCCGCGACGGTGGTGCCGCCCGGAGAGCTCACCCGCTGGCGAAGCTCCGCGGGCGCCCGCCCGCTCTCGGCGGCGAGCCGGGCGGCGCCCAGCACCGTCTGGGTGGCGAGCGCGGAGCAGGCGTCCTCGGGAAGACCCGCCCGCACCCCGGCTTCACAGAGCGCCTCCAGGAACAGGAAGAGGTAGGCCGGGCCGCTTCCGGAGAGACCGGTCACGGCGTCGAGGAGCTCTTCGCTGGGAGCCTCCCAGGCGATTCCGACCGCCTCGAACAGGAGGCGGGCCGCCGCTCGGTCTGCCTCGGTGGCCTCCTGATTCGCCACGAAGGCAGTGGCCCCGGCGCCGACCAGGGCCGGGGTGTTGGGCATGCTGCGCACCAGCCGCGCGCCCGCGGGCAGGTCTCCCGCGAGCGCGGAGAGGGAGATCCCGGCGGCGATGGAGACCCAGAGGGGTCGGCGGAGCTCTGCATTCCCGGCGCCTCCGAGCTCGCGAAGCACCGTCGCGACCTGGCTCGGCTTTACGGCCAGGACCACCAGGTCGCTCTGCTTCACCACCAGGGGATTCCGAGCGCCGCAGCGGATGCCGCTCTTCGCCTCCAGGGCCTCGCGCCGCTCCGGGTCCGGATCCGCAGCTCGGATCGCGTCGGCGTCGGTTCCGGCGGCGAGCAGGCCCTCGGCGAGAGCCCCCCCCATGGCCCCCGCTCCGATGATTCCGATCCGGTGGCCGGTTGCTTCCGCCACGTCTAGTCCTCCCTGGGCTCCCTGGGTCCGAAGATCGCGGTTCCCACGCGAGCGATGGTCGCACCTTCTTCGATGGCCACTTCGAAGTCCGCGGACATGCCCATCGAGAGCTCCCGGAGGGCGTCACCCCCCGGCTCGCGGCGCAATTCCCCGCGCAGCTCTCGCAGGGCCGCGAAGACGGGCCGGGACGCCTCGGGATCGTCCGAGGCCGGGGGCACCGTCATCAGGCCGGTGACGCGGATCCGCTCGCAGCTCCGGCACTCCTGCAGGAGCTGGCCGACGCGATCGGGCGGGACGCCCCCCTTCTGGGCCTCCCCGCGGAGGCTCACCTGGATCATGACGTCGAGGTCGCGTCCCTCGAGGGCCGCCCGGTGGCCGAGCTCCCGGGCCAGCTCGATGCGGTCGACGGACTCCACGCAGTCGAACAGCCGCGCCACGTAGCGGGCCTTGTTGCGCTGGAGGCGGCCGACGAAGTGCCAGCGGGGCGCCGGGGTGCCCGTCTCGCGGAGGAGCGACGCGACCTGCGGCAGCTTGTCGCGAGCCTCCTGGGCGAAGCTCTCCGCGACGTGGTCGAGACCGGCGCGAATCGCGTCGGCGATCTTCTCCGCGGGCTGGCGCTTGGAGACTCCGACCACCACCACCTCACCCGGATCGCGCCCCGCCCTGATCGAGGCGGCGGTGGCGCGCTCGCGGACCCGACGCAGCCGCTCGGAGATCTCTCGACTCAAGGTTCCGGAATCTCCACGCCGGCCTCTCGCAGCATCGCCCGGGTCTCCTCGAGGGGAAGCCCGATCACGTTGGTCTCGCTTCCCTCGATGCCGGTGATGAAGCGGCGTCCCTCGCCCTGGGCGGCGTAGGCCCCGGCCTTGTCCAGCGACTCGCCGCTGGCGACGTAGTCGCGAAGCTCCCTCTCGTCGGCTCCGCGGAGCGTGACCCGGCTCTCGACGACACGGCTTCGGGTACGGCCGGTGTCGCTCTCCACCACGGCGATCCCCGTCATCACGAGGTGGGTGCGGCCGGTGAGCTTGCGGAGGAGGGCGACGGCGTGCTCCGGGTTGCGGGGCTTGCCGAGCACCTCCTCTCCGATCACCACGATGGTGTCGGAGCCGAGCACCACGCGGCGCGGCGTCCTTCCGACCCGCGCGGCGACCGCCTCCGCCTTCTCCCGCGCCAGGCGCTCCGCCAGCTCCCGGGGTGGCTCGCCGGGGAGCGCGACCTCGGCGATCTCCGCGGGGACGGTGGCGAAGGAGAGCTCGAGGCTCGAGAGGAGATCCCGCCGCCGGGGAGATCCGCTCGCCAGGATGAGCGATGATGTCGGCATCCTACTGGGGGTACCGGGGTGTCACGGGACCGTCAAGCGCCGATGCGACGCGGGCCGGAGATCGGGTAGGCTCGGTGCCGATGGCTGTGGAGGGCACGCACGGATTCTGGATCATCGCGTGGCTTCCGATGATCTTCCAGGCGTCGGCATGTGCTTCCGATCTGGTCTTCGAGCACGGGCGCTACCGGTCCGATCGCGGCCACTACTCGATCGCGAAGCCCGGGGGGGAGGGCTCGGCCTGGCGCAGGGTTCGGGTCGAAGGCGCCGAGATCGCCTTTCAGGGGCCCGACGGGGCCACCCTGAGTCTCATCGAGCACTGCGGGCGTCCGCTGGCGAAGCCGAGGATCCTCGCCCGCCAGCTGCTGATCGGCCTCGAGGGACGGACGCTGACCGACGAGGGGCCGCTCCCGTCCGACGAGAGCCGGGGATGGGTCCAGTGGCTCGAGGCCACGGCGGAGGGGAAGGCGATCCGGCTCAAGACCGTCACCCGGGTGATCGGAACCTGCAGCTACGACTGGATCCTGGTCGTCCAGGACGGACTCGAGAGGCACGAGCCCGTGTTCGATGCGTGGTGCGAGTCCTTTCGCACCAGCGCGCCCGAGGCGGGTAGGGGAGAGAGCGGATGACCGCCGAGGCGGCGTTCCAGCGTTCCGTCTCGGGTCTCGGCGACCGCGTGCTCGGGGGCGTCGAGGGCTTCGGCGAGTTCGTGCTGCTGGCGGCGCGGACCTTTCGCGCAGCGCTGCGACCCCGCTTCCCCTGGCATGCGACGCTCCAGCAGTTCGAGGTGATCGCGGTTCGCTCGCTGCCGATCGTGGCCCTCACTGCGCTGTTCACCGGCATGGTGCTGGCGCTGCAGACGGCCTTCGCGCTCTCTCGCTTCGGGGCGAAGCCCTACGTGGGGAGCATCGTCGGCCTCGCCATCGTCCGCGAGCTGGGTCCGGTGCTCGCCGCGCTGATGGTCGGGGGGCGCGTGGGAGCGGGCATCACCTCCGAGCTCGGCTCCATGACGGTGACCGAGCAGGTGGACGCGATCCGCGCGATGGGCGCAGACCCGGTACAGAAGCTGGTGCTGCCGCGGGTCCTCGCCGCGACCATCGGGCTCCCCATGCTCACGGCCCTGGCGATCGTGCTCGGGGTCTTCGGAGGAGGGGTGATCGCCGATCTCGAATACTCGATCGCGCCGAGCTTCTACCTCCAGACCGTCACTACCACCGTCACCATCGGCGACTTCTTCGCCGGTGTCAGCAAGACCTTCTTCTTCGGTTGGATCATCGCGATGGTGGGTTGCTCCGTGGGTCTCTCGACCACCGGTGGCACCGAGGGGGTCGGTCGAGCCACGACGCGGACGGTGGTGGTCGCCTCGATCAGCGTCCTGGTCTCCGACTTCTTTCTGACCAAGCTCCTCCTGCTGCTCCCCAGTGAGGAGCTGCTGGCGCGGCTTCCGGGGCTCTTCTCGTGACGGCCCCCGAGGCACCGCAGTGGGCGGTCGAATTCCGCGAGGTCTGCAAGGGTTTCCGCGGCGTGCCGGTGCTGCGCGGTGTGAACCTCCGGATCCGCCCCGGCGAGACCTTCACGATCCTGGGGGGCTCGGGCTCCGGGAAGTCGGTCTGCCTGAAGCACATGATCGGCCTGCTGCGGGCGGACTCCGGCGAGGTCCTGGTGGAGGGGCGCGACGTCACCCGGCTCCCCGAGAACGGGTGGGTGTCGGTGCGGCGGGACTTCGGCATGGTCTTCCAGGGGGCCGCCTTGTTCGACTCGCTCAACGTGTACGAGAACGTCGCCTACCCGCTGCGCGAGCACCTCGACTGGGAGGAGGACCGGATCCGGGAGCGGGTCGGGTACAGCCTCGAGGCGGTGGGGCTCGCGGGGGCGCAGCCGATGCTGCCGTCGGAGCTCTCCGGCGGGATGCGAAAGCGGGTGGGGGTCGCTCGAGCCATCGCCCTGGAGCCGCGGATCATCCTCTACGACGAGCCCACCACCGGGCTCGACCCGTCCAACTCGCGGCGGATCGGTGAGCTGATCCGCACCCTCCAGGAGAGGCTTCGCGTCACCTCGGTGGTGGTGACCCACGAGATGGAGCTCTGCTTCGCGATCTCCGATCGCGTGGCACTGCTCCGCGACGGGGTGGTGGCGGTGGAGGGAACGGCCGAGGAGATGCGCCGATCCGAGCATCCGGAGATGCGGGCCTTCGTCGAGGGAAGCTTCGACCCGGCGCCCTCGGTGGCGGGCTCGTCTCCACTGGAAGGGGGTGCGCATGGAGGATAGCCGGCGGCTCAGCCTGATCGTCGGAGCGTTCGTGGTGGTGACCCTGGTGGTGGCCGGGTTCGTGCTGCTCACGCTCGGGTCCGGGAGCGGTCTGCTGCGGCCGCGGTACCGGGTGGTGAGCTACTTCGAGAACGTCCAGGGGCTGGTCGCCGGTGCTCCCGTGCGGCTGGCGGGAAAGGACGTGGGCACCGTCGAGTTCGTGACCTTCGCCCCTCTCGAGGGGGAGCTTCCGCCGGTCCGCGTGGTGCTGCAGATCGATGCCTCGGTCCAGGAGCGGGTGCGCTCCGATTCGGTCGCCAGCATCGGGACCATCGGCCTGCTCGGAGACAAGTACGTGGAGATATCGATGGGGACGCTCTCGGGCCGCGTCCTGCAGGAGGGCGACGAGATCGCCTCGGTGAGCCCGGTGGACCTGAACGTCGCGGTGGTGCGCGGGACCGAGGCCATCGACCACATCGCCTCGCTCACCAAGAACGTGAACCAGGTGGTGGAGGAGTTCGGCGCGGCGATGGGGGGTCGGAAGATCGCCGAGTCGTTCACGGCGCTCTCCGAGATCGTGCAGGAGGTGCAGACCGGCGACAGCCTGCTGCACAGCCTGATCTACGACGAGTACGAGGGACGCGGGATCGAGAGCATCGAGCGGAGCCTCGCCATCTTCGAAGAAATCCTGAGCGAGGTCGCCGAGGGCAGTGGCCTCCTGCACACGCTGGTCTACGAGCCGAGCTCGGAGCAGGACGTGATGCTGGAGGCTCTGGAGGCCGGCGCGCGCCTCAACAGCATCCTGTCGAAGATCGACAGCGGAGAGGGAACCCTCGGGCGGCTCTTGAACGACCCGACCGTCTACGAGGACCTGAAGCTCCTGCTGGGCGGCGCCGAGCGGAGCCTGGTGGTCCGGTCCCTGATCCGCCTCTCCACCGACCAGGATCAGTAGCGAGCGGGGAGCGTCCCGGTCACGCGAGGGCCCATCTCGCGGAGAGGGGGTCGGCGCCGGCCTCGCAGGTCGCCCGCTTCTCGCGCTCCAGCTTCCGAAGGTGCTGGGTGACGGACTGGCCGGCGGCGGGGTGGAGCGCCTTCGGGTAGGCGGCGTAGACGATCCTCACGATCTCCATCACCGTCATCGGCCCCGACGCGAGCGCGGCGAGGATCTCCCTCTCGCGCTCCCCGCGGTGCTCGATGTACTCGCGGATCTTCCCGGGTCCGTCCCCGATCTGGGGTCCGTGGGCCGGATAGATCCGCTTCGGTGACTCCGCGAGGAGTCGCTCGAGAGAGCTCATGTAGTCCCGGAGGTCGCCGGTCTCGAGCGGAATCACCGCCGTTCCGACGCCGAGGATGTGGTCTCCCGAGAGCAGCGTGTCGTCCTCCTCGATCAGGAAGCAGAGGTGGTCGGGGGAGTGGCCGGGCGTGTGGATGGCGCGCAGGGTGGCGTTCTCGGTGCGGATCACCGCACCGCCGTCGATGGCGCGAATCTCCACGCCGAAGCTGTCGTCGGTGCCCGGCCAGGGCCGCTTCGAGACCTCGAGAGGACCGAAGCGCTGCAGGATCGAGGCGACGCCTCCCATGTGATCCGAGTGGGCGTGGGTGAGGACGATCTCCTGGATCTCCTGGCAGCCGGCGCGCGCGAGGGCCTCCTCGAGCACCGGGAGATATCGCTCGTTGCCGTCGCCCGGATCGAGGAGGATGCGGTGGCTTCCGGTGCCGATCAGGTAGCTGTTGGTGCCGGGCCCGGTGAAGAGGCCGGGGTTCTGTCCCAGCGCGACGACGACCCGGTCGGACCAGACGTCGACGTCCGGAAGCTCGAGGCCGATCATGGTCGGAGCGCTCTTGGTCATTACGACTCTCCGGCGACCGTCATTCGTTCGATGCGCAGGGCGGGGGCGGCCACGCTGCCCAGCCAGATGAGCTCACTTCCCAGGGCGTCGATTCCCTTCAGCATCAGGGCGAGGTTTCCCGCAATGGTGATCTCCTCCACCGCGTAGACCGTCTCGCCCCCCTCGATCCAGGCGCCTCGGACTCCCCGCGAGAAGTCCCCGGTCACCGCGTTGAAGCCGAAGCCGAAGAGATCGGTCACCAGGAGGCCCCGCTCGGTGCTGGCGATCATCTCCGGGAGGCTCCCGGTGCCGGGCTCGATCCAGAGGTTGGTGGTGGTGACCCGGGGTGCGCTTCCGGCGCTGCGCCCCGCGTTGCCGGTGGAGGCCATCCCGAGCTTGCGTCCCGAGTAGCTGTCGAGGAGATAGCTCTCGAGCCGGCCCCGCTCGATCACTGCGTTGCGTCGGGTGGCCAGCCCCTCTCCGTCGAAGGGCCGGCTGCCGAGGCCACCGGGCAGGCGTCCGTCGTCGACCACGCTCACCAGCTCGCTGGCGATCGTCTCTTCGAGGCGACCCGCCAGAAAGGAGGCGCCGCGGTAGATCGCGTAGCCCGAGAGGCAGGAGACGAGGTTTCCCAGCAGCGAGCGGGCGGTCACGCCGTCGAAGATGACCGGTACCTCGCAGGTCCGAACCCGCCGGGCGCCCAGCCTCGTGAGCGCGCGCTGGGCGGCGCGGCTCCCCACGGCCTCGGGCTCCTCGAGCCCGCTTCGGTGGCGGGCCACGCTGAACCAGTGATCGGTCTGCATGGCGCCGTTCTCGGAGGCGATCGGCATGGAGGAGCGGGAGTGGACCGCGGACTCGTACTCGGAGAGGAAGCCCGTGGTGTTGCCGTAGGCGACTCGCGAGAAGGTCGAGCTCACCTCGGATCCCTCGGAATTGCAGATCCGCGGATCGACGTCGCGGGCGCTCCGCTCCGCCCGCCGCGCCTCGTCGATCCGCTCCTCCATGGTGATCTCGCGGTCGCTCGGGTCGACCAGGCCGAGATCCGGCAGGTCGGTGGCGAAGCTCTCCTCCGGGAGCCCGGCGTGGGGATCCTCTGCGGTCGCCCTGGCCAGCAGAACGGTGTCGTCCGCCAGCCGCTCCACGGCGTCCCGGGCGAGGTCGCTGGTGGAGGTGATCGCAGAACGCAGCCCCTCCTTCCCCTTCACCAAGGCGCGGATACCCAGGGTCTGCTCCCGGGCCTGCGTCACGAAGTCGATCTCCTCGCCGCGCACCCGGGTCTCGACCGAGTCGCTCTCCACCAGCACCGCGTCGGCGGCATGGGCGCCAGCCCGCCCGGCGCGGTCGAGGGCCCGGCGTACGGTTTCGAGGAGGTCCGCCGTCATCCTTCGGTTCCCCCCACCGTCATGTCGTCGACGCGGATCGTCGGCAGCCCGACGCCGACTGGAACCGATTGGCCGTCCTTGCCGCAGCTCCCGACACCCAGGTCGAGTGCGAGATCACTCCCGATGCGCGAGACCCGGAGCAGCACGTCCGGGCCGTTGCCGATCAAGGTGGCGCCCTTCACGGGAGCGGTGATCGCGCCGTTCTCGATGCGGTAGGCCTCGCTGGCGCTGAACACGAACTTCCCGCTGGTGATGTCGACCTGTCCGCCGCCGAAGGTCACCGCGTAGAGCCCCTTGTCGACCGAGCGGATGATCTCCTCGGGATCGTCCTGGCCGGCCAGCATGAAGGTGTTGGTCATGCGCGGCATGGGGAGGTGGGCGTAGCTCTCGCGGCGCCCGTTTCCGGTGCTGGAGACGCCCATCAGCCGCGCGTTCAGCCGGTCCTGCAGGTAGCCCCGCAGGATCCCGTTCTCGATCAGCACGGTGCGCTGGGTCGCGACTCCCTCGTCGTCCACGTTCAGGGATCCCCGCCGCTCGGCGATGGTCCCGTCGTCGACCACGGTCACGCCTTCGGCGGCGACCCGCTCTCCGATCCGGTTCGCGAAGGTGGAGGTCTGCTTCCGGTTGAAGTCCCCTTCCAGGCCGTGCCCGATCGCCTCGTGGAGGAGGATCCCCGGCCAGCCGGGGCCGAGGACCACGTTCATGGTGCCGGCGGGGCAGGGCTGGGCCTCGAGATTGACCAGCGCCAGGCGCGCGGCCTCGTCTGCGACCGGCCTCCAGCCCTCCTCCTCCATCAGGCGGGCGATCTCGAAGCGGCCGCCGGCGCCCTGGTAGCCGACCTCCCGCCGTCCGGTCTCGTCCTCGGCGATGACCTGGACGTTGATGCGGACCAGCGGTCGGACGTCGCCGACCAGCGTGCCATCGCTGGCCGCGACGAGCACGTGGCGATGCTCGGAGACCAGGCTCGCCATCACCTGCTGGATGCGCGGATCGGCGCGGCGCAGGTGGGCGTCGATCGCGTTCAGCACGGCGATCTTCGCCGCGACGGGGACCTCGGTGGGGGCGGTCTCGACCGGGTAGAGATCAGACGGCGGGGCGCCGCTTCCGGCCACCGCCACCGCGCCCGACGAGGAGGGGCCCTCCGAGATGGCGCGAGCGGTGGAGGCGGCCAGCATCGCGCTGCTGGCGGTGATCTCGTCGGAGTGGGCGTATCCCTGGCGCTCTCCGGCCTGCGCGCGGACGCCGATGCCCTGCTCCAGGTGGCGGTCGCCGCTCTTGACGATGCCCTCCTCGAGCAGCACCGAGTCCCGCGTGGTGTACTCGAAGAAGAGGTCCGCGTGATCGACCTGCCGCGAGAGGACGGCACCGATGACCTCCTCGAGGCTGCGGGGATCCATCCCGAAGCGATCGCGGAGGAGTGTGAGGGGGGCGGTGCTCTCCGCTGCGTCGCTCATTCGGGCTCCTGTTCGAGGGCATCGATGCGCGCAGGCAACTCATCGAGGGTAGCAAGGCTCGACACCGGGATCGGGAACAGGCCGGCCTCCCGGGCGCCGGCGACGTCCTCGACCGCTCGGTCGCCGACGTAGACGACGCGTCCGCCGGGATCCCCCAGTCGCGCCAGCGCCGCGTCGAAGATACGCCGGTCCGGCTTCGCGACGCCGATCTCTGCCGGCGTCGTGACGGTCTCGAAATACTCAAGAATATCCAGCTCTTGAAGAATACCTGGAAGGCGATGGTCGAAGTTCGACACGATTCCCATCGGAAGCTGCCGCGCGCGCAGCGTCTCCAGCGCCGGGCGGGTTCCGGGAGCCAGGAGCCAGGCGGCACCGCTGGCATAGTGGCTCCAGAGCCGATCGAAGCAGGCGTCGAAGTCGGTGAAGCTCGCGGTGCTGTCGGCGGCCCGGAAGGTCGCGCGCACCAGCTGCCACCACCATTTGCGCTCCAGGCTCGGGCGGCGCTCACGGGCCTCGTCGGGAAAGACCATCCGATTCGCGTGGGAGAGGACCCTGACGAACGCCTCCCGGATGCGCGTGGCCGGAAGATCCACTCCGACCTCGAGAGCGAAGCGTCGGTAGGTCTCGCCGACGTCCTCGCGAAACAGGAGCAGCGTGCCAGCGGCGTCGAAGAGCACCGCGCGGACTCGGGTCTTCACGCGTCCGGGTCGTAGCGGAGATTGGGTCTCAGCCAGGCTTCGACCTCGGCGGCGGACATCCCCTTGCGCGCGGCGTAGGAAGCGATCTGGTCTCGATCGATGGGGCCGAGGTTGAAGTAGCGTCCGCGGGGATGGGCCAGGTAGATGCCGCTCACGCTGGCCGCCGGGACCATGACACAGGTCTCGGTGAGGCCCAGTCCGACCTCCTCGGCTCCCAGCAGGTCGAAGAGCCGCCGCTTCTCGCTGTGGTCCGGACAGGCGGGGTATCCGAAGGCCGGGCGGATCCCCCGGTACTGCTCCGCGATCAGCGCCTGGTTGTCGAAGTCCTCGTCGGCGCCGTAGCCCCAGTCCCGCCGCGCCTGCTGGTGCAGGAACTCGGCGAAGGCCTCCGCCAGCCGGTCGGCCAGGGCCTTGGTCATGATGGCGTGGTAGTCGTCGCCCTCTCGCTCGTACCGATCCGCCAGCTCGGCGGCCCCGATTCCGGCAGTGACGGCGAAGGCGCCGATCGAGTCGGGAAGACCGGTCTCCACCGGCGCGACGAAGTCGGCCAGGCAGCGGCTCGGGTCCCGGTCGTCCCGGACCCGCTGCTGGCGGAGCATGGGGAAGCGGGTCCGTTCCTCCGAGCGCGATTCGTCGGTGTAGAGGACGAGGTCGTCGCCATCCGCGGCGGCGGGCCAGAATCCGTAGACGCCCCGCGCCCGCAGAAGATTCTCTTCGACGATCTTCTCCAGCAGAGCCCTGGCGTGGGCGAAGAGCTCCCGGGCCGCCTCCCCGCGCTTCGGATGCTCGAGAATCGCGGGGAACTTCCCCTTCATCTCCCAGGCGGTGAAGAAGAAGGTCCAGTCGATGTACTTCGCCAGCTCGGCGAGCGAGACCTCCGAGAGCACGCGGCGCCCGAGGAAGCCGGGCGTCGCGATGTCCTCGGCCCGCCACTCGGTCTTGGCCCGGTTCGCCACCGCGTCGGGATAGGAGAGGAGCGGCTTCGCTTCCTTCTCGGCGTGGAGCGATCGCAGGCGCTCCTGAGCGTCGCGGTTCTTCCTCTCGAAGTCGCGACGCGAATCCGAGTCGAGAAGGCTCGCCACCGTGCGGACCGCCCGGGAGGCGTCGGCCACGTGTACCGTCGACTCGCGGTAGGCCGGCGCGATTCGGACGGCGGTGTGCTGCCGGCTGGTGGTGGCACCGCCGATCAGGAGAGGCAGGTCCAGCTCGCGTCGCTCCATCTCCCGGGCGACGTGCACCATCTCGTCCAGGGAAGGCGTGATCAGCCCCGAGAGGCCCACCAGGTCGCAGTTCTCGTCCGCGGCGGTCTGGAGAATCCGCTCCGCCGGGACCATGACGCCGAGATCGATCACCTCGTAGCTGTTGCAGCGCAGCACCACGCTGACGATGTTCTTGCCGATGTCGTGGACGTCGCCCTTCACCGTGGCGATGACGATCCTGCCCTTGGATCGGGCCTCGCCCGAGCTGCTCTCCTCGTCCAGGAAGGGCTCGAGATGGGCCACCGCCTTCTTCATGGTCCGGGCGCTCTTCACTACCTGGGGCAGGAACATCTTCCCGGCACCGAACAGGTCGCCGACGGTGCTCATCCCGTCCATCAGCGGACCCTCGATCACGCGGAGGGCGCTCCCGCAGGCGAGCCTCGCCTCTTCGGCGTCCTGGGTGATGTAGTCCTCCACCCCGCGGACCAGGGCGTGGGAGATGCGCTCTTCGACGCTTCCCTCTCGCCAGCGGAGATCCACCTCGCGCTTCTTTCCAGCTCCCTTGACGCCCTCGGCGAACGCCACCATGCGCTCGGTGGCGTCCGGCCGGCGATTGAAGATGAGGTCCTCGACCCGCTCGAGGAGATCCTTCGGGATCTCCTCGTAGACCTCGAGCTGGCCCGCGTTCACGATACCCATGTCCATCCCGGCCGCGATCGCGTGGTAGAGGAAGGCCGAGTGGATGGCCTCGCGGACGCGGTCGTTGCCGCGGAACGAGAAGGAGAGGTTGGAGACTCCGCCGCTCACCAGGGCCGAGGGGCAGCGCTGCTTGATCAGCCGGGTCGCCTCGATGAAGTTTCGGGCGTAGTCGGCGTGCTCCTCGATGCCGGTGCCGATGGCCAGGATGTTCGGGTCGAAGATGATGTCCTCGGGCGGAAAGTCGATCCGTTCGGTGAGCAGCGCGTAGGCGCGCTCGCAGATCTCCACCTTGCGTTCGATGCTCTCGGCCTGCCCCTTCTCGTCGAAGGCCATCACCACCACGCCGGCGCCGTATCTGCGCAGGAGTCGCGCCTTCGCCAGGAAATCCTCCTCTCCCTCCTTGAGCGAGAGCGAGTTGACGATGCCCTTCCCCTGAATGCACGAAAGGCCCGCCTCCAGGACCGACCACTTGGAGCTGTCGACCATGATCGGGATGCGGGAGATCTCGGGCTCCACGCCGATCCGGTTCAGGAAACGGGTCATGCACTGCTCCGAGTCGAGCAGCGCCTCGTCCATGTTGACGTCGAGGATGTTGGCGCCGCCCCGCACCTGCTGGAGCGCCACCTCCGCGGCGGTGTCGAAGTCGCCGGCCTTGATCAGCTTGCGAAAGCGGGCCGATCCCGCGACGTTGGTCCGCTCCCCGATCATCAGGAAGTTCGAATCCCCCCGGATGGTGAGGGTCTCGAGGCCGCTCCAGCGGGTGACCCGGTCGGGCTCGGGAAGCCGCCGGGGGGGGAGTCCGGAGACCGCTGCCGCGATCTCCCGGATGTGCTCGGGCGTGGTGCCGCAGCAGCCGCCCACCAGATTCACCAGGCCGCTCTCGGCGAACTCCCCGAGCAGCTTCGCGGTGGTCTCCGGCGTCTCGTCGAACTCGCCGAAGGCATTGGGGAGGCCGGCGTTGGGATACGCGGAGACGAAGGCGGGACTGATCTCGCCCAGCTCCGCGACGTAGGGGCGGATCTTGTCTGCCCCGAGAGAGCAGTTGACGCCCACCGAGAGGGGATTCGCGTGGGAGACGGAGCGCCAGAAGGCATCCACGGTCTGCCCGGAGAGGGTGCGCCCGCTGGCCTCGGTGATCGCCACCGAGATCATGATCGGCAGCCGTCGCCCGATCTCCTCGAAGACCTGGTCGATCGCGACGAGGGCGGCCTTGGCGTTCAAGGTGTCGAAGATCGTCTCGACCAGCAGCAGGTCCACCCCGCCGTCGATCAGTCCCCGGGCCTGCTCGGCATAGGCGTCGCGGAGCTCGTCGAACGCGATGGCGCGGAAGGCGGGGTCGTTCACGTCCGGTCCGATCGAGAGGGTCTTCGGGGTCGGCCCCAGGGCACCCGCGACGAAGCGGGGCTTCTCCGGGGTCTGGCGGGTCCAGCGATCGGCCGAGGCCCGGGCGATGCGCGCGGACGCCAGGTTCAGGTCGTAGCCGAGTCCGGGCAGTCCGTAGTCGCTCTGGGCGACGGAGGTGGCACCGAGGGTGTTGGTCTCGGCGATGTCGGCACCGGCCTCGAAGAAGGCCTCGTGGATCTCCTCGATCACCTCGGGGAAGGTCAGCGAGAGGAGCTCGTTGTCGCCCTTCAGGTCCTGGGGATGGTCGCGGAAGCGCTCGCCGCGGAACTCCCGCTCCCCGAGATCGCGAGCCTGGATGTTGGTGCCCATCGCCCCGTCGATGACGAGGATCCGCTCCTCGAGCGCTCCCCTGATCTGCTGCTCCGCTTCGCTCCTGATCTCACTCATTTCCGGGGCCTCCGCGCCGAGGCGATGAAGGTTTCCGGCAGGTCCGAGGTTCGCGAGGAGGGGGCCTGGATCTCGACTCGCGGCTCCGGGAGACCGACGGAGAGGAAGGCGGACTGGATCTCCTCGGCGGTGAAGCCGAGCCGCAGCACCCCCAGCTCCTGGCGCATCCACTCGCGATCATGGCTGACGAAATCGATCACGACCACGGTCCCGCCCGGCACCACCACCCGAGCCAGCTCGCGGAGCGCCTCCGCGGGAGAGGCCAGGTACTGGAGCACCATGTGCACGAAGGCGGCGTCGACCTCGGCATCGGCCAGCGGGAGGTTCGACGCGTCGCCCAGACGCAGCGCGACGTCCAGGCCGGGCTCCCGCTCGAGCTTGGCTCGGGCCGCGCCGAGCATCCGTTCCGAGTGATCCACGGCGACCACCCGAAGGCCGGCCCGAGCCAGCTCCAGCGCGAGAACGCCGGTCCCGGTGCCGATGTCAGCGACCCGCATTCCGGGCGGGACCAGCCGCGCCATCGCCCGGGCGCGCAGCAGGTCGTCGCTCCAGACCTTGCGCAGCGCGTCCCACTCCGGACCCAACGAGTCGAAGAAGGAGCGGCTGCGGGAGGCGCGCGCATCGATCACCCGGTCCAGCGCCGCGAGGTCGCGTTCCGAGGTGGCGTCGTCTTCGAGGGAACGGCGCGCCAGCGCCCACGCCTCCCGCCAGTAGCCGCCCTCGGAGGGGCCGAACCGGTAGAGGACGAAGGTGCCATCTCGTCGGTCCTGGAGGAGACCGGCCTCCCGGAGGATCCCCAGATGACGAGAGACCCGGGACTGCGCCATCCCCAGGACCTCCATCAGCTCCTGGACGGCGAGCTCCTCCCGCTCCAGGAGGCAGAGGATCCGCATCCGGGTGGGGTCGGCGAGGGTCTTGAAGACCTTCTGGAGCGCCTCGATACCCATGTCGATCCTTCATCAGGAAATCAGGATGAATGGATCTTATCGTTCCCGGGGCGGCTGGCAATGAGCTTCGAAGCCACCCCTCGGGGGAACAAACGGGGACGTTGTTGAACGTCCGACAACCTCCCCGCCGAGGTGGGCTATTGGAGAACGGGGTAGGAGAGGGTTCCCGAGACCTGGAGGCGGGCAGAGCCGTCGGCGTCGAGCTGGACGCCGTAGGACCGGACCATGGTCTGCAGCCCCGGGTCCACCACCGCGAGATCCAGCTCCAGATCCAGCGCGGCCATCTCGGGGCGGGGATTCGCGGCGACGCTGCCCTCGGCCGACGCCGAGATCATCGGGCCGCTGAGCTCGAGCTGCCGGACGGCGATGGCGCCCGACTCGCTGCGCTCGATCTCGCCGTGTGCCTCCTGATAGGGAATGTCGAAGGGGACCCACGGGAGGGCGACCGAGCCTTCCCGGGCTTCGAAGCGAATCTCTCCAGTGGGTCCCCCCGGCCCGCTTCGGAGGTCGAGCCGCGCGTCGAGGCGTCCCAGCAGCGGGAAGGGGTCGGCGAGGTGATCCAGGGGGAGCAGCCCGATCTCGACCCCGCGCACCCGTCCGTCGAAGGCGGGTCCGGAGGAGGGCCAGACGCTGCCGTCGAGCCTGCCGGCGGGTCCCCTCGCGTCTACGTGGAGGGCCGGTTCTCCCCGAAGCCAGGAGAGCGACCAGGCGGGACGCACCCGGGTGCGCTCGAAGACCAGCTCTCTCCGATCGGGCCAGCGGAAGCGCAGGTTCGTCGCGGTGAGAGACGGACCGCCGATGCTGGGTCCGCCCCCCAGGTGTTCCAGCGAGACCGAGGCCCCGGTGGCCTGGGAGAGGCGGGTGACGACGAGATCGTGAAACCGCTCGTACGGAAACAGGACCAGGAGGAAGATCCCCACCAGGATCAGCGACGCCACCGGGAGCAGCACGGTGACCAGGCTGCGCGGCAGCCGGGTCCCCGGCGAGATCTGCGGGCCGGTCCCCGAGTCCATCTCAGATCGCCTCGAAGGAGGAGACGCTGAAGTGGACGTCGAGCAGCTCGGGCTTGTCCGAGCGGGTGCGGATCCGAAGGCTCTTGATCGAGAGAAGCTGTGGGGCGGACTCGATGCGCTTCAGGTAGCTCACCATCTGGGTGAGGGTGACGCCGCGCAGGATCACCTGGACCTTGGTCTCCCGGTAGTCGTCGTTGGCGGGAGCCGTGCGGGGCTCCATGGAGTCCACCGTCACCGAGGAGGCGCGCGCCATCGACTCGAGGGTGGTGAAGATCTCGCCCTGGGGTCCGCTTCGGATTCGCCGCTCGACGGAGCCCAGCCGCGCGTTGACGTCGTCGTAGCGCGCGCGAAGGATCTGCACGGCGCGGAGCTCCTGCTCTGCGGCTTCGACCCTCTGGGAGGCGCGGCTCGAGGCGGAGAGCAGGGGATTCACCACGGCGACGATCAGGACGAAGACGAGGAAGACGCCGCCCGCCGCCAGCACCAGGAGCCGCTCGCGCCGAGAGAGATTGTCGAATGCGGCTCGCAGCCGTGCGATCAGCTCGTTCACGAAGCCTCCGATCCCGCCGAGAGGCTGATGCGGACGTTGAAGGTCTGTCCGCCCCGGCGCGCGTCGCTGCTGATCTCACCCACCGCGATCTCCGAGAAGGGCGCGTACTTGGAGAGCTCCGCCCGCAAGCGGTCGACGCTGCCGAAGCTGGGGGAGTGCCCCTTGATCTGGATCACCTGCCGGTCGATGGAGAGCTCCTCGAAGATGACGTCGAGCTCCGGCGGCACCAGGGAGGAGATCTCCGCCAGCACCTGCAGGGCCGAGAGGTTGCCCCGGTAGATGCCCAGCGTATCGGCCCGCTGCTCGGTGCTTCGCACCGCCTTCTGCATGGCCGCGAGAACGTTCGGGGGCGGCGCGCTTTCCGGAAAGGCCTCCTGGTACAGCCGAGCCGCCCGCTTCTCCAGCAGATCCGCCCGGCGCGACTCCAGGCTCCAGCTCGCGACCGCGGAGGCGCAGGCGAGCGCCACCGCGAGGCCGGCGAGCCCGGCGGTCCAGCGGAGCTCGCGACCCATCTTGCGGAGGTCGATCCGGCGGGCGAGCTCGTCCTGGCGGAAGTTCATCCGGGTGCGCGCGCGCATGCTGCCGCGAACGGCGAGGGCGATGGCGGGCGCGAAGACGACCGGATCTCCTCCGGCGACCAGGGCGGCTCCCATCTCCGCCGGTGGGAGGGCGAGGCGATGGACGGCCAGACCGGTCCGCTCGGCGAGAAAGTCGTCGAGCCGGTGCAGATGGGCGGTGCCGCCCATCAGGACGATCTCGCCGAGGATTGGAGCCTCGGCGCTTCCGGTGGCGGTCTCCAGGGAGCCGATGCTGCGCACCATCTCCCGGGCGAGCTGGTCCACCACGGCGATACCGGCGGGAGATTCCGTGCGCCCGGGGCCCCCGAAGATACCCTCGGCGATCTTGACTCCTTCCGCCTCCACCTCTCCGATTCCGCGCTCCCTCGCCAGAGCCTCGGTGATGGCGAGGCCGGCGGTGGGGACGGTGCGCGCGGCGACCGCCCGCCCGTTCACGCACAGGCAAAGCGTGGTCTTGCGATGTCCGACGTCCGCCAGAAGCCGGGTTCCCTCGAGCTCGAAGATCGAGGTCAGGTTCGTCAGCACCAGTCCCTCCGCCTCCACGGTTCGGGGACTGATGCCGGCGTCGCGGATCGTCTCCAGGAGCAGCGCGACCTCGGAGCGCGGCGCCAGGGTCGCCGTCACCTCGGTGCGCGCCTTCTCCTGGCTGATGATCTCCCAGTCGACGAAGAAATCGCCGAGGTCGAAGGGCACCTGGGATTCGACCTCGAAGGGCACCGCGGGACCGATCTTTCGGCGGTCCCGGAAGGGGAAGGACAGGCGTCGCGTGGAGACCCGGTCACCCGCCAGGCTCACCACCACGTGCTCGGTTGGGAGGTCGTGCATCTGGATGAAGTCGCGGAGCTCGCTGGCCAGGGCGGGCGAGGGATCATCGAGCGGCAGCGACCGGAGCTGAGCGACCTCCACCCCGCGCAGGGTCTGACGGAACTCCACCGCCTTCACCGCGTGGCTTCCCAGGTCGAGTCCCAAGATTCGTCTTGCCATGGTGGGATGTCTATCTCCAAATCACCGCACCCGCCAGGAGAGGACCAGCGGTTCGGCGGGGTTGCCCCGGTCGATGACGGCCTCGACGGTACGTCGCACCTGGCCGTAGCGCGCCTCGGCGCGCACCACGAAGACATCCGCCGTGTAGCTCGGACTGGGATAGATCCCCTCCAGCCCGGCTTCGAGGATCGGCGTGCAGGCGGGGTTCTGGGCGGACTCGTCGCAGAGGATCGCGCCTTCTCGGAGCCTGAGGATCCGCCGGACGGTTTCCTCGTCGGCGAGCCGGTAGTCGCCGGAGGTTCCGTGGTACAGGGTGGCGAGGACGTGAGAGGGCGCGGTGTTGGGGTTGATGCCGCCGCCGGCGAGGGGAAACACCGTGACGTAGGGCCGCAGCGCGTTCACCAGTGTCACGTCGAAGCCCTCCACCAGGCGGAGCTCGTCCACCGAGAGCAGGGGTCGATTGGGGGCGCGATAGGGCGGGTCCTGAAGCTGGTAGTAGTCGTCCTCCCGATCCCCGCGCGGCTCGACGTCGTCCGCGTCGACGAAGTCGACCAGGCTTCGCGCCAGCTCCGTGGTGTCGTAGTTCTTCTCCTCGTCGGCGACCGCCATCTCCTCGATCACCTTGTCGAGGAAGGCGGTGAGGAAGCTCTCGGCGTCGAGGCCGGCGGCGCCATCCGCGTCCAGAAGCCCGTTCAGGTTGAGCCGCGAACCGGCGTCTTCGATCTGCACCTGCATGAGGCCGCCGTCCGCGACCGCGATCTCCGCCTCCCCGATCCTCGCCCAGAGGTCGTTGCGGCTGTCACTGCGAAACCCGATCGCCACCTCGTCGACGCGGTCCTGGAGCAGGACCGCCGTGGCGAGTCGCACGCCGCCCCGGGCCAGCGCCTCGGAGCGGGCCACGAGATCCCGGTTCTTCGCGATCATGCCGTCCAGCGTGGCGCGGCGCAGGAAGGTGGTGATGCCACTGACCAGGAGCGCGATGAAGAAGATCACCGCGATCAGGACCATTCCCCGCTCGGCGCGCCTGCCTCCCCTCACGGGCACTCCTCGTCCATGTCGAAGCTCCCGGCGTGTGTCGAGAAGCACTCGTCGCCGTCCTCCTCCGCCTTCGCTCGAAGCTCCGGCTGCGCTTCGAAGAGCTCCTCGAAGAACGCCTCGTTGTCCTCGACGCACTCGCGCACCGTTGGGCCGGTGGTGCAGCCGGCTCCTTCCTCCCGCTCTCCGGCGTCCAGGAGGGCCTGCAGGTCGAGCGGGCGCACCGGGAGCAGCACCCGACGCGCCTGGACCTCCGGCTCTTCTTCCTCGATCGGGTCGCTCTCGCTCTCGGGAAGGACGGCCACCGAGATCTCGGCGGCGAGGGGGAGTTCGCTCGTATCGATCAGGGTCGACGAGTCCCACTCGCTCTTCCACTCGCTCGCGTCGTCCATGAAGCGGACGCCGAAAGAGGCCAGGTTCTCGGCGAAGACCACCGCGCCGGGGGTGTCTCCCTCCGGGAAGCTGCGGTCCAGCTCCTCGGGGAGTCGCGGAGAGGACCAGCGGATCAGCTCGAGCGCTCCGCTCTCGCCCACGCGGAGGACGTAGGACACCGTCTCCAGGTCCGATTCGTGAATCGCAGTCGAGCGGGAGATCCGGCTGCGGGTCATGAACTTGAGGCGCTCGGCTCCGTCGGTCCCGTCGCGGTCCTCGGCCAGGAAGACCCAGGGGTGGGAGAGGGGGTCGACCTCGTCGGGCTTCTTCACCAGGACGGCCGCTTCGAGATCGCGGGCGATCCGATCCAGCAGCGCGGTGGCGCGGCGGCCGTCGCGGGTCTGCGCCGTCGCCGCCTCGCTGGCGCGCGTGATCTCGATGTAGAAGTTGACGGCGAAGAGCATCAGCACCGCGGTGAATCCGACCACCGCGAGCATCTCGATCAAGGTGAAGCCGCTTCGGCGTCTCATTGCGTCTCCTCCCCCTCGGGCTCCTCCTCCAGCTCCGCGATCCCCTCGAGCATGGGGGCGGCGGCCTCGGCGTCGAAGACGAAGCTGGTGCGGGTGACCTCCCGCTCGCTCACCCCCTCGACCCACGACACCCGCGCGACGATCGAGAGCAGGGTCGGGACGTTCCCGCGCGCGGTGGGTGAGAGGAGCTGAAGGGTGGATGGGGGGAACGCCGAATGCGGGTCGACCTCGGCTTCCTCGGGAAGGATGCCGCCGACGTCGAAGGGACGGACCTCCACGACCACGGTGAAGTCCTCCTCCTGGGTCTCCGTCTCGCCCACCCGCGGCGCGGCCCCGCCGGCCATCTCGAGCTCCAGGTCGGCCAGCGCCCGGTCGGCGAGCAGCGACGCCCGCAGCATCCGGCTGGCGTCTCCCTCGATCAGGAGCCCCTGAATCGCGACCCGCGCCACCACCACGTAGACCAGCCCGAGCACCGCCACCGCGGCCATCACCTCGAGCAGCGTGAATCCAGCCCTCGGGAGTCGGTCAGCCCGCTTCATGGCGGATCCGCACCGTGTCGGAGAAGGGGGCGACCTCGATGCCGATGGCGTGGCCGTCCGGATCGGAGATCCGGATCCGGGAGGACTCGCTGGTGCCGTCTCGTTCGAAGACGAGATGGACCCGACCCCGCTCGAGGAAGCCGCCCGCGGTCTCGACCCCGTCGATGCGAAGGGACTCGCGCACCGCCGAGCTGCGGCCGAGCTCGCCCGGCAGCGCGTGGTAGCTCCGCTCGGCGGCCGCGGGGGGCGCCAGGGGGATCTCCCGGAGATCCCCGACCTCGTAGACGGGGAGCTTCTCGCTCTCCTCCTCGCCCCGGGCCCGCGCTTCGCTCACCAGCCACTCGAGCCAGTAGTCGCCTGCCTCCACGTCGATCACCACCCGGTGGGGGACACCCGTCATCACCGAGCGCTGGCGGGCGAACTCGAGACTGGCGGCGAGCCGCGTGGCCTCGTCCTCCATGGCGCGCTTGCTCCGCACCCCGAAGTTGGGCAGCGCGACGCCGATCACGAGGGCGATCATCGCCACCACCGCGAGCATCTCGATCAGTGTGAAGCCGGCAGAAAGCCGGCAGAGCGCCGCCCTCTCGCTTCGCCTCACCCCGCGTTGCTCGCCTCCGACCAGTTGCCGATGTCGGCGTCGACTCCGGTCCCCCCGGCCGCGGCGTCGGCGCCCAGCGACCAGATGTCGTAGTCCCGGTTCATCTGCCCCGGAGACTGGTACAGGAAGGGGGTCTGCCAGGCGTCGAGGGGCACCACGCCTCCCTGGAGATAGCCGCCCTCCCGGTAGCTGCGCGCCTCCCGCCCGGCGGTGGGCTTCTCCACCAGCGCCTGCAGGCCCTGATCCGTGTTGGGGAAGAAGCCGTTCTCCATCTGGAAGAAGGTGAGGGCGGCCTCGAGCTGCTTGATCTGCGTCCGGGTCGTGGTCACCCGGGCCTTGTCGATCTGCGCGACGACCGCCACGCCGACGATCCCCGCCAGGAAGCCCATGATCAGCACCACCGCCATGATCTCGATCAGCGTGAAGGCGTCCTGGCGCGAGCTCGCCCTCCGCGGTCCGTTCCCGACCGCGCGCGCCGCGGGCTGGTCCCGATGCTTCGCTCGGTCAGCGAGGATGTGCCGGGGATGCATCTGCCTCTCTCCTCTCATTTCCTCTCATTGGATGGCGCTGGTGATCTCGAGAAGGGGGACGAGGGTGGCGAGGATGATGCCCAGGACCAGTCCCACCATGATGAGAATCAGCACCGGCTCGAGCAGAGCCGTCATGCGGCTGACGCTGTTCTCCACCTGCTCGTCGTAGGTGTCGGCGACCTTGGCGAGCATCGCCTCGAGCTCTCCGCTGCGCTCTCCCACCTCCACCATGTGGGTCACCAGCGGTGGAAAGTATCCACTCCTCCGGAGCGGGGCGGCGATCGAAGCCCCCTCGGTGATGGCCTCCCGCGCCTTGTCCACCGCGCCGCCGAGGACGGTGTTGTTGGCGACGTGCTTGGAGATGTCCAGCGCCCGGACGATCGGGATGCCCCCGGCGAGGAGCGTCGAGAGGGTTCGGGTGAACCGGGCCAGGGCGAGCTGCCGGACGACCTTTCCGAAGACCGGCAGGCGCAGCTTCACGCCGTCGACGGCGGTGCGGCCCCGCTCGGTGCGCACCGTGGCCCGGAAGGCGACCACGGCGACCGCCGCGAACAGCCCGAGGACCCACCAGTAGTCGCGCAGCAGGTTCGAGAGCCCGATGATCGCGACGGTGTAGATGGGGAGGGGGCGGTTCAGGCTGTCGAGAAGCTGGGTGATCTGGGGGAGCACGACGGTGACCAGGACCACCACCACGCCGATCGCCACCGCGAACATGATCGCCGGGTAGATCATGATCGACACCACCTTGTTGCGGGTGCGCACCTCGCTCTCGAGGTAGTCGGCGAGCCGCTCCAGGACCTGCTCGAGCGCGCCGCCGGCCTCGCCGGCCCGCACCATGCTCACGTAGAGGTCGCCGAACAGCGAGGTCATCGAGAGGGCGTCGGCCAGCGAGGCGCCTTCGTTGACGCGTTCGCGGATCTGCGAGATCGCGCCCTTGAGCCGGGGGCTCTCGACCTGCTCGGTGAGCGCGCCGAGGGCCTCCACCAGGGGAATGCCCGCGCCGATCAGCGTGGCGAGCTGCCGGGTGGCGATGGCCAGATCGGTGCCCCCGACCCGCCGCAGCATGTCGAAGGAGAAGCGCCGCGGGGGGGCGTCGGAGCGGCGCGCCTCGCTCCCGGTGGTGACGGAGAGGTCGGTCAGGAAGACGCCGTCGCGGCGGAGCTTGGCCCGGGCGCTCCGATCGTTCTCCGCATCGACGAAGCCGCGGATCGCCTTTCCCGCCTCGCTCACGCCTTTGTAGCTGAAAACGGGCACAGGTCAGATCTGGGCGACCACACCCTCCTCCTCGGTGGCGCGCAGCACCTCCTCGATCGACGTCACGCCGTCGAGGACCTTCTGCGCGCCATCGGCGCGGAGGGTGTTCATGCCCCGCTGGACCGCCGTCCGCTTGATGCTCTTCGCGTCGGTGCTCTGGGTGACCAGATTCCGAACGGCGTCGTCCACGAGCATCAGCTCGAAGATCCCCACCCGGCCCCGGTAGCCGGTGTGGTGACACTGCCCACAGCCCACCGCGCGGTAGAGGGTCGCCTGGCCCGGAGACTTGATGCCGATCTCGGCCAGCGCCTCGGCGCTCGGGGAGTAGGCCTCGCGGCACTCCTTGCAGAGCACGCGGAGCAGACGCTGCGCGAGCACCGCCACCAGGGAGGAGGCGACCAGGTAGGCCTCCACCCCCATGTCGACCATGCGGGTGATCGCGCTCGGCGCGTCGTTGGTGTGGAGCGTCGAGAACACCAGGTGGCCGGTGAGCGAGGCCTGGATGGCGATCTCGGCGGTCTCCAGGTCGCGGATCTCGCCCACCAGGATCACGTTGGGATCCTGGCGCAGCACCGAGCGCAGGGCGCTGGCGAAGGTCAGCCCGATCTTCGGGCTCACCTCGATCTGTCCGACGCCGGGGAGCTGGATCTCCACCGGATCGTCGATGGTGATGATGTTGCGGTCCGAGCGGTTGATTCGCGCGAGGGCTCCGTAGAGGGTGGTCGTCTTGCCGCTGCCGGTGGGGCCGGTCACCAGCACGATCCCGTTGGGCCGCCGGATCAGCCGCTCCCAGATGGCGAGGTGGGCCTCGTTGAAGCCGAGGCGTTCCAGGTTCAGCATCTCGGTGGTGCGGGGGAGCAGGCGCATCACCAGGCGTTCGCCGTGGGCGACCGGGACCGTGGAGAGGCGGACGTCGTAGTCGCGTCCGGCGATCTTGAGCTGGATGCGCCCGTCCTGGGGCAGCCGCTTCTCGGCGATGTTGAGCCCGCCCAGGATCTTGACCCGCGAGGCCACGCTCGGGAGCAGCGCCTTCGGCAGCGGGCTCACCGGCTCGTAGAGGATGTCGTCGACGCGGAAGCGGACCCGGATCTCCCTCTCGAAGGGCTCCAGGTGGACGTCGCTGGCGCGCTCCTTCACCGCCCGCTGGAGAAGCGAGTCGACCAGCCGGATGATCGGCGCGTCGTCGTCGGAATCGAGCAGGTCCTGGGGCTCGGCGCTGATCTCCTCGGCGAGGGCGGTGAAGTCGTCGGTGGCGTCCTCCACGATGTCGTCGATCGAGTGGGTGCCGCGATCGTAGACCTGGTTGATGGTGCCGAGGATGACCCGGCGACTGGCCAGCTCGGTCTCGATCCTCGCCCCGTCGAACAGCAGGCGGAGATCGTCCAGGCAGGCGGTGTCGAAGGGATCCGAGACCAGCACGCGGATCGCGTCCCCGGGCGAGCGCTCGATCGGCAGGAGTCCGTGGCTCTTGGCGAAGGCGATGGGGATGCGCTCCACCAGGGCTTCGTCGATCTCCTCGATCTCGATTCCCGACCGCACCGGAAGGCCGAGCTGCTTGCCCACCACCTCGAGGACCTCCTCCTCGTTCAGGTGGCCGAGCTCGACGATCACGTCGAGGAGCGGCCTCCCGCTCTCCTGCCGGCGGCGAATCGCCTCCTCGAGCTGCTCGAGGCTCAAGCGGGTCTCCCGCAGCAGAAGCTCGCGAAGCCCGCGGTACATCCCGCCGGGTGTCGCGAGCGCGTCGGTCGTCTCGGAGCTCACTCGCTCTCCGTCTCCACGACCAGGGTGGGGGCGAGGCCGAAGGCCTCGCGGATCACCCCGGCCGCCTCCTGTGCGCTCTCGATGCCGGGGTAGGGGCCGATGCGGACCTGGTAGAGGACGATCCCGTCCCGCTTCTCCGAGATCAGCGTGCCGTCGTAGCCCGCGTCGATCAGCTCGCCGAGCGACTCGGTGGCGGCGGTCTCGTCGCGGAAGGTCGCCGCCAGGACCCCGAAGCGCGGGGCG
>CAZTOU010000055.1:0-34814 GCA_964615365.1 uncultured Spirochaetales bacterium
TACACCAACGCGCAGACCTGCGTCGCGTCCTACAACGAGGGCGTTCCGGTGCTGTTCGGCGGGATCGCGGACCAGACGCTCACCGCCGGGACCGACTTCACGGTGAGCACGGTGAACCTCCCGAACGGCGGCCAGCGCCTGGAGACGCACCACACGATGAGCTTGACGCTCGCCGAGGACACCTGGGTCGCGGTATTCGCGAGGGGGACACAGGGCGCGACCGGATCGCCCCCCATGTTCCCGGTCTTCCCCTACAGCCTGAGTTCCGCCGAGAACCCCGACCTCACCGCGCTGCTCGACAACACCGCCACGGAGAACGGCACCCGCGCACTCGGCTTCACCAACGCGCTCTACGTGGACATCGACGGCAACGCGCAGTTCGACCCGCCCGGCTGCGCCGGACGCTGCGGCGCGGTGGATTGCCCCTGATCCGGGCCGCCCCTTGGCTGGCGGGAGCCCTCGCCTTCGCGCTCGCGGCGGCGGTCGGGGCGGGCGTCCCCGCCCCGGGAGGCGAGCCGCTGCTGGCGGCGGCTGAGACCGCCGACGCCACCGCGCTCGGGATCGTCGAGGAGCCCGGGCACGTGGACCTGCACGGCTGGTCGGCCCGCCTGCGCGTGGAGCGCGCGCTGGCCGGCGACCTCGCCCCGGGGTCTACGGTGCGCATCGCCTGGGAGGAGCTCTCGCGGGGACGCCCCGCGCGCTTTCGCGACGGGGATCGCATCCTGGTGGCGCTCGCCCCGCTTCCGGGCGCCTCGCTGTGGGGCCAGCGCTTTCCGAATCGCGACGCCCTGGCGGTGGCCGCTCGCGGCGAGGCCTTCCTGCGCGCACCGGACCCGGCCAGCGTCGAAACCCTCGCCTCCTTCCTCGCACTCTCACCCGAGCAGCGCTCGCGGACGCGAGGCATCGAGAGCCTGGCCGAGATGGTCTCGCGGGCCCAGCCGCCCCTCGGAAGGGCGGCCCTCGCGAGACTCCGCCAGCTGCCCGCCCTCGACTCCGAGGTCTCGCCACACACGCGCGAGGTGCTGACGCGCACACTGGCCGACCCGGGGCGTCCTCTGCCGCTGCGGCAGGGGATTCTCAGTCTGATCGCGGAGCGGCAGCTGCAGAGCCTCCGGAGTGCCGTCGCGCCCCACGCCGCCGAGGGCTCGCCCCTGGAGCCCCGAGCGCTCGCAGCCCTCGCCACGCTGGACGGGGGGCTGCCCCCCGCGCAGGTGGCGACACTCCTCGACTCCGAGAATCCCGCGCTGCGAGCGGTGGGTGTGCGAAACGCGCCGGCGACGCCCTCCATGCACCGCCTTTCCGCTCTGCTGCGCACGGATCGGGATCCGGAGGTGCGGGCGGCCGTCGTCGATACGCTGCTCGCCAGCGAAGGGCAGGCCGCGGTGGGGCCGGTGAGCGCGGCACTCTTCGACCCCGATGCACGGGTGCGCGAGGCGGCAGTCCGGGGGCTGGCCAGCCTCGGCGCAGCCGCCGTACCCACGCTCGAGAGGCTGGTCGAGCGTCGCACGCTGGAGGAGGTGAAGACACCCCTCGCAGCGCTGGCGCTGGCCGGCCCCGCGGGCCGCGCCGCTCTCGAACGCGTCGCCGCCTTCCACCCGGACGATGAGGTGCGTACGCTGGCGCGCCTCTTCCTGGGGCGACAGGCGCGCCCCCGCGACTGAGGGGTCTGGCGAGTAGACCTGCCGTCCAGACCCGGCGGGGTGCTACCCTCCGCCCCCCTGCCTGTCGAACGGGGGTGGGGGACGGCATCCCATGGACTTCCTGCTCGCGTCTCTCTTCCTCCTCTGGTGCGAGCTCCTGAGCCTGCCGCTGCGCGCACTCGTGGCGGAGAGTGGCCTGCCGGCCGACGTGAGGCGGGTGCTGGGGCGACTCGGGGGCCCGCTGCTCCTGGCCCTCGGTGTGTGGGGCCTCGGACATCTGTGGGAAGCCGCCCTGGGCCGCGGGGCGGTGCTCGTCTGGCTCGCGCTGGGCGGTCTGGCCGCACTCCGCGCGGCCCGGCGCGGGGTCTCGTTCGGCCGGATCCTCGCCTACCGCGACTCCACCGGCGGCTCGCACCTGGGTGCGCAGCTCGCCCTCGACGGTCTCACCCTCGTCCTCCTGCTGGGCTTCGTCGCGTTCCGACGCTGGGTGCCGGAGATGACCACGTACCCGATCGATTCCTCTGCCGCCGAGAAGTTCATGAACATGATGCTGTTCTGGTCGAGCTGGTACGCGCCGGGACTGCCTCCCGAGGACTACTGGCTCGCCGGACATTCCGTCTCCTACTACTACTGGGGCCACTTCCACTGGGCCTGGCTCGGGCGCGTCGGCGGCTTCCCGGCGGCACTCGCGCTGAACCTCGCCTTCGCGCGCGCCGTCACCCAGGTCTTCGAGGGCGCCTTCGTGCTGGCGCGCAGCCTCCGCCTGCCGTTGGGCTGGGCGGCGGTGTGCGGAGTGGCCGTGGGGTGGGGCGGGAACCCGAGCGCGGTGGGAGAGTGGCTGCGCACCTGGCAGAGCTCGACGGCGGGCTACGCGTGGGTCGCCTACGACTTCTGGCAGCCTTCGCGCGCCATCGCCGACAGCGTGATCAGCGAGTTCCCGGCCTTCTCGGCGATCCTGGGCGACTTCCATGCACACCACCTGGCGCTGCCGTGGCTGCTCGGCTGGCTGGCGCTCTGCCTGGCGGCTCCACGCCTGCTCGAATCTCCTCGGAGCATGAGCGGAGCCGGAATCGCAGCGCTGCTCTGGATCGCGTTCGGGCTGGCGGCAGGCTGCGCGAACCTGTGGAACGTACCGCTGCTGGCCCTGGGAGCGGGGCTGCTCCTGCTGTGGGCGGCGACTCGAGGCTGGCGCGCGGGAGTGGCCGTGGCCGCCCTCACCGCGCTCCTCGGCGTCGCCGTGGCGCTGGGTGCGCGACTGCTGTTGGGGAGTGGCGCCCAGCCGCTTTCTGCGGCGGAGGGAGCGAGCCTTCCCCTGGCCTGGCTTCCCGGCGAGCTTCGCTCGTCGTTGCGCCAGCTCTTCTCCATGTGGGGGCTACCGCTCGCCGTACTCGCGCTCGCGGGCGCGGTATGCGCCGCGCGCGCTCCCCGGCGCGGCTGCTTCGCCTGGACTCTGGCCGGCTGGAGCGTCCTCGCGCTGGCCGTCGCGCTCGCGCCGGACTGGGTCGGTCCCGCCGTCTGGCTCGCGGCGATCTGCTGGGTGGTCGGCCTCACCGCAGTCGCCGGTGCGCCCCTCTCCCATGCGCAGGGGCTCGTCCTGATCGCCGGCTGTAGCGTCCTGCTGGGCCTCGAGATCGTCTTCGTGGACGACGCCTACGCGGGCGAGTACCAGCGCTACAACTCGTACTTCAAGCTCTCCTACCCGATCTGGACGCTGTTCGGTGTCGGTGCCTTCGCGGCGGCGCGCGCGCTCTGGCAGCTCCCCTGCACGCGGCTCCGCCCGGCGCTGCGCGCCGGCCTGCTGTTCGCGCTCTCCGCCGCGCTGGTGTATCCGGTCTGCGCCGTGCCGGCGCGGGTGCTGGCAGCGCGGCGCGGCGACCACCCGCCCCGCCACCCCACCCTGGACGCGGTCGCCTTCCTGGCTCACCGGCCACCCTGGTCGGAGGAGGCCCCGGTGCTCGAGTGGATTCGCCGCGGCGTACCTCCCGGCGGGATCGTGGCCGAGGGAATCGGCGGCGGCGCCTATGCCTACGCCGGACGAGTCGCGAGCCTCGCGGGGCGACCGATCCCTCTCGGCTGGGCCCACCACGAGGGACAGTGGCGCGGCCTGCGCGGTCACCAGCTCGCGGCCGAGCGCGAGCGGGCCGTCGACGCTCTGTACCGGGCCGCCTCCCCCGACCTCATGCGCGCTGCCGCTGCCGAGCTCGGCGTCGACTGGGTGCTCTACGGCATCGTCGAGCGGGAGCGCTACGCCGCGGAGGGCGAGACCGTGCTCGAGCGGCTGCGAGCCGCAGCGCCGGTGGCGGCCGCGTTCCCGCCCGAAGGCCCCCGCGTGTTCCTGTTCGACTTCCGGACGGGTGACACGCCGTGAATCCCGTTGGAGCCAGGAGGTGGATGCGGCGCTGCGCACCGGCGCTGGCAGCCGCGGGACTACTCGCTCTCGCCGTCGTGCCCCGCTTCGTGCTGCTGGAGACGCGGCCCATCATCCACGACGAGAGCCTCTTCTCGTTCTACGGGATGGTCTTCCGCGATCGGGGCCACTACGCCCACGAACCGATGCTGCACGGTCCAGCGCTGATCCTCTCGCTGGGCACCGTCTTCTCCATCTTCGACGACACGATCTCGGTGGGGCGCGCCTTCATCGCCGTATGCTCGCTGATCGCGCTGGGCCTGCTGCTCGCGCTCGCGCCCCCGCGCACCCGCTGGTGGCTGGCGCCGCTGCTCTTCACCTCGCCGATGCTGCTCTACTTCAGCCGCTTCGTGCGAAACGAGATGTTCATGAGCGCCTTGGCTCTGATCGGGATGGCGGGCGTGGTGTGGGGACTCTCCCAGCGGCGCGGGCGTGCGCTCGGGGCCGTGCTGGGCGCGCTGTTCTCGGTCTCGCTCCTGGCGGTGAAGGAGAACGCGCTCTTCCTCTATACCGCCGCCCTGACCTTCGCCGCCGTCTGGGCCGCCTCGCGCGCCTGGCGCGACCGAACCGAGGGAGCGGAGCCGCGGCGCGCTGGCGTTCCGCCGCGGCCCCCCCGCGCGCGCAACCCGGCGGCCTGGATCGTCGGCCTCGCGATGGGGGTGCTCGCCGTCGCGGCGGTGCTCGGCGCGGCGCTGCCGGCCGATCGCCACCAGGCGGCGATCGAGGCGGTGGTGGGAGCCGAGGCCGCGCCCCAGGGACCGCTGGGTGCCGCCGGAGAATCACTCACGGGGATGCAGAAGGCGCGCGTGCTCGCCCACCTGATGGGCGATTCCTGGCGGAACGCCTTGGCGAGCTGGGAGTACTGGGAGGGCCAGCAGCGCGAGCAGCGCATCGCCGGCGCGCTTCACTACCACCTGCCGATTCTGCTCACCTACGAGCTCCCGCTGCTGCTCTTGCTGTTTGCGGGACTGGTGCGCGATGCGCGGAGCGCACGGCGCCGGGCCTGGACCTATCTGGGGACGCTCGCGCTCTGGCTGGCCGTCTGGGGCGTTTGGCGCGCGATCGCACTCCCGAAGCCGCCAGCCTGGCTCGGGGCCGCCCAGGGCTGGCTGCATCTGGGACCCGACGCCTCGATGCTCGTGCTCGGATTCGCGATCGCGCCGCTCCTGGCCTGGTCGTTCCTCTCCCTCGGCGACCGTCGGCCACTCGCCGCCTGGGCGGGCTGGTGGGCCGCCTGCTCTCTCTTCCAGTACTCGGTCGCCGGCGAGAAGGTCCCCTGGCTGGGCGTGCACATCGTCCTGCCGCTCTACCTCACGCTGGGCTGGCTGTGGGCGCCGGCGCTCGAATCGCTCCGCCCGCGCGCTCGGGTGGCCGCCGTCCTCCTCGTGGCACTCGCTGCGGCAGTCGCGCTGCGGAGCGACGTCCCCCTGATCGGGCCGCGCGCCGCGGATCCCCGTGAGCGGCTCGCCTACAACCACACCACTCCGTTCTTCGACGAGCTCGCGCGGAGCTCCGTGGCCCGATGGAGTCAACCGGACAGCTCCGTGCCGCTGCGCGAGCGCCGCGTCGTCCTGGCCGGCGACCCGGGCTGGCCGGGCGTGTGGTACTTCCGGAATGAGCACTACCAGGTGGTGCCGGCCGAGCCACCGCTCCTGGGGGTGGTCGCCGACGTCGACCTGGTGATCGGCACCCCTCCGGCCCTGGCGCCGATCCTCGAGGGCGAACAAGCCGCTCACTTCGTTCGCCTCGACGGCTCCCTGCGCGATCACTGGTGGGCGCCCTGGCCCGAGGAGGAGCACTGGTGGCCACCGGAGGGGGTGGAGCCCGACCGGAACCTGGCTCTGCTCGGCCGCACCCTCCACCAGCTCTGGCGCTACTACTGGTTCCGCGAGACCTGGACGGATCCGGGCGGCTTCCCGATCGTGGCGCTCGATCCCCACCGAGATCGCTGACCCACTTGCCGAATGAGCCGCGGCCGACTCCCTCTTCGCTGATCCTTTGCGCGGCGCTTGAAGGAGGGTCCGTCCAGGCGATACTCTGCAGGTCCCCCATCCACCAGTGCACCTCGAGTGGAAAGGGGCCGATCGAGGCCTCACCGGACGGCCCTCCCCGATCCGGATTGCGGACGGAGATTCGAGCCGGTGTCGCGCATCCACAGATTGCTGGAGCGGATCCGCGAGGATCGGGATCTCGGGGAAGCGATCCGTCACCACGAGATCCTTCCCAGAAGGGACTCCCGCGTCGCCGCACCCGAGGACTTCGATCTCACTCCCCTGGAGCCGGTGTTGCGCGGCCGCGGAATCGAGGCGCTCTACAGCCACCAGGCCAAGGCCCTCGAGCTCCTCGGCAGGGGGAACGACGTGGTCCTCGCCACTCCCGCCGCCAGCGGGAAGTCCCTGGTCTACAACCTGCCCACCCTCGCCCGATCCCTCGCCGATCCCGATGCGCGGGCGCTCTATCTCTTTCCGCTGAAGGCGCTGGAGCAGGATCAGCGGAAGGGACTCGAGGAAGACATCGCCTCGCTGGCGTCCGCCGAGAGGTCCGCGAGGGCGCTCCCCGCCGTAGCGATCTACGACGGCGACACGCCGGCCTCCCGGCGCCGGAAGATCCGCGCGTCGCCTCCCAACATTCTGATCACCACGCCCGACATGCTTCACATGGGGATCCTTCCCCACCACGCGAGCTGGGAGCGCTTCTTTCGCGGCCTCTTTCTGGTGGTCATCGACGAGCTTCACACCTATCGCGGCGTTTTCGGCTCCCAGGTCGCTCAGGTCCTCCGCCGCCTCGACCGCGTCGCCGCCTACCACGGCGCCCGAGCGCAGATCATCTGCGCGTCGGCGACGGTGGCGAACCCGGGGGAGCTGGCCGGCAACCTGACCGGACGAGAGCTCCAGGTCGTCTCCAGCGATGGCGCGGCGCGCACCGAGCGTCACGTGCTGCTCGTGAATCCCCGAGGCTCACCCTATACCACCGCAGCGCGCCTGTTCCGGATGGCGGTGCGCGCTGGTCTCCGCACCATCGCCTTCACCAAGGCCCGGCGCATCACCGAGCTGATGCACACCTGGGTCATCGAGGCCGATCCGTCCATCGCCCCGGCCGTCAGCTCCTATCGGGCCGGCTTCCTTCCCGAGGAGCGCCGGGAGATCGAGCGCAGGCTCTTCCGGGGAGATCTCCTCGGAGTGATCTCCACCTCGGCCCTGGAGATGGGTATCGACGTCGGAGGGCTGGACGTGTGTCTGCTGGTGGGATATCCGGGCAGCCAGATCGCCACCTGGCAGCGCGCGGGACGGGTCGGGCGCAGCCGCGAAGCGTTGATCGCAATGATCGCGCAGCCCGACGCCCTGGATCAGTACCTGGTCCACCATCCCCGGGTGTTCTTCGACCAGGGCTTCGAGCACGCCGTGCTCGACCCGAACAACCCCGAGGTGACCCGAGCCCACCTTCCCTGCGCCGCCGCCGAGCTCCCGCTGCGCGAGAAGGAGCCCTGGCTTTCCGGCGACGCGCAGCAGGCCAGTCTCGAGCGCCTGGAGCAGGAGGGGAAGCTCCTTCGCAGCGAAGCGGGGAGCGAGTGGTTCGCGTCACGGCGCAATCCCCACCGCGAGGTGAACCTGCGCTCGACCGGCTCGAGCTACACCATCGAGGCCGGCGGATCCCGGGATTCCAAGCCCTGGATCGTCGGCTCGATCGGTGCCGCGAACGTCTTCGAGGAGTGTCACGAGGGCGCCATCTACCTGCATCACGGCCGTCAGTACCTGGTGACGAAGCTCGACAGGGACGAGCGGATCGTCTCCGTCGAGCCGGTGGAGGCCGCCTACTACACGCGGGCGCAGAAGGAGAAGGAGACCGAGATCCTCTCCCGAGAGCGCGCCCGTCCCGGTGGGAACTTCCGCCTGGTGCAGGGGCGGGTGAAGGTGACGACGCGCATCACCGGCTACGAGCGGCGCCGGGTGCGCGGTCAGGACCTGCTCGCGACCGAGACGCTGGATCTGCCGCCTACCTCCTTCGAGACCACCTCGATCTGGATGGAGATGCCGGACGAGATCCCCGCGGCGATCCAGGCGGCGGGACGCCACGTGATGGGCGGGATCCACGCGGTCGAGCACGCGGCCCTGTCCCTCTTTCCCCTCTTCGCCCTCTGTGACCGGCACGACGTGGCGGGCATCTCCTACGTCCGGCATCCCCAGCTCGGTCGGGCCGCGGTCTTCTTCTACGACCAGCACGCGGGTGGCGTCGGACTGGCGCCGAGCGTCTTCGAGCGCGTCGAGACCCTCCTCGAGACCACCCTGGAGCTGATTCGCGACTGCTCCTGTGAAGAGGGATGCCCCTCCTGCGTGCACTCGCCGAAGTGCGGCAGCGGGAACCGCCCCATCGACAAGGAGGCGGCGCTGCGGGTTCTCGAGCTCCTGACGGGACAGCGCGAGCTCCCCACCCTGGAGGCCGCCTCGGTAGCGCCCCGTCCGCTCGCCACGGCCCGCGAGCCGGAGGCCGGGGCTTCGCCTCCGCCCCCTCGCCTCCTGGTCTTCGACCTCGAGACCCAGCGCAGCGCCGAGGAGGTCGGAGGCTGGCACAACGCCCATCTGATGCGCATCTCGCTGGCGGTGATCCACGACAGCCTGGAGCAGCGCTTCACGACCTTCTTCGAGGCCGACGTGGAGCGCCTGCTCGAGCGCCTGGCGAGCGCCGATCTGGTGATCGGCTTCAACGTGCGCCGCTTCGACTACCGGGTCCTCCGGGGCTACACGGACTTCGATCTGTCCTCTCTCCCCACCTTCGACGTCCTCGACGAGATCCACGCTCGCCTCGGCTTCCGCATCTCGCTCGCGCATCTCGGCGAGGAGACCCTCGGGGAGTCCAAGAGCGCCGATGGGCTCCAGGCCCTGGCGTGGTGGAAGGAGGGGCGCGTCGATGAGATCGAGAAGTACTGCCGACGCGACGTCGCCCTGCTCCGGGACCTCTTCGATCACGCTCGCGAGCACGGACACCTGATCTTCCGCAGTCGACGTGGCGGTCGAGTTCGCGTCCCGCTGCAGTTCTCGGTGGATGAGCTCATCGAGCGAGCGCGCGCGGAGCGCGACCACGGAGACGCCACCCACTGAGCGACCGGCGGATGCGGGTCAATGGAAAGTCGGGCGGTGGCGGAGCCGGCTGTCGAGAAGCTCGAAGTACAGCAGAACCAGGATGTGTCGGAGCGCGGGCGGCAGGCCGGCGATGTACTCCCGAGCCGTGTTGGCATCGCGGAGCTTGACGAGGTGGCGGACCACGAAGTGGATCTCTTCGGTTCGATCGGTGAGCGCCTCGCGAAGGCGATCCGCGTCCTGACGGAACGCCTCGGTGATCGTCTCGGTCTCGAAGAGGAGGTGGATGCCTCTCTCGCCGGCCTCCATCAGCATGTCGGTGTCCATTCGCCTTCCGCCCGTTCCGCGCCTCCTTCTCGTTCATCGGTCGATTCGGCCTGGGAGTTGAACTCGGAGGGCGAGCGGGCGAGCAATGCGGGCTAGATTCTCCCCCATGCTGCTGCGGCTCGAGGGAATCTCGAAGAGCTTCGGGGATCGCGCGCTCTTCTCCGGCGTCGACCTCACCATCAGCGCCGGAGATCGCGTGGGCCTGGTGGGGCCCAATGGCACGGGCAAGTCCACCCTCCTCGGCATCGCCGCCGGCGACGACTCCCAGGATGCCGGCCGCCGAAGCACGGCGCGCGGCGTGCGCGTCGGCACGCTCTGCCAGGAGATCGATCCCACCAAGCGGCACACCGTCCGCGAAGAAGCGGCATCCGCGCTCCAGCGTCTCGACGACCTCGAGCGCGAGCTCCGTCTGCTCGAGGAGCAGATGGCGCGCCTCGGCCGCGAAGGGAGCGAGATTCCCCGATCCGTCGCGGAGCGCTACGACCGCGTCCACGGGAGCTTCAGCCACGAAGGCGGATTCGAACGGGAGGCACGCGTCGAGCGGGTGCTCGCCGGCCTCGGCTTCGAACCCGAAGACAGGAGTCGCGCGCTTTGCACCTTCAGCGGCGGTTGGCTGATGCGGGTGGAGCTGGCGAAGCTGCTGCTCTCGGATCCCGACGTCCTGCTGCTGGACGAGCCCACCAATCACCTCGACCTGCCCTCGATCCAGTGGTTCGAGGAGACCCTGGCGGAGTTCGCGGGCGGCGCGATCGTGATCTCCCACGATCGCACCTTCTTGCGCCGCCATGTCGACCGGGTCGCCGAGCTCGAAGGCGGGCGCTTCACCCTCTACCAGGGGGGCTACGACCGCTACCTCGCCGAGCGCGAGGCGCGACGGGAGGAGCTCCTCGCCAGGAAGCGCACCCAGGACCAGAAGATTGCCGCAGCCGAGCGCTTCATCGAGCGATTCCGAGCCAAGGCGACCAAGGCGCGGCAGGTCCAAAGTCGGGTGAAGGCCCTCGACAAGATCGAGCGGGTCGAAGTCGAGCCCCGCTCGCGCCGTAGGATCCGGTTTCGGATCCCGGCACCCGCCCGGTCCGGAGCGATCGTCATGGAGCTCGAAAGCGTCTTCAAGAGCTACGGGGAAACCCGGGTCTACGAGGGGATCGATCTTCGGATCGCGCGCGGTGACCGGGTGGCGCTGGTGGGGCCGAACGGCGCCGGAAAGTCGACCCTGCTCAGGATCCTGGCCGGCGTGTTGCCCGTCGACGCGGGGCGACGAACGCCGGGGCACCGGGTCGAGGCCGCCTTCTACGCCCAGCACCAGGTCGAGGCGCTGACGGAGAGTCGCACCGTCCTGAAAGAGCTCGGGAGCATCGCGGCCACCGATGATTATCCCCGCCTGCGCAGCCACCTGGGGGCTTTCCTGTTCTCCGGGGAGGACGTCGAGAAGAAGGTCGCGGTGCTCTCGGGTGGAGAGAAGGCGCGTCTGGCCCTCGCCAAGATGCTGCTCCGGCCCTCCAACCTGCTGGTGCTCGACGAGCCCACCAACCACCTGGACGTGGAGGCCTGCGAGGTCCTGGAGCAGGCGCTCCAGCAGTACCAGGGAACGCTGGTTCTGATCACCCACGACCGATCCTTCATCAATGCGCTCGCCAACCGCGTCATCGAGGTCCGATCCGGACGGCTGCGCGAGTTTCTCGGCAACTACGACGACTACCTGCGGAAATCCGAGGAGCGGGCCCGGGCGCCGGAGAGCCGCGGGGCGTTGCCGGGCCACGGCCGGCACCAGGCCGCAAGCGCCGAAGGCGCGCGCAGCGAGGCGAAGCCGAGCGAAGTTCAGAAGGCCGGCAGTCCCGAGTCGATGGAGACGCGGCCGACCGAAGAGGACGCCCCCCTCTCCCACAAGGAGCGGCGCCGGCTGGAGCGCGAGCGACGCAAGGCGCGGGAGAAGGCGGAGCGGCGGGTGCAAGCGATCGAGGCGGCGATCCTGGAGCAGGAGAGCGCGGTGGAAGCGCTGGGATGGAAGCTCGGCGATCCGGAGATCTATCGCGACGCCGAACGGGTCCGGAGCCTCGAGAGCGAACGAGCGGCGCTCCGCGAGACCATCGAGGAGCTCTACGCCGAGTGGGAACGCCTCGCCGCGGAGATCGAGAGCATCGATCAGGCACCCCCCGCCCAGGAGCCCCCCACGGGGACAATCCGTTGACGGACGCCCCACTCCTCCTTAGTCTCGCCCCGTTGCCCGGGTGGCGGAATTGGTAGACGCGCATGGTTCAGGACCATGTGGCCGCAAGGCCGTGCTGGTTCGATTCCAGTTCCGGGCACCAACACCCCCTCCTCAGTCTTTCACCCACCCACCACCTTGACCGGGTGACCGCCGAGCCTAGGTTTCGGGGAACCCGGGGGATTTGTGTCTGAACGCGAGAAGCAATGGATCTCGGTGGCGGGCGAGGAGGGACTCGAAATCCCGGTGATTCTCCCGGTGCTGCCGGTACGCGATGCGGTGGTCTTTCCCGGGATGAACGTCCCGCTGGTGATCGGCCGCCGCGCCTCCCTGGCCGCGCTGGAACACGCCGGACAGGGCGGCTTCCTGGTGGTGGCGACCCAGAAGGATCCGACCACCGAGAACCCCGGCCTCGAGGACCTCCATCCCGTCGCCTGCATCACGCGGATCCTGCGGATCGTAGATGCGCGCCGCGAGGGGAAGCAGGCCATCGTCATGGGGCTGGTGCGGACCCGCGTCCGACTGGTCGAGAGCGCCGGGGCGGCTCTGATGGTCCACGTCGATCCGCTGATCGAGCCGGGGGAGGATCCCGCCGAGGTAGAGGCGATCCGCCAGCAGGTCATCGAGCTGGCCCATCGGGTCATCGACTTGCGACGCGACTATCCCGACGAGTGGAAGGGGATCGTCTCGCAGCTCCCCAGTCCCGGTCTGCTGGCAGACCTGGTCGCCTCGAACATCGTCCTCCCTCCCGACGAGCGGGTGGAGCTGCTCGCGGAGGCGAGTCCCGCGAACCGCCTCCGGCGCGTCGCCCGGCATCTGGAGCGCGAGATCACCATCGCCGAGGCGCAGCGAACCCTCGAGGACGAGGCCGGCGCCGACGAGATGGACCCGAAGCACCGAGAGCGGCTGCTTCGCCGCCGCATGCGCGACATCGAGGCGGAGATCGGAGAGAGCGATGCGGGAGAGCGAGAGGCGGACGAGCTTCGCGAACGCATCGAGGCGGCGGAGCTGCCCCAGGAAGCTCGAGAGCACGCGGATCGAGAGCTGCGCCGGTTCGCGGCCCTTCCCCAGCACGCTCCGGATCGCCACCTGATCCGGACCTACCTCGAGTGGCTGGCCGATCTTCCCTGGGCCAAGGAGACCGAGGATCACCTGGACCTCAAGGCCGGACATCGGATCCTGGACGAGGATCACCACGACCTCGAGAAGGTGAAGGAGAGAATCCTCGAGTATCTGGCGGTGCGGAAGCTGGCCCCCGACGCCAAGGCCCCGATTCTGTGCTTCGTGGGCCCTCCCGGCGTCGGCAAGACGTCCCTGGGCCGTTCGATCGCCCGCGCCATGGGCCGGAACTTCGCGCGCGCCTCCCTCGGCGGAGTCCGTGACGAGGCCGAGATCCGCGGGCACCGCCGCACCTACGTCGGGGCCATGCCGGGCCGCATCCTGCAGAGCCTGCGGAGAGCCGGCTCGAAGAATCCGGTCTTCGTGCTCGACGAGATCGACAAGCTCGGGGCGGACTTCCGCGGCGACCCCTCCTCGGCCTTGCTGGAGGTCCTGGATCCCGAGCAGAACTGCAGCTTCAGCGATCACTACCTCGAGGTTTCCTTCGACCTCTCGCGGGTGCTCTTCATCGCCACCGCGAACACGCTCGCCACCATCCCCGCGGCGCTGCTCGACCGCATGGAGGTAATCGAGCTGCCGGGCTACACGGATCGCGACAAGCTCGTCATCGCCCGCGACTACCTGATCCCCAAGCAGATCGAGAACCACGGCCTGACGTCGGAGAGGGTGACGGTGACCGACGAGGCCGTCGACAAGGTCGTCCACCAGTACACCCGGGAAGCCGGGGTTCGAAACCTCGACCGCCACTTCGCCACGCTGCTCCGCAAGGCGGCCGCCCGAATCGCGGAGGAGGGAGAGGCCGCGACGCTGAACGTCGACGGGGAGTTCGTGGGAACCGCGCTCGGTGCGCCGCCCCATCTGCCGGAGACGGCGGAACGCACCACCTTGCCCGGTGTTGCGATCGGACTCGCTGCGACCTCCCAGGGCGGCGACATCCTCTTCATCGAGGCGACCGCGATCCCCGGTGGCAAGGGGGTTCGGCTGCGCCTGACCGGGCAGCTCGGCGAGGTGATGCGAGAGTCCGCCGAGGCCGCCCTCTCCTGGGTGCGCGCGAACGCGGAGCAATACCACCTCACCTCGCCGGTCCTGGAGGCGGGCGAGATCCACCTTCACGTCCCCGCCGGAGCGGTCCCCAAGGACGGTCCCTCGGCCGGTGTGGCGCTGGTGACCGCGATCGTCTCGGTCCTCTCGAGCCGCCGGGCCCGAGGCACCGCCGCGATGACGGGGGAGATCTCGCTCCGCGGGCGGGTGCTCCCCGTCGGAGGGATCAAGGCCAAGGTCCTGGCCGCCGCGCGCGCCGGAGTGACCACGGTGCTGCTTCCCCGCCGCAACGAGAAGGATCTGATCGATGTCCCCGAGGAGGTGCTGGAGAAGCTGGAGATCGTTCCCATCGACAGCATCGACGAGGCGCTGGAAAAGGCGTTGGAGCAGGCTCCGGCGCCGGCGGTCTAAAGATCGCCAGCGGGCGGAGGGCTACAGCGACGTGCCCCGGCTCCCGGCGCGCCCTTCCGAACGGCTCTGGGCGAGGGCTCGATCGATGCTGCGCACCTCCGCGAGGAGACGCTCGAAGTCCTGGTAGCCGAGCTGACTCGGACCGTCGCAGGGAGCCGTCTCGGGCTCCGGGTGGACCTCCACGAAGATGGCGTCCAACCCCACGGCGACGGCGGCTCGGGCCAGGGGCATCACCATGCTGCGATCGCCGTTGCTGGAGGCCTCGCCGGGCCGTCGCCGCTGGACCGAATGGGTGGCATCGAAGCAGACGGGAGCGAACTGCCTCATCTGAACCAGACCGCGCATGTCCACGACCAGATCGTCGTAGCCGAAGGTGGTACCCCTTTCCGATACCAGGGCCCCGCCCTCTCCGTAGGCCGCCACCTTCTCCACCGCGTGCCGGACGTCGAGGGGCGCCATGAATTGCCCCTTCTTGATGTTCACCGGCTTCCCGGTCGCCGCACAGGCGATCACCAGATCGGTCTGCCGGGAGAGGAAGGCCGGCACCTGCAGGCAGTCGGCCACCTCGGCGGCGGGCTTCGCCTGGCCCGGCTCGTGAACGTCGGTGAGCACCGGCATCTCGGTCTCGGTCTTCGTTCGCGCCAGCACCCGCAGCCCCTCGTCGAACCCGAGACCGCGATAGGACTGGAGACTCGAGCGGTTCGCCTTGTCGACGGACGCCTTGAAGACGACCGGGAAGTCATGACGTGCGGCGATCTCGCGAAGCTGATGCGCCACCGCCAGCGTCGTCTCCTCGAACTCGACGACGTTGACACCCGCAACCAACACCAGCGGCGCACCATCCCCCACAGGGATATCGCCAATCCGCATGGACACCTCCCGTCCGGAGCCGCTCTGGATAGCGTCTCTAGTTTCCGTCTGCCTCCACCGCCTCCCGGAGATCGTGGAGGAAGTCCGGGAGCGCCGAGCTGACGCGGTTCCAGTTGGGGATTTGGGGGGCTCCCATCGGGTCTCGGACGAAGCTCAAGCCCGCCACGCGAAGCGCGTTCGAGAATGTCTCGACGGCGAGCTCCTCTTCGTGCCGATCGAATTCCAACCCGTTCAGAGCGGCATCATCGTTGTAGCGCGACACGGCGTCCTGAGCCAGTCGAACGTAGGCGACCCGCAGGGAGTGGAGGAAGCCCGCGTCGAACTGAACGCCGTAGCTGGCCAGATTCCGGATCAGGGATGCCCCGATGTCGGCCACCATGCGATGCAGCCCCTGCGTGACGTCGTTCTCGCAGAGATCCTGGTGCTTGTGGTCGTAGTTCTGGGCGACCTCGACCTGGCAGATCCGCCGCAGAGAGCACTTCCGGTAGACCTCTGCCAGCATCCCCACCTCGAGACCCCAGTCGCTGGGGATCCGGGTGCTGCGCGCGAGGTCGGTGGTCATCGCGCACTCGCCCGCCAGCGGGTAGCGGAAGGAGTCGAGGAACTCGAGCAGGGGGATCGAGCCGAGCACCGACTTCATGGCGCGAAGCAGGGGCGTCATGAAGAGACGCGTGACCCGACCGTAGAGGCGATCGGTGACGCGGCTGTAGTAGCCCTTGGCGAACTCGTAGCTCAGGTTCGGGTTCGCGATGGGGAAGCAGAGACGGGCGAGGAGCTCGCGGTTGTAGTCCCGGATGTCGCAGTCGTGGACGGCGATGACACGGGACAGGTTCGAGGACAGAACGTAGCCGTAGGCGATCCAGGCGCTCCGGCCCTTGCCGTCCCCGCCGGAATCGAGGCCCTCGCGAGCGAGCCGGTGATAGAGCTCCTGCATCCGGGGACCGCTGTTCCAGAGCAGGGTCACCGGCTCGCCGTTCATGGTGCGCACGTCCTCGAAGGCCGCGCACATCTCCTCGAACTGGTCCCGGCGCTCGGCTCCGGACACGCTGACCACGATCTGGCGCAGGTACTTGGCGCCTCGCAGCGAATCGATGATGCCCTTGAGCGCCACGTCGTGGAGCTCCGAATGGAGGCACGGCAGCACCAGCGCGATGGGCCGCACCCAGGCGTGGGCGTAGAGCTCACTCTCGAGACGGGTGAGATCCGCGCGCCCCAGCCGGTGAAGGGTGGTAATCACCCCCGTCTGGTGAAAGTCCGCCATGGCGGGGAAGCTTGCATCCAAGAGGGCGGAGGGCAAGCTCTGGCCACCCCCCGGGGCACGAGCGGCCGCCCGTGATCAGATGCTGGGGAAGGCCTCGGTGTTCTCTTCGATGAGCCGGAGCGCGGAGGGGTCGATCTCGAGGAAGGAGAGACCGATGTCGATGGTGATGGCGTCGAGCTCGGTGGCCCAGCAGACCTCACCGACGGCGACCACGGCGTGCTCGCCGATGTTGAAGGTCACGCGGATGGTGTCGCCGAGCTCCAGCTCGCAGCCCACCGCCTCGAAGCGGATTCCGCCGGCGGAGACGTCGGTGCTCACGGCGAGCTGCTCGTCGGTGTAGCTCACCGGGGCAAAGCAGATGACCTGATCGGTCGCGATTCGGGGAAACTTTCGGCGCTCAACCCTCTCAGGCTTCATCCGATCCGCTCCCCCTTCGCGATCCGCGGATCCTGACCGGAGCCGCGGTGACCGTCCTCTCCTTTTTCGGCGGAGCGCTTCGGCGGCTTGAGCCGTAGGACGAAATGCCCGTCAGCTCTGGGAGGAAAACAGCTCGAGCTGCCGGTCGTCCCGCCGCCAGCGGATCAGCGAGGCGACCCCGAGACCCACCAGCCGCACCGGCCGGGTGCCGGCCTGGGTCCGTCCCAGAAGACCCGCGGCCAGCGCGGCGATCTCCTGAGAGGCGGCCACGGGGCGCACCAGGGTCCGGCTGCGGGTGGTCCGCTCCTGGTCCGCATAGCGGAGCTTCAGCGTGATGCGCTTGGCCGCCAGGCGCTCCAGGCGCAGGCCGGCCTCCAGATGCCGGGCCAGCTCTTCGATTCGCTCCTGGATCACCGACAGGTCCAGCTCGTCGGCCTCCAGCGTCGACTCCTGGCTGAGGCTCCGGGGGTGAGGTGCCGCCCGGAGGCGGGCGTCGTCCCGGCCCTGGGCATAGCCCAGGATCGCGAGCCCGTGGTTGCCCAGATGCTCTTCCAGCTCGCTTCGGCCCAGCGCGGCGACCTCGCCCACGGTCCGGGCCGACAGATCACGGAGCTTCTCCTCCGTCCTGGCGCCGACGCCGGGGAGCCTGCCGACCGGAAGCGGCGCCAGAAAGCTGGCGACATCCTTCGCGTCGACGCGAAGAATCCCCGTGGCTCCGGCCTCCTCCGCTGCGATCTTGGCGAGGAACTTGGCGGGGGCGATGCCCACCCGCAGCGGAAGCTGAAGCTCCTCCCGGACGCGATCCCGCAGGCGGTCCCCGAGCTCTTCGGCGGACTCGTCGGGGCTGCGCGGCTCCAGGAAGGCACCGTCGAGGCCCGCCGGCTCCACCCGATCGGTGAGCCGACGCAAACAGGCCCGCAGACGAGAGGCGACCTCGCGGTAGCGGCGCATGTCGGTGCGCATCGCTCGCCCCTGCGGGCAGCGCTCCAAGGCCTCGCGCATCGGCATCCCCACCTCGACGCCGACCGCGAGTGCGTCCGGGGTCGCGGATTGCACCAGACCGCGCTTGCGGGGGTTGCCGCCCACGATCACCGGCCGGCCCTCGAGCCCGGGATTGGCCGCTCGCTCCACCTCCGCGTAGAAGCCCGGAACCGTGGCGTAGAGAAGCATCGTCAGGGACCCGGCTCGAGCTCGAGCCTGGCGTTGGTGCTCCCCTCGAGCACCAGCTGATTGGTCGAGAGCAACCTCGGCTGCTCCTGCCGCCAGCGGACCAGCCCGTCGGTGCTGTGGGGATGGGCCGGATGCTCGGATTGTCCCGGTGCCAGCGCGGTCAGCGCCTGGTCCAGGTCTGCGGTGTCCACGATGAAGCGGTAGCCGGAGACGACGCGGGTGGCGAAGGACTCGAGGGGCTGGTAGTCGGCGACCTTGATGCTGCGGCCGTCACCGCCGTAGGGGAAAGGACCGAAGTCATCCTCCCGACCGGCCCACCCCTCGCGCCACAGGGGTGCGAAGCGAAGGGTGTGAATACGCCCCCAGGTCCATTTCTCCCGGTTCACTCCGAGCTCGACGGACATCCGGATCCAGGTGTCCCGCAGGCTTCGGCGCACCGCCTCGCGCACCCGATCCGGGTCCGACCACCCGTCGATCTCGCCGCGACCTTCCGCGGCCGCTACGACCGTCTTCTGGAGCAGGTGGACGGGGTCCGACCGGCCCAGCACCAGGTAGCGCTGGAGCAGGTCGTGCCCCATCTCCGGCTCGAAGACCGCGCGGAGCAGGAGGTCGACGAACACGTGGTACACCGCCGCACCGACGCTCTGGGAAGAGGACCTCCCATCCCACTCGCGGAGCGTCCTCGCCACCTGCCGCGCCTCCCTCCCCATCGAACTGACGTCGCCCGCCACGGCCAGGACCGCCTCGACGAACTCCGGGGCGCCTCCGGAGAACACGTCACGCTGGACGGACATCAGGGCCCGCACGTCGGTGGGACCCGACCGGGTGTGCTCCTCCAGCAGCGAAGCGATCCGCGCCGCGCGGCTACCGGTCCGCCAGAGAAACTCGATCTCGGTCGTGCCGGCGCCGTAGGTGGGGTCCCCGTCGGAGGCCACCACCCAGCGGTCCCGCTTTCCCATCCTTCGCCGGGGAAGGTCCCGGAAAGAGATCCGCCGGGTCCAGTCGTAGGAGCGGTCGCGACCGGGAACCGGAACCAGCCCCGACGGGTGTGTGCGCCTGGGGAGGTAGCCGGCCATCTGGATGCCCGCGGAGCCCTTCGCATCCGCATAGGCCACGACCAGCACCGGCTCGTGGTGCTTCGCCAGCGCCGAGCGCAGCTCGCGCGCACTCCGGGCCCGGGCTGCCGCCATCATCCCCCCGATTCCCGCATTCCGCACCGCGCCGATCCACCGGAGGGCCAGGGGCTCATGGACCTCCTCCAGGAGATCGTTCACCAGGGGTCCGTGGCGGGTCTCGAGGACCGTGAGCCGCAGGGGCTCCTCCCCGCGAATCTCGATGATCTCCTCCCGCTGCTCGAGCGGTCTCCAGCGCACACCGTCGTGGTACCTCGAGGGGTCGCTCGCGTGCAGGGATTCGACGAACAGATCCGACACCAGCGCGGCGGCCTGGGTGGAGGCCCAGGCCACCCCTGGCGTGAAGCCCGTCCACACCACCGGGAGGCCCGGCAGCGTGGCCCCGGCGACGTTCGCCGCCCCCCCCTGGAGGTGGGCCTCGTAGAGGTGCGCGGGTGCGGTCGGCTCGAAGTGGGAATCTGCGGCGAGCAGGGGCGAGCCGCTCGACGAGCGGCGGGCCCCCACCACGAAGGCGCTGCTTCCCACGCTGCGGCCGTGCAGGCGAAGCGCCCGACGGAGCGGATCCGGGCTGCTCCGAGCGACCGACGAGCCCCTCGGCGGGCGCACCACGTCGATCCCGACGCCGGCGGGAAAGAACCGCCGCGCACCGAAGCCACCGAAGCGCTGGATCAGCTCGTGCATCACCACGATTTCCTCGAGGGTCCCCCCGAAACCCCAGGAGTAGAGCTTCAACAACGCCAAGGTGTCGGTCGTCGTCCAGGGATCCAGGGCGATCCCCCAGGCCTCGATGGCGCGCGGCATCTCGACCTCGCCCGCCGCGATCCGCGCGATCCTCGCGTTCACGCCGGCGCAGTAGGACTCGAGCAGCGTACGGATCTCACGGGGCAGACTTCGGGCGTCGGCGTCCGCCCGAAGCCCGAGGCCGAGGATGCGGGCACGGCGATCGGCCGGAACGCCGGGCTCTCCCAGGATCTCCGCGCTCTGACCCCGCGCGATCCGGTTCAGCCACACCATCTGCGCCAGGCGGTCCTGGGCGTGCACGAAGCCGAGGCCGAAGTAGGCGTCCCGCTCGCTGGTCGCCTCGACGTGCGGAACGCCGCGAAGATCGCGGAGCACCACCACCGGCGCTTCGAGGCCCTCCACCTGGAGGCGACCGCTGGTGGTGGGATAGGCCGCCCGAACCGCCCGTCGCACCTCCAGGAGGCTGTGGCCGACGATCAGCATCGCGCAGAGAGCGGCGAAGGCGATCCCGCGGATTGCCCAGCGGCGTCCTCTACCCGGCGCGTCCCCTCGAGCCACACTCTCCCCCGGCTCACCGTACAGCGGGAGCATAGTCGCTCGGGCTCGCCTGGGGCCATCCGTGCCAGGGCATCACGCATCGGTGGCGCCCGAACGGGACCCTCGCCCGGTTTCTGGAATGATCGGAGCACTGCGGTACATTGCGACCACCCATCTGATCAGGGGAGGACGGAATGCCGGTCAAGGTTGGAATCAACGGGTTCGGTCGCATCGGCCGCCTCGCCTTCCGGGCGATGCGCGACAAGGACGTCGAGGTCGTCGGCATCAACGACGTGGTAGACGCGAAGACCCTCGCCCATCTGCTCAAGTACGACTCGGTCCACGGCGCCTATCCGGACTCGGTCGAGGCGGACGGCGACGCTCTCGTGGTGGACGGCAAGCGCACCCCGGTGCTGTGCGAGCGGGATCCCGCGAATCTGCCCTGGAAGAGCCTCGGGGCTCGGATCGCCGTGGAGTCCACGGGCATCTTCACCAAGCGGGACGACGCAGCGAAGCACTTGAGCGCCGGTGCCGACCGGGTGATCATCAGCGCCCCGGCCCCCGATCCGGACGTGACACTGGTGATGGGCGTCAATGACGACGCCTACGATGCCGCCAAGCACACCATCATCTCCAATGCCTCCTGCACCACCAACTGCCTGGGGCCGGTGGCGAAGGTCCTGCACCAGGAGTTCGGCATCGAGCGCGGCCTGATGGTCACCATCCACTCCTACACCGCAGATCAGCGTCTCGTGGATCTGCCGCACAAGGACCTGCGCCGAGCCCGATCCGCTGCGCTCTCGATGATTCCCACCAGCACCGGAGCCGCCCGTGCCATCGGCCTGGTAATGCCGGAGCTGCAGGGGAAGCTCGACGGCTACGCGATGCGGGTGCCCACGCCGGACGTCTCGGTGGTCGATCTGAGCGTCCAGCTCAAGTCCGACACCGACCCCGATGGGATCAATGCGGCGGTCCAGAAGGCGGCCTCCGGACCCATGGAGGGAATTCTCCAGTATATGGACGAACCCCTTGTTTCCATTGATTTCGTGGGGAATCAGCACTCCTCCATCTTCGACGCGCCGAGCACCCGGGTGATCGACGGCAGCTTCGCCAAGGTCGTCTCCTGGTACGACAACGAGATGGGCTACGCCGCGCGCGTGGCCGACCTCGCCGTCGTGCTGGGACGCTGATCCGAGGTGACCGTCACCACGCTCGATGCGCTCCTCGCCGAGGGCGGGGGCCTGCGGGGGCAGACCGTCTTCCTGCGGTCGGACCTGAACGTCCCCCTCCAGGAGGGCCGCGTCGCCGACGACACCCGGATCCGCGCGGCGCTCCCGACGCTGCGCCGGCTGCTCGCCGGCGGAGCGCGGGTGGTGCTCGCCTCCCATCTGGGGCGGCCCAAGGGGGAGCGCCGCCCAGAGCTCTCCCTGCGTCCGGTGGCGGCCCGGCTGGCGTCGCTGCTGGGTCGGGGGCTCTCCTTTTGCGAGGAGATCATCGGACCCGGCGCGGAGAAGGCGGTGCGGGAGCTCTCGGACGGACAGCTCATCCTCCTCCAGAACCTGCGCTTCCACCCCGGGGAGACCAAGAACGATCCCGACTTCGCCCGCGCCCTGGCCGCGCTCGCCGACGTCTACGTGAACGACGCCTTCGGCACCGCGCACCGGGCCCACGCCTCCACCGTCGGCATGGTCGAATACGTCCGGCGATGCGGAGCCGGAGACCTGCTGCAGAGCGAGCTCCGGCAGCTGGAGGTGGTCCGGGAGCCGGAGCGACCGCTGCTCTGCCTGCTCGGCGGCGCCAAGGTCTCGGACAAGATTGCGGTGCTCGAGGCCCTGGCTCCGCACGCGGATCTGCTCGCCGTGGGAGGGGCGATGGCCTACACCTTCCTGCGTGCGCTGGGTCGGCCGACCGGCGCCTCCCTGGTCGAGCCGGAGCGGGTGGAGGACGCGCAGCGGGTGCTCTCGGCCGCGAAGGAGGCAGGCCGCAGGGTGCTGCTCCCGACCGATCACGTGGTGGCCCAGGAGATCGCGGACCAGGCCCCGAGCGAGATCCGGGCGGAGATCCCGGACGGCTGGATCGGCGTGGACATCGGCCCCCACACCGCCGCCGCCTTCGGCGCCGAGGCCCGGCGGGCCCGCACCATCTTCTGGAACGGCCCGATGGGGGTGTTCGAGATCGACGCCTTCGCCAAGGGCACCGAGGCGGTCGCCCTGGCCGTCGCCGAGTCGCAGGCGCGCTCGGTGGTGGGCGGGGGTGACTCCCTCGCGGCCGTGAACCGGCTGGAGCTGGGCCCCCGCATCGGGCATCTCTCCACCGGCGGCGGCGCCTCCCTCGAGTACGTCCAGGGGCTCACGCTCCCGGGTGTCGCAGCACTGGAGTCCTGAGCATGCGCCGACCGATCCTGGCCGCGAACTGGAAGATGCAGAAGACCACCGGCGAGGCCGAGGCCTTCGTCCGCAGCTTTCTCCCCCTGGTGAGCGATGCCAGCGGAGTGGACGTGGTGATCGCGCCGCCCTTCACCGCTCTGGAGCGCGTCGGGGCCGCGCTCCGGGGCAGCGAGATCGCCCTCGCCGCCCAGAACGTGAACGCCGAGGAGAAGGGGGCATTCACCGGCGAGATCGCACCCGGGATGCTCACCGACCTCGGCTGCAGCTACGCCATCGTCGGCCACAGCGAGCGGCGCACGCTCTACGGCGAGACCGACCCGATGGTCGCCGCCAAGGCGGCCGCTCTGCTGGCGCACGACCTGCGGCCGATCGTCTGTGTGGGCGAGTCCCTCGAGGAGCGGGAGGCCGAACGGACCCTGGCGGTGATCAGCTCCCAGATCGAGGAGAGCCTCGCCTCCATTCCCCAAGAGCGAGCCGCGGAGATCGTGGTCGCCTACGAGCCCATCTGGGCCATCGGCACCGGCCGCACCGCGACCCCCGAGATGGCCCAGGAGGTCCACGCGATGATCCGCGAGCAGCTCCAGGGTCGCTTCGGCGGCCCTGGCGATCAGATCCGGATTCAGTACGGTGGCTCCGTCAAGCCCGAGAACGTGCGCGATCTGATGGGACAGGCGGACATCGACGGCGCCCTGGTCGGCGGCGCCAGCCTGGAGCCCGAGAGCTTCTCGAAGATCGTCCACTTCGATCGATAGGGAGGTTCTCAATGACCATCTTCCTCACCGTTCTCCACGTGATGGTCTGTGTGGTGCTCATCGTGGTGGTGCTGCTGCAGCGCGGCAAGGGCGCGGAGATCGGCGCGGTCTTCGGCGGCGGCGCGGGCTCCACGGTGTTCGGCAGCCGCGGCGCGGGCAACTTCCTGACCAAGCTCACCACCGGGGCCGCCGTGATCTTCATGCTGACGAGCCTGAGCCTCGCCTACTTCGCCAACCAGGGGGCCGACAGCACCCTGTTCGTCGAGGAGCAGCAGGAGGAGCCGGCCGCCCCCGAGGACACCTCGCCCTTCGCCGAGGTCCCGCCTTCCGCGACGGAGGGCACCGGGGAGGAGAATCCCTAGGGGGTTCGGTAGACTGCTCCGTCCAGTGCGGCAGTGGCGGAACTGGTAGACGCACCAGCTTGAGGGGCTGGCGGGCGCGAGCTCGTGGAGGTTCGAATCCTCTCTGCCGCACCATCCCCGCCTGCAGCGGCTCCCGGCGAGCTCATTCTCCCGGATCGAGCACCCCGGACTGCAGGCGGCGGATCCAGTGGCGGTACAGCTCCACCGAGTGGGCGCCCAGGACGTGCACGTCCGTGCCCGCCACGGCGGTGGCGGGCACGCCCGTGACGCCCATCTCGACCGCCTCCCCGTGCTGCTCCAGCGTCTCCGTGAGAAGTGCCGGGGCCTCGCGGCGTTCGAACTCCGCTTCGGGAAGGCCCGCTCCCCCCCAGACGTCGCGCAGGGTCGCGGTCGCGGTGATGTCGCGGCTCTCGCCGAAGTAGGCGCGCAAGAGACCGTGGTGGACCGCGCGAAAGCTCTCCTCGCCCAGCGAGGCGGCGGCCTTGGCCACCAGGTGCGGGGGGACGCTGTGGGAGGGCGGCCCCTCCTCGCTCGCCCAGACCCGGAAGGAGGGAGCGTCCGGCTCGGCCGCCGGACGCCGCCAGGACTGCGTGTAGCGAACGAAGCGCGCGAGATCCCGGCCCTCGCCGGGGCGGGGGCGGAGCAGGAAGCTCCGCCACTCGATCTCGAGGGAAGCGCCGAACTCCTCCTCCATGCGTCGCAGGCGGACCGCCGCGTTGTAGCACCACGGTCAGAGGTAGTCGGAGTATGTGATCAGCCGAACCGGGTCCATGGGTCTTCCTCTTCGGCGAAGCGCACACGCGCCGCCGACGCGACCGCCCCGCGTTACCCCCTCTCCGGGGGAGTCAGCGGCTGGACCGCAGTCCCTTCGCGGCCGACGGGCTAGAGGTCCTCGCCCTCCTCTTCCTGCCGCTTGATCTCCGCCAGCTCCTCCTCGGTCGCCGGCAGATAGACCGTGGTGATGCCGAGCGGTGCATCCTTACCCATCCCCGGGCGGATGACGAGAACGACCGTGGTCTGATCTGCGATCAGCTTCTCCAGCCGGGCGGGCAGCCAGGCCGGATCGTCGGGGTCGTTCAGCATCTTCCCCTCGTAGTTGCTTCGCAACTGGGTCACCGTCATCTTTCCGCCGGTGGGCTTGACCACCAGGCTGGTGGTCTTCTTCACCTTTCCGCGACACGGCTTGGCAATCCTCGACCCCGATTGGCTGTCCCCTTTGGGTCTCGGGAAGAACTTGGCGAGCCTGCCCTTCCCGTGCTCGATCTCGACGGTGTTGGCCGCCGCATCGTGCGACTTGATCACCGCGAAGCTGGAGCAACTCGCCGCATTCGCCTGGGTCGAGCCCAGACACAGAGCCAGAACTGCAAAGACCAGAAATGCCAACCGCATGGTTCGTTTCCCCCTTGATCTGCCGGGAGCCGGGCGAACTCCCCCGGCTCCCGGCGAATTGGCCGGCCGTGCCCGCGCGGATCCCGAGACCCGTCGCGCACACGACCATCTTCCGAGCGCTAGGCATGAAGTAGCGCGGTTTTGGCCCGGAAAAAAGTCGCCATCCGGCCGTGCCACCGCTCTGCCTCGTGCCCAGTCCCGAGATGAGACGGGCCTGGAACGGATTCTATTCTCCCGCTGGCCCGCATTCCGGTGGGCGGATGCGCTCGCTATTCCACCAACGTGAGGACCAGATCCATCACGTTGGTGCGGGTGGGCCCGGTGACCAGGAGCCCCCCCTCCGCGCTGAAGAACGAGTAGGAGTCGTTGTCTTCCAGGGCGGCGCGCGCGTCGAGGCCAAGAGCGCGGCCCCGCTCGACCGTGCCGCCGTCCGCATGGGCACCGGCGGCGTCGGTGGGACCGTCGGTCCCATCGGTCCCGGCGGCGAGCAGGGCGATTCCAGCGCTTCCCTCCAGCTCACAGGCGGCGGCCAGGGCGAGCTCCTGGTTGCGTCCGCCCTTCCCCCCTCCGCGGAGCGTGACCGTCGTCTCCCCCCCGGCGAGCAGCAGCTGCGGCTCCGCGCGGCGCAGGCTCCGCGCCAGCACCGCCAGTCGCCGCCCCGCCTCCCGGGCCTCCCCCCGCAGGGAGTCGGTGACGAGGGCGGTCCGCAGCCCGCGCGAGAGGGCGGCCTGGCGAGCCCCGGCCAGCGCGTCGCGGTTGCTCGCGAGGATGGTGGTGCGAACCCGCGCGAGGGAGGGATCCCCGGGCTTGACCGACTCCTCGCGGTCCGATGCCAGATGCGCCGCGACTCGAGGAGGGATCCCCCCGGCGGGCCCGCATCGCTCGAGAATCGCGAGGGCGTCGGCATGGCTCGGGAGATCCGCTGCAAAGGGGCCGGAGCCGATCGTCTCGATCGCATCGCCGGGAACGTCCGAGATCGCCAGGACCTCCACCCTTCGGCTCCCGGCCCGGCGCGCGAGTCGACCGCCGGAGATCTCCGTCAGGTGCTTCCGGACTGTGTTCACCTCCCCGATCTCCGCCCCGGAGGCCAGCAGCAGCCGGGTCGTGGCGAGCAGATCGTCGCGCGAGAGGCCGGGCAGAGGACAGGTCAGCAGGGCCGACGCGCCGCCCGAGAGCAGGACGACGAGAAGCTCGTCGGGCGCCGTGCTCTCCACCAGCGCGATCGCCTCCCGGGCGGCGCTCTCGCTGCGCGCGTCGGGAAGCGGATGACCGGCGTGCCGCAGCGCCAGCTTGGAGAGGCGTGCACCGTGGCCATCCTTCGTCACCACCAGCCCCCGCTCGATACGATCCGCGGCCAGCTCCTCGAGGGCGGAGGCCATCGCTGCGGCGGCCTTGCCCGCGGCCAGGACCACGAGCCGGCTCCCTTCCGGAACCTCGCGGCCTCCCAGAGCCAGCCGATCGCCGAGGCGCTGCACGCTGCGCCGGAGCGCGGTGGCGGGGTCGACGCGACCCAGCGCCCCGGCGAGCAGCTCCTCGAGAAGGGCCCGGGCCGACGGCGCGACCGTCACTCGGCTGCCGGCGTCTCTGCCGCGGCGGGAGCGGGCTTCTCCTCGGGGAGCAAGCGGATCTCGATGCGCCGGTTCTTGGCCCGACCCTCGGAAGTGTCGTTGGAGGCCACCGGCTGGAACTGGCCGTAGGAGACCGCTCTGATCCGGTCCGGCGGCACTCCGCGCTCCGCGAGCAGGCGCACGACGCTGGCCGCCCGAGCCGCGGCGAGCTCCCAGTTCGACGGGTAGCGCCGGGCCAGAGCCCCGCCGATGGCTCGGTCGTCGGTGTGCCCCATGACCTCGATCCGTTGGGAAACCGCCGCGAGGCGTTCCGCCACCTTTGCGATCACTCCCCTGCCCCGCTGGCTCAGCTGTGCCGAGCCCGAGCTGAAGAGGATCTCCTGGGAGAGATTGAGGCGGAGCCCCTCCCGGAGCCGCTCGATCTCGATGCGCCCGGCGGCGACCTCGGACTCCAGATCGGTGACCAGCCCTCCGTAGGTCTCGCGGAGCTGCTCGACCTCCTCGGTGTGCCGGACCACCTCGCTCTCGCGCTCGCGGAGGTTCGCCTCCAGCTCGCCCCGCAGCCGATCGAGGGACTCGATCTTCTCCTCCAGCTCCTCGCGGACCTGGCGGCGATCCTCGATCTCGTCGATCAGGCTCACGCGCTCCTCGGAGAGCGCCTCGTTGGACGCCTCGAGCAGCTTGATCCGCCGGGTCTGACGCGTGGACTCCTCCCGGTACTGGTCGCGCTCCGCGACGACCTCGCGGTGGGTGCCCCGGGTCACGCAGCCGGAGAGCGGCGGGAGTACGAGGGTCAGCGCCAGGAGCGCGAGAAGCTCACGCAGAGGCGGGGTGCAGAGTACGGCCAAGCGCTTCATCGATGGTCCCCACGTACTCGAGCTCCAGGCCCTCGAGCAGCTCTTCCCGGATCTCTTCCACGTCGCGCCGGTTCTTCTCCGGCACGACCACCCGGCGAATCCCGGCGCGCTTCGCCGCCAGGACCTTCTCCTTGATTCCGCCCACCGGGAGGATCTTACCGCGAAGCGTGATCTCGCCGGTCATCGCCACGTCCGGTGGCGCGGTGCGCCCGGTCAGCAGGGAGGCGAGGGAGGTCACCATGGCCACGCCCGCCGACGGACCGTCCTTGGGAACCGCACCGGAGGGAACGTGCACGTGCAGATCGCTGGACTCGAAGGCCTTCTCCTCGATGGTGAGCTCCGAGGCGCGGGTGCGCAGCCAGGAGCGCGCCGCCTCGGCGGATTCCCGCATCACGTCGCCCAGCGAGCCGGTCAGCTTGAGCTCCCCCCGCCCCGGCATCTGGCTGGACTCGACGAAGAGGATGTCCCCACCGGTCGGCGTGTAGGCCAGCCCCACGGCGACGCCCGGCGTTCCGGCCCGCTCCGCCAGCTCCGGCTCGAACCGCACCGGACCCAGCAGGTCCGCGAGATCCTCGGGCCGGACGCAGACCGGGCCCGAGATCTCGTCTTCCGCCACCCGCCGCGCGATCTTCCGGCACACGGAACCGATCTCGCGCTCCAGGTTTCGCACCCCCGCCTCGCGCGTGTAGCTGCCGATCAGGCCGCGGAGCGTCTCGTCGGGCAGCTCGAAGTCGATCTGGGCGATGCCGTTCGCCTCGAGCTGGCGCGGCAGCAGGAAGCGCTTGGCGATCTCGAGCTTGTCCTCCTCCGTGTACCCCGGCAGCTCGATCACCTCCATGCGATCTCGCAGCGCCGGGATCACCGGATCCATGATGTTCGCGGTGGCGATGAAGAGCACGTGGGAGAGATCGAAGGAGACCTCCAGGTAGTGATCGCTGAAGGTCGAGTTCTGCTCCGGATCGAGCACCTCGAGCAGCGCCGATGAGGGGTCGCCCCGAAAGTCGGTGCCGACCTTGTCGACCTCGTCGAGCATGAAGACCGGATTTCGCTTCCCGCACCGCCGCATGCCCTGGATGACGCGCCCCGGGAGGGCCCCGACGTAGGTGCGCCGATGGCCGCGGATCTCCGCCTCGTCCCGCATCCCCCCCAGCGACACGCGCTGGAACTCCCGCCCCATGGCCCGCGCGATGGAGCGACCGAGCGAGGTCTTGCCGCTGCCCGGGGGCCCCACGAAGCACAGGATCGGACCCTTGAGGTCGCGCTTCAGGGAGAGGACTGCGATGAACTCGACGATGCGATCCTTGACCTTCTCGAGCCCCCAGTGGTCCTCGTCGAGGATCCTCCGGGCCTCCTTGACCGAGAGCTGATCCTCGCTCTCCTCCTGCCAGGGCAGGTCGACCATCCACTCCAGATAGGTCCGGATCACGCTGTGCTCGGCTGCGGCGGTCGGGGTCTGCTCGAGGCGTTCGAGCTCGCGGACGGCCTGCTTGTGGGCTTCCTCGGGCATCCCCACCGCCTCGATGCGCTCGCGCAGCTCGGCGATCTCCGCGTCGGAATCCTCGGCCTCCCCGAGCTCTTTGCGGATCTGATCGAGCTGCTGGCGCAGCATGTAGTCCCGCTGGGTGCGACCCATCTCGCTCTGGACCTTGTCGCGGATCTCGCTCTCGATCTGGACGGCGTCGCGAGCGCGCCGCAGCTCCTCCTGCACGGCGTGCAGGCGCTTCACCACGTCCAGCTCCTCGAGCATGGCCTGCTTGCCCGCGACGTCGAGAGCCAGGCTCGAGGCGACCAGATCCGCGAGCTTCGAGTAGTCGTCGTCGAGGTTCTGGGCGAGAAGCTGCAGGTCGTCGGAGAGCCGGCTGCTCTCCATGATCAGCGTCCCGAACTGGTCCCGCACGCTGCGCGCCAGGGCGGTGGCCTCGACCGACTCGTCGTCCCCCACCTCCGACAGGATCTCGATCCCGCCGCTGAAGAACGGGGACTCGGCGACGAACTCCTCGATCCTCGCCCGCGCCACCCCCTGGACCAGGAGCCGGTAGGAGTCGTCGGAGAACTTGATCATCTTGACGATCCGAAGCACGGTGCCCGCCCGGTACAGATCGTGGGAAGCGGGACTGCCCTCGATCGGATTGCAGACCGCGGTGCTCATCATCAGCCGATGGGACGAGACCAGGACCGCGTCGATCAGCTTCTTGGAGCGCTCGGTGTTCACCAGCAGCGGGTGCAGCAGGAACGGAAAGAGGACGGTGTTCTTGAGAGGGAGAACCGGGAGCGTGTCGGGAATCTCGACGGACGGGGTCTCCTCCTCCTCTCCGATCCCCACGATCACCTCGTTGCGACCCTCGGCGAGCTTCTCTTCTTCCTCCACCTCTCCCACCCCCTAGTCCGTGGCCGGCTCGATGCGGCGCCGCTCCGGCTCCCGCTTGGGAAGCACCACCCGGAGGAACCCCTCTTCGAGGTTCGCGACCACCCGATCGCGCTCGAAGGGGACCGCGATGCGAATGCTGCGCTCGAAGGGCCCGAAGGCGATCTCCATCTGGTGCAGCCGCTCGACGGCGTCGTCCGACGTCGGCCTCCGTTCGCCGCGGATCCGGAGCCACTCGCCGTCGACCGAGACCTTCACCTCCGAGCTGCCGACCCCGGCGAGCTCGACGCGGACCACGATCGCCTTCTCGGTCTCGAAGACGTCCACGGCCGGCTGCCAGTGGTCGCCCCGGATGCGCCCCGGGAACCCACCCATCAGCTCCGAGAGCGGGTTCGGTCGACTCGGTCGGTCCACGATCGCCTCCGGGCGCTAGCCCTTCTCTTCGGTGTACTCCGCGTCGATGACTTCCTCGTCGTCATCGCTCGCGGCCGACTCCGCGGGGCCCCCGGCGGCCTCGGCCGACGGGCTCTTGTAGAGTACCTCGGCGATCTTGTGCATCGCCTGCTCCACGCGCTGACTGGCGGCATCGAAGCGGGCGACGTCGTCGCTCTCCAGATCCGCCTTCGCCTCCGTGAGCACCTCCTCGACTCGCGTCTTCTCCTCTTCGGGGAGCTTCTCGCCGCTGTCGCTGATGGTCTTCTCCGCGCCGTAGATCAGCGAGTCGAGTGCGTTGCGCTTCTCGATCTTCTCGCGCCGCTCCGAGTCTTCGCTGGCGTGGGACTCCGCCTCGCGCACCATTCGCTCGATCTCGTCCTTGGAGAGCCCGCCGGACCCTTCGATGCGGATCGACTGCTCCTTCCCGGTGGCCGAGTCCTTCGCGTTCACCGACAGGATTCCGTTGGCGTCGATGTCGAAGGTGACCTCGACCTGGGGCATTCCCCGCGGCGCCGGGGGGATGCCGTCGAGAATGAAGCGGCCGAGATCGCGGTTGTCGTTGGCCATCTCGCGCTCGCCCTGGAGCACGCGGATCTCGACCTGGGGCTGGTTGTCCGAGGCGGTCGAGAAGATCTGGCTGCGCTTGGTGGGGATCGTGGTGTTCTTCTCGATGAGCTTCGTCATCACCCCACCCAGCGTCTCGATTCCCAGAGAGAGCGGCGTCACGTCCAGCAGCAGGACGTCCTTCACGTCTCCGGCCAGAACGCCCCCCTGGATGGCCGCGCCGACCGCCACCACCTCGTCCGGGTTGACGCTCTTGTTCGGCTCCTTTCCGAAGAGCTCGCCGACCCTCTTCTGCACCAGCGGAATGCGGGTGGATCCGCCCACCAGCACCACCTCGTCGATGTCCGAGGCGCTCTGTCCGGCGTCCGCCAGGGCCCTCCGACACGGCTCCAGGGTCCGCTCGACCAGATCCTCCACCAGCTGCTCGAGCTTGGCCCGCGAGAGCTTCAGGTTCAGGTGCTTGGGACCCGACTGGTCCGCGGTCACGTAGGGGAGGTTGACGTCCGTGGAGGCGGAGCTGGACAGCTCGATCTTGGCCTTCTCGGCGGCCTCGCGAAGCCGCTGCATGGCCATCGGATCCTGGGTCAGGTCGATGCCCTGGTCCTTCCGGAACTCGCCGGCCAGGTAGTCGATGACGCGCTGGTCCAGGTTGTCTCCGCCCAGATGCGTATCCCCGTTGGTGGACTTCACCTCCACCACGTTCTCCCCCACCTCGAGGATGGAGATGTCGAAGGTTCCGCCGCCGAAGTCGAAGACCGCGATCTTCTCGTCGGACTTCTTGTCGAGGCCGTAGGCGAGGGCCGCCGCCGTGGGCTCGTTGATGATGCGCTTGACGTCGAGACCGGCGATCTTGCCGGCGTCCTTGGTCGCCTGCCGCTGAGCGTCGTTGAAGTAGGCGGGGACGGTGACCACCGCGCCGCTCACCGATCCACCGAGGTAGGCCTCCGCGGCCGTCTTCATCTTCTGCAGGATCATCGCCGAGATCTCGGGGGGAGTGAACTGCTTCCCTCCGATGTCGATGGTGACCATCCCCTCGTTGCCCTCGGCCACGGCGTAGGGAACCAGGCTGATCTCTTCGGGTACCTCGCCGAGACGGCGCCCCATGAAGCGCTTGATGGAGTAGATGGTTCGCGTCGGGTTGGTCACCGCCTGGCGCTTGGCGACGGCGCCGACCGGGCGCTCGTCCTCGTCGGTGAACGCCACCACCGAGGGAGTCGTGCGACCGCCCTCCTCGTTGGTGATGACCGTCGGCTGACCACCCTCCATCACCGCCACCACGGAGTTCGTGGTACCGAGGTCGATCCCGATGATCTTGCCGGTGTCCGCCATCTCAGAAGGCCTCCTCTCCCCTGCTCACAATGGGTGCTCCAAATCTGAGCCCAGGGAGGGTGCTGTCAATGCCGGCGGGCGGAAAATCGCCCGGCGGGGCGGCGCTCTCGCGACGCCGCCGGCGGAACGATCCGGGCCGCGGCGGGTTCATAGGGAAGGCGGAGGGAAGAGCTTCGAAAGTGTGAAATAGATCACTGTCTCCAACCACTAACTCCCCGAAATCACGAAGAAACCAGCTTGGATAGACGAGAAGCTGCCGCTATACTCGCCCGGCCCAGGACCGGTTTCGCGCGCATCTCCTCCCGCCGGCGCGGAGCTTCGAAACCCACGAGACGGATCGGATGAATCGCACAGGGATCCTGATCGCAAACGGCGCTCTGCTCGTGCTCTGCTGCTTCCTGGCAGCGCGAATTCTCGCGGCGGTGGCCGCGGAGGTCCTGGCCCCTTCGCCGGCGGGGGATGCGGAGCTCTCGGCGCCGGCGGATCCGGCCCGGATCGACCCCAGCGATCCACAGATGATCCTCGAGCGGAATCTCTTCAAGGTCTCCTCGCTCGGCTCGCAACCCCTCGAAGAAGACCAGGAGGTCTACGCCAAGACCAAGCTGCCGCTACGGCTGCTCGGCACGGCGGCTTCCGCCGACACCAGTCGCTCCTGGGCCGCCGTCGAGGATCTGGACACCCGGGAGCACCTGGTCGTCCGGCTCAACGACCAGATCAAGGGAGCGGCGCGGGTCATCCGCATCGATCGACGGCGTATAGTGTTGCAGAATGGCCCCAGGCGCGAGGAGCTCGGGCTCGAAGAGGGAGAATCCCCTGCCGGCCCGCGGCGATCCGTGGCGCGGCCCCGCAGCCGCCGCACCGCGAGAGTACCGGGGGAAAAAGACATCAGGGCCAATGTCCGCCGCCTGGGCGAGAATCGCTTCTCGGTGCGGCGCGACGACGTCGAATCCGTCGCGAGCAATCCCGCCGCCCTCTTTTCTCAAGCGCGCATTCTGCCGAAGTACCAGGACGGAGAGATGGTCGGCGTGCAGCTCAATTCCATCAAGCCCGGGAGCCTGTTCGAGCAGATCGGGATCCGGGATGGAGATACGATCACGGAGTTCAACGGCATCCAGGTCACGGGCCAGCAGGAGAGTACCCAGGTCCTGAGAGAGCTGACCGAGGCGGAGGAGTTCGACGTCATCGTCACCGGCGCCGACGGGTCGACGCGGCCGCTTCACTACGAGCTTCGGTAGTCGTATCGCGATGCGGAGCGAGCCACCGCCCCCTGGGAGGGGGGAGAGGGAGCGGATTTTGAGGCAGCAACTTCGAGCCAAGGCGTGGACGCGGCGACTCGGTCTGGTCCTGGGAATCGCCCTGGTCTGCGGGGGCGTCCAGGCACAGCCCACCGGGGCCCCGGAGATCGTCGTCGAGGACGACAAGGTGCAGCTCGACTTCAACGACGTCGAGCTCTCCGTGGTGATCGACACCATCGCCCGTCTCACCGACAAGAACTTCATCTACGACGACCGGGTTCGCGGTCGGGTGACGATCGTCTCGCCGACCAAGATCACCGTGGAGGAGGCCTACGCGGTCTTCGAGTCGGTCCTCCAGGTGAAGGGCTTCACCACGGTCACGGGGCCCGGCGGCGCGATCAAGGTGATCCCGATCCGCGAGGCCAAGGAGAGAAACATCGAGACCCTCCGCGGTCCCCGGACCACACCGGACAGTGACCGATACGTCACCCGCCTGATCCCGCTCCGCTACATCGACGCCGAGGCGATCACCAACACCCTGAAGCCGCTGGTCTCCAAGGACGCCTCGATGGTGGCCTACCCGCCCACCAACACCGTGATCCTGACCGACGCGGCCACCAACATCCGCCGCATCCTGACCATCCTCAAGTCGATCGACGTGGAGACCTACAAGGAGGAGCTGACCGTCATCAAGATCCGCCACGCCGACGCCTCGACCCTGGCCGGGCAGCTCTCCGAGATCTTCGGGGCCGACGCGGCGGCGGCACCCACCGCGCGGCGCCCCCGCACCCGGCGCACCCCCACCCCGGCCCCGGCCACCGGCGCGGGCGTCGCCAAGGGGAGGGTCCGGATCCTCACCGACGACCGCACCAACTCCCTGATCATCCTGGCCTCGCGGCAGCGCCTGGCGGAGCTGCGCCGGGTGATCTCGCGTCTCGACGTCCCGGTTTCCGGGGAGGGGCGCATCCACGTCTACTACCTGCAGCACGCGGATGCCGAGGAGCTGGCGGCCACCCTGTCCGCCCTGATCAGCGGCCAGCCCTCCGGAGCCGCCGCGCCGAGCGGCGGGCCCGCGCCGACCGCGATGCGCGCGGCGATCACCGAGCTCGCGGAGGGGGTCAACGTGACCGCCGACGCCCCCACCAACTCGCTGGTGATCCAGGCCAGCAAGGAGGGCTTCGGCACCCTCTCCGAGGTGATCGCCAAGCTCGACATC
>CAZTOU010000056.1:0-33644 GCA_964615365.1 uncultured Spirochaetales bacterium
TGGATCCACACCAGGACGGGTCGCTTCGCCCCGTCGAGGCCAGGCGTCCAGACGTTGAGATGAAGGCAGTTCTCGGACTGCCGGTTGCCGCCGGCGTTCAAGAAGCGGAAGAAGGGCAGACTCGCCTGGAGCGGGACTGCCCCGGCGCGCGTCGCGTCCCGCGTCCGCCTCCACGATTCCGGTGGCTGGGGCGGGCGAAAGCGGCCCGAGCCCGTCGGCGGGCGGGCGAAGGGGATCCCCAGAAAGCTGCGGATCCCGCGGATCTCGGATCCGCGAACGCTGCCGGAGCAGGTTTCGACCTTGGGATCCAGGGGCCGACCTCCGGGGAAAGATCCGAAGGGACGGGAGAGACCGCCCCTCTACGACACGACGAGTCTACTCCATGGTTCGCCGCCGTGCCGTGGCGTTCGTGGGGTACGCCCTCGAGGGTTATCATCGGCCCACCCTGGAGAGCGTCGGTCGATCGGGGGAAGACAGCATGGATCTCGAAGGCAGAATCCAGACTCTCGCCGAGTGGATGGCCGAGGCCCGACGGCTGGTCGTCTTCACCGGTGCCGGAATCAGCACCGACTCGGGGCTCCCCGATTTCCGGGGCCCGGACGGGGTCTGGACCCGCAGGGACAAGGGACTGCCCGCCAGAGACGAGAAGCTGGACTGGACCAAGATGAATCCCAATGTGGCTCACCACGCCATCGTCGAGCTGCAGAGAATGGGAAGGCTCGACTTTCTTATCTCGCAGAACATCGACAACCTGCATCTCGCCTCCGGAATCCAGCCGGATTCACTGGCGGAGCTGCACGGGAACCTCGCCCGGCTCCGATGCGTCGTCTGCGAGAGGACCTACCCGAAGTCGGACCCGCCCGATCGGTGTGAGTGCGGTGGGGGCCTCAAGTCGAGCGTGGTGGACTTCGGCGATTCCCTCCCCACCAAGGACCTGACGGAGTCCTTCGAGCACGCTCGACGCTGCGACCTCTTCATCGTGATCGGGTCAAGTCTTGTGGTGACGCCCGCGGCGACGATTCCCGCCGTCGCCCACGAGGCCGGGGCGAAGCTGGTCATCATCAACCAGGGGGAAACACCGCTGGACGGAATTGCCGATCTCCGTTTCGAGGAGGGGATCGCGGAGGTCTTCCCGGTCGCGGTCGCGAAGCTCGCCGAATCCGTCTGAGAGAGGGGACGCTCCGCTCTCAGCACCTTCGTCGGCAATGCGCACCTCCCGTCAATCGAGGGAGGCCGGCCCCGGCTGCGACTCCGCATCCTCGACGACGACGCGGCCGCGATTCGCATCCAACAGAAGCCGCTGCCCGGTGCGAATCCGGCGCGTCACATGGGGGACGTCCACCACCGCCGGGAGGCCGTACTCGCGGGCCACGATGGCGGGGTGACTGAGGACCCCCCCTTGTTCGAGCACGATTCCGCCGGCGACGAGAAAGAGCGGCGTCCAGGAGGGATCGGCCGAGGCGGCCACCAGGATCTCACCCGCCTCGAGCTCCCGGGCCTCGTCGAGGCCCTGGACGACCCTCGCGCGTCCCCGCACCACTCCGGCCGACACCGACTGGCCGAGCAGCTCGCGCGCGTTCGGGTCCACCGCCGGGGCCCGCCCGATCGCATCCAGATCATCGGAGCGAACCAGGTGGGGAACGTAGATCCGCCCCGACGCTTTCAGGCGCTCTCGCCTGCCGCGAGCGCGCTCCACCAGCTCTGGATCCGCCCCCCGTCCGATCAGTCTCTCGACCTCGGCCAGCGTCAGGTAGAAGATCAGCTCTCCCACGCCCGCCCTGCGGGCCACCTCCAGGAGCACGCGACGCGCCAGCTCGATGAAGTGAAAGCAGAGGGCTTGCGTGGACTCGCGCAGGGGCGAGTAGCGCTGGTAGTAGTCGAGCTCCCGGAGAATCGCGCGGCGCCAGGGACGCAGCCAGCGGTCCTTCCCGATCTCCGCGGAGAGATGCGCCTCGGCCTGGGCGCGAATCCCCTGCTGCCCCTCGAACTGCCCGAGGGGATCGACGCCGGCCCGTGCGATCGCCTCGGCCATCGCCTCCACCCGCCCTGGATCCTCCCGCCAGCGAGGGGCCGAGATCTCGTAGTCCGGGCTGCCGCGGTGCCCGAAGCGCTCCAGGAACTCCTCGATACCGATCTCGCCCGAGGCCACGCGGGCGAGATCGAGATTCGTCTCGGTGTTGAAGTTGCCGGGAAGGCCGGTGGTGAGCCGCGCCTCGATGGGATCCGCCTCGTCCCCGTTACAGGCGCCCGAGGACCTGGCGCAGCAGGGAATGGGTGACGAACGATACCGCGTCGGCGATCTGGTGCTGGTGGCCCAGATCGACGAAGCGCTGGAGGTGAGAGCGGAGCGCATCCGACAGCTCCGCGCTCTCGAGGCCGCGGAGATCCCGCTCCCGCAGCCGGGCCGCGTCTGCCGTCACGGCCGGCTGCACCCGCTCGCGGAAATCCCGGTCGAAGTCGGACCGCAGACGAAGGAAGCGGACCGGTGCCAGGAACAGCCAGCGCAGCAGCGCGCCGGGCAGCCGCCGTGCTGATCGCCATCCGCGCCAGGCCAGTCGAAGCGGGATGTGCTCCACGTCCACACTGCCCTCCCCGCTCGCGGGGAGGCCCTCTGCGTCCAGAGCGAGGGGAAGTGCTTCGTCGATGAATTGAACCGACGCGCCGAGATTCAGGTAGGCGCGCCCGCAGATCACCTCGAAGGTCCTCCCCACCTGCTCGGGTCCGGCGAAGCGAAGACCGAAGGTCCGCAGCTCCCGGTCGATGCTTCCGCCGTGGCCCGCCAGGAGGTCGAACAAGTCGCTCGTCAGGGGAGAAGGCCGCGGAATCATGTCGGCGAGCGAGAAGTCGGACCATGCGAGCACTCGTCCCGCTTCCTCCGCCATCTGCGCGAGGCGCTCGATCTCCTGGCGCCGGATCTCCTCTTCCACGCTCGATCCCGGAGCCGCGGTGATGGGCCGCGATTGCACCAGCCAGATCTTCCCCATCGCGAACGCCCACTCGACGTCCACCGGAAAGTCGAAGCCCTTCTCGGCCTCGAGGGCGAGCCGAGCCAGCTTCTGGGTCCCTTCGCGCCCCAGACTCGCGAGGATCTCTTCCGGATCGTCGGAGTCGCGGAGCTCCAGTCGCTCGCGCCCCAGGCGGACGCGGGCGGAAGTGCGCTCCCCCGATACCAGCGATTCGCCCACACCTTCGACCCCCTCGATCACCAGCTCGTCGGTGGAGACCGGCGACTGCGTGAAGCACACCCCGGCGCACTCCGCGGACACCATTCGCTGGATCAGGACGCCCATGCCGGCGGGTCTCGCCCACGGCGGAGGAGCGCACCGCCACCGGGAGCGGGCTCGATCCGGCTCGCCGGCCGAGCTCGGCGTACGCGTCGCGGAGGAGGCGCTTCTCCTCGGGACCCAGCATCCCGGAGCGGCCCGATGGGAAGGCGACGGCGAACCCCTCCGGCACGGGAAGTCCCCAGCCAGCCATCAGCGCCAGATTGACGCTCTTGGAGCCGAAGCGATCCCGATCGGGATCGCGCAGGTCGCCGAGCCACTCGAGCTGGAGAGGGGAGCCAGGGGGCTCCGCCGGTTGGGAGGGATCACGCCGATCCATTTGAGCCTCGATGGTCCCGGGATGGTGAGGCGCCAGAGGCGACGACCGGCATTCCGGGGTTGGATTTGCCCTAGAGAGATAATGTACTAGTATAATAGCTCAATAGATCGGGATGTCAAGGAGTGGATCGACGAGCGGCCCTCCCGCGGCTTCCCGCGCCCCCCCTGCCCGCCGCTATGCTGGTCTCATGCGCTACCGCGTCGATCCCGAGCGCCCCGCGCCGCGCAAGGTCCAGCCCACCATCGAATCGGTGCGGCGCGGCAACGTGATCATCTACCCGACCGACACCGGCTACGCCTTCGGCTGCGCGCTCTCGAGCGCGAAGGGAATCCAGACGCTGCGCAGGCTCAAGGGCATCCGCGAGAAGCACTGGAAGCCGCTCGCCATGCTGGTCCAGAGCTTCAACGACATCGGCCGTTACGGGGTCATGGACACCCAGACCTTTCGCCTGGTCCGCCGGCTGTTACCCGGCCCCTACACCGTGGTGCTTCGCTCCACCAGGGACGTGCCCCGCTCGATGCAGAACCGCCACAACGAGGTCGGCCTGCGCCTGCCGGATCATACCCTCTGCACGATGCTGGTGGACCTGCTCGGAGAGCCGCTCCTCACGGGTTCGGTGACGCCTGCCGAGGAGCCACCGGCGCTCGAGGAGCCGGAACGGCTCGAGAAGCGATTCCGAGGTGACGTCGCGGTGGTGCTCGACGGCGGCGCGCTACTGCCGAATCCCTCCACGATCCTGCGCTGCAACATGGACGGCGTCGAGGTGCTTCGCGAGGGCCAGGGACCGCTTCTGGAGTGAGCGAAGTCGAGCTCCCGGATCGCGCCACTCCCGAGCGGTCAGGCGCTCTCGACCCGCACCGCGTCCCCGTCCCCGACCACCGAGAGCACGCCCGGGTCCCCCTCGACCTCGCCCACCATGTTCACGGGGCTCGCGGGCTGCTGGCCGAAGAAGAAGCAGAGTGCCCGGCCCGGCGGCCAGTACCCGACGGCGCCCGAAGACACCTCCGCCTGCGGCCGCTCCTCCCCGGTCTCCACCGGCGTCTCGAAGTAGACCTCGTCGCCCCACCTCCGGGCCCGTGAGTCGAAGGGCAGGACTTCCAGGAGCTGCCGCGCGGTGCTCGAGTCGTCGAGCACCGCCGTGACGACGACCTCTCCGATGGTTGCGCGAATCCGTCTCGCCTCCATGCTCACTCCCAGTCGTGTCCCCACCAAGATTGCATCAGCTCGCCCTGAGACTCAACCGGTTCGGTCGGGTCGGGTCCCGTGAAGGAAAGCGCTCGGGCCAGGAGGGCGATCGCCCATCTTGCATTCCCTCCGGGGCGAACCCACACTCATCCCGAGAGAGCCCTGGGAGGGAATCCTCACCATGAAAGCCTCGGATCTCCTGGTCCGGTGTCTCGAAACGGAGGGAATCGAGCACGTCTTCGGCGTTCCCGGCGAAGAGAACGCCGACTTGATGATGTCTCTCGAGAAGTCGGAGCAGATCGAGTTCGTCCTGACGCGACACGAGCAGGGTGCCGCGTTCATGGCCGAGGTCTACGGCCGCCTCACCGGGAATCCCGCCATCTGCCTGGGAACGCTGGGCCCCGGCGCGACCAATCTCATTACCGGCGTGGCCGACGCCAACATGGATCGAGCCCCGCTGCTCGTGCTCACGGGCCAGGGTGCGTCGACGCGCCTGCACAAGGAATCGCACCAGGTGATGGACGTCGTCGAGATGTTCACGCCCGTCACCAAGTGGGCGACCTCCGTCCTGCACCCGGACAACATCCCGGAGATCGTCCGAAAGGCGGTACGTCTGGCGCGCACCGAGAAGCCGGGCGCCTGTCACGTCGAGCTCCCCGAGGACATCGCCGCACGGGAGACGGTCGCCCTGCCGCTCCGACCCAAGCGCTTTCGGCGGCCGGTCCCCGCCGACAAGATCATCGACCAGGCCATGGAACGGATCGACGGCGCCAGACGGCCCATCGTCATCGCCGGTAACGGGACGATCCGGAAGCGGGCCAGCAAACAGCTCCGCCTCTTCTGCGAGATCACCGGCATCGGCGTCGTGAGTACCTTCATGGCCAAGGGCTGCGTCGACCTGGACGCCGATTACTGCCTGTATACGATCGGTCTGGGCTCCAGGGACTTCGTCTCCTGCGCCGTCGATGCCGCGGATCTGGTGATCACGCTGGGCTACGACATGGTGGAGTACCACCCCCACCTCTGGAACCCGAAGGGCGACAAGGAGATCGTCCACATCGACTTCCTTCCCGCCGAGATCGACGCCCACTATCACCCCGCGGTGGAGATCGTCGGCGACCTGGCCCACTCGCTCTGGATGCTCAACGAAAGGCTGCGAGCGGGAGGGCCTCGAGACTTCGACTTCGCGCAGCAGGCCGGAGTGCGACGCGAGATGCAGGAGGATCTGGCTCGCCACTGCGACGACGACACCACCGGCTCGATCCGGCCCCAGAAGGCCGTCTGGGACGCCCGCCGGGCGATGGGCCCCGAAGACATCCTCCTCTGCGACGTCGGAGCCCACAAGATGTGGGTGGCTCGTTACTTCCATGCGCACGAACCCAACACGGTGCTGATTCCGAACGGCTTCTGCTCGATGGGCTTCGCCCTCCCCGGCGCCATTTCGGCGGCGATGATCCATCCGTCGCGACGCATCCTCGCCATCTGCGGCGACGGGGGCTTCCTGATGAATCTCCAGGAGATGGAGACGGCGAGGCGGCTCGATTCGAACATCGTCGTCATGGTCTGGGAGGACGGCGGCTACGGACTGATCTCGTGGAAGCAGGAGATGGAGTTCGGAAGCCACACCGACCTGAGCTTCGGAAACCCCGATTGGACGCGTCTCGCCGAGGCCTTCGGGTGGCGGAGCCACCGGGTCGAGAAGAGCCGCGAGCTGCTCGGCGTGTTGGAGAGAGCCTTCGAGGAGGAGGGCCCGAGCCTGGTGGTGATTCCCATCGACTATCGCGAGAACCCGCTTCTCACCGAGCGCCTGGGCGCCATCACCTGTCCCATCTAGGCAGCGCGACGAAACCCACCATCCGCGAGGCGAGGAATGCTGAAGGAGTCCTGTCCCTACTGCCTGGCGAGCTGCGCCTGCTAGTTGCGCGGGCCGAGGGCAGCGAGGTCGCGGTAGATGTCGAGGGTGCGGGCGGCCACCTTGGACCAGGTGTAGTCGGCGACGCGGGCGAGGCCGGCGCTTCGCAGGTTCTTGCGGGTCGCCTCGTCGCCGACGAGGGTCTCGAGCGCCTCGGCGAGCGCGTCGGGCGACGTGGGATCGGCGAAGACGGCACAGCCGCCGAAGATCTCCCGCGTGGTGTCGAGGTCGGGGAGCAGGGCCGGGGTGCCGCAGGCGAGCGCTTCGTGGAAGACCATTCCCAACTCCTCGTAGAGCGACGGCAGCGCGAACGCGTGCGCGCCCCGGTAGAGCGCGGGCAGGGCGCCCGCGGGCACGCTCCCCAGGAAGCGCGCGCGGCCCGGCAGGTGGCGGTCCGCCGACGCGTGCGCCTCGTCGGCGTGGTAGAGATCGACGCCCGCGAACACCAGATCGAGGTCGCGGGCCGCCGGCGTGCTCGCGAAGGCCTCGCAGAGCCCCACCTGGTTCTTGCGCGGCTCGATCGTTCCCACGCACAGGACGTACGGCCGGTCGAGCCCGTAGCGACGCCGCACCGCCTCGTCATCGGGCACCGGGTCGGGCGTGAAGTCGCCGGGATCGAAGCCGAGCGCGGCCACGTACGCACGCGCCTCCGGAAAGTCGATGCGCTCGAGCAGGCGCCGTCGCGCGGCCTGCGTGTGCAGGATCAGCCCGTCGCGCCGCAGCATCACCTCGCGCATGCGCGCCCTGTCGCGGGTCGTCGGCGAGTAATCGCCGAACATCATGTCGAGGCTGAGCATTGTGTCGAGGATCGCCGCGCGGTGGCGCTCCGGGCCGCCTCGCCGCGTGCAGTGGAAGACGTCGCACGGGACCATCCACGACGCCAGCGTGCGCACGTAGGGGCGCGAGCGCACCGCCGGCGAGACGACGGCGGGCAGGGCGCCGCGCCCGCGTATCCGGGAGAGCTTCCAGGCGAGCGTCAGCTGCTCCCCGGGCCGCAGCAACGCCGCAAGCTCCGCCGCCAGGCCCGCGGCGTAGCGCATGCGGCTGGTGGAGCGGCCCGCAAGCAGAGCGGTGACGTCGATAGCGACCCTCATCCCTTCGCCGATGGAGGGTAGCCGCCGCGGCACCCGCTCGCTTGCCCGATAGTGCGGCCGGTGGGAGGACTGCAGATCTCCAGGGCACCTCACGGCCTGGGATGCCCCTCGCCAGGCGGGCCCGGTTTCGCCAGAATTCAGATCCCGAAGCTCGAGCCCGAGCTGACAGACGCGTGCAGAGATCTGGGAGACGCCTATCTGGGAGCTGAGACCCACCGTGGGACGCCATGATATTGCCGCTGCGGGCGCCATCGAAACTCGCGATCAGTGGGGTGGAGAGTTGTGTTCGACCTGATCATCAGGGATGGCCTGATCGTCGACGGTACTGGTGCCGATCCCTACCCGGGAGATGTGGCCGTAGCCGGCGGACGAATCGCCGCCGTCGGCCGGTGCGAGGGAGCCGAGGCATCGAGGGTCGTCGAGGCGCGGCAACGGGTGGTCTGCCCGGGCTTCGTCGACGTCCATTCCCACGCCGATCTGATGATCCCGCATCCGGAGCGGGAAGAGATTCTCAAGCCGCTGAGCCTTCAGGGAATCACCACCTTCGTGGGCGGGAACTGCGGTGTCTCCAACTCCTTCCTGCCGGCTGATCGCCGCTCGCACCTGATCGCCAACCTGGGCGGTTTCGCGGGCGAGTCGTCGCCGATCGAGTTCGACTGGACGACGCCGGCCGATTTCATGAGCCTCATGAAGCGGCGAGGTCTGCCGCTCAACATGGGGCTCCTGATAGGACACGGTTCGCTCCGGATTGCCGCAGCCGGCCTCTCCCGTCGGCTGCTGACTCACGACGAGCAGAGCCGGATGGAACGCGATCTGTCGGAGTGCCTGGAGATGGGCTGCCTGGGATTGTCGACGGGGCTGCAGTACTTCCCCGGGCTGGCCAGCGACTCCGCGGAACTGGTCGCGCTGGGCCGGGTGCTCCGGAAGTTCGATCGGGTGTTCACCTCTCACCTGAGAAGCTACACCCACACCCTGGATCTGGCGCTCGACGAGGCCCTCACCGTCGGAGAAGAGAACGGCATTCCGGTGCAGATCTCGCATTTCTACTGGCAGCCCTATTCGAGAGGTCTGGCGGGCCTCACGCGGGCTGCCCTCAGGATGGGCTCCTTCGTCTACAATCACCTCAAGATCCCCATTCCCATCGAGAGGGGTCTGGAAGCGAAGCTCGAGCGCATCGACCGGGCCCACCGGCAGGGTATCCGCGTTCACTTCGATATGGTGCCCACCGCTCAGGGCTTCACTTCGCTCTTCGCCTTCCTTCCCCCCTACGTCGCCGAGGGGAGCATGGCCGAAGCGCTGGCTCGGCTCGAGGACCGCGAGTTCAGGAGAGAGATGCTCCACGATCTGGAGAACGTCGAGCCCGATTGGCCCCACAACGGTCGCGCCAACTGGTCCTTCAACTACCTGAAGATGACCGGTTGGAGTGGCCTCCGGGTGATGGCGGTGACGAGGGAATCCAATCGCTGGATGGAGGGGCTGACCTTCCCCCAGATCGCTCGGAGGCTCGGGAAGCATCCCATGGATGCCATCTGCGATCTGCTGCTGGACGAGCGGGGCAGCGTGCTGGTCTTTCACACGCCGGTGAGACCGGACGATCCCTTCACCTTCCGCTCCATGTGGTCGGGATTCACCCATCCACTCTCGATGCCCGTGACCGATACGATTCTGCTGCCCTTTGGCCGTCCCTCTCACGTCTTCTACGACTGCTATCCCCGCTTCATCGAACTCTTCGTCAAGCAGAAGAGGAAGCTGACGCTCCAGGAGGCGATCGCCAAGTGCACTTCGCTTCCAGCCGAGGCGATGGGCATCCGCGATCGGGGCGTGCTCCGGGAGGGCGCGCCAGCGGACCTGGTGATCTTCGACCTCTCTCGTCTGGGAACGAAGGCCGACTTCTACGATCCAAACCGGCACCCCGATGGAATTGGCCATGTCTTCGTCAACGGCAGGGCCGTGGTCGAAGACGGTGTCTTCCAGACGGGCGTCCTGGCCGGTGACCTGGTGGTGCCGGAGTAGAGACGCAGCCGAAGAGCGATCCATTTGATTCGGAGGAAGAGAAAGATGAGCCGTGGGGAGCACATTCACAAGCTGGCCGAGTGGAGCGGAAAGGGCGACTCGCCCGCCATGCACAGGATCCTCGAGTGCGCCATGACCGACGAGGAAGCGCGCTTCCTGCTCGACCTGCCCGCGTCGACCGCCGATCTCGCCGCGAAGTACGGCATGGATGAGAAGGCGGTCGAGGAGAAGATACTCGTTCTGGCGCGGCGAGGGCTGGTGGTCTCTTCGCGGAAGGGAATCCGCTATCCCCGAAATCCCTCGACGCTGCACGACAACATCCTCTCCAGCACGGAGGATCAGATCCCATCCGAAATGGCAAAGCTGTGGATGGATCTCTACGACGGAGAGGGCTGGGGCGAGGAGATCGGCCGGGGAATGGCAACCTTCGGCGTTACCGCGCTGCGCGCGATTCCGGGCCTGAACTCCGTCCCGTCGGAGATCCCGCTGCTGCCGCACGAGAGCATCGAAGCGATCATCGAGGCCAACCGGGACCTGATCAGCCTGCGCCACTGCTGCTGCCGCCGGGGGGCCAAGAAGTGCTCCCACCCGACCGAGGTGTGCATTCAATTCGGCCGGCGCGCCGAATACGACCTCTACCGGAGCAGCGGAAGGAAGCTCTCGGCGGACGAGGCCATGGCGGCAGCGCGCGAGGCCTCGGTATCCGGTCTGGTGCCCACGGTGACCAACATGTCGCTGATGCAGGCGCTCGAATTCATCTGCTTCTGCTGCGGCTGCTGCTGCCTGGTGCTCGATCCGGCCTCCAAGGCGGGGGCGACCAAGCAGATCATCGCACCGAGCCGATTCCTGGCCAAGGTCGACAACGAGAAGTGCGATGGGTGCCTCAAGTGCCCGGCGTTCTGCGCCTTCGACGCGATCGAGATGAAGGATCTCCCCGGCTACGCCGAGAAGAGGGCCGTGATCGATTCCGAGAAGTGCATGGGCTGCGGGGCGTGCGTGTTGAAGTGCCCGATCGAGGGGGCGCTCCTGATGGAGCTGGTACAGCCGCCCGAGTTCATCCCGGAGACGATCACGGGCCCCACCTCCGTGGTTCACATCTGAGGGGAGACCGCTTCCCGAGAGATGGTGCGGCGCGGCCTCTACCCGGATACCGGGTGGATCCCCGCGATAGCGGTGGTTCATCGCTCGAGATCGGGCCTATTCCGGGTAGTGCCTAGCGATCCAGTCGCAGGGCCACGTCCTTCGAGAAGATGGGCACGTCGAGGAGCAGCGAGCCCCCGGAGGCGGTCGCCGGCTCCATGGCGAGATCCGCGCCCGTGTAGGTATCGATCCAGCGCGCCGTCCATTCGCCGTCGGCGATGCCCGTGAGGGCGAGCCGCGCGCCGACCACCGGCTCCGGATCCAGCCCGGTTTCGGGTGGGAACCACTGGTGATCGACGTTGCGAAGCCAGGCGAGGACCACATGGCTCCCCTGCATGGCCCGAGCGCGCAGGTTGCGGCCTGCGGCGCTCGCGGTGGTCTCCAGGGACGCGAAGCCCTCGCGGTCGAACGCCACGCCTTCGACGAAGCGCGCGACGGGACCGAAGTGGAAGTAGAGATCTTCGGGGTCGATCACGTTGTCCCACCACCACGTCATCCCAGTGCCCATGCTGCCCGCGACGGTGGTCGCCCACAGGCCGTCGTGGAAGCCGATCGCCTCGGGGTCTTTGGCGACCGTCTCGGCGGGACCGCGCCAGTCGACGCCCACCTCGCCGAGCAGCCGAGGCTTCGTGGCACCCGGCTCCTGGCCCGCCATCACCGGCAGCAGCAACGACAGGTCGAAATCGAAGGGATGGGAGTAGAAGTGCACCTGCTGGAGCTCGATCTCCGCAAGGTCGAACAGCGGAGAGTGGGGCGTCGACGACACGCTCGTGGTCACCAGGTGGTCGTAGGGATCCAGGTCTCTCAGCTCCTGGCTCATCTGCTGATGCCAGGCCAGCACCTCGGGGCTGTGGTCCGGCGCCACCAGATCGACCTCGTTCCAGAGCTCCCAGGCCAGGATGTGCGTCGAGTAGCCCCAGCGCGCGACGATGTAGCGGAGCCGACGGCGGAACAGCTCGCGCGCATCCGGATCGGTGAACAGCTCGCGTGGCTCGGTCAGGGGTCCGCCGTTCGCAGCATTGTAGGGGTTGTCCGCCCACTCCGAGTTCGCGGTGAGGGAGAAGGGGCCGTGATTCTGGATCGAGAGCATCAAGTAGATGCCGTGGTCCTCGGCAGCTTCGATCACCTGATCGAGCTGCCAGGCGCGATCCAGGCGCTGGGTGTAGTCGCCGAGCGAGCTCCACACGACCTCGCCGCTCGCGCCTCTCCCGATCCATTCCAGCCCGAATGCCCAGCTCGGCATCCAGAGCCGCGCGTAGTTCACGCCCTCTGCGGAGAGCTTTGCGAACCAGTCGTCATAGGCGAAGGTCCCCCGGCCGTCGTACCAGCAGAGGTTCTCGCCAATGGCGAAGTAGGGGGTTCCGTCGTCGAAGCGCAGATAGCGGGGATCGTCGGGGCTCACGTGAAGAAAGCCGTGCTCGTCCGGAGCCGGGGGCTCCGCGGTGAACGAACTCCAGGGAGACGCAGCCGACCCCGACGGCATCTCCGCGACCAGCCGCCAGCTCCACTCGCCCTCCATGGTTGGGGCGAACCGCACCCTCCAGAACTCGCGGCCGATGAGCGTCAGGCGCTCGTATCCTCCCTCCAGCGAACGCGAGTAGTCGTTGCCGTAGAACGCGGGCATGACGTGCATCCCACCGTCGGGAGCCAGGAACTCGCCGCGCGCGCGGATCTGACTCGGGTCGAAGGGGTTCGGGGCGGCGGGGTCGATCGTGGCCAGGATCTCGAAGCGCTCCAGCGTTCGCACACTCGACTGGAGGCTGACGGCGAACACGAAGAGGCCGTGGGGATGGCACTCGAGGCTCCCGAACGGAAGTGCGAGAGCGATCAGCAGGAGGAGGCGTCGCATGGGTTGACAGCATAGTCGAGCTGCATTCGCGGTCACAGGGAGTGCTGGAGAGCCGGTATCGCGACGCCTCGAGCTCCCGGACCGTGGTCCCGTCAGTCCCTCGGTGACTCCCATCACGCGCCCGCGGCCAACCCGCACCGATCGGCTTCTCCTACCGCTACGGGTGAGCCCCGCGCGGGGGATGGAGGAGGAGCAGATGCGCCTCACGGCTCGGAGGAGATGGCGGCTCGGCGCACTCGCGGCCCTGGCCGCATGCGCGCTCGGTGCGAGCTGCGAGTTGATCTTCGCCCCTCGGCTACCGGAGGCGCCCGATTGCGTGCTGTTTCCGATCGACAGCTACTGGCACGCGTACGTGGGGAACCTACCGGTGCACCCGCGCTCGGACGCCTGGGTGGCGAGCATCGGCGCCGACGAGCCGGTACACCCGGACTTCGGCTCGGGCCTCTGGGCGGGCGGGCCGATCGGGATTCCGTATACCGCGGCCGGTGCCGAGACCCCGGCCGTTCCCGTGAGCTTCTACTACGCGGACGAGAGTGACCCCGGGCCGTACCCCATCCCCGTGGATCCCCCCATCGAGGGCGGCCCCGACGCCACGGGCGACCGGCACGTGCTGGTGGTGGACCGCGACGTTTGTGTCCTCTACGAGCTCTTCGACGCCCATCCCGAACCGGACGGCTCCTGGTCCGCGGGCTCCGGCGCGGTATTCGATCTGCGCTCCTACGGCCTGCGCCCCGACGGCTGGACCTCCGCCGATGCGGCGGGCCTTCCCATCCTGCCCGGACTGGTGCGCTACGAGGAGGTCGTCTCGGGTCTGATGCCGCACCCGATCCGCTTCACGGCACCCAGGACCCAACGCGCCTACGTATGGCCCGCGCGTCACTTCGCAAGCTCGTCGACGGATCCCGATCTCCCGCCCATGGGCGCGTGGTTCCGGCTCAAGGCCTCGATCGATCCGGCGGACTTCTCGCCGCAGACCCGGACCATCGTGAAGACGCTGCAGGTCTACGGGATGATTCTGGCCGACAACGGCTCGCCCTGGTTCCTCTCCGGTGTCCCCGACCCTCGATGGGACAACGACGCATTGCGCGAGCTTCGGACACTTCGGGGCAGTGACTTCGAGGCCGTCGACGTCTCGAGCCTGATGATCGACCCGAACTCCGCGCAGATCCGCTGAGGGCGGCGCCGCGCCGCCTGCTCTTGGGGTCCGTCGCGGGAGATGCAGGGACAACGACCCTCCTCGGTTCGTGAATTCGGTACCCTCGCGGGCGAGTTCGCGCTCCCCATGGCGCGCCTCACACCCCGAGAGGTCCGAGGACATGCGCAAGACGTTCCTGCTCGTCGCTGCACTTCTGCTTCTGATTGCGGGGGCGGCTCGCTTTCGGTTTCCCATCGCCTCCTTCCTGGTCTCGCTCGAAGGACCACCTCCGCTGGGTCCGAAGGCTGAGCTCGCGGCAAACGAGCGCTGGTTCGACGACTACTACACCGTTGCGGAGATCGACTCCGAGACGTTCGCCATCGGCGAGCCGCGCTATGCGGGACAGGTCTACAACTACCTGATCGTCGGCGATGAGGAGGCGCTGCTGTTCGACACTGGCATGCCGCTGGGCGACATCTCCACGGTGGTCGAATCCCTCACGGAGAAGCCGCTCACCGTCCTCGCCTCTCACCTGCACTACGACCACGTGGGGAACCATCACCGGTTCGAGCGGGTGGCGATGCCGGACCTCTCCGTGATTCGCGACCGGATCGATGCCGAGTGGTTCACGCCGAGCCGAACCCAGTACATGGGATTCGTCGAGGGCTGGGATGTCCCACGGTGGCGGGTCTCCGAGCTGCTCTCTCCAGGGGCCGCGATCGAGCTGGGCGGGCGGACGCTCGAAGTCCTCCACACCCCCGGTCACACGGATGACTCCATCTCGTTGTGGGACGCGGGACGCGAGCTCCTCTTCTCGGGCGACTACATCTACGAGGGCGCGCTCTACGCCTTCTTGCCGAACTCCAGCCTCCGCGAGTACCTCGCGTCCGCGGAGCGCCTGCTGAGCGTCGTCACGCCCCAGACGCGAATCCTGAGCGCTCACCGCATCACGCCCCCGGGTCCTCCGATCCTCGCCCACCAGGACCTGCTCGATCTTCGGAAGCTCCTGGCCGCCATCCGGGACGGAGAAGCCGAGCACACGGGATTCTTCCCCGCCCGTTACCGGGTCAACGAGGAGCTCACCTTGGAGGCCGACCCGCCCATCTTCCAGGACCTGCCGTAGGCGAGACCATCGGACGGGTGTGATCGCGGTCCAAGCCGCCTCGATCCCCGAGAAGATGGCGTTGCTCCGGTTGGGTTAGCATGGCAGCCCGGGCAACGGGAGGACGGCCATGGCTTCCGCCGCGAGCGACGAGACGTGGGACTACATCATCATCGGCGGTGGCTCCGCCGGCTGCGTGCTGGCCAATCGGCTCTCGGCCGATCCCCGCAGGAGGGTCTTGCTGCTGGAGGCCGGCGGCTCCGACCGATCCCTGTCCATCGCCGTGCCGGCTCTGGTGATGCTGGCCATCCAGAAGCACAACTGGAAGTACCTCGCCGAGCCGGATGAGTCGCGGCATGGCCTCCGGGAGATCTGGCATGGCGGCAAGGTGCTCGGAGGTGGGAGCTCGATCAGCGGAATGATCTACGTCCGCGGCCATCGCTACGACTACGACCGCTGGTCGGAACTCGGCTGTAAGGGCTGGGACTACCAGAGCCTCCTGCCTCATTTCAGGAGCATCGAGTCCTACGAGAGGGGTGCCTCCCCCTACCGCGGAGGAGAGGGCCCGCTGCGGTCGTCCCACATCCGGCTGACGCACACGATGATGGACGCGTTCATGGATGCGGCCGAACAGGCGGGAATCCCACCGAACGCGGACTACAACGGCGAGAGCCAGGAGGGCGTCGCGCACTCGCAGGCGTATCAGAGGAACGGCTTTCGCCACAACAACGGGAGGGCCTTCATTCGCCCGGTCAGGCACCGGAAGAACCTGACCATTCTTCTGAATGCATTCGCCACCCGGATCCTCTTCGACGAAAAGAGAGCCGTCGGCGTGGAGTACCGGCGGAAGGGCCGTACCTACGAGGCGCACTCCCGCAGGGAGATCGTCTCGAGCGCGGGCGCCCTCGCCTCGCCCAAGGTCCTGATGCTCTCCGGAATCGGACCCGAGGCAGAGCTCCGGAAGCACGGGGTCCCCGTAGTCGCCGACAGCTCCGAGGTGGGCCAGAACCTGCAGGAGCACCCGGTGGTCACCCTCTCCTGGGGCGTGAACCTCCCGACCATCAACAGCGATCTGCTCTCGCTCCGGGGCGCCAAGCACGGCCTCGACTACCTGCTGTTCCGACGTGGACCCGTCTCGATGTGCACGGCTCACACACACGTCTTCCTGAAGAACGAGCTCGGGGCGGAGCACGGATGGACCGATCTTCAGCTCATCTTCCAGGCCCTGACCTACCGTCTGGGCATCGACGAGAAGACGGGAATGCGGACGTTCCGCATGTCGCGGAGGCCGGGCGTCAATCTCTCCGTCATCGTCCTTCATCCGGAGTACAAGGGCTCGATCGGCCTGCGTTCCAGCAAGCCCGAGGATCCGCCGGTAATCCTCCACGAGCTGGTGGGCTCGGACTACGAGATGAAGCAGCTAATCGCCGGCGCCCGGAGGTCGAGAGAGATCTTCTCGCAGCCTGCCCTCCGACCCTTCCTGACCCGCGAATTCGCACCGGGCGAAGCGGTCGAGTCCGACGACGATCTCGAGGCCTACGTGCGGCGAACCGCCTGGAGGGGTGATCACCCCACCTGCACCTGCAGAATGGGGGGTGACGAGCTCTCCGTGGTCGACCCGCGGCTCCGGGTCCGGGGCGTCCGCGGTCTTCGGGTGGCGGACGCCTCCATCATGCCGACCCTCGTGTCCGGCAACACCAACGTTCCCAGCACCATGATCGGCGAGAAGGCCTCCGCCATGATCCTGGAGGACGACGAGTAGACTCGGGCGGCACCATCTGGCGCGGATCTCAATCGACTCCGAACAGCGCCGCCGCGTTATGGTAGAGCCACTTCTCCTTGACGCTCTCCTTGAGGGGCAGCTCCATGACACCGTCGGCGAGCTGGCGGATGCTCTGCCCCATGAAGAGCCAGGTGGAGCCGAAGAGCACCCTGTCCTGGAGGATCGAGTTGCCAAGACTGAGGAGCGTCTCCCAGCCGCTCCCTGGCATCGCCAGGTACCTGGGCAGGTAGGAGGCGATGTCGACGTAGACGTTCGGGTTGCGCCAGGCCACCGCCATCATCTCGTTCACCCACGGCCAGCCACCGTGACCGGCAATTATCTTGAGCTCGGGGAAGTGCTCCGCCACCTGATCGAGATGGATCGGCCGCTCGACATCCATGCTCCGCGTCGAGTAGTTGATCGACAGGTGGAACCAGATCGGCATGTCGAGCTCCACGCAGGTGCTGTAGATCGGGTACATCCGGGCGTGGGTCGGCGGGATGCCGAACATGAAGGGGCGAACCGCCACCCCTCGAAGCCCGAGGTCGAAGCTGCGCCGGATCTCCCGGACCGCGTCCATTCCCTTGCAGGGATCGATTCCCGCGATGCCGATGAAGCGGTCCGGGTACTTCCGCACCAGGTCCGCGTAGTAGTCGTTGGGGAGCCCCTCGAGACCGCTTGCCGTCTCTTCGTCCAGATTGAAGATGACCGCCTTCTCCACGTTCATCTCGTCGAGCTGCCCGATGAAGGCATCCACCTCCATGGTGAGCGGGCGGATGCGCGGCGTGAGCGTCTCCGCCAGCTCCTCGGGACCGAGGGTGGTCTTCATCTCGAAGAGCTCGTCGGCGCTCATCCCCATCAGCGGGGCCACCCGGGGGCCGAAGACGTCCTTCAGGTAGCGCGCCATCTGGGACGGCAGCGAGACGATCAGATCGCGCACCACCTCCAGCGTCGGCACGTAGCAGAGCGAATCGATGATCTTGAAGCTCTTCAGGATCTCTTCTCCTTCTCCCGCTCGCGCAGCACCCGGCGCAGCGCCTTGCCCGAGAGGTTCTTGGGGATCTCATCGATGAACTCGACGACCTTGGGCGCCTTGTAGGCCGCCATCTTCTCCCTGCCGAAGGCGATGATTTCCTCCTCCGTCACCTTGCCGAGCGCCTCCTGCTTCAGCACGACGAACGCCTTCACCGTCTCACCCCGGTACGCATCCGGCACGCCGATCACGGCCACCTCCTGGACGGCCGGGTGAGGATAGAGGTACCCCTCCACCTCCGCCGGGGCGATGTTGTAGCCCGAGGCAATGATCAGGTCCTTGATGCGCTCGACGAAGAAGAGGAACCCATCCCCGTCCATGTAGCCCGCATCGCCGCTGGCGAACCAGCCGTCGGCGAGGAACTGCTTGCGGGTCTCCTCGGGCTTCTTCCAGTATCCCTTCGCGACGCCCTCTCCCCGCAGCAGGATCTCGCCCACCGTCCCCCGCGGCACCAGGTTGCCGTCCTCGTCGACGATCTTCACCTCGCCGGTGATGACGCCGATGGTGCCGCTCCCCGGGAGCTTCTTGCGCACCATCTCGATCGTCCCGGGCCCGGCCCCGGCCGTCTCGGTGCAGCCGTAGCCAGCGTAGAGATAGGTGCCAACCTTCTCCTGCCACTCCTCCTGGAGCGCAGCCGGCACCGGGGCCCCGCTCGCCGCCGTCACCCGAAGACTCGAGAGGTCGAACTTCTCGAACTCGGGGTGGTTCAGCAGGCCGATGTAGCCGGTGGGCGGCGCAAACCCGAAGGTGACGCGAAAGCGCTGGATCAGATCGAGCATGTCGCCCGGGTCGAACATCGGGACCGTCACACAGGTCGCGCCACCCATGACCGCCGGATACAGCACCAGCACCTGCCCGCCCACGTGGAAGAGCGGAAACAGCAGGAAGTGGACGTCCGACTCCTCCATGTCCATCCCACCCACCACCATCGCCGCCACGTGGTTGTAGTTCCGATGGGTGAGCATCGCCCCCTTCGGGAAGCCGGTCGTCCCGGACGTGTACAGGATGCAGGCGAGATCTTCGGAGATGTCCGTTTCGAATTCCGGCGCGGCGCCCTGCTCCCGGCCGATGATCTCCATCAGATCATCGGCACCCTCCACCGGACGCTTCTCCCCCGCCAGCAGGGGCGGGAAGCTGGCCGTGGGCTCCGAGAAATCCTTCGCGTTGGTCGTGACCACGCGGATCCCCCCCAGCTCCACCGCGACCGGCAGCATCACCGGCGCCAGCAGATCGAGCCCGACCAGGACGCGCGCCTCCGACTCCTCGACGATGTACCGGACCTCGTCCGCCTTCAGCATCACATTGAACGGCACCAACACGCAGCCCGCCTTCAGGATCCCGTAGATCGCAATCACGTGCTGCGTGCAGTTCGGCAGCATCGTCGCGACCTTGTCCCCCTTCCGCAGACCCAGCTTGACCAGATAAGCGGCAAAGCGATCGCTCAGCAGATCGAGCTCCCGGTAGCTGAGCCGGTGATGGAAATGGATCAGCGCGGTCTTCTCCGGAAGCCGCCGCGCGGTGGCCCGAAGAATCTCGTGGAGGGGCTGCTCGGGCGTCGGAGGGAGATCCCTCGCCGCCCAGGTGGGGTTGAAGAGGAGGTGGGAGGGGTTGGCAGACATCGTGCGGATGACTCGCATGAGCGGACCTCTTCCACGTCCGATAACCAGGAAACTGTAAGCTCCCGCGAGGAAATGGGCAAAACGGGTGGATTCCTCGCGAGATTCTGGCCGAGGGACGGGGAATGGCGAGGTCTGGGTACAAGTTGCGGAATCGGCTGTCAGCGTTCAGCTTTGGGTGCGGAAGGAACGCTATCCTCGCCTACTCAGTCATGGCAGGACGTGCTTTCGCGCCAAGGAAGCGATGCTCTTCATTGGGCGGAAGCGCCGCGCCTTCGCCTCACGTCACTGCGACGACGACCGCAGCGACGGCGGCCGCGACCAACGCGAGCAGGACCCAGGGGCCGTAACGAAGCGAGCGCTGGATCAGCTTCGCGTCGTTGAGGTAGGGAAACGGACCGTCGGGTACCTCCACGTCGAGGAAGCGGCAGAGTGGCTCCCACCCCTGCTTCACGTCGAACACCAGCAACCGCTCCGGGGGGACGTACCGGCGGACGGCTTCGTTGTGTCGCTCGAACACGGCGATCGCGTACTCGCGATCCTCGAAGCGTCCGTCGAAGGTTCCCTGCCAGATGGCGTCGTCGACCGCGCGAAACAGCACTCGGAAGTGGGACAAGATCGGCTTCACGAGTGCCAGCATCAGCGACCCTGGAATGCGATAGATGGTCCCGAGAACGCTCTCGTACCAGCTGTTCGGATCCCGCGTGCTGAGGAGCACCTTCGCATCGGGGTAGCGCTCCATCAGATCCCGGTAGAACGAGCAGCCCGGCCAGTCCACCGTGGCCTGGTAGCCGTCGAAGAGTTGCTCCCAATCAACGGGGCGGCCCGCCCAAGCGTCCTCCCACTGCGACGGGTGCGAGGGATGCCTGAAGCACTCCGTGAAGTGGTAGCAGCGAGAGAAGCCCAGCTGCTCCAGGGCAGCCTTGATGGACGTCGTTCCGGTTCGTCCGAATCCCGCGCCGATCACCTTCAAGGTCATCTCTCGACTCCCGCGAATAGTGGGATGATCGGGCCTTTCGCGAACATCCGATAACCAGGAAACTGTAAGTTCCCGCGGGGAAATGGGCAAGACGGATGGGTTCCTCGCGAGACTCTGGCTGAGGGACGAGGAATGGCGAGGACTACGCCCCGGGTTGCGGCACTAGCCCTCGGGACCCGAGACCAACTGGGCCTCGGACTCGGCCGCGGTTCGCAGCTCGTCCAGCGTCTGTCGGATACCCGCCCCTTGGAACGAGCGCACCAGAAAGAAGGGCACCCGGCCTCCGGGCGCGTAGCGGGTTTCCATGACGACGTGCGATCCGGTCTCCGTGGTGGTGATCTCCCAGCTTCCCGCATAGAGCTCCACCTCGACGCCGCGGCCTGTTGCGGCCGACTGGTCGGGGGACTTGCGCCAGGTGTAGCGTCGCCCTCCCTCTACGGGCGTGACGTCCCACTCCACCACGACCTCGCGATCCGAGATCCCCGTCGCTTGGTGGAGCTGCCGCACGATCACCGAATTGCCCTCGGTGCCGAGCACCGTGCTCTCCCCCAGGTTGCTGAAATAGCGCACCTGCGCTTCCGAGTCCTCGAGGATGGCCCCGATACGGTCCGCGGGAATCGGCCAGTCGCATTCCGCGCGCAGGGAGACCGGCGCGCGATCGTCCTCGAGGTTGGTCAGTGTGCAATCACCGCGTCGACCGGCGCCAAGCCCCGTGAGGGCGCCCCAGCCGGCGTAGAGCCCGGCTGCGGCCAGTACCCCCGCGAGCGCCACCAACGCCGTTTTTCGCCTAGCCATCGGAGATCCCTCCATCACTGGTCCCGAATCGCCCTCACGCCCCAAAGAGTGGACTTTCCCCGGAACCATGCTCTCATATCCGCCAGCTCCAGATCAATCCCCTGGGGCGAAGCTGCTCGGAGCCCGCCGAATCATGAGCTTTCACGATCCCCTGCGCACCCTTCTCGCCGGCGTCTTTCCCCGGAAGCTTCCGGTGCCTGGCTGGCGGAGGGGCGGACGGCTCGCGGGTGAAGCGCTCGCCTTCACTCTCGTCGGGAGCTACCTGCCGGCGGCGATGGGCTTTTCGCACTCCGGGATGATCTCCGTCTTTCTGATCGCGGCCTCGCTGACCGATCGCTTCAGCACCGTGCTCGAGGAGAACCGCGAGAACATCTACGCCCGGTCCATCGGGGCGTGGCGCGCCAACCGCATCACCGCACTGAGCCTTCTCGCCATGTTTCTGGGGATTCTCGCGGGCTACGCCGTCGTCGCTGGCTGGCTGGAGGACGCCGCCATCGCACGGCTCTTCGGCTTCACCATGGAAACCGCACAAGTCGGAGAGGACAGCCTGTTCGAGGGGCACTTCGGTTCCTTTGCGGAGGTCCTCCTGCACAACAGCCTCGTGCTCCTGGCGATCGCGTGTCTTTCCTTCGTGTACCGCTCCTATGGCGCCATGCTGGGGCTCTGCTGGAACGCCTGCGTCTGGGCCGTCGTCCTGACCGTCTTGAGCCAGCGCACTGGCACTGCCAGCGAGCTCTCCACCCCGATCTTCGTCGTCGTGGCGCTGGCGGCGCTCCTCCCCCACCTCACCTGCGAGGGCTTTGCCTACGTCCTGGTGTCTCTGGCGGCGATCTTCACGTCGAAAGCCCTGGTCAGCTACTCCCTCGGCGATGCTCGGGTGCGAGAGGTCGCTCGGGTCGCCGTGCTGCTCCTGGCGTGCGCCTTCGGAGCACTGGTTCTCGCCGCGATCCTCGAGTCGAGCCTCGCTCCCACGTTGCTCGCCCGCTTGTGAGGTCTACTCTATCAGGTGCTTCATCCGGTCGGAAACTCCCTCCACGGGCTCACAGGTCTGACCGTTCCAGCGCAGCCCCTCCGGGCACACGCAACGCTCACCGTCCCAATGCTGCCCAGGCGGACACCCCGCCTCTCTCGGCTCACACGATTCACCGTTCCAGTGCAGCCCCTCCGGGCACACGCAACGCTCACCGTCCCAGTGCTGCCCAGGCGGACACCCCGCCTCCCTGGGCTCACACGCTTCACCGTTCCAGCGCAGCCCCTCCGGGCACACACAACGCCTGCCGTCCCAGTGCTGCCCAGGCGGACACCCCGCCTCCCTGGGCTCACACGCTTCACCGTTCCAGCGCAGCTCCTCCGGGCACACACAACGCCTGCCGTCCCAATGCTGGCCCGGAGGACAACCGCGGGGCTCCTCTTCGGCCTTGGGGTGAACCGGAGGCAGCGGTTTGGGTTCCGCTCGAGGCGGCATACGGTCGGGGACCGGTATCTGATTACAGGCGTCGATCTCCGTATCCCATATCTCGCCCTCGGGGCAGGTGCAGGCTCTGCCGTCCCAGATCTCGCTCTCCCTGCAGCAACGGCCCTCAACCGGCATGTACTGACCCGGTGGGCAGGCCCCCGGCTCTTGTTCCGGCTGTGGTTGCGGCGTCCGCGTTCCCCGCTCGATGGTTACATCGTCGATATAGAAGGTCGTAGGTCGCTTGCCATTCATGAGGGCGCTGAAGTAGAGCTTCATGTCGCCACAACCCAGGGAAGAGATGTCACTTGACGAGCGCACCCAGACCTCGCGCTCCGATCTGATGCTTACCAGCGTTTCCAGCACCTTGGAAGCGCCGCCCTTCTCCAAGTGGACCGACAGGATATCTCCGCCCTCACTACCTTCCCGCGTCGTCATATACCACCAGAACGAAAGACGCAGGTTCTCTTCACCACACGGTACCTCGATGTCTTGCTCTATCTGTCCGCCTGAGTGGTCGACACCGCCTAGTGCAATTCCTCTTCCTCCACCGCGTACGCGCGTTCTCGTTTCCAGCACATCTCCTGCAGAAGCCCAATCCTCTCCGGTCTCGAAACCGCCATCACGAATCTTCCCCGGAATCGTTTCCCATTGCCACGGCTGATCCTTGATCGACGGTGGCTCAGCCAATGACACCGTCGTCGTGGTCTGTGGCGCCTGATCGGGTATCGGGTGCAAGCGCAGTATTCCCCGACCCAGATTGGCGACGAACAGTGCATCGTCATTCGGATCTGTAATGGGATCGAACCACAATCCTCTCGGTCGACTTGGCAGCGCCCTGGTATCAAGCAGGCGATGCCACTTGACTCCACCATCCGCGGTGAAGAACACGCCGGCCAGTCCCGCCGCGAAACGCCGCGCCGAGTTGGTTGGATCAAACGCCATGTCGTTCAAGAGGCACTTGTCGTCTTCACAGACGAAGGGCCACTCACCATTCGCCGTCACGGCCTTGCGCAAACCGTCATCTTTCTTCCAGGTGTCACCGCCATCGGTCGAAACCCGCACAGCCTGGCCGGGAACATCGATCAGGTAGATGAGATCGGGATCCCATGGAGAAACGAAGAATCGGTTGCCCACGGCGACGGATCCTCCTGGCAGCACTCTGGGCGCCGTCCGCACGATCTCTTTCCATTCAACCTGATTCGCGGTGTTGTAGCGCCCGCGCCACACGAGCCAGATGTTGCTCCCCACGCCCCCGGCAAAGTAGGTGGGATTGGCATGGCCGCCTGACGCCTGTACCCAGGAGGCGCTGCTTGGGAAGGGTTGCGCGCTGCTACTCGGAACGACCGTAAAGCCGGTATCGGTAGCCGCGCTGTTGAGGCTGTTGTAGGCACGCAGCAGTTCCCGTTTCCCGTCTTTGTCCCGTATGACGATGTAGTCACCATTCGTTGGCGGCGTCTTCCCGGGAAGCGTCTGAATTACCGGCCGGTAGCCACGAATCGCCTTGTTGTTTATGGCATATGCTTTTGCGCCTGCCGGATACTTGTAGGCCGTTGGACTACCACCATCGGGAGGTGCGTCCTTGGTATTGATGAAGAACGTGTACCTATCGGCACGGGGGTCCAGCTTCAGGACACGATTGCGCTGATAGAGGTTCCCGTACCATGCGTCGCAGTCGCCACAACCCCATGCCGCATCCTTCCAGGTGACCCCGTCATCCATGCTGAAGAAGTCATCGTCATGGGTCGAGCCGAAATAGAGAGCCCGCCTGGCCAGCGGTAGCGCCGAGGTCGTCATGTCCGAGGCGCGGCCGGTGGCACCGACCATGTTGACCGCCCAGGCCGTATTCAGTCCGCTCAGGGTCTTGTGCCAATGCTTCTTCTTCTCTACCAGCTCGGCACAGTCGTCATTGCTGTAGACGCCGCCGTGATTCGAAATCCAGATTCGCCCGCCCTTGCAGCTTCCGAACTCAGCATTGAAGGAGTACACATCCTTGAGAGTTCCAGTCTTGAGCGTGAGTTCGAGATCCGGCGAGACTGCCACTGCCTCCGGATCGGAATGCATGAAGATATCCGCCTTCGTGGCTTCCGAGGGAGTGTGCCCGTCCACCCGATACCAACCTCCAGCAACGGGCTTGCCGACGGATACGTTGACAGTGTCGGTATCTCCAAAGAAGACGAGATGACCTGTTGTGGTCTGATGTGTGGCCACGAACACGTGGCCGCTGGTAAGAGTGTAGTGAGCTTCGAACACGGGCGGCCCCGGCAACTGCGTCCAGCTCCCCTTGCCGGTCTTGCTGGTCAGGTTGGTGAGATCACCGAACCACAGACTGCCCTGCCCGCACCCGCGGTAGGCGTAAGGGATCTTGCTGTAGGCCTCATACCCGTTCGTGATCTTTCTGTATTTGATGTTCTTGTCTTCCTCCAGCGTCGGGCTCCCTGATTGAGTGATCTTCACACCTCTTACAACCAGGGCCCCGGAATCGTACTTGCCGTCACCGTTGGCATCAAAGACGATCGAGTCATTGCCTGCACCCCAGGTTGCCGGAGAGGTGCCAGCGTCCAGTTTGTTGTTGCCATTCCTGTCGAAATACTTGAGGTTCTTCTTGTAGATCAGGGCGTCTCCGACGGATACATCCCGATGGAAATCAGGGCGCACGATTTGCTCACCGGTATCGTATTTCCCATCCCCATCCGCATCGATCACGATGGGAATGTTGCAGAGCGTGCCATCAGGAACGCTGCTCCGGTAATACGTCGGTCCGTTGGCATGGGACAGATGAGCGTAGTAGACCTTGTCTGAATCCGTGGGGTCCAGGGCCAGCCGCTGCGCCCTACCTTCGCCACGTCTGTCTCCGTTGCTCGTCTTTGTGCAAGTCCCTCTCCAGTTCGGCAGATTGCCGGTGCCTTGATCCAGTATCCAGGACCCCTTTGCGCCACCCTTTCGGGATATCCAGAAGCTGTTGTCACCACAGGCTACGATGGTTCGATTCTGTGTATTCCCGCCCTTCTGGCCACTGACAGCCAGGTGCCAGACTCGACGGCCGCCACCTACCAGGTCGAATGGCGTGCCTGTCGGACCCAAGAGGTCGTCTGATGTCTTTCCCCACTCCTCTCCGCCATCGGTGCTGCGAGCGATGCCGCATCCACCAGCCGCGTAAACCAGGCTTGGGTCATCCGGCGCGAAGACTATCTGGCTGACGCCTTCCACTCTTGCGTTGCACTTGAATGTGTAAACAAGAGTCCACTTGTCGCCGCCGTCGTCCGAGCGGTAGATTCCCGCGAGGGATGATTTGCGCCCCTCACCGTCCGCGGCAGCCAAGATCACCCTCGGATTGGCCGGAGAGATCGCGACATCGAGAACCCTAGTGACGGGGAGAGCATCCTTGATCTTGGTTTCATTGATGGCCGGCTGCGGCCTCTTGCTCTGTTCCCAGGTCAGGCCATAGTCCCGCGAGATCCAGACTCCGCTGTGAGTTGCGTTCGATGCAACGACCCGCCCAGCACTTCGCCTCGAGACGTCGACCGCCTCCCAGTCCCGATCCGGTCGCCAGTTGAATACCTGCAGATGACCGTTCTGATCGGGGGCGGCCAGGTGTTCGATGAGACCGTTTCCCAGCGCCGTCGTCCACGCGGTCAGTTGGGCGTGGATCTTCACACCGGTCTTCTTGGTCACATCGACCACATTCCAGGCCTGGGCCGCGGGCCCGGTCGGGTTGCGAAAGAACACCATGACTCGCCCGGACGAATCCGTGGCTGCGAGGTGGATCATCGAACTCCCGGACTTGGGCACCGACCAATAGGCGGGCGAAACCGCGATCTTCTTGCCACCGGTGAGTTGACTGACGTTTTCCACCGACCAGAGGACTTCCACCGGATCCTCGCGAAAGACGACCAGATCACCGTTCGGTGCACGTGCGCCGACATTCTTGGCTTGCCCGATGGCCCAGGGTGCAAGGGATCCCTGTACGGTCTGCTTCGTCGACGTGGAGGCCGTCAGGTCGGAGTTCACCCACTTGCCGCTCGGCAGTCGCTCGAAAAGGAGCAGGTGATTGTTCGCGCCCTCGACGGCCACGGCCGCCAGGCCGTCGAAACCGGCAGGCGCGGCGCTGATCTTCTGAGCGACGATGGTGTGCTTCCAGGCAGTTCCGCCCTGTCGGGAGAAGACCACCAATTGGCCGGAGGTGGACCGGGCGGCGATGAATTCTTCTACCTTGCCGCCGCTGGATACGGTCCAGGCACTGAGCGGCCCCCCCACCTTGGGCGCACTGCCGCTGTTGATCTGTTGAGCCGTCCAGTCCTTGCCCGGCTGCCAGAAGAAATCATAGAGGTCGCCGTTACCGTCCCGCCCCGCGATATGTTCGACCAACAGCTTCCCGGTGAGAACCCGCCAATCCGCCGGCCGTTCCTTGACCAGTACCCTCTTGGTCTTCTCACTCACGTCCACGGCCTTCCAGGCCGCCCGCGCCGCGCGCGCGGAATCCTTCTGGTCGTCCGGTGACCAGTAGAAGAGGATCAGATGGCCACTGGCGTCGGTCGCAGCGACATGATCCACCTGAACGTTGACATTTGGCGTTACCCAGCTGGCTGCCGGACTGACCGCTCCCTGAACCCCGGAAACGGCCAAGGACAGGGATACGCCCCAGGGTTGCTGACCGACATTCGCCACCTTCGTACTTCGGTCCGGACTCACGTCCTCGATGCGGACGATCTTGTTGCCACTGGAATACGGCAACTCGACACGACCGACTTCGCGGCCAGCGGCATGGACCGCCCCTGTGTGAACCATCAGGGTCAGGACTAGCAGCGCGGATGCTTGCGAAACCAGACGAAGAAACATGGCGATGACCTCCGTGATTCGATCCTGGCCTCGGGACAGGTGAGAGCAAGGAACGATTGGGGAATCAACCTGCACATTCATGCAGCGCAAGACATGACGACATGTCAGCGACTAGGAGATTCGAGGGGTCTCTTTCCAACGTCCAACAGTGAGGAGACTGTACGCCTCCGCGGAGCGGTGGGCAAAACGGGTGGGGTTCCTCGGGGAATAGCGAGGTCTACTCCCCCGTGTGGTGAGGAACACACGCGGGCGTGCGAGCTCCGTATGCTCGCATCTCCACGGCGAGCTGCCTGAGCCCGCGTCAATCCCGAGACGGCTCGACCAGGATCTTGATCCACTCCCCGCGGTCGTAGTACTCGAAGGCCCTCGCCGCTTCTTCCAGGGAGATCCTCTTGGTGATGAGCTCTGTGAGCTCGAGCTTCTTTCCGTCGCGGCCCGCGATCAGATCGAGCGCCGCGTTCCAGTAGTCGACGTCGTCCTTCGAATTGACCATGGCCTCGGGATAGACCAGCTCCACCCCTTTCTTCCGGCACGTCTCGTAGGGAATCAGCTGCATCTTCTGCGCGCCGAAGATCAGCACTCGGAAACCCGGTCGCACCAGGTCGATCGCATCGAGGAGCGTCTCGTTGCTGCCCACCATCTCGAACACGGCGTCCGGCTCTCCGAACTCCTCCTTGATGTGGTCGGCGTAGGTCTTCTTTCCGTGGGTCGAGCGGCTGAACTCACCGGGATCGAAGACCTGGGCGCCCCACTTCTCCGCCAGTGCGCGCTTGTGCGGGTAGGGTTCCGACGCAGCCACCTGCACCCCGCGGTTGCGCAGGATCTGGGTCAGGATCAGACCGATGGGTCCCAGTCCGAGGACCAGCGCCTTGGCGGGTCTCCCCTCGATCCTGGTGAGCTCCGCGCGCTCGGCGCAGTTGAGTGCGCAACCGGCCGCGTCGGCGAAGGAGATCTCCTCGACGGTGAGATCGTTCCGGACGATCGGCAGCGCTCCGAGCCGTTCGTCCTTCCCATGGCCGACCACGTTGACTTCCTTGGTGTACTGGGCGTAGCCGGCGCCCATCCTGGCGAGGTGGTCTCCCGGCTGGATTCCCTCGACGTCCCTCCCCACCTCGACGGCGACGGCACCCGTCTCGTGTCCGTGTCCGCCCGGCCCGTGGGCGACGATCCAGTGGTTCCCTTCGAAGATCCCCACGTCGCTCCCGCAGATGCCCACGCAGCGGATTTCGGCCAGAACCTCGTTCGGGCCGGGCCTGGGGACCTCGGTCTCGATGAGCTCGACCCGCCAGTCCGAGGGAAACACCAGCGCCTTCATCATTCGCTTCATGTCGTGGAACCTCCCTCCCCGCTTCGCCCGGGTTCGGCTTCCCGATAGGTCCAGCTCCGGTGCTTCGGGGGCGCGATCTTCCCATCGCGAGAGAGGACCGCATAAGGATAGGCGAAGGCCTCCGCGTCGTTCCTGAGCTGCTCCGGGGGCACGTCGCCCGCGTAGGGGGCGATCAACTGGGAGAACTCCTCGCGCTCGCCGTTGTAGGACGGAGCCAGCGGAGCCAGGGACTCCCCCATTACCTCGCCGAGGATCTTCCCCAGGCCGGTGAAGGCGGTCACGTAGCGGAACTGCTTTCCGTGATAGCTGCCGAAGGGGTTCATGAAGATGCGAGTGCCCCGCTGCGTGGTCCGCGTTCGCATCGGGCAGAAGGCGAAGCAGGCGTTGATATCGGCGGTCTGTGCCACCAGCACCCCCTTCTCCTGATCCGACACGGCGACCCAGCCATGGGTGATGTGATTGTTGAAGTGATCGAGCTGCTCGTTGCGAGAGAATCTCTCGTAGTCGAGATCGTAGTGGCTGACGTGGTCGAAGTAGTTGTGCTTCCAGACCCGGAGCGGCCGGTGGCGAGCTCCGAAGAGGGCGGGCCTGATCTCGCAGGGCATCACCTCGCGCCAGTGGCCGTCGTATTCCCGCTCGAGTGCACGGGCCTTCTCCTGATCGAAGTTCTTCGAGCGGGTCGCGGGGTAGACGACGCGCGTCGTCACGTACAGGTAGGGCAGACCCGATGCGAGCAGCAGCTCCCGCTCGAGGGCGACCCGTTTCTCCCCGTCCGCCCGGAAGCGAATCTCGGCCTTCATGGCGACGAACCCGACCAGCCCGGAGCCGAGGACGCCCCTATCGGTGATCTCCCAGTGGGAGGCCTCCGCGATGCGACCGCGGTAGTTGACCGCGCTCCGCAACAAGAGACCGTCGGCGAGCTCGAACCCCGCGCATCGCAGGCCCACCGGCTGCATGGCGTCGTCGAAGCGAAGCGTCACCAGGCTGTTGCAGAGGGATCGCGCATCCAGTGATACCGGCGCATCCTGCACCTCTCTGGGAACCTCTTCGTCGGAGAGCTCGATCCGGAGGTCCTTCCGCTCCTCACCCTGCATGCTGGAGACGAACAGGATCTCGGAATCGTCACCCCCGTCCTCTCGAACGCGGGAGCGAAGCGCGGCGGCATGCCCGTTCCCGTCGGAGTCGACCAGCCTCACGCCTCCCTGGTCGGGCGCCGCACCGCCGAGCGTCAGCTTGACCAGTGCCCGCGAGGACTTCGGCGAATACTCCACCGCGTCCGTGGAGACGCCCCGCACGTAGTCGAGGAGCGAGAAATCGAGGAAGCCCCCCCGTTCCGCCGCATCCCCGAGGAGGGCCTCCGCTCCCAGATCGAAGGCGCGCGAGGCCTTCCCCACCGCTTCGTCCAGAAGCTCCGACACCGTCTGCAGGCGGGTCCGATTCACCACCGGCGAGGCGAGTCCGAAGTGGGTGGTCGAGAGCGATCGGAGCCGGGCCTCCCGGGACTGCTCCAGGAGCGCCTCCATCTCGGCGCGCTCGCCGCCGGAGCCCTGGGATCTCATCAGTCGTAGCGCCTGCAGCTCCACGATTCGCGAGCGCTCGACGCCGGTCCAGAGCCGGTGATTGGACCACTTCTCGGCCCAGCTCGCGAGGCCGTCGAAGCTGCCGTCGGCGGTGTCCTGTCCGATGCAGATCTCGCCAACCGGTGGGTGCGTCTTCACGTACTCGCCTGGCGTGGTGAATTCGACGAAGTCGAGGTCGCGCACGCTCTCCAGCAGGCCCCGAATCCCCCGCGCCGCCGCCAGGAGCTTTGTCACCATGGGCCAGTCGAAACCGAACCAGTACTCGTCGTCGGCGTCCGCATCGATCAGCAGGATCAGGTCCCGCGGCTCGGGCATGGAGAGCTGCTTGCGTCTCATCCGCGTGAGCCACCAGCGGAGCGAGACGTTGTCCGCGATGTCGCCGTGATTGCGGGCGGGAAGCAGCGTCATGGTCTGGTCGATGCCCGGATAGGTGAGCGTCAGGGGATTGAAGCGCTGCTCGAAGGGAAGCGGCGCCACGAAGTTGCTGAAGCAGTTGAATGGTACGGAGCTGTAGTAGAGGCTGATGTACTCGACCCCGTGGCGGGGATAGAGCTTCAGGTGCAGTGGCGTGTACATCATCTCCTGGGGCCGCACCATGGGGGCGAAGACGCCGAAGAGGTCGCGGAGTCCGGAGCCCGCGTCGTTGGTGATGGCTCTCCCGACCGCAGCGTCGAACTCGGAAGCCGTGTGGGAGCTGATCAGACCGTTGTTGTGGGACATCACCTGGACTTCGTCCTTGCCCTCGGCTACCCGTCGCTGAAGTGATTCGATGATGTCGGGGCAGTGCTCCGGCATGATCGTCTCGAGCGAGAAGTAGTTCTCGATGTCCCAGGTTGCGCGAGCCGGAACGCCCTCGGCGTTCAGGGCGTCGAAGACCTCGATGATCTTCCGGATGATCCGGACGTCCTTGCCGAAGCCGTACTCATCGGGCGTGTCGCCCCGGTAGGAGTGATAGAAGTTGGCGTGGAATCTGAACGCGAGAGATATCATCGGCTGCTGTGAGTGGCTCGTCATCAAGCTCCCCTGGCGCGTCGCGGTTCTGAGATCGAGAGGCTAGCCTCTCTTCCGGAGGTCCGGATCGCGTGCGGAAACAATCCCGCAGCGGCCCCCGCGGAAGCGGAGTGGAGGGGCAATATTCATGACGAACGAGCATCCGGCAATGGCCGCATCGAAGGCTTCGTGGAGCGCCGTCCAGAGGAAGGCGAAGCAGGAGTGGCTGGCTCTCTTCGCGGAGGATGTCTGCATCGAGGATCCCATCGGAGTCTCCCCGCTCGATCCAGAGGGAAAGGGACAGCGCGGCAAGGAGGCGATCGAGAGGTTCTGGGACGCGAACATCGCTCCCAACACCATCGAGATCGACATGCGGCACTCCTATGCGGCGGGAAGCGAAGCCGCCCACCTCGGGGTCTTGACGACGACCTTCCCCAATGGGTCCAAGGTGATCGTCGAGGGCATCTTCACCTACAAGGTGAACGAGGAGGGGAAGCTCCTATCTCTCAGGGGCTACTGGGACATCAAGGACGCGAAGTTCGAGTGATCCGGGGCGCGGGCCCGCCGGCGTGGACCTCCCATCGAGATCCCCTATCATGGGCCTGCTCCGATCCGCCAGACTGCGTTCCGGCTTGCCTTCGGCTCTTCGGGAGTGGGCAAGACGCTCGCTAGCGGCCCGTCGGCGCTGAGTTTTTCGCACCTGAAGATGGAGCGCCGTTTCCGCCGCGCCATTCAGTCTCGAGGAGAAATCGATCCATGAGCGCACCCTGGGTTACCTATCGACCGGAAATCAAGGTTCTCGACTGCACGATTCGCGACGGTGGCCTGGTCAACGACCACATGTTCGACGACAACCTCGTCCGGGCCGTGTACGAAGCGTGCATCGAAGCCGGCATCGACTACATGGAGCTGGGTTACAAGGCATCCAAGAAGCTCTTCGCGCCCTCCAAGTTCGGTGCCTGGAAGTACTGCGACGAAGACGACATCCGACGGATCGTCGGTGAGAACGATTCACCGCTCAAGCTCGCGGTGATGACCGACGCGGAAAAGACCGATTACCACACCGACGTCCTGCCCAAGGAACAGAGCGCGCTCGATCTGATTCGCGTCGCCACCTACGTGCATCAGATCCCGATCGCCGTCGACATGATCAACGACGCCCACGACAAGGGCTACGAGGTCGCCTGCAACTTGATGGCCGTTTCGACCGTGCAGGAGGCCGAGGTAACACAGGCGCTGGAGGTCCTCGTCGAGACTCCCGCCAGTACCGTCGTGGTGGTCGACAGTTTCGGCTCGTTGTACGCCGAGCAGATCGAGCTGCTGGTCAAGAAGTACCGCGACGCGCTGGAGGGAACCGACAAGGAGGTCGGCATCCACGCCCACAACAACCAGCAGCTGGCGTTTGCCAACACCATCGAAGCAATCATCCACGGCGCCAACCGGGTCGACGCGACGGTGGCCGGGATCGGACGCGGAGCCGGCAACTGCCCGCTGGAGCTGCTGATCGGTTTCCTGCGAAACCCCCGATACCGAATCCGCCCGATCTTGAAGGTGCTCCAGGACCACTTCGTCTCTCTGCGCGAGAAGGAGGAGTGGGGACCGCTGGTGCCCTACAACATCACCGGTCAGCTCAACCAGCATCCGAGGGCCGCCATCGCGCTGCGCGGCAGTGACGACAAGGACAACTTCGTCGAGTTCTACGACAAGCTGATCTCGGATCTCTAACGGGTCGGCTCCGGCAAGCCGGAAGCGGACTTCTCGGGATCTGTGCCCGGGGGTTCTATGTTCGGAATCGGCACCACGGAGCTCGTCCTGATCGTGGTGCTCCTCGCGCTGATCCTGGGTCCGCGAAACCTCCCCAAAGCGGCCAGGAAGGTGGGGGAGGTGAAGCGGGAGCTCGACCGCATGCGCGGCTCCCTCACCTCTGCCCTGGACGTCCGCGGAATGCTCGATCCCACGCGGGAGCCTCCCTCCGTGGCTCCCGACGAGCGGCGACCCTCGGATCCCAAGGCCCCGGGAGGTGGTGACACCCGCTGATCCGGCCTCCGAGTCCGGCTGGAGCGCACCGGGCGGTACCCGATTGGCTTCGGCATGGTGAGGTGAAAGAGGCCCGCTTTCGTCCGGCTCGGGAGCCGCGCCGCCTCCGCTTGGCCTGGAGAAAAACAGCGTATTGCGCGTTCCATTCCATAGGGGAGGATCGCAAGACAAATCTCTTCCGTTCGCCTGAGATTCTGCGC
>CAZTOU010000057.1:0-33642 GCA_964615365.1 uncultured Spirochaetales bacterium
TGTTGGTGGACGAGGAGCGCTGTCACGGGTACCGGTTCTGCGTGGAGGCGTGTCCATACAAGCGGATCTATTTCAACGAGGAGCGGGCGATCGCGCAGAAGTGCATTTCCTGCTATCCGCGGCTGGAGGCGGGGGTGGCTCCGGCCTGTGTTCGGCAGTGTCCGGGTCGGATGCGTCACATTGGGTATCTGGACGATCCCGAGAGTCCGATTTCGAAGCTGGTGAATCGTTGGAAGGTGGCGCTTCCGTTGCGTCCTGACTTCGAGGTGGAGCCGAACGTATTCTACATTCCGCCCAGCCTGCCGGTGGCGTTCAAGGCGAACGGTGAGTTCGACGAGAAGGGGTCGCGGGTTCCGGTGGAGTACCTGCGGGAGCTGTTCGGCAAGGGGGTGGAGAAGGCTCTGGCGAAGATCGAGGCGGAGCGCAAGAAGGCGGCTTCGGGCAAGAAGTCGGAGCTGATCGACATCCTGATCGCCCGCAACTGGCAGCAGCTGCTCGGCCCCTACACCCAGGACCCGGCGGCACTGGAGCGGCCTCCCAAGAAGTAGGGGGTTGGCAGGCGGCCCCAGCTACTGGTCGTGTTGTGAATGGGACTATGATGCAGAGATGTACGAGAGAGTTGCCAGCTCCATCTGTGGGCACTCCTTGCGGCATCCGGTTCTCTGGATCCTGGCCGCCCTTCTCCTCTGCATTCCGGCGCTGTCGCAGGTCGGGAAGGTCCGGATCGACACGAGCATCATCAGGCTCCTGCCGGATGACAGCCCCGCATCCATGTGGACACGGGAGCTGGAGCCCCAGGTTTCGGGGGAACGAAGCTTCTTCTATCTGCTTCTCGAGGGCGAAGAGCACGAGCGACTGGTTCGGGCGGTGAATGCTGCCGTCGAACAGGCCGAGGCGATCCAGGGAGTCAACCTCGTCGTCTACAGGAATCCTGTCGAGTTCTTCGAGACCTACCGATTCCTCCTGATTCCTTCGTCATATCTCACCAAGGTTCTACATGAGGTTCTCCGCTGGGAGACGAAGCTCAATCCATTCGTCGTCGATCTCCTGGAGGATGACCCCGAGCCCGAGGACTCCTACCAGCGCGAACAGGATCGGGCTCACACCAGGCATCTTCTCGAGCAGTACGGGAGCTTGCCGTCGTACCACCAGAGCAATGACGGCAAGACCATGGGGATCATCGTGTACCCGGAAACGGGGCTCTCCGACATCTCCGACGCCAGGGTGCTGTTCGAGGAGCTGAACGTGATCTCCGGTCGAGTCGCTTCGGAGTTCGACGTATGGGTCGGCGTGGGGGGCTCGCTGAGTCGGTGGATCAACGGCTCCAACATCATCCTCACCGATCTCCGCCGCTCGGGCATCATCGCGGTGCTGTCCATTCTGACCATCGTCACCGTCGGCTTCAGGCGCTTCCGGGTGATACCGGTGCTGCTCTTCCCCCTGTGTCTGGGCCTGCTGTGGTCGATCGGCCTGGTACCGGTTCTCGTCGGGGATCTGAACACCATCACGGCGTTCTTTCTCATCGTGTCCTTCGGCCTCGGCATCGATTTCTCGATCCACCTCGTCAAGCGCTTCCAGAGTGAGCTCGGCCGGCGTCCGGCCGGCGACGCACTGACGACGACGCTCCAGACGACGGGCAAGTCCGTGTTCCTCTCGGGGCTGACCACGGCCTTTGCCCTGCTGACGCTCTCCGTCTCCGAGTTCAAGGGAATCTCCGAGTTCGGACTGATCGGTGCCGTATCCTTGCTCTCCATCACCTTGGCGATGCTGCTCTTCCTGCCTGCCGTCGTGGTTGCCGGAGTGAGGCTGAAGCTGGTTGTCGGGGCCAGCCCTGGCACCGAGAGAGCCTGGGTCATGGGGCCGGCGCTCACCGTGGCTCTGGCGGCCGGCATCGGGGTCTCCCTGTTCTGGGGAATCCCCGGTCTCGAATTCGATCTCGACTTCAACAAGCTGGGGGGAAGGGTGAACGAATCCCAGGAGATTCGGGACCGGCAGAACGCCGTCTATCCATCCTCTCTTCCACCGGCAGCCGTCTTCGTCGCGGACCGGATGCAGAGCCTGGACGATTTCCTGACGGTCCTGGATGAAGCGAAGGCAGCGAATGCCGAGACGACGATCGGGAGGGTCAGCAGCATCCGGGATTTCTTTCCGGCGGAGTCGGAGGCAGAAGAGCGGAGGGTCTTGCTCGAAGAGCTACGGGACCATCTGAAGGGCAGGTGGACCAGAAGGATTGAAGACGAGGTCTACCGGAGGCAGGCGGAGGAGTTTGCCGGGTGGGATCCGCCCGATCGCGGGCCGGTCCTCGACGAGATACCGGAAATTCTCAGAAAGAAGTTCATCACCGCCGGCGCTCCGAGGAGCTATGCCGTCGCGATCTACCCCAGCGTCGAGAGAAGAGACGGCAACAACGCCATGGCCTTCACCCGAGAGCTCTACGCCCTGGCGCTTCCACAGGGAATCAAGGGGCCGATGGGAGAGACCCCGGTGATGGCGGAGATACTCTGGATCGTCACGTCGGAGGGACCGTGGCTGGTGCTCATCACCTTCGTCGGCGTGGCGCTGCTGGTGTTCGCCAGCCAGCGATCTCTCCGTGACACCATCTGGGTGATGCTGCCCCTGGTTGCCGGCATGGCGATGATGATCGGAGTCATGGCGGTGTTGGGGCTGAAGGTCAACTTCTACAATATCGTGGTCTTTCCAGCGCTGCTGGGCATGGGTGTCGACGACGGGGTGCACTACGTGAGACGCTGGAAAGACAACCGGGGGGATGCCGGATTGACGCAGGGCGAGCTGTGGGTTCCCCTCACGCTCACGACCTTGACGACCATGATGGGGTACGCGGGTCTGATGCTCGCCCGACATCCGGGACTGTACTCGATCGGGGCGTTGGCATGCATCGGGCTTCTGTCGACCTGGTTCACCACGCTGTTTCTGCTCCCCGGTCTCTTGAGGATGGTCTACCGGAACCGGGACTCATGATGGCGAGAGAGCCGAGAACGGTGCTGCTTCTGGCCCTGCTCCTGCTCGCCATGACGTCGACCGCCCCGACCCTCGGGGCGGAGGTGAGTCACGACACCTCCGAGATCGACCGGCCGGCCGGGGTCGGTCCGGCCCGGTTCGAGGCGAGGGAGATGGAGGCGTTCCTGGACGGTGTCCTGGCGACCCTGATGGAGAGCTACCACGTCCCCGGGGCGGCCGTCGTCGTCGTGAAGGACGGGGAGATCTTCCTCGCCAAGGGATACGGGGTCGCCGATCTGGAGAGTCGGGAGCCCTTCAGTCCCCACCAGAGCGTCTTTCAGACCGGCTCCATCACCAAGCTCTTCACCGATACGGCCGTCATGCAGCTGGTCGAGCAGGGCAAGGTCGCCCTGGATGTCGACGTCAACGCCTATCTGGGGGAGGTGAGGATTCCGGAAACCTACCCGGATCCCGTCACGCTACACCAGCTACTGACGCACACGGCAGGATTCGAGTTCAGGATCGACGGGTATGCGCGAAGCCACCAGGAGCTCCGCTCGCTCGGCCATTGGATCCGGGGCAACATGAGGGAGCGGATCCGGCCGCCGGGCCAGTTCGCCGCCTACACCAATTTCGCACCCACCGTGGTGGGGCACGTCATCGAGAACGCGAGTGGCATGGCTTTTGAGGAGTACATGGCGAGAAACGTTCTCACTCCCCTCCAGATGCGCCACAGCACCTTCGAGCAGCCGGTACCCGAGAGGCTACAGCGTCAAATGGCGGTCGGATACGAGTATGCGGATAACGCATACCGGGCACTGCCTTTCGAATACGTCCACGTATCGCCTTCGGGTGGCTTGACGGCCACGGCGGCGGACGTCGGACACTTCATGATCGCCCACCTCCAGAAGGGAAGGTACGAGGGGGCGCGGCTCTTGCGGGAAGACACCATCGAGAAGATGCACCGCGTGCAGTTCACCCACGACCCCCGCCTCAGCGGACTGGCGTACGGCTTCTACCAGTGGAATCGCAATGGACGGCGGCTCCTGATCCATCGCGGGTACATGGCGGGGTTCAGCAGCATCATGGGGCTCCTGCCCGACGAGAACCTGGGATTCTTCGTGGTGTTCAGCTGTGACGGCTACTATCCGAGACTCGATTTCCCTCCGGTGTTCCTGGATCACTACTTCCCCGCGGCACCCTTCAAGGCTGATCTGCCAAGGACCTTCAGCCGGCCCGCCAGCCAGCTGACGGGCCGGTATCTGCCCACATCGGCCCAGTCCACGAATTTCCAGAAGGTCTTGTCACCGATGTATGCCGCCGAGGTATCTGCCAAGGAGGACGACAGTCTGGTCACCGAATGGACCCGGTCGAGACCGAAGAGGTGGGTGGAGACGGAGCCCCTGGTCTTCCGGGAGATCGATGGACACGATACGATGATCTTCCATGAAGACGACCGGGGAGAAATCTCCCATCTGCTCTTCGACAGCGAGGCCCCCATCGCATTCAGGAAGGTCCCGTGGCACTTCTCGCCCGCACTGCATCTGCCCCTGGCGTCGGTGTCTCTGTTGCTGCTCCTCTCGGCGGTGGCTTCCTGGCCGATCGGCGTGATTCGCGGCAGGGGCCGTGGAGGGGGATGGGTTGGAGGATCCGCCAGACTGGTCGTCTGGGGTATCGGTCTGCTCAGTCTTCTGCTCGTGGTGGGCTTGGCCTCCTCCCTTCAGGATTTCGAGGAGCTGATCTACGGCATCTCGCCGCGGCTGGAAGCGGTTCTGATGCTACCCCGGGTGATCGCAGGCCTCACCGGTGCGGCGCTTCTGCTGACCGCAGCGGTGTGGCGGAAAGGCTGCTGGACCCTCCCTGCACGGCTTTACTTCACGGCCCTGGTCGCGGCCGCGGTCGTCGAGTGCTGGCAGTTCGTCTACTGGAATCTGGTGTGAGCTCCACGGTCAGAGGCACCGTCGGATTCCCGATTCCGTAGCGGATCGTCGGTGAGGGCCGCGGGGCCGTCAGCTCACCGGGTAGATCCTGCAGAGATGCGACTTGAGCGGCTCGGAGCCGGTCTCGGGATCGAAGCCGTCGTCTCCGAAGAGCAGGTTGACGTTGGAGCGTTCCCAGCCGTAGTCGGGAGGGCCTTCCTCCGGGAACCACCAGGCGTGCTGTGCGCTGACCACGTCGGGCGCCACTCCGTCCCAGAGCCTGGCCTTCATCTGGACTCGGGCGACGGGAGTCTCGATCCAGACCCAGTCGCCGTGGCGAATGCCCAGCGACCGACCCGTCTCGGGATGAACCTCCACCCGGGGATCCGGGTTCGCGCGCCGCAAGGCGGGAATCTGCCGCAGCTCCGAATGGAAGAAGTGCTTGATCTTCACACCGGTGACGAGGATGAGGGGGTACTCCTCCGCGAGTTCCGGCGTCGAGAGGGGAGAGAGCGGAGGCTCCCTATACTCGGGCAGGGGAGCCAGCCCCAGGAGGCTGCAGAGCCGGCTCTGCAGCTCCAGCTTCCCGGAAGGCGTATCGAAGCCCCTGGTCTCGTACTTGCGATACTGCTGCTCGCCGATCAGGATCCCGCGCTCGCAGAACTCGTCGAAGTCGAGTCCGGTGTCCTCGAGCACCCAGTCCTGGTACTCCCGCAGGTTCCTCCAGGGAAACGCCGCCGTGAGTCCCAGCCGCCGCGCCACCTCGATCAGCACTTCGCGGTCGTCCCGCACCTCTCCCAGCTGGGCGACCTTGCGCCGGGCCAGCACGCACCAGATCTTGTGGACGAAGGCCACGTCGTCCTGCTCGAGCCAGGTGGCGGCGGGCAGCACCAGGTCCGCGAGCTGCGTGGTGGGGGTGAGGAAGAAGTCCGACGCAACCGTGAACTCCGAGTGCGCCCGCAACGCCTCGGCGATCTTCCGCCCCTGCGTGGCGGTCATCAGCGGGTTGGATCCCAGGATCCAGAGGCCCCGCACCCGATAGGGCTGGCCACTGATCACGGTCTCCCAGAAGGTGGGCGAGTGCAGATTCAGGTCCGCGGCGAAGCGTCCGGCGGAGAGCATGCTCGCACGCTTCTCCGGCGTGAGGAAGCTCTCGCCGCGCTGCTCCGGGCTGTTGAAGATGGCGACGTTCTTCAGGCCTTCCGGTGGAAGCCACTGCACGTCGCCGCCCGGCACATCCACGTTTCCCGTCAAGGCGCGTAGAATCAGCAGCGAGCGGGCGGTCTGGATGTTGCACGCGCTGGTGTCCAGGCTCTGGCCCCACTGGATGCAGGCGGGTCGGGTTGCGGCATAGGCGCGCGCGGCGGCGCGGATCGACTCCGCCGGAATCCTCGTGATGGATGCAGCCCACTCCGGCGTGAACTCGCGCGCGTGTCGGGCCAGCTCGTCGAAGCCCAGCGTGTAGCGGTCGACGAAGTCGTGATCGACCAGGTCTTCGGCGATGATCACGTGGATCATGGCGAGGGCGAGGGCTCCGTCGGTTCCGGGGCGAAGCTGAAGCCAGTGATCGGCCTTCCTGGCCAGGCTGGTTCTCCGTGGATCCACCACGATCACCTTGTCGGCCTGTCGAACCGCCTGGAGAAGCGGGCCCCCACACATGCCGTCGGCGGAGGCGTTGGTGACGATGTCGCAGCCCCAGACCACGACACAGGCGGGCATCGTCCCACCGTGGCCGTAGATGTCGCACACCGGAAGCTGTCCCAGGGTGATGCGGCTGGCGATCTGCCGGGGCAGGTAGCAGATCTGACCGGGCGCGACGAAGTTGGGAGTGCCAAAGGCGTTGGCGAAGCGAAGGCTCATCTGGATGTAGGGACGCCCGGTACCGGTGACGATGGCCAGGTACTCGGAGCCGCTTTCCTTCCGGATGGTTTCGAAGCGATCCACCATCTCATCGATCGCCTCGGACCACGGCACGCGCCGCCACTGGTTCTCGCCGCGCGCCCCCACACGCCGGAGCGGATGGGTCAGCCGATCCGGGTGGTAGAGGAGCGCGGGCGCCGCCTTTCCCTTGGGACACAGATAGCCGTGGCTGATGGGGCTCTCCGGGTCACCGGTGACCCCGATGACGCGGTCACCCTCCAGGTGCACGCGAACCTGGCAGACCCCGTGGCACATCCGGCAGGCAGAGCGGACCGTTCGCCTTTCAGCCATGGGAATTCTCCGCTGCCTACTCGCGGTTCTCCTTGGCCATGGCTTGATCCAGCATCCTCGGCGTCTCGAAGGCGATCGAGGAGCGCTCGTGCCGGTGCAGCTTCAGAGACTCCTGGGTGCAAGCCAGCGTGCACACTCCACAGCCGATGCACTTGTCGACGTCGACCTGGATCTGGTCGGTCTCCTCGTTCAGGGAGAGGGCGTCGAAGAGACATCGCTCCGCGCAGGTTTCACAGCCGATGCAATCCTCGCCTGGCTGGGGAGCGAAATTGGAGGGTGAGAGAGCGTCCGGGTTGTCCCACACGAGCCTTCCCCGCGTCTGGGAGCAGCAGCAGCCGCAGCAGAGGCAGATGAGCCGATCGCCGAGCTGTGCATTCAGGGTATGTCCGACCAGACCCAGCTCCACCATCTCGTCGAAGTACTCGATCGCCTGCTGCTTCGTCACTCGCTTGCCGAGACCGAGGTTCTCGAAATGCATGGCCGCCGCGCCCATCATGATGCAGGCCCCGATCGGGAACTCGTCCTTGCACTCGCGAACGCCCATCTTCTCGGTGCGGGTGCGACACGGGCAGGGCACGAGGGCCAGCTTCTCTGCCGAATGGTTCAGGATGAAGTCGTGGGCCTCTTCGCCCGCCAGAACCTGCTGTTCGGCATCGATGGCCTGCTCCACCGGAATCACGCGGCCGACCGGTGTACCCTTCTTGACGGTCTCGTACTTCCTGTAGAAGCCGCTCTTGACGAAGTAGTCCTCGTAGATCTCGGCCGCCTGGATGTCCCCTTCTCGGACCTCGGGGTAGAAGTGATGGACGTTGATCAGGAGCGGGATGGGGGGGAGACAGTACATGTCACCCAGACCCATGACGGTGTTCTTCGAGTGCGCCTCCGTGAGGATCCGGGTCACATAGTCGAGGCTCTTCCCGGACGCCTCCGCCACCTTCTCCGAAGAGGTGAAGGTCTCGAGTACGTCCAGGTGCTGGATGATCTCGGCCTCCTCGGGCGTATAGACGATCCGCAGATGCTCGATGAAGGCCTCGTGGATGCTCCCATCCGCGGCCTTGGGAGCGGTGTGCGGCTCCTGCTCGTCGATCTTCCGGGCGATGCGCGTGTATGCCGTCTGAGCTTCCATGTGTCGTCCTCTTGCCGCGGGTGCGTTGGACAGCCGTTTCTCTCAGCCCGTGCCGATCCTACGCTTGGGCTCGATCCCGAGCAGCCTCGCCAGGTTCTCTCCGAAGATCTTGCGCCGGTCGTCGTCGGTGAGAGCAGGATAGCCGTAGGCCGCCTGCATGTCCTCGGGGATCTGGAAATCCCGGAATCCCTTGACTGCAGCGGCGATCTGGACGCCGAAGCCGGCGCAGTCGGTTCCCCAGATGATCCGCTCCGGGGGCACGAAGCGGAGCGCCTCACCGATGATCTTGGCGAACTTGCGCGGGGCCGAGATCGCCCAGGGGATCAGCAGGGAGAGGCACGGATAGACGTTCGGATGCCCCAGCGCCACCATGTTCAGGTCGTCGCAATGGGGGTACCCCATGTGGAAGGCGACGATCTTGAGCTCCGGAAAGTCGCGCGCCACGTCGTCCAGCAGGATGGGAAGGGCGTGCTTGCTCTTGCCCGGCGGCACCCAACTGAAGCCGGTGTGGATGTCGAGGACGATCCCCAGCTCCTCGGCCTTCCTGTAGAAGGGCCAGAGATCCGGGTCGTTGATGTAGGTGTCCTCGGGCGGGTAGAACTTGAAGATCCGGGCATCCCTCTCTTTGACCCAGTATTCGAGCTCCCAGATGGTGTTGTCGACGCCGCGGTGCTTGATCGGTGAGATGTTCGGCTGGTACATGAAACGATCGGGGTGCTTGTCGACGGCGGAGGCCATGTCGCCGTTGGAGACCCAGCGGCTCGAGTATCCCGTCGTGTCCATCATCGACTCGGGGAGCAGACAGCCAATGTCCACGCCATAGCGGTCCATGGCGCCGAGCAGGTCTTCCGGATCCGGAGTCTTGTTGAGATGGGCCGGCTCGACTCCCTCCAGCGCGCCCTCTGGCGTTCCCTGGAGAAGGGGCCGCTTGATGTTGTCGATGGCGCGCCACCACATCTGCACGCCGGGGAAGTGGTTGAGCGGCGCGATGTCGCCCACCAGGTGGAGTTCCGGGTCGATCTTGAAATAGTCGTCCTGCTCGAAGGCCGTGTCACTCATCAGAGTCCTCCTTGATGCTGGGTCATTGGGTGCGTGGTCCCTCTCGGGTGAGCGTCTCGAGGAAGGCCTGGACGCGAGTGCGAAGCTGTCCGACACCGCCAATGCTGGGATAGTCGCGTTCTAGCACGAGCAGGGGGACCCCTGCCTCCTGCCTCAGCGATTGTCGCAGCATCTCGATCTCGCCGCCCCACAAGTCGCAGAACTTGAGCCGCTCGCAGATGATCCCGTCCACCCGGTGGCGTTTCACCGCCTGGAGCAGGTTCGCCAGTCGCTGCGGATACTGGTCGAGCATCCGCGGGCACGGCATGTGCTCGAGGATCCGCCGGGCGATCGCGTCGATCGGATCGACCTCCTCATCGGCCAGGTCGGCGAAGCTCTTCGATCCCCAGCAGAGCTGATCGGCCACGACGGAGGCTCCCATCGACTCGATCTGCTCGAGATAGCCGGGCTCGTCGAGCGTTCCGCCGAGCATCAGGAGCCGCGGCCCGGGGCTGGCGGAAGGGGGATCGGTCCGCTCGATCTCCGCGAGACGCCGCTCGAGCAGCTGGTTGAAGCGATCCTTGGGCAATGAAGCGCTGGCGACCGAGAGAGCGAGCACCTCGCTGCCGGTGCAGCGCGGCGGATCCTCTGCGCGCAGCGCGGAGGCCCGACCGAGCAGCACCCGCGTCCGGTTGTGGAGCTTCACCGCCTCGGAGAGCGCATCGCGCGAGATGTTCACGCCGAAGAAGCTCTCGAGCTCCGCCTGCAGCTCTCGCAGCTGTCCCGTCAGACGCCCGAACGACTCCTCGCTGTTCAGGTGCGGGACGTCGAGGTAGTGGTTGAAGGGCGCCACCTCCTTGGCCGCGAAGATGTCGAAGAGGCGCCGGATGTGATCACAGCTGTTGGTGACCAGCAGGCCGTCCAGGAACCCGAGGTCGCCCTTCAGTAGCCGGCTCAGCGTGTGCCGAACGAAGCGGCAGTTGAACGGGCCGAGGTGCTGGTCGGCGTGCGAGGTGTTCTCGCTTCCCGTGCCCCGCAGTCGAAGCGGCAGGATCCCCGCCGCCCAGAGCAGCTCCTCGGGTACGTGCGCGCAGAAGAACCCCACCACGGGGCGTCCGGAAGCCTTCCACTCCCTGACGTAGTGGTTCTCGATCGGACCGGCGAACAGCCGGAAGTCGACCGCCTCTTCCATGGAATCGCCACTACTCCATCACCGTGGTGAAGAACTCCTCGAGCGTCTCCCGGATCGACTCGACGGAGCGGACGCGCGAGTCCAGCCAGTCGAGATCGAAGGAGCAGATCGGGATCTCGCGCTCGCGACAGGTCTCCTTCAGCAGACTCAGCCACGCCCAGGCGTGCTTGCAGCCCGCGGGCGCCGGGAAGACGACGCAGTCCGCCCGGAGATCCTTGTAGTCTCGGAAGAACTGCTCCTTCATCCTGCCCGCCGTCACCCGCAGCCGGCTCATGGTGGTCTCGAGGCCGCGGCGGGCCAGGTCCACCAGCATCGTGTCCAGGCTCGTGGTGTCGATCGGATCCTCTCGACAGAAGCTGCCCAGCTGGTCCATCAGCACGACGACCTTGAAGTTCGCTTCGAGCCAGTCGTGCAATCCGAGGTCGAAGGTGACGGGCACGCAGTACCAGAAGACGCGGTGCCGCTCCTCCGCGACCGCGCCTCGCCCCTCCGCGACGGCACGCGCCGCATCGTCGCGGAGGAACTCGAGATAGCGGGTGAGCTCGGGGGTGCCCAGCTGGGTGACCATCGCCAGATAGGCGCCGGCCGTCACCGCGCTCGCCTGGGGGCAGGGCCGGGCGCGTCGGAGCTCAAACAGCTCCAGGAAGGTCTCCGTGGCGCGGTTCGATTCCTCGCACACCTCGCGCAGTCGGTCCGCATCGAGGCGGGTTCCGGTCTGCTCCTCCAGGAAGCCGATCAGTTTGCGGATCTCGCCTGCGTAGTAGAGGTGCGCCTCGCGCGAGTCCTCCACTGGCGCGTCGAGGCGGAAGACGGGGCAGTCGACGAGCTGCTCGAACATTTGATATCCGATTCGCGAGCTGTCGCAGGGGGCGCTCCCCGTCACGATGAAGTCCGCCCTCGGCATCTCGTTCTTCAGCATCGCGCCGTAGATGAACTTGTCGAGCGCGCAAAGCTCCGAAGGCGCGCCGGCCGCCTCCGCGGCATCGACGTACTCCCAGCACACCTCCGGCGCGGCGCGCGTCACGGTGACCGGATGGCTCTCGCCGAGGAAGGGGAGGATGTCCATGGCGAGGAAGAGCTCCGGGGTCAAGCAGAAGCTGTACCAGCCGAGCTTCTTGTGCCGCTCGTCCATGGCCCGGAAGGTCTCTTCGTAGTGAGCGATCGAGAGCTCCAGCCCACCCGCGATCAGGCGTCCGTGCGGTATCAGGTCCGCCCTGAGCATCTCCAGGATGGGCTTGTACTGCGTCTCGATCTTCTCGCGCATGAAGGTCATCGGGGGCGCGCTCATCCTCTGACCCCTCGCCAACCTAGTCGCGCGTGAACGGGTTCAGCCCGACGGCCTGTTCGATCAGGCCGTTGACCTTGGTGCAGGACTCGATCTCGCCGGCGACGGCATGCGGGTAGAAGTCGAACGCGGAGCCTCCCGATTCGATGGATCGCAGAATCGATTCGCCCGCGGAGCGGCCGCTCAGCAGGGCGGAGGTGATGCCTTCTCCACAGCGGTTGAATCCGCCAGCCTCGCCGGCGAGAAGCAGGTTTCCTTCCCCGAGACAGTAGTTGCTCGTCGCCGACATGTCGTGGATGGAGCACCCAAACCGCTCCACCCTCTTCTCGATCACGAGCCCGTGTCTCTCCTCGAGATGGGCGGTGAACCGCTTGAAGCACTCCTTCACCGGCTCCCCCTGGCGGGTACCGGTCACGGCGATGATCTTGCCGTCCTTGTGGAAGACGGTCGCGAAGTACCCGGTGATGGCCCGGTCGAAGAACAGGTAGAGCCACTCGGGCTCGAGATCGATGTCGCCGAGGTACCATTCCTCGTAGTTCGGGATCAGACGGAGTGTCTGCTCGAAGCCACTGGAGAGCGCGCCGCGAACGGAGGATCGCGTACCGTCCGCGCCGACCAGATACCGCGCTCTGACCTGGACATCCTTCCCGCCTCGACGAAGCTCCAGGACGAGGTCGTCGCCAGCCCGGCGAAACGCACGAAAGACGCACTCGTCGACGATGGAAGCTCCGCTCTCCCGGCAGAGCCAGTGGTCCAGCTTCGGACGACTGGCGTTGAGGCCGTCCTCACCGAGGCCGGGACCGTCGTCGAAGACACTGAAAGGAGCGTCGAAGACGGGACTCTCCAGGGTCAGGAAGACCCGATTGCCACGCACGCGGGTCGGCTCGCAGAGCACGTCCTTCGGGATGGGGCCGAAGCCATCGTCGATCAGCTTGCGGGCACTGGGGAAGAGGATGCCGCTGCACATCTTGTACCGCGGCAGCTTGGCTTTCTCGAGGATGACGCACTCCAGGCCATGCCCACGCAGCGCCCGTGCCGCGGCAGCCCCGGCCGGCCCCGCGCCGACGATCACCACGTCATATCGGTTCTCGAGCATCATTCCTCCTCAGGTCTCGCTCTCCGGGTACCACTTCTTGACATCCTTGCGGAGGATCTTTCCCACCGTCGACTTGGGCAGCTCATCGACGAAGTCGATCGATCTCGGGCACTTGTAGCCGGCGATCCGCTCTCTACAGAAGGCGATCAGCTCTTCGGCAGAAACCGCCCCGCCAGGCTCCAGTGCCACCACCCCCTTCACCGCCTCTCCCCACTTGGGGTCGGGCAGACCGATCACGGCGACCTCGCGAACCGCCGGGTGCTCCTGCAGCGCGTTCTCGGTCTCGGTCGGGTGGACGTTCTCGCCGCCGGAGATGATCATGTCGCCCTTGCGATCGGTGAGGAAGAGGTAGCCCTCCTCGTCGACGAAGCCGAGGTCTCCGGTCCAGAGCCAGCCATCGCGGAGCGTTTCCCGGGTTCGCTCGGGATCCCTCCAGTAGCCGAGCATCACGTTGGGTCCCCGCACCGTGATCTCGCCCTCTTCGCGGGTCTTGCACTCGCTGCCGTCTTCGCGGCAGATTCTCACCTCGACGTTCGCCAGGGGCTTCCCGACCGAACGACCTTGCGCGACGAGCTTGGGGTCGCCTTCCAGGGCGTAGTCATCGGGGTTCAGGCTCGAGACCGCCGGAGCCGCCTCGGTGAGTCCGTAGCCCTTGCCGAAACGCATTCCGAAGACCTTCTCGCAGCGCCGCATCGAGTCGGCGGCCATCGGGGCTCCGGAGACCGTGAAGCGGCCGACGAAGGAGAAGTCGAGGTCTTCGATCCCTGGGAGCGCCAGCATCGACTCGTACACGGTCGGCACCAGGTTGACCAGCACTGGCTTCTCCCGAAGCAGCAGCTCGACGATCCGTTCCGGGTCGGCCCGCCGGCTGACGATCACGCAGCCGCCCAGGGCGTGAAACAGGAAGGCCTGCCAGTTGGCGATGTGGAAGAGGGGGAGGGCGTAGAGCGTTCGCGCGCCGCTGGCCTGCATGCCGATTCCCGCGATCGCATTGACGGCGGCGAGGAGATTGCGGTGAGAGAGCATTACGCCCTTGGGGAGCCCGGTGGTTCCACCCGTGTACATCAGCACTGCAAGCCCGTCCTCGTCGAGGCCTTCCAGGCTCGGCTCGGCGGGGCTGGCGGCTGCCACGATCTCCTCGTAGGGGGTCAAGTCGCTGCTCTCGTCGACGCCCACACCGATCAGGTGCTCGAGCCTCTCGATCTCGTCGCGAAGACGAAAGGCCGTGTCCAGATGCGGCCGATCCACCATCAGGGCTGCGGACTCCGAGTGGTCGACGATGTAGCGAAGTTCCTCGTCGGAGAGGCGCCAGTTGAGGGGAACGGCGACCATCCCGGCCTTGGAGAGCGCGTAGTAGGCCTCCAGGTACTGGTGGCAGTTCTCCAGCACCAGGGCGACGTGGCTGCCCCGGCGGAGCCCCAGGGAGCTGAGACCGTTCGCGAGGCGGTTGACCCGCTCGTTCATCTGGCCGTAGCTGAGGCGCGTCTCCTCGAAGACCACGGCCTCGGTGTCCGGCTGGCTGGTGGCCTGCTCGGTCACCATGTCGCTCAGATAGGCCATGCTCGATTCCTCCGCGAGGCTCCTAGTAGGACTTCGGCAACCCCAGCATTCGCGCGATCACGTTGATCGCCATCTCGTCGGTGATGGGTGCGAACACCATCTGCTTGTAGTCGCGGAAGTGGCGCTGCATGTCGTATTCCATCGCGTAGCCCCAGCCACCCAGGATCTCCATCCCCTTGATGGAGCAGTACTCCGAGGCCCGCGCCGCCACTACCTTGGCCATCTGTGCCTGCACCACGGCTGATTGACCCGCCAGCGACCGGGAGACGGTGCCGTAGATCAGGTTGCGCGCGTTCTCGATCTGGATGGCCATCTCGACCAGGTAGTTCTGGATGATCTGGAACTGCCCGATGGGCTTGCCGAAGGCCTTGCGCTCCTGGGCGTAGTCCAGCGCCAGCTTGTAGGCGGCCTTGGCGATTCCGAGCGAGAGAATCGAGGTGCTGACCCGCTCGATGTTGAGCATCGCATTCATTCTCGGATCGCCCTTGGCGGCACCGCCGACGGCCTTGCCGGATTTCTTGCTTCCCCCTCCGCCCACCAGGAATCGATAGGCCGCATTCTTGGGCCCGATCAGGTTCTCCTTGGGGACACGTGCGTTCTCCAGGAAGATCTCGCTGCAGGCGCAGGCGTGAATCCCCAGCTTGGGAATCTTGCGGATGGTGATGCCGGGGGTCTTGGCGTCCACCAGGAACACCGACCACGACTGGCTCTTGTCTTCGGCCTTCGGGTCGGTGATGGCGATCACGATCAGGTAGTCCGCCACGTGAGCCGCGGTGATGAAGACCTTCTGCCCGTTCAAGACGTAGTGGTCTCCGTCCGGAACGGCGGTGGTGCGGAGCGACCCCAGGATGTCGGTGCCTCCCCCGGGCTCGGTCAGCGCCATGCACATCTTGACTTCGCCGGTGGCCAGCTTGGGCAGGAACTCCTCGCGCTGCTCGGGGGTGCCGAGCATCGCGATGAAGCCCTGTCCGAAGCCGATCGAGGCCCCGATCGCCAGCATTACTGCCACCGAGGCCGTGGCGATCTCCTCCTGGATGATCAAAAACTCGTACGGAGAGCCGGCCAGGCTGCGATCGAAGATCCCGTGTTCCGCGAGCTTTTTCCAGAGGTCGTCGGGCGGGAAGTCGCAGTTCTCGTCCATCCAGCGGACGTATTCCGGGCTGAGTTCGGCCTCGCAGAACTTCTCGATCGAACCGCGCACCACCGCTAGGTGCTCTTCGTCCCATTCGTAGTAGGGCATGGCTGGCCTCCCTGTGAGTCTTTTCCTGTGTGCTCTCCTCCGGCGCCTTGGAGCCGATCCGGCTCAGGAGCCGGTCGCTCCGGCCTTCCGGAAGGCCTCCGCGAACTCCGGGAGAGCGCCGTCCTTCCGGGCGGCTTCCGCGAGTTCCCGCAGCTCATCCAGCCCGGCCACCGGAATCTCCGGGAGAGAGTGGAGCACGCGCTGCTTCTTTCGCGCCCGCGCGGGCCGGTGGTACTCCGGCATGAACCGCTCCCGGCCGAGGTTGGGGTTCGTGGAGCAGCGGACCGTCAGGCCACGGGCGGTGCGAAGCAGACACTCGTTGCAGCGGGCACACTTGTCGTACTTCTCGCCGGCGCGCACCTTGTTGGCGTAGTCGGGATCGGCAAGCATCTGGCGTCCCAGGGAGACCAGGTCGATCCGGCCGTCACGGATCGCAGCGGCGCTCTTGGCGGGGTTGTGGATGGAGGCGGCGATCACGGGGACGCCCTTGGGCAGCACCGACTTGTAGCTCTCCGCGGGCTCGAGCATGGTGCCGTCCTTCTCCGGGAAGAAGTACTTGAGGGCCTCGTAGGAGCCGTCGGACAGGTGCACGTAGTCAATGCCCCGCTCGCCGAGCGTCTTGACCACGATCTTGAGCTCGTCGTGATGAATGCCGTCCGGCATGTGCTCGTCTCCGGAGAGCCGGACTCCGATCGGAATCGCATCACCGATCGCCGCGCGCGCGGCGTCGTAGCACTCGAGCAGGAAGCGCATCCGGTTCTCGAGCGAGCCGCCGTATTCGTCGGTCCTCTTGTTGGAGCGGGGTGAGAGGAACTGGTGCTCGAGATAGCCGTGCGGGGCGTGGATCTCGAGCCCGTCGAAGCCCGCCACCACCGCCAGGCGACAGGAATTCCCGTACTCTTCGATCTCGGAATGGATCTCCTCCCGGCTCATCTCGCGGGGCATGTCGGCGCGGGAGGCGAATGGCGTCTCGGGGTGGAGGAACCAGGAGAACTCCTTGGTGGCGTTCTTGAGCACGGTCTTGGGCAGGTATTCCGGGTCCGTCTGGTAGGGAATCGCAGACGGGGCCGGGGGAGACTCGTGGTCCGGGTTGTGCCCCTGGCGGCCGAAGCCGATCGAGAGCTGGATGAAGATCTTGGAGCCGAAGGCGTGAACCGTCTCGGAGAGCTCCTCGAGCCCGGCCAGATGGGTGGTGTCGAAGAGGTGGAGGTTGGTCGTGTACGGGAATCGCGAGGCGAGCCGGGTGCCGAGCACGCACTCGGAGATGAGGAGGCCGGTGCCACCCCGCGCCCGGGCCGCGTAGTAGGCCAGGTTCTGATCGGTCACCAGGCCGTTGTTACCCGATGACATCAGCACGTTCATGGGGGCCATCACGATCCGGTTGTCGATCTGGCACTTCCCGATCTTGATCGGCTGGAAGAGCTCCGGATGCTGGGCCTGGGATGCGCCTCCATTGGCGCCCTTCCGGGCACCCGCGGTGGAGTTGCTGCTCGGCTTGGCCATGGACTCGATCTCCTCTGTCGGTCCCGCTCGGCTGTCGGGGCCTCGGTTGCTGAGACCCGAGTAATCTGACATAATCATCAGAATAGATCAAGTCCTCTGTTTTGGATTTTCGGTCGGGCCGATGCCCGGCTATGCTGTGCCGATGCCCCACGGGGAGACGAGACCCCGACAGGAGGAGACGCGAATGCTCGATCCCGATGTCTACCGGGCCATCCACATCGAAAAGCGGGAGAACGGAGTGGCGCTGGCCACGCTGAACCGCCCCGACAAGCGGAACGCCGTCGACGACACCATGCACCATGAGCTCGGTCGACTTCCCCGCGATGCGGATGCGGATCCCGAGGTGAAGGTCCTCCTGGTCACCGGTGCGGGCCGCGCCTTCTGCGCGGGCGGTGACTTCTCCGGCGGCCTCACGCCCAACGAGCGGATGTGGCTGGAGGCCCGCCGGGTGGTCGATGGCATGCTCGACTGCCAGAAACCGATCATCACCGCCGTGAACGGCTATGCGATGGGGCTCGGCTCCACCGTCGCCTTCCTGGGAGACGTCGTCTTCGCGGCTCGCAGCGCCACCTTCGCCGATACCCACGTGAGGATGGGAATCGCCGCTGGCGACGGGGGCCAGGTGATCTGGCCGCTGCTGATGGGCGTCAACCGCGCCAAGTACTACCTGATGACCGGTGAGCGCATCCCCGCCGAAGAGGCCGAGCGGCTGGGGCTGGTCAACTTCGTCGTCGACGACGATGCGCTGATGGACCGGGCGCTGGAGCTCGCCGACCGGCTGGCGGCCGGCCCGGGTGTGGCGATCTCGGCCTCCAAGGTCGGTGTGAATCAGTTGATCAAGATGGTCTCCAACCTTGTGCTTCCCCTCTCACTCAAGCTCGAGGAGCGAACCATGGCCACCGAGGACTTCCGGGAAGCGGTGATGGCATTCGCCGAGAAGCGGGAGCCGAAGTACAAGGGACGCTAGAGGCACAGCCGAAGAGCCCACCTGCATTCGGCCGCATCAGCGCTCTGGAAACACCCCTTCGTTCATGACGGGCAGCAGCGCGAGCTTGGTGCTCAACGCGATGGGCTGGAACATCTCCGCGCTGGCCCTGGAGACGGGAAGTCGAGAGAAGATGATCACCGCGAACATGCTTCCGCTCCGCATCAGGCTCCCGAAGCCGAGCACCGACTTGATCTCGAAGGGAACCACGAAATCCTGCTGCGCGGGGACGTAGGGACTTCCTTCGGCATCGGCGATGTGAAAGACGTTGAACTTCTGCTCCTCGACGTCCACGAGGATCCCGGGTGTGGGCTTCAGAAGCGCGCTCGTCTCCAGACCGAATTGATGGATGAGCTGCGAAATCATCGGGAAGCGGGCCACGAAAGCCTCGCTCGGAAGTGGAATCGCCTGGTGACCGACGGATGCTTCCCGTCGGTTCCATTCCGGAAGATCGCCGGCCGTGGCGAGCAGCGTCAGGCACTGCATTTGCGGAAACGGCTTATGGTCGGAGAGGATGTCTCGAGCGGACAACTGCAGTTCCGGGGCGAGCCTCGAGTAGGGATGTGTCTTGAACAGACGCACGAGTGCACAGAGCTGAGTGCCGTCCGATTCTCGGACGAGATTCCCCTGGAGGCAGCGGACGATCCTACCGGCGGTCTCCTCCATGGAGTGGGCGCTCTCTCCCAGCTCGCGGATCTTCGACCCGATTCTCGCCATCTGGCCGAGTGAAAGCTGGAACTCCTCCGAGATCTCGGGAATGCCGACGCTCATCTCGATCTCTTTCCGTTCGTCGTGCTCGATCGCTCGGAGTTCGCATCGGCCAACCCCCCTGATCTCTTCATCCGAATGTCGACCGTACAGTGTTCAGTGCGATTCGAAGCTTCAGCGCGGAAGAAGCTATCGGTTCCGGGAGCGTATCGATGCCTTCTTCGCGCCTCCGAACCATACGATCTGATGTGTTCGTCCTATTCCGGACACGGGCATTCGCCTCACCGATGCTCGCAAGAAGAGCCGTGGTCCACGGCGCGGCGGAGTGCGCGGCCGGGCACCTCGGTGTCGGTCAGGCGGCGGCGTGTCGGCTTCCCTCTCGGCCCCCCAGCGGGATCTCGGGAAGCGCGCGGTTGGCGATGGCCTCCGCCTGGCGGGCCGGGAGTCCCAGGAGCTTGAGGGAGACGGCCGCAGCGCACTCCGGCGCGTCTGCTCCGAGCTCTCCATGAAGTCTGGCGGCGAGAACCGACAGCGTCACGCCGGAGATCCCCAAGGAGGCATGGGTGACGTCACTCACCCGGAAGCGCCCCGCTTCGATACCGAGCTGGATGTCGCGCATCAGACGCCGGCCCAGACCGGTCCGGAGCGCCTGCGCCAGCAGCACCGAGCGCAGCAGGAACCATCCCCAGGTGGGGTCCTCGGTGCCTCGCATCACCACGTAGCGGACCGAGGCCGCCACGATCTCCGCGGGGTCATCCACCGCGTCGGCAATGTGGTCCAGCGCGTCTCCGTAGCTCTCGATGGTCTCGTCGAGAATGGCCTGGACGATCGCCTGCTTCGACTCGAAGTGGTTGTAGAAGGAGCCGAAGCCCACGTCGGCCGTGTCCGTGATCTCCTGGATGGTGGTGGCATTGATTCCCTTCTCGGCCATCAACTCGTGCGCGGCGCGGATCAGCTTGGCTCGCGTCTCCTGCCGCCGGCGCTCCCCCCGCCCGACGGGGCGCTTTCCTCGAGCTGCCACCGGTGCGATCCTCCTGGCACGGTTCATGGACCAATATAGCATACGATCATAATGTCGTCATATTTGATCTTTTCATCACTAGAGGGAGACGGGGATTGGGACTCTTCGAGAGCGCGAATTCGGAGGTGAGGGCTCTGCGGGGTCTCCATCTCTACCACTTCAGCCTCTCCAACTGCTCCCAGCGCGTCACGGCCCGGCCCGGCTTCGGCCGGGCCGTCGCCAGCTATCGGGAGAAGACGTGAGGCCGGGCACCGCCAATCCGAGGGCCGGCAGCGCGGCAGGAGCCACTCTGCCGCTCTCCATTCCCGGGGACGACCGATGAGCCTCGAGCCGATCGAGACCGATCTCCTGATCGTGGGAAGCGGCTTCGCGGGTCTGTGGGCGGCCATCGCCGCCAGGGAGGCCGGCGTCCCGCGCGTCTCCATCACCGACAAGGCCGCGATCGCCATGTCCAGCCAGTCCCGGCTCTGTGCCGGCGCCACCATCTACTGCCTGCCCGAGGACGACGCGGAGGTGTGGCTGCGCGACATCGTCGAGGCGAACGGCTTCCTCTCCCGTCAACTGCTGGTGGCGGAGATCCTCGAGACCTCGCACCGCAGACTCCAGAGGCTCGAGGAGTGGGGTGTCACCTACCCGAGGGCTGGGGATGGTGAGAGCTACGCGCGCATCCCCTCTCGGGGCTTCGAGCACGTGAAGATGATGGTGGTTCCGCGCTTCCGCGATCGCGTCGGTGGCTCGGCGGTCGTCGATGCGCTGCGGCGCCGGGCGGTTCGCGCGGGCATTGTGCAGCATCCGCGCGTCTTCGTCACCGATCTGCTGCAATGCGAGGGGCGCGTCGCCGGGGCGGTCGGCCTGGATCGCACCACGGCCGAGCCGATCGCCTGGAGCGCGCGGTCGGTGCTGCTCGCCACCGCCGACTGCAGCTTTCGCGGCAACTACGTCTGCACCGATGGGACCACGGGTGACGGCTTCCGGCTCGCCTACGACCAGGGGGTGCGCCTCTCCAACATGGAGTTCCTCTGCACCAACACCGGCTCGCCCCGATTCGGCTTCGAGGGCACTGGCGTGGCGCTCAAGTGGGGAGGGCGCCTGCTGAATTCGCGGGGCGAGAGCTTCATGGAGAAGTACCACCCCGACGCGAACGCGGCGGAGATCCACGAGCTCGCCCGGGCCATGGTGCGCGAGGCCGAGGAGAGGAGGGGCCCGCCTTTCTGCATCGAGATGGGGGATGCCTGGAAGACCCGGATCGGTCCCGCGCTGGCGGGAATCGGCGGCTTCATGCCCCTCAATCTGACCAGGCTGGAGGCCGAGGGCATCGATCTCGCCGAGCGCCAGGAGTGGGTGCCCGCCGTGCAGACCCTGCGCGGTGGCGTGCGGGTCGGGCCCGACGGCCAGTCGGACCTCCCGGGCCTGTTCGCGGCGGGAATGACCGAGGCGCTGGATCCCGGGCTCTTCAACGGTTGGTCGACGATGCGCGCGATGGGCTCGGGAGAGCGGAGTGGCCGCGGCGCCGCGGCCTACCTCCGCGGCGCGACCCCTGTGTCACCCGATTCCAATGAGATCGCCGCCCTGGTGGCCAGAGCGAGGTCTCCGTTGGGGAGAGAGGCGGGCGGCACGCCGAGCCCGGACGAGTTGATCGAGCGGATGCAGCGGCTGATCTTCCGTCCGGAGGTCAGCATCTCGAAGCGGGCCGAAAGCCTCGGCGCTGCGCTGCGGGAGGTCGAGGAGCTGCGCGACGGCCCGCTTCCCGGCGTCGCTGCCCGCGACCCCCACGAGCTGGTCAAGGTCCACGAGGCGCGCAACATGATCCAGGTCGCCGAGATGTTCCTGCGAGCCTCCCTCACGCGAACCGAGTCGCGTGGATCCCACTTCCGCGCCGACCATCCGGAGCTCGACAACGGGTGCTGGCTCTCCTGGATCAATTTGAGGAGGGGAGGGGAAGGCGGGATGCGGGTCCAGACCGAGCCGGTTCCGCTCGACCGTTACCCGATCCAGCCGCGACCGAGGCGGGAAGGCGCATGATCGAGTCCATCGACCCGCAACGCTGCAACGGCTGCGAGATCTGCTTTCGCGTCTGCCCCTGTGACGTCTTCCGACTGCTGCCGGAGCAGCGCGGGGTTCGTATCGCCTACCGCGACGACTGCCAGACCTGCTTCGCCTGTGAGCTCGACTGCCCCGAGGGAGCGATCTACGTCGGGCCGATGCGAAGACCCCGACCCCAGGCCTGGTAGAGGAGAAGACCGATGCTGGAGAGGTGTGTGGCGATCCTCAGCCCGGGAGACATGGGCCACGCAGTGGGCGCGTTTCTCGCGGGCCGCGGCCTCCGCGTGATCACCGCCCTCGACGGACGCAGCGAGCTGACGCGCAGTCGGGCGGAACGCGTCGGCATCGAGGACACCGGGGATCTCGACTCCGTGGTCTGCGAATCGGAAGGGATCCTCGCCATTCTCCCGCCCGCGGAGGCCGAGTCCCTTGCTCGCCGCGTCGCGGAGGCGATGGCGCGCACCGGATGCACGCCCGTCTACGCCGACTGCAACGCGGTCTCGCCCGCCACCGCGAAGCGCATCGGCGATGCGATCACGGCGGCCGGTGCCCCCTTCATCGACGGGGGCATCATCGGCGCTCGACCGGGCCCGGATCGTGCCGACACGCGCTTCTACGCCAGCGGCCCCGCGGTGAAGTGGCTCGAAGGTCTCGCGGGAAGGGGTGAGTACGGGGGCATCGCGGTCATCGGTCTCGGCGGCGAGGTCGGGCGCGCCTCGGCCATCAAGATGACCTACGCCGCACTGACCAAGGGAACCATGACGCTGCAGGCTGCAGTGCTCGTCACGGCGATGCGGCTCGGGGTCTTCGAAGAGCTCTGCCGGGAGTTCGAGAAGAGCCAGCCCGAGGCTCGGGCCCGCATGGGAGTCCTCCCCTTCCTGCCCGCGGACTCCGGGCGCTGGATCGGAGAGATGGAGCAGATCGCCGCGACCTTCGGCGACGCCGGGGTGCCGGACGACTTCCACCGCGGCGCGGCCGCGATCTTCCGAGCCATGGCGGCGACCCCCTTCGCCGCCGAGAGCCGGGAGAGTCTGGACCGGAGCCGCAGCCTCGAAGAGGCGATCCGGGTGTTCTCGGAGCACCTTCCGCCCCCGGAAGGAGACGATCCCGCGAGCGGTGGCTGAGCAGCGAATCTTATGAGACGGCGTTGGTCAGGAACGATCGACCCTCATCGCCGGGGCACGTCGAGCCGGAAGACTCCTGCGCCCTCGGTCCCCGCATACAGGGTCCAGCCGTCGCTCGAGACGACGAGCGCGTTGACCTCCCGGTTGTCGAGGCCGATGTTGATCTGAATGAAGCTCTGGCTGTCCGGGTCGAAGCGGTAGACGCCGCTCTTGAGATCCGAGACGTACATCACTTCCGGGCGCCCCGGGTCGAAGACGATCCCGGAGATGCTCGAATTCGGATCGAGTCCGGGCATCCAGGCGCTCCACTTGAGCCCCGCATCCATGGAGCGGTAGATACCGGCCCCCTCGAGGCCGACGTACATCCTTGAAGGATCCTTCGGGTTCAGCGCGATCGAGAGGGCCTGAGCCTTCGCGGGCAGCAGGTGGTTTCTCTTCTCCCAGGACTGACCACCGTTGCGTGTCCGCAGGACCCCGTGGTTGAGTGTGGCCGCGAATGCCACCTGGGGCTCCTGCGGATGCACGACCAGCTGCGTCACATGGGCATCCCGTAGCGGCGATTTCGGCGAGGCGGTTCCAGGAGTTGGACTCCAGCTCCGACCACTGTCGAGCGAGGTGTAGATGCCCTTGCCCTTCAGGTGGTGTTGAAACTGCCCGAAGGTCGCCACGCCTCCCACCCCGGCGTAGACGCGGGAGGGGTCCGAGGGCGCGAACGCGATTGCACGCCAACCGAAACTGAAATCGTTGAGGTCGACGGCCACGCGCCACGAGGACATGCCCGAGTGCATCTCGAAGATGTGGCCGGGATACCAGAGACTCGAGGCAATCACGTGCTGCGGCCGGGCGGGATCGATCGCCACCGCGGGCCAATCCAGGCTGATCGCGGGTGGATGGTTGAGCCCCTTCCAGTCGTTCCCGGAGTTCGTGCTCTCGAAGAGACCGCTCCGGGCGGCAGCGATGACACGCCTTCCATCGCTCGGATCGACCGCCAGGCCGCGGACCTGCGCGCCCGTGTAGCCTTTGCTCGCGTCGACCCAGGTGTGGCCTCCGTCCTCGCTCAGGAAGTTCCCGCCGCCGTAGTTGTTGGCGAAGATCCGTTCCGGCCGCTTGGGGTCCACCTGGAAATCGATCGGCCAGCCGGCGCGTAGGCCCGGCGCACCCCAGTATCCCTTGGTCGTCGTCGTCTTTTGCCAGGTGACACCGGAGTCTTCGCTGCGATAGATGGCGCTCGAGCTGCCGGCGTAGGCAATCCGGGGATCCGAGGCGAACTCGACGGAGGTGATGACGTCGCCCTTCAGGGTGTGCTTCCAGGTCTTCCCGGCGTCGAGAGAGAGGTACACGCCGGCTCCGATCTGCCAGGGGTTGCAGCCCGTTCCCGCGAGCAGGATGTCCGGGTTCTTCGGATGCATGTAGAGCGAGCCGACGTAGAGGTTGCCGAGTCCCTGATTGATGGGCTTCCAGTTCTTGCCCCCGTCGGTGCTCTTGAAAATTCCGACCCCTCCGGGGTCGTCGACGACGAGACCTGGATGGGCGGTTACCAGCCGCGTGTTCTCGGCTTCGCGGTCGAAGATCCCGGTGGAGATGTAGATCACGCTGGTGTCACGCGGATCGATCCACACGTAGCGAGCCAGATTTGCACCGTACCAGATCGGATTCCAGCTCTTTCCCCCATCGGTCGTCCGGTAGACGACCCCGCGGGTCATGTCGAAGTTCTTGCCGACGTGCTTCTTCTTGGAGGGATGCCACACGTAGCTCGGAATCTCGGCCGCCATGTAGACGACGTCGGGCTTCTTCGGATCCACCGTGAAGCCGCGAATGGTGAGCTCCACTTCCTTGATGCCGTTGATGAGCTTGGTCCAGGATTTTCCCGCGTTCGTCGACTTGAAGATGCCCACCTGGTCTTTGGTGCCGGCCCAGAGGGTGTTGGCGTCATGCGGATCGATGGTGAGGCAGAATATGGGAACCGCGTCCAGGGTCTGCCCGCGGCGGGCGGTAATGTTCTGGTTGACCGGGAACCAGGTCTTGCCCGCGTCGTTGCTCTTGAAGACACCCGCCCAGGCGTCGCTCACGTACATCACCTTGCCGGAACCGGCGATGCGGACGTCGTAGCCGAGTCCTCCCAGGGGTCCACCGGTGCGGACCCAGGGGTAGGCCAGCTGGAGCTGCGTCGGTGGAAGCATCGCGGGCGGGCCGGTCTGCGAAGGGGCCACTACCCGCGGCGGGCCGCCGGGGATGTAGAACACGCCGTCGGGAAGCAACGGTTCGACCGGTGCGGGGGGGCGCGCCTGTGCGGGAAGCGGCTCGCTCGGAACCTCGGGCGGCGGGGGAGGAGGTTCGCCGGGGAACGGCGGTTGCGCCGCGAACCGGCACTCGTGCTCGGCGGCTTCGGGAGTGGGGAAGAAGGCGCCGCGCTCATGGTGACAGACCGGCTCCGGAGCGGGGAACACCTCGCCGTGGAGACAGCACCAGCCGGTCGGCTCGCCGGGCATCGGTTCGGGCGGCTCGTGCGGCGGAGGCTCGTCCGGATGCGCCGCGAATCGGCACTCGTGCTCGGCGGCTTCGGGAGTGGGGAAGAAGGCGCCGCGCTCCTGGTGACAGACCGGCTCCGGGGCGGGGAACACCTCGCCGTGGAGACAGCACCAGCCGTGCGGCTCACCGGGCATCGGCTCACGCGGCTCGTCCGGTGGCGGCATCTCGGGTCGCGCCGCGAGCCGGCACTCGTGTTCGGCAGCTTCGGGAGAGGGGAAGAAAGCGCCGCGCTCCTGGTGACAGACCGGCTCCGGGGCGGGGAACACCTCGTGGTGGAGACAGCACCAGCCGGAAGGCGGCGGGGGCTCCTCGACCGGAGCTTCCCCCATCGGCCTCTCGATCGGGCGGACCTGCTGCATATGGGTTGGCGGTTCGATGGGTGGGGGCGCTGGAGTGGCATGCGTTGCGGCCCGGCACTGCATCTGGGCGGTCTCCGGATCGTTGAAGAAGACTCCGCCCGATTCGCGGCAGCTTGGGGCCGGGGCGGAGAACAGGGAGCCGTCCCGGCAGCACCAGCCCGAGGGCGGCGGCTGGTACTGCTCGATCACCTGTACCTCGACCGGCTCCTGGCCGGGGGAGGAAAGACCCACCTCGCGCTGCCCGGCGACCGCGTGAAGCGGAACCATGCCGCACAGCAATACCACGAGAACGGCGAACCCTGCGCGCCCGCCGCTTCGGCGCCGCAAGCGCTGCACCAGACCTCGAGGCCGTGACCGTCGGAGCGTCTCTAGACAAGTCATTGCTGAACGCACCCTCCCGAGCGGGATTCTGTGAGTTCCTGCCCTATCCTGCAACGAGAGAATCAACTAGGCCTGGTGAAACCCATGATCGATCTCGACCGCGCGAGCGAGAGAGGACGAAGCGGGTGATCACTTCAGCACCCGCGGGGGGTTGGTGCCTTTCCGCCGCATGGATCGCGGCAGCGCTGATCCTCACCTGTCTCGCTCTGCCCGCTCCCTCGCACGCCGCACCCGATACCGTTGCGGGCGTCGTGCTCGACGAGCGGGGACCCGTGGCAGGCGCCACGGTGCGGGTTCAGACCACGCCACGCAGTGCGGTGACCGATTCCGACGGACGCTTCGTGCTGTCGGTCGCGGACCTCGGCGAGGAGCCATCCCTTCTGACGGCCTGGGCGTCGGGCTATTTCTGCGCTGGCCCGGTCGAGGCGCGAGCGGGGGAGCGCGACCTCGAGCTGCATCTCGAAGCGCATCCGACCGAAGACAACCCCGACTACCGCTGGGTGACTTCGTTGCGCACTCCTCCCTCCGCGAGAGACGAAGGCTGCGCGACCTGCCACAGCCGCGGGGGGCTCGATCTGCCGTTCACACTGCCGGCCGACGAGTGGAAACAGGACGCCCATTCGCAGTCGGCCCGCAACCCCCGCTTCCTGTCGATGTACTCGGGGACCGACCTGCAGGGAAATCGGAGTCCCCTGACCCGTCGTGGTCAGGACCGCGACTACGGCACCTTCCCGCTGCCAAGAGATCCCGCCGAGCCCTACTATGGACCGGGGTACCGGCTCGACTTTCCGGATACGGCGGGGATCTGCGCCGCCTGCCACACGCCGGCGGCCGCCGTGGACGCTCCCTACAGCACCGATCCGACGGAAGTCACGGGAGTGGCCGCCGAGGGAGTCCCGTGCGACTTCTGCCACAAGGTCTGGGGCGTGCGGTTCGACGCGGCAACCGGGCTGCCGCGTCCCAATCTCCCCGGTGTACTTGCCCTCGAGTTCCGGCGTCCGCCGAACGGCCACCAGTTCTTCGCCGGCCCGCTGGACGACGTCGCGCCCGGTGAGGACACCTTCTCGCCACTTCAGACGGAGAGCAGCTTCTGCGCAAGCTGCCACTACGGTGTGTTCTGGGACACGGTGATCTACAACTCCTACGGAGAGTGGCTGGAGAGCCCCTACAGTGATCCCGATACGGGACAGACCTGTCAGGACTGTCACATGCCGCGCGTGGGGGCGACGCACTTCGTGCGCCCCGACAAGAAGGGTCTGGCCCGCGACCCCGCGACCATCTTCAGCCACCGCATGCCTGGCGCCAGCGACGAAAGACTGCTCCGGGATGCGATATCCCTCGCCGTGACCGCAGAGATCGAAGAGGAGCTGCTCACGGTGGAGGTGTCGCTCACCAACGAGGGCGCGGGCCATCACATCCCCACCGATTCACCCCTGCGACACCTGATCTTGATCGCTCGGGCGCGCGACGCGGATGGGAACCCTCTCGCACAGAGTGCGGGCTCGAGACTTCCAGGGTGGGCTGGAACCGGTGACCCGAACCAAGGGCACTACGCCGGGCTGCCGGGAAAGGCATTCGCCAAGGTACTCGAGGCGATGTGGACCGGCGTCACACCGAGCGCGGCCTACTGGAACCGCACGCGCGTCGTCAGCGACAACCGGATTGCTGCCCTCGCCACCGACACCAGCGAGTACGGTTTCGACGCGCCGGGCACCGGACCGTTCGCCGTCGACGTCATCCTGCTGTTCCGGCGCGCCTTCATCGAGCTCATGCAGCAGAAGGGTTGGCGAACTCCGGACGTCGTCATGGCAAGCCAGAGCCTGACGATCCGGGGCGGGGAAGGGCGGATCCCCTGAAGGACCGCTCCTCTTCCTCGGCGTCCCGGAGCTCCGCAATCGGTTCGGGGACGAGAAACGACAATTCGGGTAGGATGGCGGAGCTGTCGAGAGCATGCGCAGCTCGGGCGATCCGGGCTGTCGAACCGCTCCAGTGAGGAGGCGACATGCAGGAGGTTGCGGGCAAGGTTGCGGTGGTCACGGGTGCCGCCGCCGGGATCGGACGCGGCATGGCGGAGGCCTTTGCCGCGGCGGGTATGAAGGTGGTGCTCAGTGACGTCGAAGAGCCGGCGCTCACCGAGACCACCCGGGCTCTGCGCAACGACGGCGGGGAGGTCCATGCCGTGGTGACCGACGTGTCGAAGCCGGATCAGGTCCAGGCTCTGGCCGACGAGTCGGTGAGACGGTTCGGGGCCGTGGATGTGCTCTGCAACAATGCGGGAATCGGCGTACCCACTCCCTCCACCTGGGAGACCTCGCTCGACGACTGGAAGTGGATCATCGAAGTCAATCTGATGGGCGTCATTCACGGAGTGCGCAGCTTCGTTCCGATCATGTTGGAGCAGGGATCGGAGTCGCACATCGTGAATACCGCCTCGATGGCCGGGCTCATCGCTGGCGGAGACATCTCGTCCTACGCAGTGACCAAGTTCGGGGTGGTCGCGCTCTCCGAGCATCTCTACCTGGAGCTGGAACGAGCCGGCGCCAAGACCAAGGTGTCGGTGCTCTGCCCCGGCTTCGTCGCGACGAACATCATGGACTCGGAGCGCAACCGCCCGGCCGATCGGTCGGACGCTTCTGGGACACCCACGGATCCCCAGTCGGAGGCGTTTCTCGAGTGGTTCAGCGGGCAGATCGACAAGGGGCTAGAGCCCCGCGACGTGGGTGATCAGGTCCTGTCCGCCATCCGTGAAGAGCGTTTCTACATCCTGACCCACCCCGAATGGAACCACATGATCGAGCACCGCGTGCAAACCATTCTCGAGGGTCGGAATCCCAGCCTGGTTCCACCCCCGGGGTTCGAGTCACTCGTGGAGCGGCTGGCAAAGCTGTCCGGCTGAGACGGCGGGGCTCGCCGTCTGCGGCCTCGCCATCGCGGAGCGGCGGTCACGGGGCGGGCGATTGCGTTTCGACTTCGTCGCTCCACTCGAGCAACAGGTCGACGTCGCACATCGAGAGGACTCGCACCCGCACGCGACCGCTCTTCTCGAACTGCTGAATGACGCCCTCGAAGACGCCCAGCTCGTGCACGTCGGGAAAGGCCCAGACGCCTCGCAGCGCGATCATCGCCCTAGGTGGCGCATCGGACCTGCTACCCCGGGGCGTGCCGGTGCTACAGTCGCGAGCGTGACGCCGACGGCCGACGACTCTCCGATCTTCGATCGCCTCCTCGCGCTGCTGGGTGGGGTGGAGCACTCCGTGACCGAGCACGACCCCGTCTACACCAGTGAGCAGGCAGCCGCAGTCCGCGGGGCGACCCTGAAGAGCGGGGCCAAGGCGCTGGTGATGAAGGCGGGGGACGCCTTCTTCCTGGTCGTGGTTCCCGCGGATCGCAAGCTCAAGAGCGACCGGGTTCGTCGAGCGCTGGGAGCCAAGAAATCGCGGTTTGCCAGCCGAGAGGAGCTGCTCGACCTGACCGGTCTGGAGCCCGAATCCGTTCCGGAAGCGCGATGCTCCGCTCACGCCACGGTGGTCAGCCGCCCGACCCCCGAGCGCGGCCCGCAGCAGGACGGCCCAGGCAGGCTTCGAACCAGCGCTTGGCATTCGCGGAGCTCGACAGGTCGAGGCCCACGAAGCTCGCCCAGGAGAGCACCGACGCGACGTTCAGGTCGGCGATGGTGAAGCTGTCTCCCAGCAGGGAGGACCTCTCCGCGAGTGCGCCATCCAGCACGCGAAGAGGCGCCTGGAGAGCCGCCACACCGGCCTCCGCCTCGGACGCATCGCGCTGGTCCTCGGGCAGGAGGACGCGGTTCAAGAGGATCTGGAGCAGGTGCGGCTCGATCTCGGTCATGCCCCAGAAGCTCCACTGTACGGCGCGGGCCTCATCCTCGAGGGACTTCGGCTGCAGACCCCCGTCGTACTTCCTGGCCAGATAGAGATTGATCGCCATCGATTCGAAGAGGGTCAGATCACCGTCCACGAGGGCGGGAATGCGCCCGTTCGGGTTGATGGACAGGTACTGGGGCTTCTTCGCATCATCGACGAAATTGACCGGCACGTTCTCGTACTCGACGCCGATCTCCTCGAGTGCCCAGAGGCAGCGAAAGGCACGGGAGAGGGGAATTCCGTAGACCTTGATCATGGGGGTCTCCTTCGTTTTCCTTGGGGATCCCCTCGAGACTACTCGATCACGGGCACGCCGGCCGCTCGAGTCGCGAAGCAGAGAGCGTTCGACGGGCTTCCGCCGGCACTCACTGCAGGTAGCCGAGCACCTCGAGCATCTTGCTCTGCACCGGATCGAGCGCCGGCGGGGTCCTGCCCGCTTCCGGCTCGGGGACCCAGGCGCGGAGGTTCGTCTCCTGCCCCAGGAAGGGCCGTTCCTCACCCGGGTCCGCGCGCAAGTCGAATCCCGAGTCGGAGCCGTCGGCGGCGATGATGCGCTTGAGGTTTCTGCTCACCACCGCCTGCTTGCGGGCGTGGAGGTAGTCGACCTTGGCCGGCCGGTGGTGCGCCCAGCCGAGCTTGCGGGTGTCTTTGCTGAACTGCTCGGCTCGTACCAGCCGTCGCTCCAGCATTCCGCCTTCCCGGAGGAGAGGCCGCAGATCGATCCCGTCGACCGCCGGGACGTCAATTCCCGCCACGGACAGCAGCGTCGGCATCATGTCGACGAGGGAAACCACCTCCTCGACGACGAGGCCACCGGGAAGGGCTCCACCGGCGATCACCATGGGAACTCGGATCAAGGGCTCGTAGAGGGTGTTGCTGTGGCCGAAGAGGGTGTGCTCCCCGAAGAGCTCTCCGTGGTCGGAGATCACCACCACGATGGGGTCGTCGCCCACCAGCCCGAGAATCTCGCCGAGCAGCGCATCCGAGGCGGCGATGGCGCCGTCCAGCAGATCGACCCCGATCGCGGCGTCGTCAGCGGAAAGCGGGTTGCCGTTCTGCGTCGCCGTCATCACCCGGGTACCGATGGCTTCGAGTGCGCGAAGCGAGAGGTCCGGATCGGTGTAGCGCCTGCGAAACGCCCGAGGCACGTGTTGGTAGGGTGCGTGGGGCTCGTAGATGTTCACGAACAGGAAGTAGGGCCGTGTCGCGTCGCGCTCCGAGAGCCAGCGGCGAATCCCGGCGATGCTCTCCGCCCCGCCCTTGTCCCAGTCGGGTGCCAAGAGGGCGCGGTAGACGCGGCTTCCCAGCAGCATGATGTCGACGTGGTAGCTGCGCCACGACTCGTGGTTCCGCTGGAAGCCGCGGGTCATTCCGATTCCCGGCCCGATCCACGCGTTCCCGGTGAAGTTGGCGGTCTCGTAGCCGTGCCGGGCGAGAACCTCGGCGAGTGTGGGGTGGTGGGAATCGAGGGCGAGGTGCTCGCTGTGCGCGCCGTGGCGGCTGGCCAGGAGGCCGGTGAAGAGAGAAGCGTGACTCGGGAGCGACCAGTGGCCGGTGGCGTAGGCGCGTTCGAAGCGGACCCCCCGCGCCGAGAGGCGAGCCAGGCTCGGCGTGGTGTCGCGATGGTAGCCGTAGGCCGAGGTGTGGTCCGCGCGCACGGTGTCGAGCACCACGAGCACGAACGAGGGCTTCGCGGCCGGCGCCCGGGCCGCCTGGACCGGAGCGCTCTCTCTGCTGCCCTCGAGGGGCGAGGGGCTCTTGATCACGGGATAGAGGGTGACAGCTGCAGCCACTGCCGCGATGGGCCAGGAGAAGCGGCCGAGAGCCAGCACCGCGAAGAGCGCCGACACGGCGAGCATGGGCAGGGAACGGGCTTCGCCGGCGGCCACCGTGAGTCCCAGCGCGATGGCCAGGACCGCGCCTCCCCGGATCCAGATGGAACCCCGCGCGGCACGTGGTGCGAGGAGCTGCACGGTGAGATCGATTCCCACACACAGCAGCAGGTAGAGCCCGAGCGCGCCGATCAGGAGTGACCAGAGGGAGGCCACATTGAACTGGGCCATATAGGGACCGACCACGAAGAGGCAGTCAGCGACGAGCAGACCCCCCGCCAGCGCGAGGCCGACGGTCGGCCATCCCGGTCGCTGTCGGAAGAAGAATCTCAGGGTCTCTCTCCCACGAAGGCCCGAATCACCGCCTCATCCAGCTCTCGAAGCAGGGCACCTCGGGGAGCTCTCCTTCGATGGGTACCACCAGGTGGTCCATCGCCCAGAGGCTCTCCACCCGGGTCTCCTGCTCGAGGAATCGCCAGAAGTCGAGAAGCTCCGGCCATGCGACGTTCTGCTGGACGGTCTGGGCCCCGAACCTCACCGTCGCACTCATCGGGGTCTCCCGGATCGAGGGGTCCTCGGGTGGCCGGAACGGGCTCACCCCCCCAGCATGCCCCCATCCGCCGAGTGGATCCTGACGGAGATCTGGTGATTCGCTGTGGATTCTCTGTGCCCGGCTACACCGGAGAGCCGTCGCGCTTTGCCCAGGCGAGGAAGCACAGGCCGAGGAGCAGACAGAGCGCGGAAGACGGCTCGGGTGCGAGCGCACCCGTGTTGGGCGTGGGGCTGTTCTGGCGCGACCAGGTCGCGCCGTCGAACTCGACGCTGTAGCCCGCGCCGAAGAAGGGCTGCACGAAGTCGACGGTGCCCGGATCGCCGCTCTCGTCCATGAGCCCATTCGAGTTGGAGCTGAACATGGCGCCCGCGTAGATGAAGGCGTCGATTGGTACGGTGGTCGGCACGATCAGCGCCTCGGGCACGTCGAAGAGCGCCACGCCATCCGCCGGCTGAAACCAGCCCGAGTTCTCGAGGTCCGGGGTGAAGTTCGCCACCTGATCGTAGACCGGGCTGCCGTTCGAGGCGTCGCTGTTGGGGCCGCCCACCACGAAGTACTGGCCCGGAAGCAGGGTGCCCACGAGCTGGACCGTGCCGGTCGTGTAGTCGAGACCGCCCCAGCCCAGGCTATAGCCCGAGAGGTCAATGGGAGTGCTGCCATCGTTGAAGATCTCGACCCACTCATTGCCATCGTCCGCCGCGCCGCTCGGGTTGAAGAAGACCTCCGAGAGGATGGGCGTCGCACTCGCGCTGGCCGTCAGGAGCAGGACCAGCGTCGCCAGCAGAGCGGATGCCGGCGCCAGCGCGGCGCCGCTCAGCGCCAGCCGGCGCTCGCCGGGGCGCGCCCCCGCCAGCGCCAGACCTGCCAGGCCCAGCAGCCCGAGCAGCAGTGGGGCGGGCCCAGGGCCGGCATCGCCGGCCCCCACCGGGGCCTCGCTGGCACTGGCAGCCGCAGTCGGGTTGGCGGTCGGAAGTGAGAAGGAGGGGGCCGCAATCAACAGGGCTGTGATCGCGAGCGTCACGAGAATGAGGGGTTTCATGCTCCTAGTGATGTGATTCACGCTGTTGGGGCATTATTCAGCGCCCGCCTGGCTCGCCC
>CAZTOU010000058.1:0-33270 GCA_964615365.1 uncultured Spirochaetales bacterium
GAATTGCTCAGTAAATCGCGAACTCGGGTGTCTCAAAGTCGTTGACGGATTCCGGAGATCCGAACCCTGTCAGCGATGGTGATTTCGCCGAGGACGCAAGCGCCGACGCCGATGAAGACGTCGTCACCGATCACGGGAGCCCCTCCAGTCATATTCGTTCCAATCGTCACGTTGTGCATGATGCCACAGCGCTTGCCGAACACCGTCCCTCCGTGTATCGAGACCGGCCCATCCGGGTGGATCAGGTGGAATCCTTCGCCGACCTGCATCTCGGCGTCGATCGTGACATTCGTCAGGATCTCGCTCAGCAATCGCAGGGCGCCGTAGATCTTCGAAACGAACCACCGCCATGGTCCAGGCTTCTGTCGCAACGTCCACGCCCCGTAGCGGTAGACGAGCAGCGCCCAGAAAGCTCGATTCTTCAGGGAGCGTCCGTGGGCTCGATAGTCCGATCCAACGTTGGGAAACATCGATCATTCCCTCCTTCGAAACCCAGCTCGGGGAACCTGGGCCTCCGAGGTAGCATGCCACTTCGACCGCGCGGAATCCGTCTCGCGATGCGCCAGCTCTCCCCCGGGGGGCCTCCAAGGCATGTGCCGGGCCGTCCCGACCCCTCTACTCTTGCAGTTCTTCGCCTGCACAGCTCTGGCGAAATCTAGGACGAGTGTAGAACGCTTATGCCGAACACCTACCTGCTTCATCATTTTCTGGAATGTGCCGCACAGCGGAGCCCCGACCACCCCTTCCTGATCCACGACGGTGCCGCCGCCACTTATGGCGAAGTGGACGCCGGCGCCAACCGCGCGGCGCGCGTGCTCGTGGGCCAGGGAATCTCGCGCGGGGACCGAATCGGGCTGCTAGCCCTGAACTCGCGGTTCTACGTGGAGATGTACTACGGGATCCTCAAGGCGGGGGGGATCGCCGTTCCGCTGAACACTGCGGCCGACGGCCCGACGCTCGCGAAGTTCGTGAGAAGCTGCGGCGCTCGGATGCTCATCGCCGGAAGACGCTTCGAGAAGGTTTCGAAGGCTGCGATCGAGTCCGGAACACCGCTCGAGACCCTCGCGCTCGAGACCACACCGCGCCTCCCCGAGCCTCCGGGCGTGCGGGGCCTGGCACTCGACGAGGCCTGTGAGGCGCAGTCCGACGAGTCTTCCGGGTTGGCGCTGACGGATCTCGACCTGGCCTCGATCATCTACACCTCGGGGAGCACCGGAACACCCCAGGGCGCCACCCTCTCGCACCTGAACATCGTCTCCAATGCCCATTCCATCGTGAGCTACCTGGAGCTACGCCCCGAGGACCGGATCCTTCAGATCCTCCCCTTCTACTACGTCTACGGCAAGTCGCTACTCAACACCCACGCTCTTGCGGGCGGAACCGTGGTCATCGAGAACCGCTTTCTGTATCCGAACGTGGCTCTGGATACGCTCGAGGCGGAGCAGTGCACCGGGCTCTCGGGTGTCCCCTCCACCTATGCGATCCTGTTGAATCGCTCGAATTTCGCCGAGCGAAAGCTCCTGCATCTCCGCTACGTCACGCAGGCGGGGGGGGGCATGAGCCCGGAGCTCACTCGCCGCCTGATGAAGGCGCTCCCCGACAAGCAGATCTTCATCATGTACGGAGCCACCGAGGCCTCGGCCCGACTGTCCTACCTGCCGCCGAACGACCTTCCGCGGAAGGTCGGCTCGATCGGCAAGGCGATTCCGAACGTGGAGCTCCGCGTCCTACGTCCCGATGGCAGCGAGGCGGAGGTCGGCGAGGAAGGCGAGATCGTCGCGCGCGGCTCCAACATGATGTCCGGCTATTGGGGCGATCCGCAGGGGACCGCCGAGGTGCTCGATGAGCATGGCTACCACACGGGCGACCTGGCGCGCCGGGACGAAGAGGGCTTCATGTTCGTCGTCGGGCGGAAGAAGGACTTCATCAAGGCCGGCGCGCACCGCATCTCTGCCAAGGAGATCGAGGAGACCATCCTCGAGAGCGCTGACGTCCACGAGGCAGCGGTGATCGGGGTCCCCGATGAGATCCTGGGCGAGAAGATCCTGGCGTTCGTCGTCGCGCGGGAGCAGAGCGAGCTCGATCCGCCCACCCTGGAGAGATTCCTCAAGAGCAGGCTGCCCCCCTACAAGATCCCCGGCGACATCGTCGTGCGAGACGAGTTGCCCAAGAATGAATCGGGCAAGATCATGAAGCAGGTCCTGCGAGAGGAGTTTCGCCCTCCTACGGAGGCGTGAGCGAGATCCGCGCCGACGGCCGCTGTTAGAGAAGCGAGAGGCCCGAAGCGGGAGCTCCGGGCCTCTCGGCGAAGACTGGACCGGGTTCCTGCGCGCGGATCAGGCGCGCGACCTCCTCCCCAGACCGGCGAGACCAGCGAGACCGAGACCCATCAGACCGAGGGTCCCAGGCTCCGGAACCGTTGTCACGAAGAAGCGCTGCTTGATCGCCGAAATCCGCGCACTGCCGCCGAGCTCGCCGCCCAGGAGCGCGCTGTCGAGCAGGATGTCCTTCACCACCTGGAGCTCGAGGACGGGGTCATCGAAGTAGATCTGATCGAAGTAGACGGCATCGCCCGCCACGCCGCCCGTGTCCCAGGCCGAGAGCGCCCCGACCACCTCGCCGTTCGAAGACATCAGCTCGTCCACCGAGGCCTGAGCCCCGGCGCCGGACGCCTCGCCGTTGGAGTAGAGGGAGGCGCCGATGATCACCGTGAGTTCGGACTTCGGGGCGACACTGTAGGAGACCAGGATGTCACTCAGCTCCCCATCTGCGGCACTCATCGGACCGCTGAGCATGAATCCATCATCGAGGATGGTCGCCACGATGTCACTCGGGTCGATCTGAGCCGCCAGATCACCGCTGATCACGGCATCGAAGTCGCTGAACGTCAGCCCATTGTCGGTGGTGAACGAGTCTCCAGCGAGGAGATCGCTCAGCGTGATTGTCGCGTGCGACCCGGCGTGAGCCGGAGCGGCCAACAGCACGCCGAGGAGCGCAGCCGCGAACACGGACAGAGTGCGGCGAGGAATCGCAGATAACATGAAACCCTCCGATGAATTCGACCTCGGACTCCCCGCGCTGAACGCTATGCCCCGCGGGGAACTCGAGCATTCGCCCCCCTTCCCTGCAGAGACGTGGTGGTAGAGGGGTCTTTGTGTCGGAAGACCCCCAAGAAATCTGCGGTCGTAGGGCTCCCAACTGCGGTCCAGTGGCGTCCTGGATGCACTCGAGGACGCCGGCGGGTCACACCAGCCGACGAGGGCAATGGCGCGAACCGCGATCCTGGAAGGCCGCCCTCCCTGGGCGCCAGCAATGCGCCGTGCTAGGAGATCGCTGCCGCGAAGGCCCTGATTCCCTCCTCCCAGGAAGGGAGCAGGATCCGTGGCTCTTGAACCGTCGTGAGGGCCGAGCAGCGCGGTCGCACGGCCGGACGCGGGAACTCGAAGGTCCGAACCGGACGAACCGGCGTCTCGATGCGGAGCTCGCGGTAGAGCGCAGTCGTGAGCTCGTGCCAGCTCGCGATCCCACGGCCGGCAAGGTGGTAGGTCCCCCAGGACTCCCTCCCGACCAGCTCCACCAGGCCGTCGCGGAGATGCGGCGCGAAGGTGGGTGAGCCGAGCTGATCGTTCACCACCCTGACCTCGGATCTCTCGGCGAGCCCGAGCATGGTCAGGGGAAAGTTCCGTCCCGCCGCCGCATAGAGCCAGGAGGTGCGTACGATGAAGTGGCGCGGGTTGCCGCGGCGCACCGCCTCCTCCCCCTCGAGCTTGCTTCGGCCGTAGACGGTGTGGGGCCCGGTCTCGTCGCGCTCGTGGTAGGGGCGCCCCGCCTCCCCATCGAAGACGTAGTCGGTGGAGACGTGGAGGATGGGGATTTCCCGTTGCTCGGTGGCCTGCGCCAGGATCTCGGGGCCGCGGGCGTTGCCGGCGAAGGCCTGCTCCTCGTGGGTCTCGGCGCCGTCCACGTCCGTGTAGGCAGCCGCGTTCAGAAGCAGGTCGGGACGCGCCCCGTCGAGTGCCGCCTCCACCTGGCGCCGGTCGCAGATGTCGAGATCGGCCTCTTTCGGGGCGATCACCCGATGGTCGCCGAAGCCCGAGCAGATGATCTGGCCGAGCTGGCCTTCGGCTCCCGTGAGGAGGATCCTCACCCGGCGCTGCCCTCGAAGCGCGGCAGCCGATCCTCGATCGCGGCGAGCCTCGGTGCGGCTCGGTCCTTCTCCGAGAGGATGGGGTCATCGATGGGCCAGGGCACCGCCACCAACGGGTCGTCCCACGCGAAGCCGATCTCATCGCTGGGATCGTAGAAATCCGTGCACTTGTACTCGATCTCGGCGTCCTCGCTCAGCACCAGGAACCCGTGACCGAAGCCCGGCGGCACCCACAGCTGCCTGAAGCTCTCTGCCGTGAGCCGCACGCAGACGTGCCGGGCGAAGCTCGGCGAGCCCAGCCGGATGTCGACGGCGACGTCGAAGATCTCTCCCCGGAGCACGCGCACGAGCTTTCCCTGGGCGTGGCGCAACTGGGCATGGAAGCCGCGCAGCGTGTCGCGACACGACTTCGAGTGGTTGTCCTGAACGAACTGCGCGGGAATTCCACCTTCCGCATACCTGCGTGCGTGCCAGGTCTCGAGAAAGAAGCCCCGATCGTCGCGGTGCAGATCGGGCTCGATGAGCACGACCTCGGGAATCTCGGTGGGGAGAAACCTCACGAGTCGACGCGATCCTTCGCAAGTCGCGCGAGGTACTCGCCGTAGGGGTTCTTGGCGAGACGCGCCGCTTGTGCCTCGAGGTCCGCGCGGCTGATCCAGCCCTTCCGAAACGCGATCTCCTCGGGACAGGCGATCTTGAGCCCCTGCCGCTCCTGCACGGCATGGATGAAATTGCAGGCCTGGAGCAGGGACTCGTGGGTCCCGGTATCGAGCCAGGCCACTCCCCGCCCCAGGATCTCCACCCCCAGAAGGCCCTCCCGCAGGTAGGCGCGATTCAGATCGGTGATCTCGAGCTCCCCGCGGGCGGAAGGCGTGAGCGAAGAGGCGATCTCGACGGCCCGCCGGTCGTAGAAGTAGAGACCCGTCACGGCGTAGTGAGACCGCGGAACGGCGGGCTTCTCCTCGATTCCGATCGCCCTTCCCCGCTCGTCGAACTCGACCACGCCGTAGCGCTCCGGATCCCGTACCCAGTACCCGAAGACGGTTCCGCCAGACTCCCGACTCGCCGCTCGTTTTAGGATCTCCGGAAAACCGTGGCCGTAGAACACGTTGTCACCGAGGGCCAGCGCGACCCGGTCGGATCCCAGGAACTGGCGGGCGATCAGGAAGGCCTGGGCGATGCCCTCGGGTCGCTCCTGGATCGCGTAGGAGAGATCGAGACCGAACTGGGAGCCGTCTCCGAGCAGGCGCCGGAAGCCCGCCTGGTCCTCGGGCGTCGAGATCAGCAGGATCTCTCGAACGTCGGCCAGCATCAGGGTCGTGAGCGGGTAGTAGACCATCGGCTTGTCGTAGATCGGGAGCAGCTGCTTGCTGACCCCTCCGGTGCTCGGAAGCAGCCGGGTTCCCGCTCCCCCGGCGAGCAGGATCCCCTTCACGGCCTGGCCCCCGCCAGGCCCAGGCGCTCGCGCCCGTAGCGGCCGCGCTGCACGGCGTGGCACCAATCCCGGTTCTCCAGGTACCAGTGAACGGTCCGGCGGAGGCCTTCGTCGAGGTCGTGCCGCGGCCCGAAGCCGAGCTCGCCCTCCACCTTGGAGGCGTCGATGGCGTAGCGGCGGTCGTGTCCGGGTCGGTCTTCCACGAAGCTCTTGAGATCGGCGTAGTGATCGAGGCCGCGCTCGCGCATCGACGGATTCTCGGCGGGGGGAAGCAGCTCGTCGAGAATCTCGCAGAGCTGGTCGATGATCTCCAGGTTGGTGCGCTCCTCACCCCCACCGAAGGCGTACTGCTCCCCCGGTCGTCCGCGCTCCAGTGCGGTGAGGATGCCCTCACAGTGGTCCTCCACGTAGATCCAGTCGCGGACGTTCCCCCCGTCACCGTAGATCGGCAGGGGCTTCGCCTCGATCGCGTTCAGGACCATGAGCGGAATCAGCTTCTCCGGAAACTGGTAGGGACCGTAGTTGTTGGTGCAGTTGGTGATCAGCGCCGGAAGCCCGTAGGTGCGATGGTAGGCGCGTACCAGGTGGTCTGCGCCCGCCTTCGATGCCGAGTAGGGGGAGTTCGGCGCGTACGGGGTGGTCTCGTCGAAGCGGCCGTCGGGGCCGAGTGAGCCGTAGACCTCGTCGGTGGAGACGTGCAGGAAGCGGAAGCTCTCTCCCTCGTCGGAAGGGAGCCCTGCCAGGTGGTGCCGCGCAGCCTCCAGCATCTCGAAGGTCCCCAGCAGGTTCGTCTCGACGAAGTCCCGCGGGCCGTCGATGGACCGATCCACGTGGCTCTCCGCAGCGAGGTTGACCACCCAGGTCGGCTGGTGGGAGCGGAAGACCTCTCGCACCCTGCCGCGGTCGGCGATGTCGCCTCGCTCGAAGCAGAAGCGCGCCTCTCCCTGGACCTCCCTCAGATTCTCGAGGCTCCCGGCGTAAGTGAGCTTGTCGAACACCACGACCCGCCCGCTGGTACACTCGATCGCGGAGCGAACGAAGTTGGAGCCGATGAAGCCGGCTCCCCCGGTGACGAGCATGCTCTGGGTCTTCGCGGCCATCGAATCGATCTCCTCGCAAGGTCTTGCCAGCTCCGAGCGACTCCCGCCATTCGATGAGAGCGGATACTAGCTCGCAACTGTGGCCAAGGAGAGAGCCGCAGGCGAGCGTAGATCGGGAAGGCAAGACCGGCGAAGCCGGGCGCGCAGCGAGCCGCAGGCGAGCGTAGATCGGGAAGCCTCGCCTCCCTCCGGTGCCGGGCGTCAGCGCCATCGAGGCGGGGCCCCGTTTCCCATCTCCGGGACGCCGTCGAAGAGCCGGACGGCCTTGTCGCCACGCTCTCCACTTCGAATGGCCAGAGCGAGGGTGTGGACCGGCGTCGGGCGATGAACGGAGAACTGCCAGCTCGCGGGGTCATCGCACAGCACCGCCGGGTCGAAGCTGATCCGCGGTGGATCCGAGTCGGACAGGTGAAACTGGAAGCTGGAGAGGGGGACCGAGAATCCGCGACCCACGGCCTTCAGGTAGGCTTCCTTGAGCGTCCAGACCTCCAGAAAGCGCGGCGCCCTCTTCTCGGGCGCTGCGGCCCGGAGCGCGTCGATCTCGGCCTGACCGAAGAAGCGCTCGGCGAGGTCCTCGTGCCGCACCACGCGGGCGGTGCTCTCCACGTCCACGCCGATGTCCAGATCCCGGATCACGGCGCAGGCCACCGCGCCTCGGGTGTGGGACAGATTGAAGCGCAGGCCCCCTCCCTCGGAGGGGCCGGCAATCTCCGGCCGGCCGTGCTCGCCGCGGCGGAAGAGCCAGGCCTCCGGAGGAACGGGGGCGTAGCGGGAGAGAGTCAGCCGAGCCAGCGCGTGGGCCAGCAAGAACTCCCGCCGCGCGTGCTCCCGCAGCAGTCGCTGGTGGCGCTCTCGCTCGTCGGGACCCAGCATGGCCAGGTAGCGCTGCCACGAGGAGGAATCTCGCATCCCATCTGGGTCGGCGAGCCAGACGTGAGCCTCGCCCTCGGGAAGGGCCTCCACCTCAGCTCTTCTCGAAGAGATCGTCGAGGGCAGAGCGAGCCGCCTCCCGGGCGGAGTCGCCGCGGCCACTCTCGCGATCCCCTGGGGCAAAATACTCACAACGGTTGGCCCGGTCTCGATCGCGAACCGACTCGGCGCTCGATTCGCGGCACTCGTTGTACGCGCTCGGGTCGTGGAACCGGCAGTTCCGACACACGTGGAGATCCGCGTCACAACGCTCGCAGCAGTCCGAGAAGCCGACCCGCTCTCCGGCCGGTACCTCGACCTCCCGGTCGCAGGAGAAGCAGCGCATCGCGGCACGGTGCGGCGGGAGGATCGAGCTGTCAAGCCGCCGCGGAGCGTCGCACGCCTCGCGGTGTTAGTCTCGCCACCCGATGTCCAAGCCTCGGCTCGCAATCCTGACCCTCTTCCTGGCCGCAGCGGGCATCGGTCAGGCGCCCGGTGGAGAGGCCCCAGGGCTGAACGAACTCGCCCTGGAGTGGGCGCGGGGTGAGTACCGGGCGCCACTGATCTGCGAGATCGACGGCGTCCCGCGCCGGGCCCTCCGGCGGATTATGGTGAGTCCGGGCCCCCGCCATTCCAGGACCCCGATGAATCGGCTCGCCCTCTTCGATCTGGAGGCACCCGAGGGTACCCGCTGCCACGATGAGACCGGAGATGACGAGCCGAACCTGATGGGGAGCCTCGCGCTGGCCCTCGAGGCCCATTCCCGACCCGACACGGCGCACCGCGACTTCGACACGGCGCTCCGGAGGGAGGGCGGCTTCGACTTCCGGATCCGCGCCGGACGGCTGCGGATCGGAGCGCCGGGAGAGCAGACGAGCACTCTTCCCGAGGTCGACTTCAGCGGTGGAACGGCGAGAATCCACGAGGTGAAGCGCGGCAGCGATGCCTTCCGTCGTCTCGCCGATTTCGGCCAGCTTCGGAAGCTGAGTCTGGTCCTCGAGGCCCGGGATGGAACCCGGCTGAGCTTCGATCTGGTTCAGTTCGGTATTCGGTAGAGTGGCCGATCGCATCCGCATCGAGCTGGACGGTGTGTGCTGGTGGCTGGCGCGAGGAGCCGATCGCGAGTCGACCCGCGAGCTTCTTCGTAGCGCTCTCCAGGCGCTGTGGAGCGGCGCGGCCCGGAACCTCAAGACGGGCCGCCGCAAGCAGCTCTACCCGCTGGATCTTCGCGGCGGAAATCCCGATCACCTGCTCAAGGTGAACGACTACGGGAGTCTCGCCGGCCTGCGCCGGGCGCTCCGCGGCTCCAAGGCCCGCCACGAGTTGGTGATGGCCGAGCAGGTGGCCGCCCGTGGGATTCCGACACCCGTCCCGCTCGCCGCCGGCGAGCGGCGCTCAGGAGGCCGTCTCCGCACCTGCTACCTGCTGATGCCGATCCTCGAGGACTGCGTCGACCTGCGACGGTTGTGGACGGACGAGACGCTCTCTCCTCGCGAGCGACATGCGTTGACCACGGCCCTGGGAGCCCTGAGTCGCAGGGTCCACGACGCCGGCATCTTCCAGGAGGACTTTGCCCCGAACAACTTCCTGGCTCGGCGGAGCCTCTCTCCTGAGCTCTTCATCATCGACTTCGAGCGCGCCCGGCTCCGCACCGGCAACGACGAGGCAGCCCGGTGCTTCATGTTGGCGAAGCTCGACCGGGAGTTCGCGGGGACCCCGATGGGTGACCGGATGCGCTACCTGCGCGCCTACAGCAACGGCGATCCCGCCGAGGCCCGACGCTGGTGGCGTCGTGTCCGTGACTACGCTCCGGCCCTGGCGCGCCGAGATTTCGCCCGCATCGCGCGGATGACCACCCGAGCGGGCCGTCGCTTTCGTCCTCTGGCTCACGGGGCCTGGCGCGGGTACGCGCGGGCCGGAATCGACCACGCCCGGCTCCGCGTTGCGCTTCCGAATGAGCGCCCTCGCGCGGGCGCGGGATCCATCGAAGCCGTCGAGGACCTCTGGCGGATCCACTACACCGACCTCCGCCGTTCCGAGGGGAGACGCATCTGGGCGATGGCGAACTTCCTCTGGACCCGCGGAGGCCTCTGCCCCCGTCCACTGGGCACATGGAGTCGCGGCGACGAGACGATTCTGCTCCTGGAGCGGCGGCCCGGTGCCCGGCCGCTCGGCCAGTGCGCCGACCACCGCCGGGCGGAGGCCGCAGTCCGCATCCTCCTGGACCGCATTCGAGCTCTCGCCGAGATCCGAGAGCCCCCCCCTCCGGAGGGCCTCCTGGTCGAGTCCCAGGAGGGCCTGGCGCCTCGGGCGTCTCTCGCCGCGCCCCACGGAGTACGCCCAGCGGGGACGGCGGGCGGCGCGCGCGGCCAGTCCGGATTCCCGCGCCCCGGTGCCCTGCGGGGAAAAGAATCGTAGCCCCTCGACAGTACTTGCTTGCACCTCCTGGCTTTCTGAGTATGCTCGATCAAGCAAGTCAACTTTTGGAGGAACGATGTTGAGAAAGTCCCTGGCCGTGGTCGGACTGCTGTCCGCGATGACTCTCGCCAGCCCTGCGGGCGCGCTCTCCTGGGACGGAGGGTTCTTTGGCAAGGACCGTGGGAGCAGTCTGCGCTTCTCGAGCGAGGGCTCCTCATTCCTCCAGTTCTTCCCGGTTTCGGGCGACCGCCTGGGCTCCTGGCAGAACCGGTCGGACCGGCCCCGGCGGTCCAATCGGGATTTCCGTGCCGGCCGCCGGCATCCCTTCACGGGTGGGACGTGGAACTGCTCCGACGGCGCCGGCCGCTGCGGCCCCCGTCCTGGATCCGCGGTTCCCGAGCCGGGAGCAGCCCTGCTCTTCGGCGCCGGCGCACTGCTGGTCGGAAGGCGGCTGCGCTCCCGCTGACCCCCGGGAGACCTGCGCGTCTTCTGCGGGGCCTCTCGAGGGCTTCGAAGCCGTACAGATCGGGGCGTCATCGGCCGATGACGACTGAGCGCCCTCTGACGCCGATCCTCTCGGTCTACGCCGCCGATCCCGATCTCGAAGAGCAGATCGACGTCTTCGTGGTCCAGATGGGCGAACGCATCGACTACCTCCAGGACGCCGAAATCGATGGCGACCTCGAGCTGCTCCGGGAGCTCGCCGAGAAGTTCGGCGCCGAGTCCCGCGATCTCGGCTACGAGCCCCTCGCCGACACTGCCGAGCGAATCGTGGCAGCCTGCCTGGAGCAGAGCCCCGAAGCGGCTCGCAAGAGCCTCACCGATCTCACCGAGCTCTCCCAGCGCGTGCGCCGGGGTCATTCCAGCACCGCCTAGCCAGGCTACGGGCCTGCTACAGGAAGACCCGGAGATCGCCCGGCCCCAGCACCACCAGCAGCCAGATCGAGGCGTTCGCCACGGCGTGAGCGACGATCGGTGCTCCAATGTGGCGACGGTGATAGAGCCAGAGGTTCAGGAGAATGCCGGTGGGCGCGGCGACGATCCACTCCCAGCTCACGTGGGTGAAGGTGAACCACACGCAGGTGATCAAGAAGCTCCGCCAGCTGAAGCGGGCGATGGGCAGGTCGCGGAAGTCCTTGCCCTTGTCGACCGCGTCCACCAGACGGATCAGAAAGCTCCGCACGAAGAGCTCTTCCATGAAGGGAGTGACCATGGCGAAGCCGAGCAGCCGCAGGGCCAGGGTTTCCTGACGCAGTGATTCCCCGAGCTGGCTCGGGTCGAAGGCGTCCGCCTCCGCGCCGCGCGGCAGCGCGTCGAAGAGCAGGAACGGTCCCACCCAGAGGACCGCGATCGCGACGCCGACGAGGACGTCCAGCGAGAGACGCCAGCCCGGGCGATATCCGCGGAGCTCGAGGAGATCTCCGCGAAGCACGAAGTAGACGAGAAACGCCGCGGGCACCGCCACCTTCACGGGGAGCATCCAGGGCGCGACGCTTTCGGGAAGTCGCCGCCCGACCTCTACGAGGAGCAGGAATGCCCCGTACGGGGCGAGATACGCCCACCAACCATGCCCCCTGCGCTGCATCGCTCGACTCACGGATGCCCGGTTCTATACCAGGAAGCGAGCCGTCGCCAGGGCCGGTTCAGCCAGCACCCAGGAGGGCGGCGCCGCCGGCGCACATGGCGAAGCCGATGCCGAGCAGCAGGCCCAGGCCCAGCACGACCAGATTCACGACGAGGGCGAGACCGATCGACTTGCCCATGGAGTCGCAGAGCATGCCGCGCAGCACCACCGCGTGGACGAGGAGAAGCACGCCCATGTTGATCGCCTGGAGACGGAGCGCGCCTCCCAGATCGGAGACGACCGGCTGCCCGAAGATCACCACCACACCCGGGCCGACCACGAGCCCGGCGAGGAACTGGACGATCACGATTCCGTAGGCCTTCGCGAAGCCCGGGCTCGCCTGGCCGACGAATCGACAGCTCAGCAGCAGGGCCATCGACATGAAGGCGAGGATGAAGCCGAGCAACACCAGGCTGAGCACCACCACGATCGCAATCATCGGGCCCCGGAGCTTCTCCACGAACTCCGTCGGGTCGGACGCGAAGTCGGGGAGGTTGCCGATCTCGGGCATCGCGGAGGGCCGAGCGCGCTTGTCCGCCCCCTTGCCGGGCGCGGCACCCGAGGAGGGGCCGGTCTGGTTCAGCCCCTCGATGATGTTCACGCGGCTGTTCGCCTCGAGCTCCTCCTGGTAGTCCTCGATCTGATCCCGGTAGGCGGGGGGCACATCTTCGACGCGATCCGAGAAGTGGGGAGTCCCGGCCCCGTCGACCCAGTGATAGATCTTTGCGGAGACCCCCCCCGCATCCATCAACAGCACGAGCACCAGAACGACGCCGGTCAGTAGCCAGGTCTGTCGTTGCATGCGAGGATGCCTCATGGCCCGCGACCCGCGGAGAGAATGCAGCTCCTTGATTCGTCCGACCGCAGGATCCCCTTGACCGCCCTATCCCCTCCCTTTCGGGCCGCGTACTGGGTCGACCCGCCCTGGCTGATGGCGGGCTGCTACCCGGGACATGCCGATCGACGGATCGCCGAGCGCCAGCTAGGCGCCCTCCTCGACTGCGGAATCCGCTGCTTCCTCAGCCTGATGGAGGAGGAGGTGCGCGGTCCGTTTCCCCCCTACCAGCCCGCCCTGGAGAAGTTCGCGGAGCAGCGCGGCATCGCGATCGAGACCCTGCGTTTCGAGATCGAGGACCACTCGACCCCGAGCTTCCAGCAGATGGGCGAGATCGAGCGGGCCATCGCAACCTCGATTGCGGCGAAGCGCCCGGTCTACGTCCACTGCTGGGGCGGTCGGGGGCGGACCGGAATCGTGGCCGGGGTGCACCTGGTGCGGCGCGGTCTCGCGACGCCGGAGAGCTTCGTCGACGTGATCGCCGCGCTTCGCGCCGGCGCCCCGGGCGAATCCCCGGAGACGGAGGAGCAGATCGGATTCGTGCGGAGCTTTCTCGCCGGGACCCGTCCCGCGGAAGGTGCCCCTGGCACTGCCGAGGCGAGCTTCCCTCCGAGGACGGAGTGAGTCCAGAGCGCCGTCTGCACCCTGTTTCCCCGAGGGGCGGCACAAGCGGGTACCTCCGCATTTCTACAGTCGGACTTGATCTCTTCCGATCAGAGCGGCGTGGGTGAGCTTCAGGCATCGGAAACCACCGAACCCCTCCAGACGGGCTCGGAGATCGGACCTCAGCCCGGCGACATTCTCGTGGCCCGGCGTCGTTACCAGCTCGAACGCAGGCTGGGAACCGGTGGATTCGGCTCGGTCTTTCTCGCCCGTTGCCTCGACGTTCCCGCTTCGCTGGGCGCGGCCCCACAGCCGGAGATCGCAGTGAAGGTTCTCGGGCCCACCACCGGCAGCCACGCTCGGACCACGCTCAAGCGGGAGCTCGGCGCCCTCCTCTCCATCCAGCACCCCAGAATCCCCCGTCTCCTGGACTGGAATGTGGACGCAGAGCCGGCCTTCGCCGCTCTCGAGTACTTTCCCGCCGGAAGCCTGGCGGATGCCTGGCCCATGATCGGGAAGTTCGACGAGGAGCAGACCTGGCGACTGATGACGGATCTGCTCTCCGCGCTGGGAGCGGCTCATCGGGTCTCGATCCTGCACCTGGACGTGAAGCCCTCCAACGTGCTCCTCGACGGCAACGGGGGATTCGTGCTGACGGATTTCGGGATCGCCCAGGCTCCGCGCATGACCCGCGGCATGCTGCAGCAAGGTCAGCTGCTGGTCGGTCTCGGGACGCATGGCTATCGGGCGCCGGAGCAGGCCGATCTCTCCCTCGGTGCCTTCGACCTGCGGACGGATCTCTGGGGCGTCGGCGCCACGGCGTGGGCGTTGTACACGGGCATCGACCTCAACAAGCGTCAGGACGTCCTGCGCCACAAGGAGCCTGGGAACATCTACGGACTCCAGCGGCTCTCGGAGGTGCGGCTCGACTGCCCGCCTCCGCTCGAGGAGGTGGTGATGGGACTGCTCTTCATCGATCCGGCGCGCCGACCCGGGGGAGCCAGGGAGGTGCTGAGCCGCATTCAGGCGATCGCCGACGGCTTCGGCCTCGACTCCCAGACCGTGGCTGCGGCGCGTCGCGAGAGCGCGGACCCCGAGGAAGCCGGGATGCTGGTCGAGTCGCTGGTCGATCCCCTCTGGTCGTCGATCTGTCGCTCGCCGAGCTTCCACCGCTACTTCGTGAAGTTCGCGGATGGAGAGGAGATCTCGAGGAGCGGCGTCCAGACCCACCACACCTACCTGCTGCTTCGCGGGCAGGTCGCGATCGAGCGCGGCGGAAAGATCATCGCCATCGAGTCGAAGGAAGGGACCTTCCTGTGCGCCGTCTCGACGTTCACTGGTGTTCGCCGGGAGGTGACCTTGCGGGCGCTCGGCGAGGTCTGGGTCTGCATCTTCAATGAGGCCGAGCTCGAGCAACTGGTGACCTGCAACCCCGCAGTGGCGGTGCGCATGATCCGCTTCCTCGCGAACCGGATTGCCGAGGCGCCCTCCCGCCACGGCGACTGAGCGGAGCCCAGAGCGCCATCGCTGCCTGCGATCCGATCGCGCCGCGGTAAGATGGGCATGACCCCCATCAGGAGGAACGCCCGCGTGGACGCGACCCCCCGAATGCTCCCCTGGGAGACGCTGACCAAGACCCGGTTCGACGAGATCGACCCCCGCGAGACGGTGGTCGTTCTCACCTGCTCTCCCATCGAGGTGCACGGTCCTCATCTCCCGCTGGGGGCGGACGTCTTCGAGGGCGAGGGCCTGGCGGAGCGGATGCTGCGCTTCCTCCCCGAGCGCCACCGGGACCGCACCTTCCTGAAGCTACCCCCTGTCTACGCCGCGACGGACGTGGTGGCGCAACGGGGCTCTCTCTTCTTCCCGCCATCGACCACGGTCACCCTGCTCACCGACCTCGGGCGAACCCTCGCCGCCCAGGGCTTTCGCGACCTGTTCATCTCCAACTTCCACGGAGGCCCGCGGCACTTCCTCGCCATCGAACGGGCCTGCGAGCGCGTCAACCGGCGCCACGACACGCGCATGGTCTCGATCTTCTCGCTGCTGATCCGCCGCCTGACCGAGGGCACCTCGAACCTGGACGACGTGCTCGGCGACCTCCCCGGAATCGATCGCGGCGATCTGGAGGGCGACACCCACGCCGGAATCGTCGAGACCTCGCAGCTTCTCGCCCTCCACGGCGATTGGGTCGACCCGGACTACAAGAACCTTCCGAGATCCACCGTCGACACCTGGCTTCGAAGCCGCGGCGAGCCGCACAGCGCGGCGCGACGCGGCAGGCTGCAGCGGCTTCCTCAGATGATTCGCTCCTATCGCTCGATGCTCGAGTACTTTGGAGAGGCGACCTACTCGGGTGCGCCGGCGGGTGCCTCCGCGGAGCTCGGCGGGCGGATCCTCGACCGGCTCGCCGAGAAGGCCGCCGAAGCCTGCACGGAGCTGCTCGATGGCGAGATCGGTCCCGAGGAGTGCCACTCCCCGCTCTGGAAGCTCCGCCTCCTCTTCCTCAGCCCCCTCTCGATTCGCCTCACGAACCGGCTGCTCGGCTTCCGCAACGCCATTGCGTGATCGGGTACATCTCGATCCCGCAGGAGAACAGGGTGTGACCGACGGCTCCAAGAGAAGGGACATCCAAGCACACTGGGACTCGACCAAGATCTCCGGCGCCGCGGCCTGGGAGCAGAAGCGCCGGCTGGCGCGGGCGATGCGGCTGGTGATCGAGCGCCTGGTCCCCAGCAACGCACCCGAGGCGGAGCTGCGCGCCGCAGCCGCCGGTCTGGAGCATTACGCGGAGGCTCTCAAGGCGCACCCGCGCCTCAAGCACTTCCACGGCTACGCCGAGTCCGCCACTGCGGGAGACGTCGGCGCCTTCTTCGACCAGAGCCCGATGATCGGTCTCGCCAACCCCCTCGCTCCCCCCATCACCATCGCGCAGTCCGGCGAGCGGAGCGCCATCGCGTCGGGCACCTTCGGCTCGGCCTACGAGGGGCCACCGGGCTCGCTCCACGGGGGCTTCGTCGCCGCGACCTTCGACGAAGTGCTCGGCTTCGTGCAGTCGCTGGGGGGCAACCCGGGCATGACGGGGACCCTGACCGTCCGCTACCGCAGGCCCACCCCGCTCCACACCGAGCTGCTGATCGAAGGCGAGCTCGTCCGCATCGAGGGGCGGAAGATCTTCACCGAAGGCCGCATCCTCGCGGGCGGCATCCTCACCGCGGAAGCCGAGGGCCTCTTCATCTCGATCGATCCATCGAAGATGGAGGCGCTCCTGAAGGAGCGCGAGGGGTACGAGAGCAGCCGGGAGAGCTGAGCCCTTCCGCGCTTCCACCCACCGGTGCGCACCGTTCGCCGTCGGTTCGCCCGGCGCTCGGAGCCTCTTTGACAGGACCCGGCGACTTCCATAGGATCGCTTCTCCAGGGAGTTCTGCACCGGTGGACCTGCATTTCAGCCGAGAGGACGAGGCCTTTCGCGAAGAGGTCGAGCAGTGGCTCTCCGAGCACCTGAGCGGGGAGTTCTCCGAGCTTCGCGGGCGAGGTGGTCCCGGCGACGAGAGCGCGCTGATCGAAGAGCGGCGCGCCTGGGAGCGCAAGCTCGGCGAGTCCGGCTGGACCTGCGTGGGGTGGCCCAGCGAGTGCGGCGGCCGCGGTCTCAGCCTGATGCAGCAGGTGATCTTCTACGAGGAGTACGCCCGGGCGGGCGGTCCGGGGCGGCTCGGCCACATCGGCGAGGGTCTCGCCGGACCGACCATCATCCACTTCGGCACCGAGGAGCAGAAGCAGCGCTTCCTGCCGGGAATCGTCAGCGGCGAAGACCTCTGGTCCCAGGGATACTCCGAGCCGAACGCGGGCTCCGATCTCGCCAACGTCCAGACCAAGGCGGAGCTGGTCGGGGACGAGTGGGTCATCAACGGTCAGAAGGTCTGGACTTCCGGCGCGGAGTGGTCCGACTGGATCTTCGTCCTGTGTCGCACCGACCCGGACGCAATGCCCAAGCACCGGGGGATCTCCTATCTCCTGCTGCCGATGCGCCAGGAGGGCATCGAGATTCGCCCCATCGTGCAGATCACCGGCGATGCGGAGTTCAGCGAGGTCTTCTTCGACGGAGCGCGCACCGCCGCTGACAACATCGTGGGGCAGGTCAACGGGGGCTGGAAGGTCGCCATGGGCACGCTCGCCTTCGAGCGGGGAGCGTCGACACTGGGCCAGCAGATGGCCTTCAAGGGCGAGCTGGAGCAGGTGATCGAGATCGCTCGCGCCAACGGCGCCGCATCCGACCCCGTGATGCGCCAGCGTCTGGCGGACGCCTGGATCCGCCTGCGGATCATGCGTCTGAACGCGCTTCGCGTGCTCAGCAGCGCCGAAGGTGGAGAGCTCTCTCGCGAGGCCATGATCACCAAGCTCTACTGGGCGACCTGGCACCGCGAGCTCGGGAAGCTCGCGATGGACGTGCTGGGACCGCAGTCGGAGATCGCCGAGGCCCTCCCCTACGACCTCACCCTCCTCCAGCGGCTCTACCTCTTCACCCGCTCCGACACCGTCTACGCCGGGTCGAATGAGATCCAGCGAAACATCATCTCGGAGCGCGCGCTCGGAATGCCCCGCGAACCCAGCCCCGCTCCCCGCGCTTGAGGCAGCCGAGATGAGCAGGACACCCCCCCGCTACGTCGAGGGTCACCGTCTGCTCGAGGGCAAGACCGTCCTGGTGACGGCGGCCGCGGGCACCGGCATCGGCTTCGCCACCGCCCGGCGCTGCGCGGAAGAAGGCGCCGCCGTGATGATCAGCGACATCCACGAGCGCCGCCTGGGCGAGGCTGCCGACGAGCTCGAGAAGCTCACCGGCATCCGACCTCCCCATCTTCTCTGCAACGTCACGGAGGAGGAAGACGTCCAACGGCTGGTCGAGACCGCCATCGCGTCGCTGGGGCGTATCGACGTGCTGGTCAACAACGCGGGCCTCGGTGGCACCGCCAACATCGTCGAAATGACCGACGAGCAGTGGAACGCGGTCCTGGGGATCACACTGACCGGGACCTTCCGAATGACCCGCGCCGCGCTTCGCCACATGATGGAGCGACGGAGCGGTGTCATCGTCAACAACGCATCGGTCCTCGGCTGGCGGGCGCAGGCCGGGCAGGCGCACTACGCGGCGGCCAAGGCGGGCGTGATGGCACTCACTCGCTGCGCGGCCATCGAAGCCGCCGAGGCGGGCGTGCGCGTGAACGCCGTGGCTCCCAGCCTCGCCGTCCACAAGTTCCTCTCCAAGGTGACCCCTCCGGAACTGCTCGAGGAGCTCGCCGACCGCGAGGCATTCGGCGAGGGCGCCGAGACCTGGGAGGTCGCCAACGTGATCGTCTTCCTCGCCAGCGACTACTCCTCCTACATGACCGGCGAGTCGATCGCCGTGAGCAGCCAGCACCCCTGAGAGCGGGGACGTTGTTGACCCGGACCTTGGGCGCCCACTCCACCGCGAGGGTCTCGGTGAGGTTCAGAAGCCCGGACATGTCCAGCGGGTCTGTCATCGGTCCCCCGACTAGAGACCCATCTGCTGGGCGACCCTCTCGCGATGGTAGGCCGGGGAGCCGAAGAGGATCTCCGTGGACTTCGCGCGCTTGAAGAAGAGATGGACGTCGTACTCCCAGGTGAAGCCAACGCCACCGTGGATCTGGACGCTCTCGGCGGCACAGCGGAAGTAGGTGTCGGAGCAGAACGCCTTGGCGAGCGCCGCCGCGACCGGCAGATCCTCCGTGCCCTCGGCAGCCGCCCAGCCCGCGTAGTAGCTGGCGGAGCGGGCCGACTCGACCTCGACCATCATGTTGGCGCACTTGTGCTTGATCGCCTGGAACGATCCGATCGGCCTGCCGAACTGCACGCGCTCCTTGGCATACTCGACGGACATGTCGAGGCATCGCTGGGCCCCGCCCACCTGCTCCGCGGCCAGAGCGATGGCCGCGAGGTCCAGCGTGTCGCGGAGAGTCCGAAAGCCCTCCCCTTCCTCTCCCATCAGCGCCGAGGCCGGGACGCGAACGTCGTTCAGTCGGAGCTCCGCCTGCTTCCGGGTCTGATCCATCGTCGGCAACAGGCGTCTCTCGAGACCGGGACTCTCGGCGGGAACCGCAAAGAGGCTGATGCCCTCTTCGCCGATCGAGTCGGCGCGGCGCGCAGCCACCAGCAGCAGCTCCGCAGTGTGGCCGTCGAGCACGAAGCTCTTGGCTCCGCGGAGGACGTAGTCACCGCCCTCGCGCCGGGCCTCCGTCTCGATCCCGCTGGCGTCCGGACGCCCGTTCGACTCCATGTAGGCAAGCGTGCCGAGCGTGGCTCCCTCCGCGATGCCGGGGAGGTACTCCCGCTTCTGCTCCTCGGTGCCACCGAGGAGCAGCGCGTTGCCGGCCAGGCACACGCTGGAGAGAAAGGGAGCGCATAGGAGCGCCGCTCCCATCTCCTCCATCAGCGCGATCAGCTCCACGTAGCTGAGACCCAGCCCGCCGTACTCCTCCGGGATCACCACCGAGGACCACCCCAGCTCGCTAGTGATCTGGCCCCAGAGCTCCGGATCGTATCCGGACTCGCTCTCCATGGCCTTTCGGACTGCCTCGGAAGCGGAGAACTCCTGAAGGAAGCCGTGGGCCTGAGAGCGCAGCTCTTCCTGCTCCTCGTTCCATGCGAAACGCATCTCGTCTGGCCTTCTCCCGGCTGGTGGAACCTCTTCCGTCAGGTTCCGTAGACCTTCTGGGGTGCAACCGCCTTGGCGAGCAGGTCCTGCACGACCGCGCCGATCTCATCCGGCTCCCAACGGGACCCCTTGTCGACCTCGGGGCCCTTGCGCCAGCCATCCGCGACCGAGATCCGTCCGGCCTCGACCTCGAACACCCGCCCGTTGACTTCCTTCGACTCCGCGCTGCCCAGCCACACGACCAGCGGCGCCACGTTCTCGGGAGCCATCTCGTCGAAGCTCCCGTCCTCTGGCTTCTGCATGGTTTCGGCGAAGATCGCCTCGGTCATCCGCGTGCGCGCCGCCGGTGCGATCGCGTTCGCCGTCACTCCGTAGCGGCCCATCTCGGCGGCCTGAACCAGTGTGAGGGCGGCGATGCCCGCCTTGGCGGCGGTGTAGGTGGCCTGTCCGACGCTGCCCTGGAGACCGGCTCCGGAGCTGGTGTTGATGATGCGCGCGTCCACCGGGTTGCCCGCCTTCGACTCCCCGCGCCAGTAGCCCGCAGCCTGCCGCGCGGTGCAGAAGTGGCCGCGCAGGTGGACCCGTATCACGGCATCCCACTCCTCCACCGAGCCGCTCGCGAACATCCGATCGCGGAGGAACCCGGCGTTGTTCACCAGGACGTCGAGACGCCCCCAGGTGTCCAGGGCCGCCTTCACCAGACGCCCCGCTCCCTCCCAGTCCGCCACGTCCTCACCGTTGGCGATGGCCTCACCACCCATCGCGCGAATCTCCTCGACCACCTCGCCTGCCGGCCCCTCGGAACCTCCCTGCCCGTCGGCCTCGACGCCGAGGTCGTTCACGACCACCTTGGCGCCCTGCCCGGCGAACTCCAGGGCGTGTCCCCGGCCGATTCCGCGGCCGGCGCCGGTCACGATCACCACTCGTCCTTCGCAGATCTTGCTCATGATGCCTCCTCCGGCCCCTACTTCTTCAGAATCACCGACGAGCCGTGTCCGAAGAGCCCCTGGTTGGCCGTGATTCCGGCCCTGGCTCCCTCGACCTGTCGCTCGCCTGCCTGTCCCCTGAGCTGCCAGGTCAGCTCGCACACCTGAGCCACCGCCTGCGCGGGCACCGCCTCGCCAAAGCAGGCCAGCCCACCGCTCGGGTTCACGGGAATTCGCCCGCCGATCGTGGTATCGCCACTTCTAAGGAGCCTCTCCGCTTCTCCCCGCTTGCAGATCCCGATGTCCTCGTACCAGTCGAGCTCCATCGCCGAGGACAGGTCGTAGACCTCGGCGAGATCCACATCTTCGGGACCGATTCCCGCCTCTTTGTAGGCCGCCGTCGCCACCGAGCCGCGGAAGGTGTTGTCGGGCAACGGTACGCTGTAGGCGGAATCCGTCGCGATGTCCGGCAGCTCGACCACGGAGCTGGGAAACTGCGGCGTCACCGTGGAGATCGCGGCGACTCGAACCGGATCGGTGCTGCGCTTGCGCGCATACTCCATGCTGGAGAGCACCAGCGCCGCAGCCCCGTCGCTGGTGGCACAGATCTCGAAGAGGCGGAGCGGGTCCGCCACCATCGGCGAGCTCAGGACCTCCTCCTCGGTGAACTCCTTCTTGTAGCGCGCGTTCGGGTTGGAGAGCCCGTGGCGGCTGTTCTTGACCTTCACCTTGGCGAAGTCGCTCTCCGTCGCCCCGTAGATCTCCATCCGCCTCCGGGCGTAGAGGGCGAAGTAGGTGGGATTCGTCGCGCCCATCAGGCGGAATCGCAGCCAGTCGGGATCGTCGGGCCGGTCTCCGGACTGCGGCGCCAGGAAGCCCTTCGGGGTGGTATCCCCGCCCACCACCAGAGCGACGTCACAGAAGCCAGCCAGGATCTGCATACGCGCGGTGTTCAGCGCGGTGGCCCCGGAGGCACAGGCGGAGTAGGAGCTGGCCACCCGCGCCCCGTTCCACCCGAGGGCTTGAGCGAAGGTCGCTCCCGCCACGTATCCCGGGTATCCACACCTCATGGTGTCGGCACCCGAGACGAACTGGATCTCCTTCCACGGGACCCCGGCATCTTCGAGGGCATCTCGGCACGCCTTGACGCCGTACTCGACGAAATTCCGTCCCCACTTCCCCCACGGGTGCATCCCGACCCCGAGAATTGCGACTTCATCTGCCATCCGTGATCTCCTCCGGTATCAGGCCGCGACCGGCTTCCACTTCCAGACCATGTATTCGGACCCCTCGTCTTCATAGAGCTTCTCGAGGATCAGCTCGACCTCCATCCCCGCCCTGAGATCGCTCACCTCGGTCCCCTCCGCCATCTGGCCGAGGACCACCATCCGCTCCTCGGCGAGCTCAACGGCGGCGATCGCGTAGGGAACGAAGGGATCTGAAGCGAAGTAGGGGGCGGGAGCCGGGTAGCAGTTGTTCGTGAACGACCAGAGCTTCCCGGTCGGGCTGAGCGGAACCTCCTCGAACTGCGTCCCCGCGCAGTCCGGGTTCTTGCAGAAGAACGACTCCTTGGGAAAGAAATAGGTTCCGCAGCTCTTGCACCGGGTTCCCAACAGACGCGGCTGCTGATCGTCCATGGTGAACCAGCCCTCGACGGCGGGAACCCGCTTCTTCGCCTCGCTCATCGATCCATTCCTCCCTTCCGATCCGGTCGGCGCACCGTACGTCTCAGGATAACCACGGCCGCCTCTTCCCTCCCCCTCACGAAGGAGCGCTGTAGCCAAAAGTCCCGGCCGGGGCGCCGCTGTCGAGCACCGCGTCGGCCACGCGCGCTCGGTGCCACGCACCGGTTCCCCACGCCGCCTCCAGAGACCAGGCTCGCCTCATCCAGATGTGCAGATCCTGCTCCCAGGTATAGCCAAGCGCACCGTGCACCTGCAGCGCCACCTTGGCCGCCGCGACCGCCGTCTCAGAGGCCGCCGACTTCGCCATCGAGACGTCGACGCCGCGCTGCTCCGAGCTCCGCGCCACCGAGTGGGCCGCCCGATACACCACCGGCCGGGCGTACTCCAGACGCACCTGGACGTTCGCCAACATGTGCTTGATCGCCTGGAAGGACCCGATCGGCTTGCCGAACTGCTTCCTCTGGCAGGCGTACTCGACCGTCATCTCGACCAGGCGCTGGGCGACGCCGAGCTGCTGGGCCGCGCAGCCGAGGGCTCCCCGGTCGAGGGCGGCGGCCTGCAGCTTCCTCGCCTCCTCTCCCCGAGCCACCCGGGTCTCGCCCGCGGGCTTCCAGCGAACGGTGAAGATCCGCTCCGAGGGGTCGTTGGCGGGCTGGTGCGTCAGCTCCGCATTCTCCCTCGGGACGGCGTGGATCTCCCCGTCGTGAGGCAGCAGCAGCAGATCCGCGATGTGGGCATCTCCGACGAAGGGGCTCGCCAAATGCCCCGCGGCGAGCGTCACCTCACCCGCTGCCACGCCGCGGAGCCAGCGCTCGCCGAGCTCCTGCGAACCCAGGCCGGCGAGCAGCGGCACGCCGACCGCGGCCGTCGAGATCACCGGCTCGGCGAGCCCGGCGCGCCCCGTCTCCTCCAGCAGCAGGACGAGATCGATCTCGTCCATTCCCATCCCGTCGTACTCCTCCGGGACCAGGAGGCCCGGCACGCCGACCTCGGCGAAGCTCGACCAGAACTCCGGAGAGCGGCCGGTCTCGGTCTTCCAGAGCGCGCGAATCCCCTCCGGTGTGCACTCGGCGTCGAGGAAGTCGCGCACCGTGTCCCGCAGCAGCAGCTGATCCTCGGTAAAGTGAAAACGCATGCTCAGCTCCTGGGAAGGCCGAGTATCCGCTCGGCGATGACGTTGCGCTGGATCTCGTTGGTGCCCGCGTAGATGGGGCCGGACAATGCGAAGAGATAGCCATCCAGCCAGCTCCCGACGCCCTCTGCCGCGGGGGCCTCCGGAAGGAGCAGCCCGCGCGCACCGAGGAGCTCGAGTGCGGTCTCGTGCATCTTCACGTCGAGCTCCGACCAGAAGATCTTGTTGAGGCTCGCCTCCGCGCCGATCTTCCCGCCGGCCAGGAGACGCGAGACGGTCTGGTAGGTGTTCAAGGTGTAGGCCTCTGCATCCATCCAGGTGCGGCTGACCGCGTCGCGAAGGACGGGATCGATTCGCTCCCCGCTCCCGACGGTCTCCTTGTAGAGCGCCACCAGCTTGCGCGCGGTGTTCTGGAACCTCGCCGGGCTCCGCAGCATCAGGCCGCGCTCGAAGCCCGCCGTGGCCATGGCCACCGACCAGCCCTTGTTCTCCTCGCCGAGCAGGTTCTCCACCGGGACTCGGACGTCGTCCAGGAAGACCTCCGCGAAGCCCGCCTCCCGGTCGAGCTGCTCGATCGGTCTCACGGTCACACCCTCGGCGTCCAGGGGAACCAAGAGGAAGCTGAGTCCGCGGTGGCGTTCCGACTCCGGATCGGTCCGGAACATCCCGAACAGCCAGTCGGCGTAGGAGCCGCGCGAGACCCAGGTCTTCTGGCCGTTGACCACGTAGTGGTCGCCGTCGCGCACCGCCGTAGCCTGGATCGCCGCCATGTCGCTGCCGGCGTTCGGCTCCGACCAGCCCTGCCCCCAGACCTCCTCGCTGGAGGCCATCTTCGGCAGATAGCGGGCCTTCTGCGCCTCGCTGCCGTACTCCATGATGGTCGGACCCAGCAGGAAGATGCCGTTCTGATTGACGCGTCCCGGTGCTCCCGCCCGGTAGTACTCCTCCTCGAAGATCAGCCACTCGAACAGGTTGGCGCCGCGACCCCCGAACTCGACCGGCCAGGGCACCATCGCCCAACCGGCTGCGTTGAGCTCGTGCTCCCACTCGCGGTGCCTCTCGAAGCCCTCTGCCGTATCCAGCGACGGCAGCGGCTCGCGGGGCACGTTGGCTTCCAGCCAGGCACGCGCCTCCTTGCGGAAGGCCTCCTGCTCGGGGGTGAAGGTGAGGTCCATCGGACTACTCCTCGCTCTTGTCGGAGAAGCTCACTTCCCGCTTCTCGACGAATGCGTCCCGCGCCTCCTGGGAGTCGGGAGAGGTGTAGAGCTCGAGCGTGAAGCCCTGCTCGAAGCGATAGCTCCGCTTCACGTCGAGCAATTCGATCCCGTTCACGCTCTCCTTGGCCAGGCGCATCGCCTTCGGGCTCTTGGCAGCGATCGACCTGGCGATCTCACGCGCTCTGGGCATGAGCTCCTCCCGGGTCACCATCGCCTCCAGCGCACCCAGGCGGTAGGCCTCCTGGGCAGAGATCGGCTCGCCGGTGAACAGCATCTTGCGAACCTTCTGGATCGGGAACATCCGCATCAGGTGGGATGCGGCTCCCAGTGCGCCGCGGTCGATCTCGGGCAGCCCGAAGCTCGCATCGTCGGCGGCGACGATCAGGTCGCAGGACCCGGCCAGACCGATGCCGCCGCCCAGGACGAAGCCGTGGCAGGCGGCGATCACCGGCACCGGGCAATCGTGGATGGCCGCGAAGGCGTCGTAGCAGCCCTTGTTCACCTTGGTGATCAGGCTGCTGTCCCTGGCCAGCTCCTTGACGTCGACGCCGGCGCAGAAGCCGCGGCCCTCGGCGCCGAGAATGATGACACGCACCGCTTCGTCGTTTCCCACGGAGACGATGGTCTCGGTGAGCTTCGCCCATCCGGCGCTGTCGGGGGCGTTCACGGGCGGGTGATCCAGCATCACCTCCGCGATGCCGTCTTCGATTTGGACACGCACTGTCATACAGAGAACCTCGGTTTCATCCGGCGAGAGCCTCGAGCGTACGCTCGGCCTCGCCCACGATTCGCTCGATGACCTCGGCGCAGCCGGGCCGGTCGTCGATCACCCCGGCGACGGTGCCGCTGGGCAACACCCCGGCGACGGGATCGCCTTCGATCATCGCCTTCCTCACCAGGATCGGAGCGTTCGCCGCCATCAACATCTGCGACCGGGTCATCTTCTCGCTGCGCCGCATGGCGAGAGCGGAGCGGATCAGCTCACCCAGCGGCGCTTCACTGAGCTTGCGGTACTGGAGAGCGCTGCCGAGCGCTCGGAGCAGCAGGCTCACCCGGTTGCTCGACTCGAGCTGGTGCACCAGCTCGTTCACGACCACGCGCTGTGGCATGCCGTCCACCTCCGAGGTCACGAGAACGTCGTTCACGGTGGCGGCGAAGTAGCGCTCCGCGGTCTCCGCTGGAATCGGGCTCTCGGCGGTCAAGAGGAAGCGCGTTCCCATCGCGATCCCCGCCGCGCCGTAGGCCAGCGCCGCGACCAGACCGCGGCCGTCACGGAACCCGCCCGCGGCAACCACCGGCACGTCGATCGCATCGACGACCTGGGGTACCAGAATCGAGGTGGGGACGGAGCCCGTGTGCCCGCCTCCCTCGCCGCCTTGGACGATCACCACGTCGGCGCCGAGCTGAACCGCCTTCTGGGCGTGGCGCACCGCGCCGCAGGTCGGAATGCAGAGGATGCCCGCATCCTTGAAGCGCTTGATGAACTCCGCGTTGGGAGCTCGGGCGTAGCTGGCCGCCTTCACGCCGTGGCCGATGATGGTGTCGACGATCAGCCCGGCACCCGGCGCCTCCATCAGGAAGTTGACGCCGAAGGGCCGATCGGTGAGCTCCTCGACTCGGGCGATCAGCCCGTCGACCTCCTCCACTCTCACCGTGGCGGTGGCGAGGAAGCCGATCGCGCCTGCGTTGCAGCAGGCCGCGACCATCTCGGGTGTCGCGATCCATCCCATCGCCGTCTGGATGATCGGATGGCGAATGCCGAGGATCTGACAGAGCGCTGTGTTCAGTGCGGACGACAACTCATTCCTTCACTTCTCTCCTGGCGATCCCTTCCGGGTCCAGCACGTCGCGGATCAGCCGGAGATCCTCCGCGCTGGGCGCCCGGGTCTCGGGGACCGCGTCGGGAATCACCAGCTCGAATCCCGTGTTCTCCACCACCTCCCCGACGCTGACCCCGGGATGCAGGGAGGCCAGTCGCATCGAGTGATCCGGCGTCTCGAAGTCGAACACCCCGAGGTTGGAGACGACCCGCCGGATCTCGTGGAAGCGGGAAGCGGTCTCGCCCAGGGCCGCGGCGCGGTCGTAGCCGACGCCGGATACCACGTCGACCTTCTCGACGAAGACCCTCGTGCCGTGATTCGGAACCCAGTAGCTGGTGGGATGATTCAGCGTGTTTCCGGGCGCCCCGCGCATGCCCAGCAGCTGCGCCTTCGGCTTCTCGTAGGCCCCGATGCAGGCGATGTTCTGATTGCCAAACCGGTCGATCTGGGTGGCGCCCATCATCACGTGGCGTCTTCCCGACCACACGACGTCGAAGACGGCGCGGTAGGGAAGCCATCCCTCGACGATCGGCTTCGGACCTTCCCCGCCCCCCAGCGGCACCACGTTCGCCAGCAAGGAGGCGACACCGTCGGTGAGAAGCAGGTCCGGCTCGAAGGTCAGCTTGGCGAGCCGCGCACCCAGCGAGGGGAGATTGCCGATGGGACTGACGAGGATCTCGCCGTCACCGCGAAAGACCTCGGCGATGGCCACGGCGCAGACCTCCGATCGCGTGTAGTCGCTCATCGGGCCTTCACCGCTGCTTGATACTCCTGCTCGCTCCCGAGATCGAGATAGCGGGCCCTGAACGCGTCCCACGCCTCCGGATCCTTGGCCGTGTCAGCGTACTCCTTCTGAAAGGCCTCGTCCCGCCCGTAGTCGGGTGGGCACTCGGTGAAGTGGGCGCCGCCCGGCGCCTCCAGGACACCGTCGACCATCATCCGGTTGATCCGGAGCGTGTGGACCGTGCCTTCCCGGAGCAGGTTCTCGGTGGGGACGATCCTCTCGCAGGACATGAAGCGCCTCTTGGCCGCCATGCAGAACAGATCGTCGAAGAAGGGATCCGGGCCGAGGAACTGGCCGTTGCCACGGCAGTCCACGCGATTCATGTGGATCAGCGCCACGTCGAGCTCGAGGGCCGGCATCGCCACCAGCTCCTCGCCGTCCGGGTACGGAGACTTCACCAGCTTGAGGTGGGGATTGATCTTCATCACGTCGGAGCCCAGGCCGGCCCGGGTGGGGAGAAAGGGAAGTCGGTGTGCCGCGGCGCAGAGCCCCCATTGGAGCATGCCCTCGTCCAGCTCGACGACCTCGATCGCGGCCCTCTGTCGGGCGATCCGAAAGTGCGGCTCCAGCGGGATCGAATCGAGGGAGACGAAGCCGAAGATGACCTTCGTGGCCTTCCCCGTCGCACAGAGCAGACCCACATCGGGTCCGCCATAGGAGACGATGGTGAGATCCCGCAGCGACGAGCGCAGGATGGCTCGCACCAGTGCCATCGGTTTGCGCCGGGAGCCCCAGCCTCCAATGCCGATCGTCATCCCGTCGCGAAGCTCGGCGAGCAGCTCGCTCTCGGTCATGCGCTTGTCCATCGAGCTCCCCTCTCCGACGGAGTCCCCGGCCAGGACTCGTCCTGCGGCAGCTGGATGGTGCCGAATCTCGAGCGCACTGGGGTCCAATAATTAAGAAACGATACGTATCGTTTCTTTTTCACCGATGTTCCTCTCCACTGCCCCGACCTGCTGCTTCCGCATTCTTCCCCGAGGGGGAGCGCCTCGCTTTCGCCCTCCCGGCGGCTGGTATAGTACACGCCGCGTCTCGTAATTCACAGCGCTGGTGGGAGATGGCGGGGGCTCGATGATCTTCGACGTGGCGGCGGTCGACCCCGACGCGGTGGCGCTGGACGACCTCACGCGCAGGCGCAGCTGGGGCGAGTTCCTCGATCGCACCACGCGCATCGCCCACGTCCTACGGGACGAACTCCGCCTCGGACCCGACGACCACGTCTCGCTCCTGATGGGCAACCGGATCGAGTACGTCGAGCTGATCTTCGGCGCGATGCTCGGCGGGGTGTGGGTCACGCCGATCAACTGGCACTTGAAGGAGGCGGAAGCGGCGTATGTCGTGGAGGACTCCGGCTCTCGGATCCTCTTCACCGACGAAGAACATCAGGCCAAGAGCGAACGCCTGGCGGGCGGGGCGGAGCTCCTCGCCATCGGGGCGCTCGAGTCGGCCGTCTCCGACGCGTCCGACGAACCGATGTCACCGGATGGTCCGGCGGGCGGCACCATGATCTACACCAGCGGGACGACCGGCCGCCCCAAGGGCGTCAAGCGCAGCCGCCCACCCAGTCTGGGCGACGGGCTCTCGGGAATTGCGGGCAAGGCGGTCGGACTGGGACTCGACGGGCGTGGCCCGCACCTGGTGACGGGCCCGCTGTACCACGCTGCGCCACTGCTGTTCGCGGTCTACGACCAGCTCAATGGCGCTCCGCTCGTGATCCTGCCGCGCTGGGACGAGTCGCTGGCACTCGAGGTGCTCCAGGACCGCGCGATCAGGAATACCCACATGGTGCCCACCATGTTCGTCCGGCTGCTGAATTTGCCGGAAGCGGTCCGCACCCGCTTCGACGCCCCTGCGCTCCAGATGGTCCTTCACGGAGCTGCGCCGATGTCGGTCGAGGTCAAGCGACGCATGATCGATTGGTGGGGCGAGGTGCTGGTCGAGTACTGGGGCGCCACCGAGGCCGGTACGACCACGCTCGTCGGCTCGGCGGAGTGGCTCGCCCATCCGGGAACCGTGGGCCGTGCCGTCCCCTCCTTCGAGGTGTTCGCCGTCGACGACGAGGGCAGACGCCTGCCGCCCGGAGAGGTCGGTGTCCTCTACTCCCGGCACGAGCACCTGCGCCAGGTCTTCGAGTACCACGGAGCACCGGAGAAGACCGCCGAAGCCCATCCGCAGCCTCACGTCTTCCAGATCGGCGACGTCGGCTGGGTCGACGAGGAAGGCTACGTCTTCCTCTCCGACCGGAAGTCGAACATGATCATCTCGGGTGGAGTGAACATCTACCCCGCCGAGATCGAGCAGGTGCTGCAGGAGCATCCGGCGATCGCCGACGTCGCCGTCTTCGGGATTCCCGATCCGGAGTGGGGAGAGACGGTGAAGGCCGCCGTCGAGCTATTTCCGGGGAGAGAGCCCTCGCCCGAGCTCGAGGTCGAGATCCGCGCCTTCGCGCGCGAGCGGCTCGCCGACTACAAGGTTCCCCGCTCGATCGATTTCGAGAGCGCGCTTCCGCGCTACCCGACCGGCAAGCTTCACGTCCGCCTGCTGCGCGACCGCTACTGGAAGCACCACGACGGAAACATCTGACCTTTCCTCGATGATCCTCTCTGTCGAGCCACTGACTTTCTCTTGACTTCCACTGACTCCCGAGTAAGCTGCGCTCATGGGAGCTACCCAGGCGGGATCGCCTCGTCGCAGCGCCCTGGTCGCCGAGCAGACCCGGGAGCTGATCCTCCAGGCGGCGGAGATCGAGTTCGCCAACCGGGGATTCGCCAGAGCGCGGTTGGAGGACATCGCCGAACCGGTCGGCATCACCCGCGCGGCCGTCATCTATCACTTTGGCGACAAGGAGACCCTCTACGCCGCCGTGCTCGAGGCGACCTTCAAGGCCCTCTCCGAGCGGATTCGCGCGGCGCTGGAGGCGGATGCTCCCAATGCGGAGCGGGTCGAGAGACTGATCGCCGCCTGGGTCGACTACGCCGCGGAGCGGCCGACACTGGCGCGGCTCTTCATGCGCGAGGTCGCCGACTCGCCGCGAGAGCTCGCCCCCGGACTCCGGCACCTGGTCGATCCGATGTTCTCCGCGGTGACGGAGGGCATCGAGAAGGGCCAGCTCGAGGGAGCGTTTCGCGAAATCGATCCGGACCTCGTCGTCAGTGTCCTCGCAGGGGCAACGGTGTGGTTCGTGACCAATGCTCCCCTGCTCGGCGGCGGGGAGACCCACCGTCGGCCCAGGGAAGAGGTGTTCGCCGCGTTCCGCGAGGAGCTGATCGGTGTCACCCGTCACCTGCTCGGCACCAACCCGACCTCTTAGGGGACCTGCCCCATCCACAAGTGGGAGAGAGCTATGGAGAACACGGACTCGACACAATGGGACCACACCGTCGATCTCCTCATCGTCGGCTCCGGCGCGGGCGCCATGACCGCTGCGCTTGCCGGATACGACCGGGGAGCGGAGACGCTGCTGATCGAGAAGAGCGCGCGCTACGGCGGATCGTCGTCGATGTCGGGCGGCGGCCTGTGGATCCCCAACAACCACCTGATGGCCGGCGTCGGCATCGAGGACAGCCCCGAAGACGCCTGGACCTATCTCCGCGAAACCACGGGCGGCGACGTCTCCGAGGATCGCCTGCGCACCTATCTGGAGACGGCACCGGAGATGGTCAGGTATCTCAGCGACCATACCCGTGCCGAGTTCGTATCCCTGCCCGAGTACGCGGACTACTACCAGAGAGTGCCGGGAAGCAGGCCCGGCGGCCGTTCCCTCGAGCCGAAGAACTTCGACGCCGGCCTTCTCGGCGACGAGTTCCTGAACATGCGCGAGCAGAACTATCAGATGCTGATCATGAAGCGCATCTTCATGACCGTCTTCGAGGCGCGCACCATGCTGTGTCGGACGCCCGGGTGGATCGGAATCACCATGAAGCTCATGGCCCGGTACTGGCTCGACATCCCCTGGCGCTTCAACTCGCGACGCGATCGCAACCTGGCCATGGGAAACGCGCTCATCGGCATGCTGCGGCGCTCGCTCATGGACCGCGGCATCCCGCTCTGGCTGCGCACGCCCGCTCGCGAGCTGATCGTCGAAGGCGATCGGGTGGTGGGTGTGGTGGCGGAGCAGGAAGGGCGCGCGACCCGGATCGCCGCCAGGAAGGGCGTGGTGCTGGCGGCGGGAGGCTTCGAGGGAAACCAGGCGATGCGCGAGAAGTACCTGCCCAATCCCACCCGCGCCGAGTGGTCCTGCGCGAATCCGCACAATACCGGCGATGCGATCGGGATGGCGCAGCAGCTCGGCGCCGCGGTCGACCTGATGAATGACGCCTGGTGGGGACCGACCACGGTGGTGCCGGGCGAAGACCATGCGCGAATGCTGGTGATCGAGAAGTCGCTCCCGGGCAGCATCCTCGTCAACAAGGCCGGCGATCGCTTCGTCAACGAAGCCGCGCCGTACATCGACGTGGTGAACACCATGTACGCGAAGGACTCGCCCGAGAAGCCCTGTGTCCCGGCGTACCTCGTCTTCGACGCCACCTTCCGCAAGAAGTACCCCTGCGGGCCGATCCTCCAGGCGTCGCAGCAGCCCGACTGGTCCCTCCCCCGCAGCCTCAGGGAGGGCTACTTCAAGAAGGCCGACACGCTGGAGGATCTGGCGTTACAGCTCGGCATCGACGCCGAGACACTCAGGGAATCGGTCGAGAAGTTCAACGGGTACGCCCGCACCGGAGAGGACCTCGACTTCCACCGCGGTGAGACCGTCTTCGACCGCTACTACGGTGACGAGAACGTCGTCCCCAACCCGTGTCTGGCGCCCATCGAGAAACCGCCCTTCTACGCACTCGAGGCCTATCCCGGCGAGCTCGGCACCAAGGGTGGTCTCCAGACCGATACCAGCGCCCGGGTGCTGAAGGAGTCGGGAGAAGTGATCCCGGGCCTCTACGCCATCGGCAACTGCTCGGCGTCGGTGATGGGACACACCTACCCCGGAGCCGGCAGCACGCTGGGACCGGCAACCACATTCGGCTACATCGCGGCGCGCCACGCGGTCGGAGTCTGAGGCGAGGGAGAGATCGGCCATGGCATCGGAGGAGCACGTCCTCTTCCGCGTCGAAGACGGTGTCGGCGTCGTCACCATGAACCGCCCAGACCGTCTGAACGCGGTCAACTGGGAGATGGCTACCGATCTCGCCGACCTTCTCGGTGAGATCCGCTTTCGCGACGAGGTCCGCGTCCTCCTTCTGACCGGAGCTGGGCGCGCCTTCTGCTCGGGAGGCGATGCGGAGTTCGTGAGCGGCACCGGCGACCGACCTCTGCCGGGCCTCTCCGAGTCGGATATGGCGATGCCGCGCTACCAGAGAAAGACACCCGCCGGACCCTTTGCCGCCGTGACCAAGATGATCGTCGAGGTGGAGAAGCCGGTCATCGCGGCGATCCACGGGCCCGCGGTGGGCGCCGGGCTCGCCTACGCCCTCGCTTGCGACCGCCGCTTCGCTGACACCACGACCCGGATGTGCGCCATCTTCGTCCGGCTCGGCTTCAGCCCCGACTGCGGCGTCACCTACTTCCTCCCCCGGATCGTCGGTCTCCCCACGGCACTGATGATGGTGGAGACCGGGAAGATGTTCGACGCCGACGCGGCCAAGGAGATCGGTCTGATCGACGAACTGGTTCCGGAAGGCGAGGATTTCTCCGCGGCGATGGAGTACGCGAAGCGGCTCGCCGCCGGGCCCAGCGTGGCGATCGACCTCGCCCGCCGCTTCATCCACAAGTCGTTGACCTCGAGCCTCGACGAGATGCTCGACTACGAAGCGGTCGCCTCCACCCTGAGCTCCCACACCCGGGACGCGCGCGAGGGAACCCAGTCCTTCCGCGAGAAGCGCAAGCCGTATTTCAAGGGCTACTAGCGCTAAAGCGGGGACGTTGCCGCCCAGGCCGAGGGTCTGCGCGAGCCCGAGCTTCGCATCGGGCACCT
>CAZTOU010000059.1:0-33077 GCA_964615365.1 uncultured Spirochaetales bacterium
GGAACTCGGGCAAGTACTACCACGGGGACCTGATGGAGCGGTCGATGGCGCTGCTGCTGGGGCTCACCGCCAACTGGGGCAAGAAGGGCACCGGCACCCGCTCCTGGGCGGTCATGGGGTGGGACAGCGGCTCCTTCATGAGCCGCAAGGAGGGCCCCGGGCAGGAGGAGGCCCAGAAGCTGATCGCCCAAATGATCGCGATGCGGCGCTTGGCCACCGCCCAGGACCCGACGATGACGCTGGAAATGATCCAGAACCGCGTGGCGGAGGAGGCGGGCGAGCTCGGCGGAATGGGCATGATGATGCCGCCGGCGTTCCTCTGGTACTACCAGTACGGCTACAAGGAGCGCTGGAACGACCCGGAGAACAACGACCCCAGCATGAAGCGCAGCTTCGGCGAGTACCTGGAGGAGGCGCTGGAGAAGGGGTGGTGGAGCCCCACGGCCACCAAGCTCTACGAGAAGATCGAGCCCCGGGTGCTGTTCGAATCAGGCGGCAACCTGCTGCGGCGCCAGCGGGGCGGACAGAAGCTGCTTCTCGAACACCTGTGGCCGAAGCTCAAGATGATCGTCTCCTGCGACTACCGCATCACGACGACCGGGCTCTACTCGGACTACATCCTTCCGGCCGCCCAGCACTACGAGAAGCTCGGCAACAGCATGCCCTCGGTGCATCACCTGAACTACGTGCTCTGCGACCACGCCACCCCGCCGCTCGGGGATTCGCTCCCCGACTTCGAGATCGGCGTTCGCCTGGTCGAGAAGATCGAGGAGCGGGCTGCGGCGCGCGGCATGAAGGAGTTCACCGACGCCAACGGCACCGTCCGCAGCCTGGTGGGCCTGGTGGAGGCCAGCACGCTGGGCGGAGCGGTGCGCGACGCGGAGGACTTCTTCGAGGAGCAGGTCAAGGACAACGCGGTCTACGGGGTCCTGCCCAAGGGGACCACGCTCCAGACGCTGCGCGAGAAGGGCCAGGTGCGCTTCACCGGCTGGGGAATGGTGGGCCACGGCATCTCCCAGGGATCGACGATCCGGCCCGACGAGGTGCACAACCCGCTGCGCTGGCACACCGAGGACAAGGTTCCCTACGACACCCTGGTCCGGCGCGCCCAGTTCTACATCGACCACGAGTGGTTCCTGGAGGCCGGGGAGGAGCTGGCGACGCACAAGGAGCCGCCGCCTGGACACGGGGGACGGAACCGCCGCTTCGAGATGACCAGCGGACACAACCGCTGGAGCATCCACTCGATGAACCTGACCAACAACATCATCCAAAACACCTACCGGGGCGAGCCCATCGTGTTCATCAACGACAAGGACGCGGCGGAGCTAGCCGTCGAGAACGGCGAGCAGGTGAAGCTGGTCAGCGACGTCGGGGACTGCCTGCTGGCCGCCAAGATCACGGCGTCCTGCCGGCCGGGCCAGGTGATCCTGTACAACGGGTTCGAGCCCTACATGCACGAAAACTGGTACAGCCAGGCCGACCTGGAGCCCGGGCACGTGAAGCACCTGGGCATGGTCGGCAACTACGGCCATCTCAAGTACCGCGGTTTCTCGTGGCAGCCGATCCCGGCGGATCGCGCCGTGCGGGTGGACGTGGAAAAGGTCGGCTAGACGCTGAGGCGGTCGACGGCGCGGGCGACCGGCAGGATCGAGAGCGCGGCGCCCACGCCGCAGGCGATGACGAAGCCACCCAGGGCCGAGTAGCCCGAGCTGCCGAGCATCATCCCGGCGGCTCCCGGGCCGATGGCGAAGCCCACGGCGGCGACGCCCGCGGCGGCGGCCGTCCAGCGCCCGAGCGGATCGAGGACCGCGGCGGTCCCCAGCAGATATGGCAGAGTGAAGAAGAAGGCGATCCCCCAGGCGAGAAGACCGGCCAGGTAGAGCTCGGAGCTTCCCGCGATCACCACCATCCAGGTGGCCACGACGTTGCCCCCGAGTCCCACGGTGAGGAGCAGCGTCCGGCCCCCGCGCGTTCCCAGCGCCGCGGCAATCACTCCCCCGGCGAGGCCCGCCAGTGTGGTAACGCCCAGCGCCAGGCCGACCTCCTCGCCAGAGAAGCCGATGGCGACTCCGATGCGCTCGCTGAATGCCCAGAGCGCCCCCTGCCCGACCGAGAAGAGCAGCATGGCGACGAGGGCGGAGATCCCCAGAAGCCTCCGACTGGGAAGCGCGTGCGCCGCCGCGGCGCCCTCTGGAATCGCAGGAAGCCAGAGCAGGAATGGGACGCAGAGGATGGAGATGGCAGCGATGGCCCCGAATCCACCCGGATACCCCCAAGGCTCGATCGCGTAGGGAATCGCCACCAGGGTTGCGCCGGCGACGAGCCCAGAGAGGACCGTCGCCTGGGCGAAGAGACGGTCCGGATCGCGTGCGGAGGCCGCGGCCGAGTTTGCGGCGGCGATGGTCGCCCCCTCACCCAGCCCCGCGACGACGCGGGCCAGCGCGAGAGCCGGGAATGAGCCCGCCAGCGCGGAGAGGCCATGCCCCGCGCAGGCCGCGAGCCCGCCCGCGATCGCCAGATGGCGCCGCGACAGGCGGTCCACCCGCGACGCCAGGACGAGCGAAGCTGCGGCGAGCCCTCCGAGCTCCAGGCTCCCGAGAGCGCCCGCACCCGCCTCCTCGAGACCCAATTCGTCGATCAGCGATCCGAGCAGGAGCGGCAGGGCGTTCCCGCCCGCGTTGGCCAGAACCAATCCCGCGGCCACGGCCAGGAGCAACAGCCAGGAGCCCCGGAGCTGCGCCGGAGCGGCGCCCGTCTCGGTTTCGGAGCCTGAGGAGCGGTTGGGGGATACCGTCGGTTCTCTCACTGCAACAGGATGGTGATCGGGCCGCCAAACTCGGAGGAGAAGAATACGTGCCATAATCGGCATCTGGCAAGGAAGCGTCAATGAAAGCGGGACTCCCAGGGTGCTGAAGATTGCCGTCGGCGTTGCACTCCTCCTCGTCATCGCCCTGATCGGCTACCGCAGGACCTTCACCCGGCTGAAGCTCCCCCGAGGCGCCCGACTCGTCTTCCTCACCGGAACCGAGTTCATTCTGGTGGGCGTCGCCCTGGGCGATCAGCTGATCGGACTCCTCGACGAGCAGACCATCCGCAGCCTGACGCCGCTGTTCAGTCTGGGGCTGGGAGTGATCGGCTTGATCTTCGGGGTTCAGCTCGAGCTGGACAAGATCTACCGCTTCCCGACTCGCTACCTGCTGATGACCCTCATCCAGGCGATCGTCACCATGCTGGTCGTCTTCTGGCCCTTCTACCTCATCCTGGGGAGCCTCTTCGGCGCAGAGGGGCAGCCCATCATCCTGCTGGCCTCCATGGTGCTGGCCGCCACCGCCGCCTGCACCGCCCAGACCGCCCTGGCCCTGATCGCCCGGGAATTCTCGCTGCGGGGCGCGCGGGTCATGGAGCTGCTCCGCTACATCTCGAGCGTCGACGCGGTGCTGGGGCTCCTGGTACTCCACTTCGCCCTGTGCATGATGCAGACGCGACCCGTTCTGGAATTCGACGCAGGGGTGAGCTTCCAGTGGCTCGCTCTCTCGCTGTTGGTGGGCGGGGTCGCGGGGTTCCTGCTCCACCTGCTGACGCGGGTGCGCTGCAGCGACGAGGAGCTTCTCATCTTCGTCCTGGGAATGGCCGTGTTCGCGGGCGGGATCGCCCTCTTCTTGAGACTCTCCCCCCTGTTCGTCAATGCGATCATGGGAATGGTCGTGGCGAACCTTCCGGGTTCCAGGAATCGGATCTTCCAGCTCCTGGCGCGACTGGAGAAGCCCTTCTACATCGTCTTCCTGATCCTGGCGGGAGCGATCTGGCACCCGGGATCGACCTGGGCGTTACCGCTCGCGATGCTGTACCTGGGCCTTCGCCTGGTCGGAAAGACCTGCGGGGGATACCTGGCTGCCGGAGCGGCTCCGGACGACTCTCGGCCTCCTCGCGCGCTGGGGTTGGGCCTCGTCTCCCAGGGCGGAATCGCCGTCGCCATGGTCATGAACTACTACCAGCTGAGCTCGGGGACGGTGACCGACGTGGTCGTGACGATCGTGCTGGTCGCCGTGATCCTGAACGAACTGGCGAGCCCCTACCTCGCGAGAGTCGTCCTCGGCAAGGCGGGCGAGATCGAACGATGGCCCGCGTAGCCGCGCTCTGCGTCGTCATCGCCCTCATGGGCCTGGCGCTGTTCGCCTTCAGTGACGCCGTCATCTTCGCCGACGCCCGATCCACCATGACGTTCGGCTTTCTGCTGCTGTCCGCCTACCTGATCGGCGACGTCCTCTCGCGGCTCAAGCTTCCCAAGATCACCGGCTACATCCTGGCCGGACTCCTCTTCGGCCCCTACCTGCTGGATCTCGTCAGCGCCGGCGTCATCCGGGATCTCAAGCTCATCGACGACCTCGCGCTGACCTTCATCGCACTCGCCGCCGGCGGCGAATTGCGGCTCGCCGAGCTACGCGAGCGACGAGCCAGCATCATCCTGACCGTCCTCTTCCTGACGGTCATCGTCTTCTCGGGCGTGGGTGCATTCGTACTAGCTGCCCGCCCGCTGCTGCCCTTTCTCGACGGGAAGCCGGCGGCGCATCTCCTGGCGGTCGCGCTCCTGGTCGGCACCTTTGCCGTGGCGCGCTCACCGTCTTCCGCGATCGCCATCATCAGCGAGTGCAGGGCTCGAGGTCCGTTCACGGAAATGGTCCTGGGCGTCACCGTGGTGATGGACGTGCTGGTCATCATCGTCTTTGCGGCGATGGTCTCGGTCTCACAGGTTCTCGTCACGCCGGGTGTCCAGATGGATTTCCGGTTCATGACCGTGATGGCGCTGGAGCTGGTGGGATCGGTCCTGAGCGGACTCATTCTGGGTTGGGTGATCTCCCTCTACATGAGATACGTGAGAGCCGAGCTGCTCGTCTTCATCCTGGCGCTGGCCTTCATGGTCACCCTCTTCTCGCGGCAGTTCGCGCTGCTTCTCGATCACCTCTACAGCATCCCCCTGCACCTCGAGCCGATGCTCATCTGCGTCACCGCGGGCTTCTGGGTGCGGAACTTCTCCCGCGACGGCGGTCTGTTCATGGAGAGCATCGAGCGGAGCTCGCTCCCCATCTACGTCATCTTCTTCTCACTCACGGGCGCGGCGCTGAACGTCGGCGCTCTCAGCGAGACCTGGATCATCGCCCTCCTGCTGGTCGGCGTGCGATCACTGCTGATCTGGCTGGGCGCGTATCTGGGCGGCTCCCTGAGCGGCGATCCGACCCTTCTCAGCAGGACGAGCGGACTGGGCTTCATCACGCAGGCGGGAGTCAGCCTCGGTCTGGCGGGCATCGTCGTACGCAGCTTCCCCGAATGGGGAGCCGCGCTGTCCACCCTGATCGTGGCGATCGTCGCGCTCAATCAGATCATCGGACCGATCACCTTCAAGTACGCCCTCGGCCGGGTGGGGGAAGCCGGGGTCAGTCGGGTCCGACGAACCGGGTGACAGGAAGCGTGAAGACGATTCCGGTCCCCTTGGCGGCGAAGTCGTCGCAGACGTCCCGGAGCATGCCGATCGCCTCGTCGACCTGTTCCGACGCCACCACCGAGAGGATCATGTAGCTCTCCTCGCCGCCGCCCGGGAACAGCGAACGAAAGCCCGAGAAGATCGGAAGCTCCGTGGCCACGATCTGTCCCATTCCCTTGGCGTCGATGATCGTCGCGCCGGGCAGGCCGAGCTCCAGGAAGCCCTCCATCACCCGCTCCACGCGGCGGTGGCCCTTGACCACCGCGATCACCAGCTGTCGGTCGCTAGTAGACATGCCGGGCGTCCTGCTCGAGCAGCATCTGGAAGAGCTCCTCCGGACCCTTCGCAGCCCGCAGCTCGGCCAGTATCTCCTCGGGGGTCACGATACGGGCCACCCGCGCCAGCAGGCGGAGATGTTCGTCCTTGGCATCCGGAGGACTGAGCAGCAGGAAGAAGAGATCGACCGGAAGGGAGTCCAGCGCGTCGAAATCCAGACCCTCGGGGCAGCGCCCCACCAGCAGCACCGTCCCCCCGAGACCTCCTACGATGGCGTGGGGTAGAGCGATTCCGCCCCCGATCGCGGTGGACTGCTGGGCCTCCCTCTCCAGGAGGCGATCCAGCAGCTCCTGGCGGTCCACCGCGGGAAGCGCCGCGACCACCCGCGCGGCGAGCTCCGCGATGAAGGACTGCTTGTCCAGGGAGGGCAGATCCCACAGCACGAACTCCCGCTGCAGGTAGTCTCGAAGACTCAGTATCGGCACCTTCTTCAGACCTCCGCTCACGGTGGGCACGGCGGGTGTCGCGCGGGCTGGGGAGATTGTAGACCGGGGAGACCGGGAAGGTCACTCTCCGGCCCGAGATGTCGGTGAAGCGGGCGCTCGTGAGCGATTCGGGGGGGGCAGTCACCCGCACTTCACGGTGATTGGTCGAAGGTCCACTCGCTGAAGAGCTTGGTCCGAAAGGCGCGGAGCTCGGCGGAGCGCTGGGGCCCGCTGTTCGCCTCCATCTCGATGAACTTGTCGGTGAGCGCCACCAGTCGGGTCGCGATCATGCGGGAAATGGCGAGCATCATCTTGAGGACCGCGGTATCGCCGGCATCGACACGAGCTTCCACGTCGTCCTGTGGGATGGCGACGATTTCTGCGTCCGTGTGAGCACGAACACTGGCCGTGCGAGGCAAGCGGGTCAGCATCTCGAGCTCGCCCACCACCGCGGGAGCCCGCAGGAGAGCGAGCTCGATCTCCCTTCCACCCTGGGGAATGTAGACCTCGAGCTCGCCCTTGAGCAGGAAGTAGATCTCGCCGCCTTCCTCGCCACGATGGATCAAGTCATCTCCGGCCGACAAGCTGCGCGCCTCCCAGGCACTGCGGAGATCGTCCATCTGGGTCTGGGTCAGGGTATTCAGCGCCGGGAAGTCGACGATGTCCATGTTGTTCTCCTGGGGATGCGGTCAGATTCCGCGTAGAACGGTGGCCTTGCCGACCTCGCGTACGGCCATGATGAAGGCCGCCGTTCGGTGGTCGAGCTTCTTGGTCGAAGCGATGGTCGAGACCTCGTCGTAGGCGCGGCGCAGCACCGGCTCGAGGCGCGAGTTGACCTCCTCCTCGGTCCAATAGAAGCTCTGATTGTTCTGCACCCACTCGAAGTAGCTGCAGATGACCCCGCCCGCATTTGCGAGGATGTCCGGGAGGATCATCACGTCGCGGCCGAGGAGGACCTGGTGGGCGTCCGGCCGCGTCGGGCCATTGGCTCCCTCGACGATGAGGCGCGCGCGGATGTTCCGGGCGACCTCCGCGTCGATCACCCCCCCGAGCGCCGCGGGGATCAGGAAGTCCACGTCTGCGGCGAAGAGGTTCTCGACGCTGCTGGTATCGCTCCCTGGAAAACCCATCACCGTCCGCTCGGGATTCTCTTCCACGTGCCGGATCAGGGCCGGAACGTCGAAGCCCTCCGGGTTCTCGAGGTAGCCGCCGTGATCTCCCACCGCGACCAGCTTCGCGCCGTGCTCCGCCAGAATCCGCGAGGCCCAGCTGCCGACGTTGCCGAGACCCTGGACGGCGAAGCGCGCGCCCTTCACGTCGATCCCGAGATCCTGCAGCGCCCACATGGCGCAGAACGCGACGCCGCGACCCGTGGCCGCGATGCGACCCCGGCAACCGCTCAGCTCGATGGGCTTGCCGGTGACCACCCCCGGTGAGTACCCGTGGTACTTCGAGTACTGGTCCATGATCCACGCCATGATCTGGCCGTCGGTGTTCACGTCGGGCGCTGGAATGTCCTCGTCGGGTCCGATCACCTCGTGGATATGGTCGACGAACTTGCGCGTGACGCGCTCTAGCTCGCCCGGGCTCAGGTCGTGGGGGTCGACCCGGATCCCCCCCTTCGCTCCACCGTAGGGGATGCCGACCACTGCGGTCTTCCAGGTCATCAGGCTGGCCAGGGCGTTCACCTCGTCCTGGTCCGCCTCGTGGTGGTAGCGGAGCCCGCCCTTGAAGGGCCCCCGCGCACCATTGTGCTGGATTCGGAAGCCGTCGAAGACGCCCACCGAGCCGTCGTCCATCTCGATGGCCACGGCTACCTTGAGCTGGCGTGCCGGCGTCGTCAGCAGGCGCTCGATGCGCTCGCCCACCTCCATGATCCGCGTCGCGCCGGAGAGGTAGCGTAGAGCGTCCTCGAAAGACATGCGGATCTCCCCCTCCAGCCGCTCCGGCGGCCCGCCCGGCCGTGAATGCGAGTGCCCAAGCTTATCCGCCGGGCGGTCGTGCGCGCAAGCTGGATTCGCAGCGGTGCGCGGGCGAGGTATCGTACCGATTGGGATCCCTGCCCGAAGCGCGGCAGGAGAGCCGTCCGGGAGAAACGCCAAGGTGCACGAAGCGAATTCTGACGAACGGGTCTTGCTGACCTGGCATGGCGCGGCGAACTATCACATCCGCTACCGAGACCTGAAGACGGTGATCGACCCTCTCTACAGCCGCCTCCCGGGGGACCGACCGCATCTTCCAGTCAGCCGGGAGGATCTCGATCGGATCGATTTCCTCCTCCTGACCCACGGGCATCTGGATCACTCGTGGGATGTCCCCTACCTGGCCAACAGGCACCATCCGGAGATCTACGCCCCGGCGAATTGCCTGCGCGACGTGCAGCGGGAGGCGAGGCGATCGGGTACCGAGTGCGACGCGAAGGCATGCCACGCGCTCGACCAGGTCAAGGGAAGGACCTTCGAGATCGCAGACATCCAGGTGACGCCGTATCAGATCGGCACCGAGGAGATCGATTTCTGGTTCATCCGATCCATGTTCGTTCGGCCCTGGCTTCACCGGAAGCCGGCGGCCATTCCCACCGGAATCCGATGGCTGAGCCACCACGTCTTCGGCAGCTGCTTCGCCTTTCACTTCCATTTTCCTCCCCAGGACAGCACGATGCTGTACTTCGGGAACCTCACCGGGCAGGTGGAAGAACTGGCGGGGATCGAGCGCGTCGACGTCCTGGCGATCCCCTACTGCCCGGCCAACAACAAGTGGCTGCCCCAGTCGCAGTTCCTGATCGAGCGATTCCAGCCCGGCGTGACTCTGGTCCACCACTTCGACAACTTCATGAACCCCTTCACGCTCTCGAAATACATGAACCTCGACGGCTACCGCAGCTCGCTTCAGGAGAGCTGTCCCGACGCGAAGCTCTACTTCTCCAAGTTCCTTCGCGAGGTCGATCTGACCGAGATCCTCGGGGCCTGAGGTCTATCCCCGCGCCAGGCTGCTGCGCGCGGGGGAGAGCTGCTCCGGGGTGAGCCCGAGCGCTTCGACGTCCGGGGGAAGCGCATCGCGCAGGATCAACGAGGCCGCGCTGCGGGCCGCCGCCGGCGCGGTCATGATCCCGAACCCGCCCTGCCCCGCCAGCCAGAAGAAGCCGTGCAGATCCGGGTCCATCCCGATCACCGGTGAGCGGTCGGCGACGAAGCTGCGAAGACCCGCCCAGCGCTGCCGGATGTAACGGATCTCGAGCGTCGTCGCGCGCTGGATCCGGTCCACGGCGAGCGCCACGTCGTAGTCCTCCGGGGTGGCATCGCAGGGCTCGGAGGGCGTCTCGTCGGCGGGAGAGGCCAGGAGCTGTGCTCCCTCCGGCTCGAAGTAGAACTCTTCGTCCACGTCGACCACGATGGGCCAGGAACGGAAATCGTACTCCCCGGGTCCATCGAAGGTGATCGCGGTGCGCCGCAGGGGCTGGAGCCCGATGCTGCGCGCACCCGCCAGGCGTCCCACGCGGTCGCACCAGGCGCCCGCCGCGTTCACGACGGTGGAGACTCGGCAGGTCTCCGTGCCGGCCTCGACCTCCCAGCTCTCACCGGCCCTCTCGAGCCGCACCACCTCCGAGCGGGTGCGAACCGTACCTCCGCGCGCGCGCAGCCCGCTGAGGAAGCCCTCCAGCGTTCCCGCGACGTCGATGCCTCTCGCCCCCGGCTCCAGAAGCCCTCCAGCCACGTAGTCCTCGCGGAGGACCGGACAGAGCGAGCGCGTGCCGGCACCATCCAGCAGGCGCACCTCGACGCCCAGGGCATCGCCGGCCTTCTGCTCCTCCTCCAGACGCTCTCGTTGATCCGCCCGCCCGATGAAGAGGACCGGGCGTTCGAATACCAGCGGATGGGGAGCGAAGCCCTCCGGAGGCCGCTCGAAGAAGTCGCGGCTCGCCTGAGTCAGGCGCCGAACCACGTCGTTGCCGTAGTTCTGTACCAGGACCGCGGCGGAGCGCCCGGTGGTGTGGTGACCCGGCAGCGGCTCCTGCTCGAAGAGAACCACACTCCCGTGCGCCTGAAGCTCGTAGGCCACCGACGCACCGGCAATCCCGGCGCCGATGACGGCGATGTCGGCGTCCATCACTGCCAGATCTTCCGGCACACGCCGAGCCAGTTCTCTCCGAGAATTCCCCGAATCTCGTTCTCCCGATAACCGCGCAGAAGCAGCTCCTCGGTGATTCGGGGGGCCTCATCCGGCTCGATCTGCTGCATCTCGAGGTAGCCGGCATCCGGGGGATACTTGTCCGGCATGCGCGCGACGAAGGTATTGAAGGTCTCCTGGTCGTAGACGTAGTCGAGGCCGAGACCGACGTGCTCGGGCCCCACCAGGCTCGCGAAGTGGTCGATGTGGTCGACCAACCGCTTCGGCGTCGCCCCGCCCTCGCCGAGGAAGCCGCTGAGGCCGGTCATCCCCATGACCCCGCCCTTCGCAGCGCAGGCCTGGATCTGATCGTCCCAGACACAGCGGGGATGGTCGCAGAGCACCCGTGCGTTGGTGTGCGAGATGATCACCGGAGACTGCGAGGCCTCGATCGTCTCCATGGTGGTCCGATAGCCGGTGTGCGCGCAATCGACGATCATCCCCACGCGGTTCATCTCGTGGATGAGCTCCCGGCCGAAATCGGTGAGCCCCGTATCCTCGGACACGTGGCAGCCGCACCCGACCCGGTTCTTCTCGTTGTATGCCATGAGAGCGTGGCGAATGCCGAGCTTGTAGAAGAGGTCGACCCAGCCCAGGTCGTCCTCGAAGGGCGCGGTCCCCTGAAAGTGGAATCCCACCGCGAGCTTCCCCGCCTGCTTCGCCCGCAGCACCTCCTCCACCGACTCCACCAGGAAGCAGGTCTCGGAGCGCTCGCGCACGAAGCACCGATGCTCCGCGATCTGCTGCGCCGCAGCCCGGAAATCCATGGGGTCGATGGCGAGCGTGATCGTCGCGAAGTCGAAGCCGGAATCGGCAAAGCGCGTGAAGAGACCCGTCTTCCGTTCGGGAACCCCCGGTGTGAGGATGGGGAGTGTCATGTCCCAGACCAGAGCATCTCGATGCAGATCCGCGGCGTCCGCGGAGACGTTCCATCCACTCACGGCGACTCCTCCTCGATATCGACTGGTTCAGACGGCGAAGGGATCTTCCACGAGGGGCCACAGGCGGCCGACGTCGGCGTGCCGGTACGGGACCAACCTCATGTCGCCCGGTAAGGCACCGAGATCGCCGGCGTAGAGCACCTGCTTGCTGATCGGCGCAAAGGCCGCGTGGAAGTGCTGGGTCGACTTCACCACCAGGATGTGCTTGCGCTCGGGGTCGATGCCGACCTCCGAGAAGATCGAGGGCGAGTACCCCTGCCCGCGCCGGGTGTTGAGGGTGACGTCGATGCCCCGCTCGGGCGCATCGTTCACCGCGCTTCCCAGGTGCACTTTGATTCCCGCCGCGGCGCCGAGCGAGATCGGCACTCCGCCGATCGCCGCCTCGAGGTCGTCGCAGAGGCCCACCACGGTGACCTCGACGTCGAGGGGATCGCCGGAGCTGGGGCCGAGCTTGCCGCCGATGCGCAGCTGTAGCCGAGTTCCCACTCCGGCGTCCTGGCAGATCTCCACGGCCACCGGATCCCAGAGCGGCCCGATGGCGGCGTTCTCGATGCCTCGCCTCATCATCTCCGCGAGGAAGAAGGTGGAGTCGCTGGGTGCGCCGCCACCGGCGTTGTCCGGAGTGTCCGCGATCGTGACCGGCCCTTCCTCCGCCCCGGCGGCCTGGGTGAGACACTCGTCCAGGGTCTGAACGGGCGCGCGCACCGCCTCGCGCAGGGAGAAGAACTTGCGGCCCATCTCCTCGGCGATCCGGGCACCCCGGGCCGCGTCGTCGTCCGTCACCACCACCATCGTCGCGCCGAGATCGGGAACGTCTCCGTAGGGAAAGCCGTGACCGAGCCAGACGTTGAGGATTCCCTCCTGCTCTTCCAGGGCGGTGAACTCGTCCACGAAGCTCCGCAGCGGCTCGCTGGTGGTGGGGAAGAGGCCGATCATGCGGCAATCGAAGCTGGAGATGACCGGCTTCACCTTGCCCTCGGCGGCATCGGCGAGGATCGTGAAGAGGTCGAGCATCCGGTCCATGACGTCGACGTGGGGGTACTCCTTGTAGCCGACCAGCGCCGTCGCCTGCTCGATCATTCGATCCGTCACGTGACAGTGGAGATCGAGCTCCCCTCCCACCGGCACTTCGGGACCCACCCGCTCGCGCACCCGGGTCAGGATGTCGCCCTCGCAGTCGTCGTAGCCCTCGGCCACCATCGCGCCGTGGAGCATCAGCAGCACCCCGTCCACGGGCATCGCCGCCTCGAGATCCGCGAGCAGCTCGTCGCGCAGCTCCTCGTAGAAGGCCCTCGGCGTCGGCCCCGCCGGCTGGGCGAAGGCAAAGAGCCCCTCGGCCACCTCCCAGCCGCGCTCGCCCGCCAGCTTGCCGAGCAGCGCACGGGCGCCCCGGACCGCCGGGGGATCCTGCTCGCGCGGGTCCGAGCGGTGGACCAGCATCAGGTCCTTCCACACGTTCGGCCCGGTCGGGACGGGGGAGAAGGTGTTGGTCTCCGTCGCCAGCATTCCCAGGAACATTCGCTTCATCGGGTCTTCCTTCCATGGTTCAGGCGAGGCGCCGCCCGACCCCCGGCGTGCAGATAGCCGGGACATCCATTCTCGTCGAAGTGGCTGAAGAGGATCGGCGAGTGCACCAGGCTGTTCGGCTGCTCGACGACGAAGGCGTCTGCGGCGATCGGGCGCAGCGCGCTCCGCACCGGTGGCAGGAGGCTCATCGGTGGCTTGCGACCGGCGGCGTGGAGCACCAGCTCTCCGTCCTCGACTTCCACCTCGTACCCGGTGGAGAGGCGTTCGTAGCGGCCCGCGTAGCGCGCCAGCGGCACCTCCAGCGTCGGCGACTGCTCGGGTGCGGGTTTCAGCAAAGTGCCGCAGAGGGTCGTGAGCGCCTCCTGGAAGACCTCCCGATAGAGGGACTTGGCATCTCCTCCCGTGGTCAGAAGCGAGACGCCGACGCCGCTCGCCGGGTGCACGCGCAGGAAGGAGGACTGCCCGAGGGTGAGGCCGTCGTGTCCGATCAGGCGCTCCCCGCTCCAGTCGAAGAGCATCCAGCCGAGTCCCCAGCCGTCTGCTTCGTCGTGCGGGGACAGAGCGATCCTGCGCTCCTGCATCTGCCGGACCGAGTCCGGCGAGAGGATGGCACTGCCATCCAGGGCCTTCCCTCCCTGGAGATGCATGCGGGTGAAGCCGATCAGATCGCGCGCACGGGCGAAGGGCGTCGCCCCGGCCGGTGCGTTCGAACGAGTCAGCCGCCAGATCGGAATCACCACCTGGGTGCCGTCGTCACCGAGGGCCATGTGCCCCACCGCCGCTCGGTGGAGAATCGCCTGCTCGGCCTCGGTCCCCATCGCGAAGAGGCCCAGCGGCCCGAAGATCCGCTCGACGATGACCAGGTGCCACGGCTTCCCCCGCAGCTTCTCGATGATTCGTCCGGCGATGACGAAGCCCGCATTGCAGTAGGAGAACATCTCCCCGGGCGGATGGAGCTGCGGAAGGGCCGCGCAGGCGAGCACGTAGCGCTCGACGCAGTCGTCCCCGGAGCCGGTGTCATGGAAGAAGTCTCCGTCGATCCCGCTGGTGTGACTCAGCAGCTCCGCAACCGTGACCTTCTCCGCGGCCTCCGCGTCGGCGACCTGGAACTCGGGCAGGTAGCGCTGCACCGGCGCGTCGAGCTCCACCTGGCCTTCTTCGACCAGCTGCATTACCAGCGTGGCGGTGAAGAGCTTGGTGATGGAGCCGATCTGGAAGACGGAGTCCGCGGTGACCTCGACCCCGGTATTCCGGTTCACCACGCCGGTGGCGGCCTCGAAGAGCTGATCCCCCTGCCCCACCGCGAGCGCCGCTCCCACCACGCCGTGCTTCGCGGCCCGGTCGTGCAGCAGGGGCCCCAGTCCCGCGAGCCGGGATTCGAGCGTCATCTGCCTCGGCCTCGTGCGATTGTTAGAATGCCCATCATAATGGAAATCCCCGAGGATTGAAGGAGAGCCGATGAGGAGCCAAGGCACCGCTGCCGCTCATCTCGAGCCCATCACGGAAGCCCCGAGCAAGGACGAGCTGGCGAGCCGTCTGACCAAGGTCCAGGACCTCATGCGGGCACAGGAGCTCGACACCTACGTCAGCTTCGACCCGGTCAACGTCTACTACCTGACCCACTTCGCCAACAACGTGCACGAGCGGCCCTTCCTCCTGGTGATCCCGAAGCGGGGAACGCCGACCATGGTGGCCCCCCTCCTGGAGACGAGCCACGTCAAGACCCGCGCGCTGTGCGACCTCGCCTACGCCACCTACTACGAGTTCCCCGCGCCGGAAGGCCAGAACTGGTACGACGTCTACCGCGACCTGATCGATCCCGGCGCACGCGTGGGCGTGGAGCCGGCGATGCCGGTCGGCATCTGCGAGCGGACTCCCGGTGAGACGGTGGTGACGGACATCATCGACGAGGTCCGCATCGTCAAGTCGGCGTACGAGATCGGCCGCAACGTCCACGCCTGCCAGGTGATCGACCTGGGGCACGAGAAGCTCCTCGAGATCTGTCGCCCCGGGGTCATCGAGGGAGCGATCTACGCCGCGGTCTCCCAGCTGATGATGTCCCGCATCCTGACCGCGATTCCCGAAGCCAACCTCGTCGTCTCGAGAACGGTGGGGGCCGTCTGGCCGCCGTCGCTCTCGCACGACCCCCACCTGGTTCCCACCTTCGGAACCACGATGGAGAGGGACGGACCCCACGTCTCCATCGTCTTCGCCCAGGTGGACGGCTACGGCGTCGAGGTGGAGCGGACCTTCTTCCTGGGTTCGGTGCCCGAGAACGCCAAGGATCCCTTCGACGCGATGTTCGAGGCCCGAGCCAGGGCCTACGAGCTGGCCCGACCCGGTGCCGTCATGAGCGAAATCGACACGGCCGTCCGCCAGGTGATCATGGATCGCGGGTACGGAGATCGCATCCTGCACCGCACCGGGCACGGATTCGGCATCACCGGCCACGAAGCGCCCTATCTCGCCGAGGGATACGACCGGGAGCTCGAGGCGGGCATGCTGGTCAGCATCGAGCCGGGAATCTACATACCCGGGCAGGGTGGCTTCCGGCACTCGGACACGGTTCTGATCACCGACGACGGGTGCGTGAGCCTGACCACCGCTCCCGAGACGCTCGAAGAGCTCACGATATCGCTCTCCTGAAGCCGAAACGGGGCCCGAGCCCATGTGCTATCACTGATTCGCGTCCGAGCCCCGCAACCGAGGAGTGAGCGGACAGCGCGATCGTGACGGAGCGCAGCGAGAGACCTTCGATCGCCATCATCGGAGCTGGCAAGGTGGGAGCCGCCGTCGGCGCGCTCGCCGTTCGGGCCGGCTACCGGGTGGCCGCCGTCGCAGGAAGGAGCCACAGCCGGAGCGAGGAGGCGGCGCGCCGGATCGGTCCCGAAGTCCCGGTTCTCCCCCCGCGCGAGGCGGCGGGACGAGCCGAGTTGGTTCTGCTCGCCGTGCCCGATGACGCCATCGAGGCCATGTGCCGCGAGCTGGTGGCCGCCCGCGCCCTGGCGCGCGGGAGCCTCGTGGCCCACTGCTCGGGAGCACTGAGCAGCGAGTGTCTGGCGCCGGCCCGCCGGGAGCTCGGCTGCCACGTCGCATCGTTCCATCCCCTGCAGAGCTTCCCCACCGTCGAGGCGGCACTGGTCAGTCTTCCCGGCAGCTTCTGCTTCGGCGAGGGAGACGAGGTCGCCCTCGCGGCCCTCGAGGAGCTGGGAGCGGCCATCGGCGCCCGCTGCGTGCGCATCGAAACCGCTCACAAGGCCCTCTACCACGCGGCGGCGGTGATGGCCTGCAACTACCTGACCGGACTCCTGGACGCGGCCCTCAGCCTGGCGACGAGCGCGGGCATCGAGCGTCGGACCGCCTGGCAGGCCCTCGAGCCCTTGATCCGGGCGACCGTCGACAACATCTCGGAGCTGGGAACCGAGGCCGCGCTCACCGGGCCCATCGCCCGCGGCGACCAGACGACGGTGAGGACCCATCTGGCGGCTCTCGACCGGAGTGCGGGAGAGCTATCCGATCTCTACCGCGCGCTGGGAAGCTGGACGGTGGGCCTGGCCTTGCGCAAGGGCTCGATCGAGGAGGCCGCCGCCCGCAGCCTGCTCGAGACGCTGGCGGACCCGGCCTGACCAACCCTCCCCCGCCTCGCGAACCCGACCGCTACGCGTTCAGCTTCTTCAGGAGCCAGGCCATGTTCTTGCCGAGGTTCTTCACGGTGTTGACGCCCTCTTCGTCCTTCTCCACGTCTCCCGGGGCGAGGCCGATCGCGACGTTCCAGTAGGTCGAGCCGGGAACCACCATCTGACTGTAGAGGAAGAAGTGATTGAGGGCGTCGAAGGTGCTGACGGCTCCGGCTCGGCGGGCAACCGCCAGCGACGCGCCGACCTTGTGAATGAAGAGCCCGCCGTTGGCCGAGGAAACCAGGCCGCATCGGTCGATCAGCGCCTTCATTTCGGCCGTCATGCTGCTGAAATAGACCGGAGAACCCAGAAGGATCCCGTCCGCTTCGACCATCTTCGCCAGGATCTCGTTCAGCACATCGTTGTCGTTCGCACAGCGGCAGTCCCTGTTCTCGAAGCACTTGTAGCAGGAGAGACATCCTCGGATCTTCCGGCCACCAAGCTGCACGAACTCGGTCTCGATTCCTTCCTGTTTCAGCTCCTCGAAAACGTAGTTGATGAGAATCCCGGTATTTCCCTGCTTGCGGGGACTGCCGTTGACTCCGACGACCTTCATCTGGTTCTCCAAGTGGTGATGTCAAGTGGACGATCTGGTGAGAGCATGGGCGCGGGACCTGGGTCCGATCAGCCCGACCTGGAGCGTTCCAAGGGTAAGCCAAATGGAGGAATTCAGCCGCCCCAGGACGGTGGGGCACCGGACGCCGTGTGATAGAATCGCCGTAGAGCGCAGGCTCTGGACGGCCCCTGAATGAACTCACGCTCCCAGGACCCCGCCGCGAGACCCGCCGAGGAGCGCGACCCGGCCACGGCCGCCACCGCAGGAGACGTTGGAACCACGAGCCACGAGTTCCGCGCGCCCGAGTACTGCGCCGACGGCAGCTTCGACGAGGCGGAGTACCGCTTCGTCGGCTCGGCCGAGCGGGGATGGACCGTCTACCGCAACGGCGGGGAATACCTGCGTCTGGGCCCCGGCTACCGGGCGCTGCGGACGCACGGCTGCGGGATCTGCTCGACGGACCTCGACCGACACTTCCTGCCCTTCCCGCTGCCCCAGGTCACGGGTCACGAGCTCGTGGCCGACGACGCCGAAGGCCGTCACCACGTGGTGGAGATCAACGCATCGCACCACGCGCGCAGCGTGCGGAACGACTGCGCCTTCTGTGCGTCCGGACTGCCCAGCCACTGCCCCGAGCGACTGGTTCTGGGCATTCACGATCTTCCCGGCGGCTTCGGCTCGTGGATTCTGGCGCCGGTCGATGCCGTCCTTCCCCTGCCGCCGGAGATTCCCTTCGAGACCGCGCTGTTGATCGAGCCCTTTGCCGCGAGCCTCCGCGCCGTCGTGACCATCGCACCGCGGTCCGGCGAGACGATCGCGGTGCTCGGACCGCGCCGGCTCGGTCTGCTGGTGGTGGCGGCGCTGGCAGGCCACCGCAAGAGAAGCGGTATCGACTTCCGGATCCTCGCCATCTCGCGCCACGAGCCGCTGCTCGAGCTGGCGGGTCGCCTCGGTGCGATCGATACCCGGCTCTCGAGCGGTCGCGGCGATTCACTTCCGGACCGGATCGCCGACGTCGTGATCGACACCACGGCGAGCCCGCTGGGGCTCGAACTCGCCGTGCGCCTGGCGAAGAGGGAGGTCCATCTCAAGTCGACGCACGGCCAGCCCAGCGCCGGGCTCGCGAATCCGACCGCGCTGGTCGTCGACGAGATCGGTCTGGCGCGGTTGCCGGAAGAGACCGACGCGGGCCGGGATTGGCTCCGGACTCTGAGCGCCGGCCGGGGCGGGGTCGGGCGGTCCGCGAAGATCGCGTGGCTGGCCGACACCGACCCACCCGACTGGCTGACCTCGTCCGGCGCACGTCTGGTGCGTGGCGGAGACGCCGCCGAGCTGCAGGCCGGCTACGGGCGAAGCGCGGAGCCCGGCGAGCTGCCGCGAGCCGACGCCGCCGTGGTGCAGAGCGTCGAGCAGGTCGACTGCGCGATCCGGCCGAGCTCGGCGTCGGAGCTCTCACTGGTGCGACCGCGCGGCGAGATCGCGTTGCCGCGCTCCCAAGAGCCCCGCCTCGCCGACTCTCCGCTCCTTCACGCCGTGGCGGGCCGCGGGCTCCGGCTGTCGAGCTCGCGCTGCGGCGACTTTCGCGAGGCGATCGATCTGGTCCGGCGTGACCCCGAGCTGCGGCGACTGGGGGAGCTCCTGGTGACGCATCGTTTCGGAGCCGCCGAGATTCGCGAGGCCTTCGCAGTGGCTCGCTCGCCCGATTGCATCAAGGCGGTGATCGAGCAGGAGAGAACGCGATGACGCAGGAGGGCCCGGCGCCAGATACACCCGCTCGCCCCCGATGAAGGTCATCTCGACGCGCAGATCGCGGAGCTGCTCCGGAGGAACCAGAGAGGGATCGCGCGAAAGGACCACGAGGTCCGCCAGCTTCCCGATCTCGAGGGAGCCCTTTCGCTCCTCCTCGAAGCTCGCGTACGCCCCGCCCAGCGCCGAGATTCGAAGCGCGTCGACCGCGTCGATCCTCTGCTCGGCGCCGTAGACCTTCCCCTCCTCGCTCATCCGCGTCGTCATCCCGTGGAGCGCGTTGAGACCGAAGGCCGTCGAGATCGGGTAGTCCGAGTGGTCGGCCAGCGCAACGCCGGCCCGGAGGGCCGCTCGATACGGGTTCAGCCAGGGGAAACGCGCCTCTCCGTACTGCTCCATCTTGTCGCCGTGCTCCCACAGGTAGGCCATGAAGACCAGCACGACGCCCAGCTCCCGCGAGCGTCGGAGCAGCTCGGGGTTCATCACGCTCGCGTGCTCGATGCGGTGACGGGGGTCGGGGCGCGGCGCCTCCTGCTGCAGGAATTCGAAGGCGTCGAGGAGCATCGCGATCTCGCGATCGCCGTTGGAGTGGACCGCGAGCTGGAAGCCGGCGGAGTGGATCTCGAGCAGGTGCGCGTTCAACTCCTCCTGCGTCCTGGCTGGCGGGACGCCGTAGTCATCGGGACGGCCGGCATAGGGCTCGCTCAGCCAGCAGGTACCCCCGCTGAGCGAGTTGCCGTGGAAGACCTTGATCGGACCGATGCGCAGACGACCTCGACCGAGGATGTCGAGGACTCCGATCGTGTCGAGCCAGCGGACCAGGCGCGCGAAGCCGAGGTGCTCGTCGCGAAACATCAGGCGCACCCGGGTCCGGGCACCGGTCATCGCTGCGTGGAGATAGAGAAAGAAGGAGTCCGGCCGCACCAATGCGTCGCTGATGCTCGTGACGCCGGCCCGTGCGAACATCTCGAGCTGACCCTTCAGGTAGGCCGCCGCGTCCGAGAAACCCGGCGAGGGCATCGGCTGGTCGCGGGTGAAGAGCGCCTCCCAGTTCTCACGGATCACGCCGGTCGGCTCGCCATCCGAGCCGCGCTCGAGACGTCCACCGGGCGGATCCGGGCTGCGAGAGTCGATCCCCGCTCCCTCGAGCGCTCGGGAGTTCACCATCGCGACGTGGCCGCTCGAGTGGAGCACGAGGACCGGGTGGTCCTCCGAGACGCGATCGAGGTCGTACCGCGTCAGAAAGCGGCCGAGCTTGGTCTCTTCGTACCCCCAGCCGAGGATCCACTCGCCCGCGGCCCGTTCGCCCGAGCTCTCGCGCAGCGCTTCCAACACCCCCTCGATGCTGCGGGTGCGGCGCGGTCCGACATACGAGCCGAAGAGCAGCCCGTAGAGCGGGTGATTGTGGGCGTCGTCGAAGCCCGGTACGATCGCCCGGCCCCGAAGCTCCACGACCTCGGTCTTCGGTCCGATCCAGGACTCGACCTCGGCGTCGCTGCCCACCGCGATGATGCGATCCTCGACGATCGCGATGGCGCTCGCCCCGGGCGAGGTCTGCTGCAGGGTCGGCAGGCGACCGCCGCGAAGCACCCAGTCGGCAGCGGAGCGATCGGACCCACACGCCGCGCCGAGCAGAGCCAGCAGGAGCGCGAGACGGTGAAGGCACGACCGGCGGAGAGACCGGATGCGGGAGGCCTTCACGCTCCTCGCGCCGGAGCGATCGGCTCCCCGACGGTGCCCCTCCTGCGAGGGGGGACTGCTGCCGACTCTCTCTCGACTCACAGAGAGAGCATAGGGAATCGTGGAGCCGCCTCTACGCATGGCGCCCGGTTCGATGCACGCCGTTGACAGCACGGTCGGTTGCCGTAGCGTAGGCACCCATCTGGTGGCGGGAATCATGAGCTGGGTGAAGATCGACAGAGATAGCTGCAGCGACTGCGGACTGTGTGCGGTCCGATGCATCCGGTGCTTCTCCATGCAGGACGGCGAGGTGACGGTCGATGCCACCGAGGAGAACTGCAACCTCTGTGGTCACTGCGTCGCGCTCTGTCCCACCGATGCGATCGTTCATCACAGGATGGACGAGAGCAACTTCCTGCCCGTGAATCACGAGCTCACCTTCGACACGGATGACTTCATCCACTTCGTCCGAAAGCGCCGAAGCCACAGGCATTTCAACGAGAAGGAGGTGCAGCGCCGGGACCTGGAGAAGCTGGCGGACGTCTGCCGCTACGCGCCGACGGGGAGCAACCGGCAGGCCGTCGAGCTCAAGATCATCCGGGATCCCGAGAAGATCCAGCGGCTCTCCCATCTGACCATGGACTACTTCATCGACTTGATCGATGGGATCGAGGCACAGGTGGGACAGCTCGAGGCCAACGGCAAGGAGGTACCGGACTCCCTTCGGGACCTCCATGCGCTTTTCTCGCGTTACGAGGGCATGAAGCTCGCGCGCGAGATCGGTCTGGACGTGATCTTCTACGAGGCTCCAGTGGTGATCGTCTTTCATTCGTCGAACGCCGCCACCACTCCCAAGGACGACTGCGTGATCGCCGCGCAGACCGTGAACATGACCGCGATGACGATGGGGCTCGAGTGCTGCTACATCGGTCTGTTCACCAATTCGAGCGGCGCCCATCCGCCCATCCTCGAGGAGCTGAAGCTTCCGCAGAGACACAAGGTGTACAGCACCCTGATCTTGGGGTACCCGAAGCTCAAGTTCATGAAGACCGTGGATCGAAAGCCCACCCAGGTCACCTGGGACTAGGAGTCTGATCGTGATGCAGATCGCGCTACTGCTCGTGGTTCTTCTCCTGGTCGCGGCTGCCGTGGTGGCCTGGAAATGGCGCAAGGTGATGCAGCCGCCGGCGCGCGCACCGGAGCGGTGGTCCGAGTCGCTGCGGCCCGAGACCGGCCCGGTGGTGCTCTGTCTCGGAGATTCGATCACGCACGGTCATCTGGGGAGCAATTGGACCGAGCTGCTGGTGGAGCGCGGCCTGACCGTCGTGAACGGCGGGATCAACGGGGAGCTCGCCTGGAACGTCGTCCGTCGGGCGGACCGGGCGCTCCGCTGTCGCCCCGATGCGGTGACAGTCCTGATCGGAGCCAATGATGCAATGGCGGCTCACGACGAGGCTTCCGGCCGCCGCTACATGAAGATGGTGGACCTCCCCCGACGGCCCGATCTGGACTGGTTCGAGGAGAACCTCCGCGAGCTGGTGCGCCATCTCAGGGAAGGAAGCCATGCGAGGATCGCGCTCATGACCCTGGCCCCGATCGCCGAGGACGATTCCGCTCGGATCGCCCTCCTCGTCGCGGAGTGCAACGCCATCATTGCCCGGGTCGCTCGGGAGATGGGCGTCGGGCTGCTGCCACTTCACGATCGCCTGACGGCACTGCTCGGCCCGAGCAGCGGAGACCCGCGACTCACCTATCGGCCCGGGATGAGGAGCCGGATCCGGATGATCGGCGCCGGATTCCTCTACTACCTCGCGGGTATGAGCTGGGATCAGATCGCTGCCAGGCGTGGGATGGCCCTGACCGTCGATCTCGTCCACCTGAACGACCGGGCCGGTGCAGTCGTGGCCGGGCTGGTGGAAGGATTCGCGCGCCAGGAGGAGACCGCGGGCTGAGACGCAGACGGTCGCCCCGCGACCGTCTGCCTTCCCTCGCCCGCGGCTCGTGCGCGCCCGCTAGCGCTTGCGTCGGAGCACGGCTCCGATCAGCAGGCCGCCCGCGCCGAAGCAGAGGAGGGCGCTGGGCTCGGGCACCGAGGGGGTAAAGATCTGGTCCTGATTGCGCGGGAAGAGCACCACCTTCTCCCCACGGTGGCCGGAATGATCGCCGCCCGACACGAACTGGAAGGCGAGGAGGCTGCCGGGGTGCTCGCGTCCCAGCCGCGCGAGGTCCAGCGCCAGGGCGCGGTCGTAGAGGTCCTGCCAGATCGCCAGCTGTACGCCGGTGAGGGCGTCTCGGTGACTCACTCCGAGCTGGCCGGCCAGCTCGCCCAGCTGGTTGGTCCAGGTGTGGGCGATGGCCGCCGCCGAGAGGTAGTCATGGCCCCCGAGATCGCTGGGATCGTAGACCTCGCCCTCGAAGTGACCCACGCTGATGGGCTGTCTGAGATCGACGCAGAAGCTGGTCCCCATCACGCCGTCCAGGGTCGCCTCGAGCTGAGCGGTCCAGTCCCGGCCCGACTCGCCGCCCAGCACGTAGCTCACCTGATGGCCAAGGGTGTAGTCCTTGACGGTGAAGCTGGCGGCGCCGGCCTAGCTCGCCAAGACCAGGGCCACCAGAGAAAGCAGAAGTCCTCGCAGCCGTCTCATGATCGGATTCCTCTCACTGCCCGTACGGCGGGCATCCCCACGTCATCGACCTCTCGGTCTTCCCGCGAATCCCTCCCCAGGGAAGCTCGGGCTGGGGTCTCGTGGAGCAAAGGCCGTGCCATCCCGCTCCGCAGCCGGAGAAGTCTCGGCCGAACGGACACATCGAGCACGGACCTGCGCCTCGGAGAAGAGCGGCGCGCGGAGTGGGGTGTGGAGTCCGCTTCCCAGAGAATGGCGTCGATGACACTCCGCAGCGCGGCCCCGCATTTCACTGCACACCCCGTGCCAGACCCATTCTCCGAGCCACGAGTCAGCGGATGGCTTTGTGCAGGCGGAACGTCCTCTCGGCGATGGCGGAGATCTTCACCCTGTCGTGCCCGCGGAGTGTCGTCCGCAGCGTGTCGTGCAGGCGGGCGGTCCAGGAGCGGGGAATCTTCGCCGCGCCGAGCATCATGCCCAGGATCGATCCAACCGTCGCACCGTTGCAGTCGGTGTCGAAGCCCGCCTGGACCGCACGGCAGATGCTCCGGCCGAAGTCGCCCTCGCCGTACAGCAGGGCTGCGGCGCAGATCATGGCGTTGGAATCGGTGTGACACCAGTCGTGCGGACGACGCTCGTCCCAGCGGGAGTGGATCTGCGCGATCGCCTCGTCGTAGCTCGCCCCCTGCTCGTGCCAGTCGATCACCGCCGTGACGTCGGCGTGCAGGCGGCTGGTGCGGGGGATCTCCGACAGGCCGATCGTGAGCAGGCCCGCCGCGTCATCGCGATAGGGCGCGGCTGCGATGATCGCAGCCATCAGCATCTCACCGTAGACCCCGTTCCCCACGTGACTGATGCACGCGTCGCGCCAGGCGAATTCGGCCGCGAGCTGCGGGTTTCCCACGGCGGTGTAGGCCAGCCCGTCGGCGCGGATCTGCGCGCCGATCCACTCGCGGTACGGGTTGCGGTAGGACGCGCTCGCCGGCGGCTGGACCTGCAGGGCGAAGTTCCGGTACGCGATGCGCTCGGCAGTGCAGGTCCACAAGAGCGGGATGTCACCCAGCCAGAACTGCGCGACGTCCGCAGGGGTGAACTCCGCTCCACATCGCTCGACGATCAGCACGCCGGTCAGCGTGTAGTTGGTGTCGTCGTCGACGGGCATGTGGTCGACCGTGTCGAACCATCTGCGGTTGACCATTTCCGGGAACTCCTTCGCAGCCTTGCCCCGGACGCCGAAGCGGATGTAGTCCGCCAGCGGCCACTGCCTCGTCGCCTTGAGGAATCCCCACAGCTCCGGCGTGCGCTTGCCCTCGACGGGCTTGCCCAGCAGGCAGCCCGCGCAGCGTCCCAGCCACGCGCCGGCAATGCGGTCGGCGATGGCCTTGTCAGGCAGGCGCTTCCGGAACGACCGCGGGCCGCGCCCGCGGAGCGCGCGGATCGAGGGCAGATCGGAGGGCTCTTGGTACGGGTAGCCCCTGCGAAGCTTCGCCTGCTGCACGCGGTCCAGCAGCTCGGCCGCCTTCCGCTGGTTCTTCTCCTCGAAGAGCGCCTCGTCGCCGAGACGCATCAGGCGGCGAAACCGCGGGCGAAGCTCGGCGATCTCTCGTCCCTCCTGCTCGGCCTGGAGCAGCTCCGTCTCGAGGTCGCCCACGCTGATCCACATCCAGATGTTCTTGATGAGCTTGGCCATGTCGTGGTCCCCTTCGAAGCCCGAGCTGCGGACTAACTGAATCCCCGGACCGGGTGAGGGCGATAGGGCGCTTCGAGCTGGTTGATCTCCTCGGGCGACAGCTCGACGTCCACCGCTCCGATCGCCACCTCGAGGTGTTCCAGCTTGGTGGCGCCGATGATGGGTGCCGTCACCGCGGGACGCGACAGGAGCCAGGCCAGGGCCACCTGGGCGGGAGGGTCTCCGCGCTGGTCCGCCACCTGCGCAGCGGCCTGCACGACGTCCCAATCGGAGGGCTGATCGTAGAGATGCCGGAAGAACCCGTCGCTGCTGGCGCGCGTGGTGCTCGAATCGTCGTCGAGGGAGCGACGGCCGCCGGCCAGGAGCCCCCGGGCCAGCGGCGACCAGGGAATCACCCCGACCCTTTCGGCCTCACATAGCGGCATCATCTCCCGCTCCTCCTCCCGGTAGACCAGGTTGTAGTGGTTCTGCATGGTGGTGAATCGGGTGAGACCGCGGGCGTCGGCCAGGTGCAAGGCCCGGGCGAACTGCCAGGCGTACATGGAGCTCGCACCGATGTAGCGGACCTTGCCCTGCGCGACGAGCTGATCCAATGCAGAGAGGGTCTCCTCCATGGGAGAGTGTGGATCGAAGCGGTGGATCTGATACAGATCGATGCAGTCGATTCCCAGTCGACGCAGGCTGGCCTCGCAAGCCTGCTGGATGTGCTTGCGCGACAAGCCCCCCATGTTGGGGCCCTTGGTCATCGGGAAGAAGACTTTGGTGGCGACGACCACCTCATCGAGATTCGCGTACTTGCGCAGGAACTTGCCCGTCACTTCTTCGCTGCGGCCCAGTGAGTAGGCGTCCGCCGTGTCGAAGAAGTTGATGCCCGCCTCGACGGCTCGCCGGAAGAAGGGCTCGCAAGCCTCCTCGTCGAGCACCCAGGGCCGCCAGTCGGACGAGCCGTAGCTCATGCATCCCAGGCAGAGACGCGAGACCCGAACTCCCGTGTTTCCCAGATAGGTGTACTCCATACCGGGAGGATAGGTCTCCGGACCGGGCTGCGGAATGGCTCCCGCTTCGGCGATCGGGGCTCGCCGTCGGAATTCCGCGTGGGCGATCGCGTACTTACAGGCGTGCGCGCCGCGCCGGACCGATCCGCGGGGCGCCACGGGTTGACCGAGCCCGCCAACGCCGAGACACTGCCCGGCCGGAGGTTCGAAGCATCTTCGATGATCGCCGTGCCCAACCCGCCTCTCACGCGAGCCACGAAGCTCCTCTACGGATTCGGCTCGGTGGCGTTCGGGGTCAAGGACAACGGGTTCTCCTACTTCCTGCTCTTCTTCTACACCCAGGTCATGGGATTGTCCCCGAAGCTGGTGGGGCTGGCGCTGTTCCTGGCACTCCTGGTCGACGCAGTCTCGGACCCGCTGGTGGGATACATCTCCGACCGCTGGCGCTCCCGTTGGGGACGTCGTCACCCGTTCATGTACTTCTCGGCGGTACCGGTCGCGGTCGGGTTCTACTTCCTGTGGAATCCAGCCGCGGGGATGAGCAGCCGGACGCTGTTGCTCTACCTGATCACGCTGGCCGTCCTGGTACGAACGCTGATCACCTTCTACGAGATTCCGAGCTCGGCGCTCGGCCCGGAGCTGAGCCGGGACTACGACCAGCGTACGTCCCTCTTCAGCTATCGCTTCTTCTTCGGCTGGTCGGGCGGCCTGACGATGGCAGCCCTGATGTACGGGGTCTTCTTCGAGTCCACTCCGGAGTTTCCCAGCGGGCAGCTCAATCCGAACGGCTACCACATCTACGGACTGGTCGGCGCACTCATCATCCTGACGGCCATTCTGGTCTCTGCGCGAGGCACTCACAGCTACATTCCCCATCTTCGCAAGCCCGAGCCTCCAAAGCCGTTTGACATCCTGCGAATCGTCCGGGAGCTGAAACAGACGCTCTCCAACCGGTCGTTCCTCTTGCTCTTCGTCGCCGGGTTGTTCATGGCCCTTGCCGCCGGCGTGAGCACCTCCCTGAACCTCTACTTCAACACCTACTTCTGGGAACTCGAGCCGGGGGAGATCTTCTTCATCGTGCTGCTGCAGTTCGGCTCCGCCCTGATCGCACTGGTGGTCGCTCCATCGGTCTCCAGGCGCTACGAGAAGAAGCGAGCCGCACTCGGTCTGATCATCGTCGGGATCGTCTTCGGCTCGCTGCCGGTCGCTCTCCGGCTGCTCGAGCTGTTTCCGGGCAACGAGAGCTCATGGCTTCTGCCGATTCTGATGGCGCACGGCATGATCGAGGTCGGCATCGTCATCTCGGCGAGCATTCTCCTGACGGCGATGACGGCCGACCTGGTCGAAGAAATCGAGATCACGACGGGCAGGAGAGAGGAGGGGCTCCTCCTCGCCACGCGGAGCTTCTCCGCCAAGGTGGTCGCGGGAGCGGGGACCTTCGTCGCGGGGCTGGTACTCACAGCGATCCGCTTTCCCGTGGACGCAAAGCCGGGTGAGGTCGATCCGGACACGCTGTTTCGTCTGGGACTGGTGACCGCCCCGCTGGTCGCCGGGCTGTTCTTCGTGGCATTCCTCTTCGTGACCGGCTACGACCTGAGCCGGCGGGGCCACGAGAAGAATCTCCGGAAGCTGGAGAGCCGCTCCTGACCCGATCCTCCCTCGAGGCGTTCCTCTAGCCCGTCAAGCCTGCTGGGTCTCGAGCGCGTCGACCCAGAGGTTGGCGTCGAGTTGGGCTCGGAGGAGCGTTTCGGGGTCCACCGCCAGATTCTCGAGCAGCGACTCCACGGCGGCGAAGCCGCCCCGCTCGAGGTGCACCGCCAGGTCGAGCAAAATCCCGGCCTGGCCGGCCCGCTCGAGCAAGGCCGCGCGAATCTCGTCATCCACGCGCAGGCGGCTCAGGAGATCATCGAGCGGCGCCCCGAGAAGCGCGTCGAGCAACGAAAGCATCCCGATCAGGAAGGCGCGGTCGCTCTCCTCCTTGCCTTCCGCGTGGCTTGCGGACATGCAGATCAGCTCCATCACGCGACCGCGCGTGGCGGCGGTGCGGAGCAGCGGACTCGACACGCCATTCGGGTCGCTTCCCGCAAAGAGCAGCAGCATGAGCCACCGTTCGAGCTGCCGCCCGCCGAGCAGCACGAGTGCCTGGCGCACCGTCGCGATCTCCTGTCCCCGAGAGAGGGCCACGGAGTTGACGAGGCGCAGGAGGTTCACGCCGAGCGCCGCGTGCTGCTTGAACGCTCCCTCGATGTTTCCCAGGTCGGCTTCGCTTCGGAGCTTGCCGAGAATGTCGAGGATCACGCTGTGCGCCGGATCCAGATTCTTCCCGGAAAGCGTCTCCGGCCGAGCGAAGAAAAAGCCCTGGAACAGCTCGAAGCCCAGGCGCTGGCAGCGCTCGAAGTCCTCGGACGACTCGACCTTCTCCGCCAGCAGTCGCGGACCGGACCGTCGGAGCCGCGGGATCCAGCTCCGGAGCTTGCGGGCATCGACGGCCAGGAGGTCGACCTTGACCCAGTCCACGGCGGAGAGCAGCGGCTCGCGCGGGTCGTTCGGCCCGAAGTCGTCGAGCGCCAGGGTGAAGCCGCGCCGCCGAAGCTCGAGGCAGCGCTCGCGAATCTGCGCGTCGCCCGGGACGGATTCCAGGATCTCGAGGACGGTCTGGCTCTGGGGTAGCGCCTCGACGGCATCACTGCAGAGGAGCTTCACCGGTACGTTGAGAAAGCCCAGTCGCGATCCCAGCAGAGCCTCAGTACCCACATCCACGAACACCCCGAGGAGTGTCTGCAGCGCTGCCTGCTCGAAGTCCTGGATCTCCGCGCGGGTGGCCTGGCTCGAGTTCCGATAGAGCAGCTCGTAGCCCACGACCTGGCGGCGCCGGTCGAGGATCGGCTGACGCGCTACGAAGACCTCCCTTCCCGCTGCCATGGAGCCCCCCCCTGCCAATGACTCGGGATATCGGCAGAATGCGAGGAGAGCTTGGTCGGGTCTTGTGCGGAGGTGGTCGGTGAAATGCCTTAGCCCGGATTGTTCATGAAGCTCGTCGCGAGGTCCGCAGTAGGGCGCTCATGAATGATCCGGGCTTGCCGAGCTGTGCGGTCGTCAGGCGAGGATGTCGAGCAGAGAACCGCGGAGATCGAGGGAGGCCGTGAGCACCCTTGCGGAGGACAGGGTCTCCACCTCAGCGAGCTTCTGCTCGACCACCTCCCGCGCGAAGCTCACCGGGCGCGGCCCGACCTCTCAACGCCACATGGTCGTCGTCTTCGGATCGACAGCCGACCGCAGCATCGGCGAGTCTTCGGCGTGGTATACGGGGCTTCCCTCGAGCAGCGTCAGCAGGACCCGCGTCTCGGCAAGCTCCTCGGGGAGACACTCGAGGATGTTGCGATCGAGCACCACCAGGTCGGCGGACTTGTCGACCTCGATCGATCCCGAGATCTCCTCCAGGCCCATGAGCCTGGCGCCGTTCAGGGTCAGCATCGGGATGAGCTCCTCGATCGTGAGTCGCTCCTGCGGATTGAAGACGCCGCGCTCCGGGTGGAAGGGGTCGATGCGAGTCGAGACCATGGCCAGTCCCGGAAACGGGTTGCACAAGGCGGTGACACACGGCCAGTCACTTCCGATGCTGAGGCTCGCTCCCGCATCCATCATGCTCTTGTAGGGGAACGCTCTCCCCCATCTCTCCTCTCCGATGCGCGGCGTCACGACCAGTTGGAAGTCGGAATTCGTGCTCGCCCAGGTCTGCAGGCTGAGGGCGACGCCCAGCTCCGAGTACCGAGGGATGTCCTGGGGAGAGGCGAAGAACCCGTGGGTGATGCAGTGACGCACACCGCTGTCACCGTTTTCCGTGCGGGCCGCCTCCACCGCGTCCAGCGCCACCCGGAGCGCCTTGTCGCCGATGCAGTGCATCATGATCGGCAGCCGGTGCCGGTCGATCTCCGTGACCGCCTGCGTGAGCCTCTCCGGAGAAATCGTCAGGTCCCCGTGGCGATAGGGCATCTCGAAGGGAACCTGCCGATCGAGGAATGCGACGGTGTCGTTCATGGAGATTCCGTCGACGTAGATCTTCGCCCCGAAGCCGTCGAGTCTGCCGGCGCTGTATCTCGCTCCCAGGGACGCGATCTCCTCCGCGGTGGGAAGATCCTCCTCGATGGATCCTGCCTGCACCACGAGATTCCTGGTCAGGATGCGGGCATCGAGGCGCCCGTCCCGGGCCAGCCGGTGGAGAGCGACGAGATCGGCCTCCTCCGAGGCCGCCTCACAGAAGCCGATCACTCCGTGGGAGTTCAGCTCGGCGATTCCCCGCTCGGCCAGCTCCATCCTCCGGGCGGTCGGCAGCCGCGGGATGTGGCGACCGACCATCGCCATCCCCGAGTACTCGACCAGATAGCCGGTGGGCTCACCGCTGTCGGCGTCTCTGACGATCATCCCGAACGGGGGGTCCGGCGTGTTCTTGTCGATGCCCGCGATCCGGAGGGCCGCCGAATTCACCCAGGCGGAGTGAATCGTGGTATCCACCAGAAAGGCCGGAACGTCGCCGAGGATCTCGTCCAGCATCTCCCGTCGGGGACCTCCCAGGGCGAAGGAAAAGGGAGACCAGATCCCTCCGAGGAACCACCCGTCCTCGATCCCTCCGCCTTCCCGATGCGTCTTCTCGATCGCCGACAGGTAATCGTCGACGCCGGGATTGGAGACCGGCTCCGGAAGCCTGCAGTGAGAACGGGCAAAATGCACCGCGGTGACGAGATGCACGTGCGTGTCGTAGATGCCGGGGATGACCAGTCGGCCTTCGAGATCCACGACCTCGGTGTCCTCGCCGATCAGCCCCTCCACCTCGCCGTTGCCACCGACCCGGAGAAACCGCCCTCCCCCAATGGCCAGGGCCTCGGCCCAGGGCCGCCGGGAGTCCACCGTGTAGATGCGGCCACCTCGGAGGACGAGATCGCACGAATCACCCCGGTCGACTCCGGCCTTGCCGACTCCTCCATCACGGAATCCACTCGAAGCCCGCTCCCGCATTGCCCGAACACCCTCCCTTGGTACCCTGCCCCCCCCGTTGCCGATCTCGGTGGGGGCGTCGGAAGGTACAGGATGCGCGTTTCCCACCAGGAGTTCGAGGCCCTGGATCTCGAGGCCCATTCGTTCCTCAGGGACGTACCGCTGCGCGACGTCTCTGCCGTGGATCTACCCGGAGGCGGGGCCGATCGAACCATCTCGGACCTGCGCCCTCTTCTCTCACCGGAGCGCCTCGCCTCGGCCAGTCCACTCGTCGGGGCTCTCTTCTCGCTCCGCTTCTTGCTGGGTCGCGGGCTGGGGCTGGGTCGAGAGGCCGACGCGTCCGGGGCTTCGTCCTACATCCACCGGCTCACCGACGAGCAGAGAGCGCGTTCCCTGGTCGCTCCAGGTACGAAAGACGGCCCCTTCCAGTTGCTGTACGTCTTCCCGCAGGAGCTTCTCAGCGAGATCCGGAACGTCACAGTTCACGCCTTCTCGTGTATGACTCTCCAGCGCACACCCACCGGGTACCGGTTCTATTGGGGGATCTACGTCAAGCCGGTATCGATGCTGACGCCCGTCTACATGGCCCTGATCGAGCCCTTCCGTCGCTTCGTCGTCTACCCGACGATACTCGAGCACCTTCGCGCTTCGTGGATCGCGCGTTACGGCGGGACTTGATGGAGAACCGAGCTTGCGGGGCGCCCGAGAGTCAGCGAACCCGCCGCACTCAACCTCCCGAGAGGCGCCTCGGCGTCATCCGGCGAAGGCCTGGTAGATGGCGCGCATCGCCTTTTCGAAGTCCGCCGCATCGACGCCCACGATGATGTTGAGCTCGCTCGAACCCTGGTCGATCATGCGGACGTTCACGCCGGCTCCTGCCAGGGCGCCGAACAGGGATCCGGACATGCCGGGGATGTGGTTCATGCCCCGACCCACCGTGGCGATCAGGGCGATGCCCGAGTGGGCCTCGATCGAATCCGGCTGACACTCCTTCTCGATCCTCGCGATCACCGACTCGCGCTTGTCTCCCAGCTCGCTGTCCTTGATCACGATGCTGAGGCTGTCGATCCCGCTCGGCATGTGCTCCCAGCTGATCTCGTGATCCTCGAGCACCTCCAGCAGGCGACGACCGAATCCGATCTCCGCATTCATCAGGGTCTTCTCGAGGGCGATGATGGTGAAGTCCTTTCGCCCCGCGATCCCCGTGATCTGCCCGCTCGGCGGCGTGTCGCCCATGTCGCGGATGATCCGGGTCCCTTCCACGTCCGGGGTGTCGGTATTGCGGACGTGGACGGGGATTCCCGCCTGCCGCACCGGGAAGATCGCCTCGTCGTGCAGCACCGTCGCGCCCATGTAGGCGAGCTCGCGGAGCTCGCGGTAGCTCAAGACGTCGATGGTGCGCGGGCTCTCGACGATGCGCGGGTCGGCCATCAGCAGGCCCGAGACATCCGTCCAGTTCTCGTAGACGTCGGACGCGGTACCGCGAGCCACGATGGCCCCGGTGATGTCGGTGCCCCCCCGCGAGAAGGTCTTGATCGAGCCGTCCGGCAGCGATCCGTAGAAGCCGGGCACCACCGCGTGGCTGATTCCCGCCAGCCGCTTGCTGACGGAGTCCTGGGTCCAATCGGCGTCGAAGCGACCATTGGCGTCGAAGTGAATGATCTCGGCGGCATCCACGTACTCGTAGCCCAGCAGGTCCGCCACCAGAAAGCCGTTCAGGTACTCGCCACGGCTGGCCGCGTAGTCCTCACTGGCACCCGCCGACAGCTGCTGACAGACCTCGTCCAGATAGGGGCTCAGATCCAGACCCAGACCCAGATCCTTGATGATCTCCTGGTATCGCTCCCGGATCGGTTCGAACACCGCGTCGGCAGGCTCCCCGGCCTGACCGCGCTTGTGGCAGGCGTAGAGCATGTCCGTGACCTTGACGTCGTCCGGGCTGCGCTTCCCCGGCGCCGACGGCACCACATAGCGCCGTTCCGGGTCCGCCTCGACGATCGCCTTGACCTGCCGCAGCTTTCTGGCGTCAGCCACGCTGGTCCCACCGTACTTACAAGTCTTCAGTCCCATTTCCAGCTCAGTCCCTTTGAGTTGAGGCCCCCCAAGAACGCGGCATTGTACTGATAACCAGCCCCCACCGAAAGTCGACCGAGGCGCCCCGCGACCCCTCCGACGCGGCAGCCTCCTTATCAGCATACAGTCTAAAGGTTCCCGATTGGCCAAGCAATGTTCGACGACA
>CAZTOU010000060.1:0-32793 GCA_964615365.1 uncultured Spirochaetales bacterium
CGTCTACGACGAGGCCAAGCGCTTCGCCGAGGCGATGACCATGGCCTACCACCGGCATCACGGCGTCGACGTTCGCATCGCCCGCATCTTCAACACCTTCGGCCCCCGCATGCAGATCGACGACGGCCGCGCGATTCCGAACTTCTTCACCCAGGCGATCCGAGGCGAAGAGGTGACGGTCTACGGTGACGGCTCCCAGACCCGCTCGATCTGCTTCATCGACGATCTCATCGAAGGCATCTGGCGTCTGCTGGGTTCGAGCTACGTCGGTCCCGTGAACCTCGGCAGCGAGGCGGAGATCTCCATGCTCGAGCTCGCGAAGGAGGTGATCGAGCTGGCCGGGAGCCAGAGCCGGATCGTCTTCAGGCCGCTCCCGGCGGACGATCCGAAGGTCCGTCGTCCCGACATCACCCTTGCCCGTCGCGAGCTCGACTGGGAGCCGAAGGTCCCCATCGTCGACGGTCTTCGCATGACCCGCGACTACTTCCTGAAGGCGCTCGCCCAGGAGAGTGAATGAGCGCGCGGACCGAACCCGTTCCCGAGGAGGTGAGGTCCGAGAAGCCCTCGCCGTCCTTTCTCGATCAGCTGACGACGATCGGATTCGCCGTGCTGATCGCGTTGGGAATCCGGGCCTTCGTGATCGAGCCGTTCCGGATTCCGTCGGAGTCGATGCTTCCGACGCTGCTGGTCGGCGATCACCTCTTCGTGAACAAGTTCCTGTACGGCGCGAAGGTCCCCTTCACCGACTGGAGGTTCCCGGCTCTCCGCGAGCCCCGACGGGGCGACGTGGTCGTCTTCGAGGTGGCGCGGCGGGGCGGCGGGATCTACCCGGCCGACAAGCATGCGGATCTCCCGCGAGACCGCTTCGTGAAGCGGGTGATCGGAATGCCCGGGGACACCATCGAGGTCACCGATCGGATGGTGAAGGTGAACGGGGTGCCACTCGATCGTCGGGAGCTCCGCACCGGCTACGTCGATCAGATCGACCGCTCCCTTCGGGCGCAGGTCGAGCTGCTGGACGGGAGACCCCACGCGGTCCTCACGGACCCCAGAGCGCCGTCCCGCGACCATCCGCCGGTTCGGGTCGAGCCCGGTCGCTACTTCATGATGGGGGACAACCGGGACCACTCGAACGACAGCAGGAGCTGGGGAACGGTGCGCTTCGAGGAGTTCAAGGGGCCGGCCTTCATCCTCTACTGGTCCTGGGACTGGAACGGAAGCTGGGGCGAGCTGCTGCAGCCACGCACTTGGTGGAGCCTCTTCAGCGAGAAGATGCGTTGGGACCGGATCGGAGACACGATCAAATGAGTCGAGAGAAGAAGCAGAAGTCCAATGATCTCCCGAGCCTCCTCATGGCCGTGGGGGTCGCGCTGCTGATTCGAACCTTCATGTTCCAGTCGTTCTACGTCCCCTCGGACTCCATGTTGCCCACCATGCTGGTGGGAGATCACGTCTTCGTGAACAAGCTCGCCTACGGTCCGCGGATCCCCTTCACGGATCTCCAGATCCCCGGCTACCGGGAGCCGGAGCGAGGAGAGGTCGTGGTCTTCAACCTGGGGAGAGGCCCCCGCGGCATCTACCCGGCGGATCAACGGCCCGATCTCTCCGCCGAGGCGTTCGTCAAGAGGCTCGTCGGCCTGCCCGGTGATCGGGTGGAGATGCGCGACGGCCGGCTCTACGTGAACGGAGAGCGCCTCCAAAGGGAGCCGGCCGCCGAGAGCTTCGCCGATTCGACCGGGCGCGAGCTCCGCGTCTACATCGAGACCCTGGGAGAATGTCGCCACCGGATTCTCGACGATCCCCTCCGGGCGGGGATCGACATGGAGCCGCGGACCATCAAGCCCGGCCGCTATCTCTTCATGGGCGACAATCGCGACAACTCCTACGACGGCCGCAAGTTCGGCACCGTGCGGCTCGAAGAGCTGGAGGGCCCGGCCGGCTTCCTCTACTGGTCCTGGGACTGGAGCGGCAGCTGGTTCTCTCTTCTGAACCCCCTGACCTGGTGGGAGAATCTCACCGGCAAGATGCGATGGACTCGGATGGGTCGCTTTCACGGGTGCCTCTAGGCGAGATATCCGTAACGTCGTTTGACCGAGCCTCTCTCCGCGCCGAACCGCGTTTTGCTGAAGCGGAAACTGCGCAGTTTCTCGGGCCGGGTCGGATCCTCTATTGGCGCCGTCTGTGCGGGACGTGTATGATGAGGCCACCTTGATGAGCGGTCTCTTTTAACTCCGTCCAGCGAGGCGGGAAAAGGTCCGAAGATGACGAACGACTCCCCCCGCGGCGGCCCTGTGCAGCCTGATCAGGCCGAGGGCGCCGAAATCTCCGGCCAGGTCATCCTGGACGACCTTGCCATCAGCCGCGCTCTGATGCGGATCGCGCACGAGATCGTCGAGCGAAACGAGGAGCTGAACGATCTCTACCTGGTGGGCGTTCCCAACGGGGGCGTTCCCCTGGCGCGGCAGCTGGCGGCGAATCTCCACGACATCGCCAATCTGGATGCGGTGGTGGGGATTCTCGATACCACCCTGTATCGCGACGATCTGACCGGCAGCGGCGCCCGGCCGCCCCTGCGCCGGACGGAGATGCCCTCGGCGGTGGATGACCAGGTGGTGATCCTGGTGGACGATGTCGCCAGCACCGGACGAACCATCCGAGCAGCGATGGACGCGTTGATGGACTTCGGGAGGCCTCGGGCCGTGCAGGTCGTGGCGCTCGTCGATCGCGGCCATCGGGAGCTGCCCATCAAGATCGACTACGTGGGAAAGAACATTCCGACCAAGCGGGACGAACTCGTGAAGCTGCGGGCGCGGAACGGCAGCTACCAGAGACCGCTCGAGGTGGTCGTCATTGCCGAAGGGGGGAGGGCCGAAGAATGATGGGAAGAGGGCTCCTCGGAATCGAGGACCTCGAGCGCTCCGACATCGAGACGATCCTCGAGACCGCGGAGCGCATGCAGGAGGTCGGCCGGAGGGACGTGAAGAAGGTGCCGACCCTTCGCGGCCGCACCATCGTGAACCTCTTCTTCGAGCCATCGACGCGGACCCGAACCAGCTTCGAGATCGCCGGCAAGCGGCTCTCCGCGGACGTGGTGAACTTCACAGCCGCGTCCTCGAGCCTCACCAAAGCCGAGACCATCCTCGACACGGCAAAGAACCTGGACGCGATGGCCCCGGACGCGGTGGTGGTTCGCCACTCCGTGTCGGGAGTTCCCAAGCGGATCGCGGACGAGCTCGGGGCGCCGGTGATCAACGCAGGGGATGGTGCACACGAGCACCCCACTCAGGCCCTGCTCGATCTCCTCACGGTGCGCGAGCAGAAGGGAAGGATCGACGGACTCACGGTGACGATCATCGGCGACGTCGCGCACTCGCGGGTCGCCCGATCCGATATCTACGCGTTCCGCAAGATGGGCGCCGAGGTGCGTCTTGCCGCGCCCCCGACGATGCTTCCGGTGGACGTGGAGAGCCTCGGTGTCAAGGGCTTCACATCGCTCCGAGAGGCGATCGACGGAGCGGACGTGGTGATGGCGCTCCGGATCCAGTTCGAGCGGCTGGCGGGAGCCCTCTTCCCGAGCGTGCGCGAGTACTCGGCGACCTTCGGCGTGGATCGCGCCAAGCTTCGCTACGCCAAGGACGACGCCATCGTGATGCACCCGGGACCCGTGAACCGGGGTGTCGAGCTTTCCCACGACCTGGCCGACCACCGGCCGAGCGTGATCCTGGACCAGGTGCGGAACGGAGTGGCCATTCGCATGGCCGTCCTCTATCTCCTCGCCGGTCGCAAGAGAGTGGAACGCGAGGAGGAGTAGAAGGGTGGGCCGAATTCTGATCCGAGGGGGGCGGATCCTCGATCCCGCCACGGACCGCGATGCGCCGGGTGACGTTCTGATCGAGGACGGTCGGATCGCCGCAGTCGAGAACTCGATCGAGGCGAGCGATGCCGAGATCATCGATGCCGAGGGTCTCTGGATCACACCGGGGCTCATCGACATCCACACCCATCTCCGGGAGCCGGGGCAGGAGTACAAGGAGGACATCGGGTCGGGTGGACGCGCAGCGGTCGCTGGCGGCTTCACCGCCGTGGCCTGCATGGCGAACACGAATCCGGTGAACGACGATCCCTCCGTCACCGACTACATCCTGGATCGCGCTCGCCAGGATTCGCCGGCCAGGGTCTATCCGATCGCCGCCGCCACCAAGGGTCTCTCCGGCGAGGTGATGACCGAGATGGTGGCTCTGGTGGAGGCCGGTGCCGTCGGGTTCAGCGACGACGGCATGACCATCATGGACAGCGGCGTTCAGCGGCGGGTGCTCATGTACTCGAAGCTCGTCGAGGCACCCGTGATCGTTCACGCCGAAGACCGCACCCTGGTCGGCAAGGGGGTGGTGAACGAGGGGCCGGTCTCAACGCGTCTCGGGCTGCCGGCCAATCCCGCCGTGGCCGAGATGGTGCAGGTGGCGCGGGATCTGATGCTGGCGGAAGTCACCGGCGCGCACCTCCACGTGGCCCACGTCTCAACGGCGGGTGCGGTGGAGTCGATCCGCGAGGCGCGCAACCGCGGGCTTCATGTAACTGCGGAGGCGACGCCACACCATCTCACCCTCACCGACGAGGCGACCCTGGGCTTCGACACCAATACCAAGATGGCGCCGCCGCTGCGCTCCGTCGCCGACGTCGAGGCTTGCCGGCAAGGGCTGGTCGACGGGACCATCGACGCCGTGGCGACGGACCACGCGCCCCACGCCGTTCACGAGAAGGAGGTCGAGTTCACGACGGCGCCTTCCGGCGTCCTCGGCCTCGAGACGGCCCTTCCCGTCGTCCTCGACCTGGTGCGAAGGGAGGATCTCACGCCCCTGCAGCTGATCCGACGCCTGACGGTGAACCCCGCGAGGATCCTGGGTGTGGAAGGAGGGAGGCTCGACACCGGATCTCCGGCGGATGTGGTCGTCATCGATCCCGAGCGACAGTGGACCTACGATCCCTACAAGGGCTACTCCAAGAGCCGGAACTCTCCCTGGGCCGGACAGACGCTCCAGGGTCGAGCCGTGGCGACGATCGTCGGGGGTCGACTCGTCTACGACGTCGATCGAGGTGTCCTCGCCCCATGACCTCGAGGAGCGTCCCGCTGCGTCCCGCACGTCTTGCGCTCGCGGATGGGACCGTTTTTCGGGGATACGCCTTTGGCGGTGAAGGCGTCGGTGTCGGTGAGGTCTGCTTCAACACCAGCCTGACCGGGTATCAGGAGATCCTCACGGATCCCTCCTACGCCGGCCAGCTGGTCACCATGACCTACACCCAGATCGGCAACGTCGGCGTCAATCCCGAGGACGAGGAGGCGGAGCGGCCGCATCTGCAGGGCTTCGTCGTGAAGGAGCCCTTCTCGGCGCCGAGCAACTGGCGTTCCCGGGAATCCCTGCCCGCCTACCTGGAGCGCTACGGCATTCCCGCCATCGCGGGCATCGACACCCGTGCGCTGGTGCGCCGCATCCGCGATCAGGGCTTCCAGATGGGAGCGCTGAGCACCGATCCCGGCTTCCAGGACGAGCTTCAGCTGGTCGAGCGGGCTCGTAGTGCGCCGCCCCTGGACGGCAGGGATCTGGTGGCCGAGGTCACCTGCGAACGGCCCTACCCGTGGAGCAGTACCGAGTGGGGAGGGATCTCGGGCCAGCTGCCCCGGCAGGACCGGCCGAGCCCCGTCCTGCATGTGGTGGCCTACGACTACGGCGTGAAGCGGAACATCCTTCGGCTCCTCTACGACGAGGGCTTCGACGTCACCGTGGTGCCGGCCCGCACCAGCGCCTCGGAGGTGCGGGCGCTCTGCCCCGACGCGATCTTTCTCTCCAACGGCCCGGGAGACCCGCGCGCCGTCCGGGGCGTCCGGGAGCACGTGCGCGACCTGGCGATGGAGCTCCCGCTCTTCGGGATCTGCCTGGGCCACCAGATCCTGGGTCTCTCCCTCGGTGGCAGGATCAAGAAGCTCAAGTTCGGGCACCACGGGGGCAACCAGCCGGGCAAGGACCTCGCCACCGGAAGGGTGGCGATCTGCGCCGAGAACCACGGATACGCGGTGGACGCCGAGTCCCTGCGCCAGGCCGGGGAGCCGGTGGAGATCACCCACCTCAACCTGAACGACCAGACCGTGGAAGGCCTCGCCCACCGGTCTCGGCCGCTCTTCTCGGTGCAGTACCACCCCGAGGCCTCTCCCGGGCCCCACGATGCCCGCTACTTCTTTCGCCGCTTTCGCGAGCTGGTCGCACGCCGCAAGGCGGGCGAGGAGATCAGCGGCGCCCAGATCGCGATGGGAAGCTAGTGCCCAGGCGGGACGACATCCACTCGATTCTGGTGATTGGATCCGGCCCGATCGTGATCGGTCAGGCGTGCGAGTTCGACTACTCGGGCACCCAGGCCTGCAAGGCTCTCCGGGAGGAGGGCTACCGGGTGGTGCTGCTGAACTCGAACCCGGCGACCATCATGACCGACCCGGAGCTGGCGGATCGCACCTACATCGAGCCGATGACCGTCGAAACCCTGACCAAGATCATCGAGGCCGAGAGGCCGGATGCCCTGCTTCCCACCATCGGCGGACAGACGGGTCTCAACCTCGCGGTCGAGCTCGCCGAGGCCGGCGTGCTCGCTCGCTTCGACGTGGCGCTGATCGGTGCCCAGCTCGACGCGATCATGAAGGCCGAGGACCGCGATCAGTTCCGGGACGCAATGAGGAAGATCGGCCTCTCGCTGCCGGTCTCGGGCTACGCCCACTCCCTCGAGGAGGCGCGGCGAATCGTATTGGATACCGGCATCCCAGCGATCATCCGCCCCAGCTTCACCCTCGGCGGCACCGGGGGCAGCATCGCCTTCACCGAGGAGGAGTTCGAGCCCCTGGTGAGGTGGGCGCTCCAGCAGTCGCCGCGCCACGAGTGCCTGATCGAGCGGAGCGTGCTCGGCTGGAAGGAGTACGAGCTCGAGGTGATGCGCGACGGGGCGGACAACGTCGTCATCATCTGCTCCATCGAGAACTTCGACGCGATGGGGGTCCATACCGGTGACTCGATCACCGTCGCACCCGCCCAGACCCTGACCGACCGGGAATACCAGGTGATGCGGGACGCGGCCGTGGCCATCATCCGCGAGATCGGCGTCGACACCGGGGGGTCGAACATCCAGTTCGCCGTCAATCCCGACGATGGCTCGCTGGTGGTGATCGAGATGAACCCGCGGGTCTCGCGATCCTCGGCGCTGGCGTCGAAGGCCACCGGTTTTCCGATCGCCAAGATCGCCGCCAAGCTCGCCGTCGGCTTCACCCTCGACGAAATTCCCAACGACATCACTCGCGTGACGCCGGCCAGCTTCGAGCCCAGCATCGACTACGTGGTCACCAAGGTGCCGCGCTTCACCTTCGAGAAGTTCCCCAGCACCGACAGTCTCCTCACCACCCAGATGAAGTCGGTGGGGGAGGTGATGGCGATCGGCCGGACCTTCAAGGAGAGCTTCCAGAAGGCGCTGCGCTCTCTGGAGATCGGTCACGCGGGGCTGGAGCGGCCCGACGTTCCCGATGGCGAAGAGGGAATGGCCAAGCTCTGGAGGGAGATCGACCAGCCGCGGCCCGGTCGTCCCTGGGCCATTGCCGAGGCCTTCCGGCGCGGGGTGGAGCTCGAGGAGATCCATCGACGCTCGAAGATCGACCCGTGGTTCCTGGGAAACCTCCGCGACCTCGTCGTGATGGAAGCGGACCTCGCCGCCGCCGTCGCGTCGGAGCGCCCCGCCTGGCTGCGCCCCGCCAAGCAGGTGGGCTTCTCGGACCGACGGCTCGCCAGTCTCTGGGCCACCGGCGAGGACGAGATCCGGGAGATGCGGCACCGCGAGGGGGTCCGACCCGTCTTCAAGCGGGTGGACACCTGCGGCGCCGAGTTCGAGGCCCACACGCCCTACCTCTACTCGACCTACGAGGACGAGTGCGAGGCCCGTCCGACGGGGCGTCGCAAGATCGTCATCCTCGGCGGAGGGCCGAATCGCATCGGGCAGGGAATCGAGTTCGACTACTGCTGTGTCCACGCCGCCTTCGCCCTGCACGAGGCGGGCTTCGAGACGATCATGGTCAACTGCAATCCCGAGACCGTCTCGACGGACTACGACACCAGCGATCGCCTCTACTTCGAGCCTCTGACCCTGGAGGACGTGCTGGCGATCGTGGACCGCGAGAAGCCCGAGGGCGTGATCGTGCAGTACGGTGGCCAGACCCCTCTGCGGCTCGCCCTGCCTCTGGAGCGGGCCGGGGTTCCGATCCTGGGAACGCCGCCCGACGCCATCGACCGCGCCGAGGATCGCGAGCGCTTCGAGGTGGTGCTGGAGAAGCTCCAGCTTCGGCGACCCCCGAGCGGTGTGGCGCGCAGCCTCGAGGAGGCCGAGCAGGTCGCCAAGCGGATCGGTTATCCGGTCCTGGTCCGGCCCTCCTACGTGCTCGGTGGCCGGGCCATGGAGATCGTGCACGACGTCGATTCACTGGCCGACTACATGCGATTTGCCGTGCGGGCCTCCCCCGAGCATCCGGTTCTGGTGGACCGCTTCCTGGCCGATGCCATCGAGGTGGACGTGGACGCGATCGCCGACGGGAGGCAGGTGGTGATCGGCGGGGTCATGGAGCACATCGAGCAGGCGGGGGTCCACTCAGGGGACAGCGCCTGCTCGATTCCGACGTTCTCCCTCTCCAAGGGCATCGTGGAGGAGATCGTCGAGTCCACCCGGAAGCTGGCCCTGGAGCTCGGGGTCTGCGGGCTCATGAACGTTCAGTACGCGGTCAAGGGCAACGAGGTCTACGTGCTCGAGGTGAATCCCCGCGCATCGCGGACCGTTCCCTTCGTCTCGAAGGCGATCGGAAGGCCGCTGGCGAAGCTCGGCGCGCTGGTCATGAGCGGCAAGACGCTGCGGGAGCTCGCCTTCACCCAGGAGATCTGGCCCCGACACTACTCCGTGAAGGAGGCGGTCTTCCCCTTCGTGAAGTTTCCGGGGGTCGACACGGTGCTCGGTCCCGAGATGAAGAGCACCGGCGAGGTGATGGGGATCGACTCGGACTTCGGCAGGGCCTACGCCAAGTCCCAGATCGAAGCGGGCAACAGCATCCCGATGAGTGGCAGGGTGCTGCTCTCGATCCGGCAGGAGGACAAGCCGCGAATCGGAGAGGTGATCGAGGAGATCGCCCAGGGCGGCTTCGAGATCCTCGCCACCGAGGGGACGGCCCGCCTGGTCGACGCCCTGGGATTCCCGGTGAAGGTGGTCCCGAAGGCGGGCCGGGGGCATCCGGACGTGGTCGAGTGCATCGAGGCCGGCGAGGTGGATCTCGTCTTCAACACGGTCCGGCAGGAGCCCTCCGCGGTGCGCGATTCCTTCGCGATGCGACGTGCTGCGCTGACCCGCGGGCTTCCCTACTTCACGACCCTCGCTGCGCTCCGGGCGGCGGCCGGAGCCATCCGCGCCATGCGGGCGGGATCCATCGGCGTTCGCGCACTCCAGGAGGTGCATCGGCGCGGGCAACGATCCTAGTCGGTATCTCCTGCCGGCCGTAGCGGCCGACCCGGTGGGCTAGAGTCCGGGGCACGGCGAACCGGCGGAGCGGCGAGCTCGAACACGGAGGAGCCGTGGGTGCGACTCCCTCGTCAGAGGCCATCGACGCGATCCGGAGGCCCCTCTGCTTCGCGGCCGAGGACGATTTCGCGCGCGTCGACCGGGTCCGCAACCTGGAGGAGAGCGTCGCCGGGGCGGCGCGACGCGCCGCCTCTCTGGCGATTCCGCCCGATGCCCGCCTGATCCTGGAGAAGGTCGCGCGGCGCTTCGCCACCTCGCTGGAAGGCGAGGCGCGGATCGCCGCGATTCGGGAGGCCCAGGGCCTGCTCGAGCCCCTCCGCGATCCCCTCTGGGCCGAGCAGGCCCTGGCGCGCCCCGTCGGCCGACTGCCGGGGGTCGGACCGAAGCGCGCCGACGCGCTGGCGAAGCGAGGCCTCGGGCGCGTCGTGGACCTGCTCTTCCGCCTTCCCAGCCGCTACGACGATCGCCGAAGCTTCGCGCAGATCGGCGACCTCGAGGTGGGGACTCGAGCGACCTTCGTCGGCGAGGTGCTGTCGGCAGATTTCCTTGCGCGCCGTGGTCGCGGGCGGCGTCTCTTTCAGGCGCTGGTCGGCGACGAAACCGGGGCCGTGACGCTCAAGTGGTTTCGCGGTGGAGAGGCGGTTCGAGGAGCGCTTCGCAAGGGAAGGAGGATCCGCGTCACCGGAGAGGTGCGGCGCTATCGCTTCTCCCGCGAGCTCATCCACCCCGAGATCGACCTGCTCGCCGAGGAGGAGGATGCGGACGCGGCGGGGCCGCGGATCGTCCCGGACTACGGGGCTCCGGAGGGCATTCCGCCGCGAACCTTCAGGCGCATCGTCGCGGCGGCCGTGGACGACTACACGGATCTGCTGCCGAGCCACCTCCCGGAGGCCCTCGCCCGGGAACGGGGGCTTCCCCCGACCGCCGCCGCCCTGCGCTGGATCCACGCACCGGACGACGACGCCGACCTGGATGTGCTTCGCGACCACGACACGCCCGCCCACCAGCGACTGGTGCTGGAGGAGCTCTTCCTCCTCGAGGTGGGCCTCGCCGCGCGGCGGGCGAAGCGAGCCGCGGAGCCCGGGATCGCCATCGAAGTCACGCGCCCGCAAATCGACGCCGCCGAGGCCGCCCTCCCGTTTCGCCTGACACCGGCCCAGCGTCGGGCCTGGGCCGAGATCCGCGCCGATCTGGGCCGTCCGCATCCGATGTCGCGCCTGCTTCAGGGAGACGTGGGGAGCGGCAAGACGGTGGTGGCCTTCCTGGCGGCGATCACCGCCGCGGGCAGCGGCTTTCAGACTGCGCTGATGGCCCCGACCGAGCTGCTGGCCGAGCAGCACGAGCGGACCCTCCAGCAGCTCGCAGCCGGGGGAGGGGAGGCCACCCGGATTCGCATCGCGCTGCTCACCGCCTCGGTTCCGCGCGCCGAGGCCGAGGAGATCCGTTCTCGGCTGGTCCGCGGAGAGGTGGATCTGGCGGTCGGTACGCACGCTCTCGTCCAGGGAGAGGTGGAGTTCGCGCGGCTGGCCGTCGCGGTGGTGGACGAGCAGCACCGCTTCGGCGTACTCCAGCGGGCCGCTCTCGCCCGCAAGGCACACGCGGGACTCCAGCCGCACACGCTGGTGATGACGGCCACGCCGATTCCCCGGAGCCTGGCGCTCACCGTCTACGGCGACCTGGATCTCTCGGTGATCGAAGAGCTCCCTCCCGGACGGCGCCCGCCGCGGACCGTACTGCTGCGTTCGGGGGAGGGGCAGCGCGTGATCGAGCTGATCCGCGAGACGGTCGCCCGCGGCGAGCAGGTCTACGTGGTGTATCCGCTGGTCGAGGAGTCGGAGAAGATCGACCTGCGGGCCGCCGTCGAGTCCACGGAGCGGATTCGCGCCACCTTCTCGACGCTGCGCGTCGATCTGGTCCACGGTCGCCTCGACGCGGCGGCCCGCGGGGCGGCGATGGCGCGATTCGCCGGGGGGAGCACCCACATCCTCGTCTCCACTACCGTGATCGAGGTCGGGGTCGACATTCCGAACGCCACGCTCATGGTGGTCGAGCACGCCGAGCGCTTCGGGCTGGCCCAGCTCCATCAGCTCCGAGGGCGGGTCGGTCGGGGGGACCGTCTCGGGACCTGTGCGCTGGTCGCACGGACAGCCACCGAGGACAGCGAGGCGCGCCTTCGCGCCATGCTCGAGACCTGCGATGGGTTCCGGATCGCCGACGCGGACCTGCGCATCCGCGGCCCGGGGGAGTTCCTGGGAACCCGCCAGCACGGTCGCCTTCCGGATCTTCGCATCGCGGATCTGGTTCGCGACACCCGCTGGCTCTCCCTGGCTCGCGAGGCGGCCCTGGCGACGGTCCGGCGCGATCCCGACCTGCGTCGCGCCCCCGATCTGGCTCGCGCGGTGCAGCTCCGCTGGGGAGAGCGGCTGGCGCTGGCGGAGGTGGGGTAGTTCGCGTTGCCCGGCCTACAGTCGGGGTCTCGATCCACCGATCCGGTGAAGATGGGTCGGATCATCGCCGCGATCCTCGCATGCCTGTTCCTGGGCGGCTGCCTGCTTCCGGACGGCACCCCCGTCTACATCGACGGGCGGAACGGCAAGCTCTGGTCCGGCAACGGCGTCCTGCTCGGGGTCAACGAGGATCGGTCCCACTGCCGGGTCGCCGCCCGCAACCGGGCCCTGGTGGTCGAGAAGAAGTGGGTGGACTGCAGGGCCGTCCATCCGCGCATGCCCAAGGATCTCTAGCCCGGGCTCGCTGTCTCAGCGGGGCGGGCCGCACGACCTCCTCGCCGCGCGACCTGGACTGAAACGCGGGCTAGAGTGCCGGCTCGATGGGCCTTTCCACCTCGGACGACCGCCATCCGCGCGACCGCCTGAGGCGACAGCTCTCGCTTCAGGACACGACCTTCCTGGTCGTGGCGTCCGTCGTGGGCTCGGGGATCTTCCTCACTCCCGGGACCATCGCCGATCGGCTGCCCCACGCGGGCCTGATCCTCGCGGTCTGGGTGGTCGGCGGCCTGATCTCCCTGGCGGGAGCCCTGGCCAACGCCGAGCTCGGGGCGATGTACCCCCGCGCCGGGGGCGACTACGTCTACCTCCGAGAGGCCTTTCACCCGATGGCCGGCTTCCTGGTCGGATGGCTCAGCTTCTTTGCGATCTTCGCAGGGACCATCGCCACCCTGGCCACCGGGTTCGCCACCGGCGTCGGCGCCTACTTCGGTCTCGACGGGCCCATCGTGCTGGGCATCGCCGTCCTGACCATCGCCGCCACCTCGGCGCTGAACCACCTGGGAGTTCGCTGGGGGGCGCTGGCCAACAACGTCACCGCCTACGTGAAGGTGGCGGCGTTGCTGGCTCTCGGGTTGGCGGCGCCCCTCACCGGGAAGGGAAGCATCGAGAACCTGCGCCCGCTGGTCGAGGGGATCGCAGACGCCGCCCCGCCCCTTGCCTTCGCCCTCGCGCTCTCACCGGTGCTCTTCAGCTATCTCGGCTGGAACGCGTCGGTGTACGTGGCGAGTGAGATCCGAAAGCCGGGCCGAAACCTTCCCCTCTCCTTGTTCTTCGGCCTGGCGATCTGCGCCGCGCTCTATCTGCTGGTGAACCTGGTCTACCTCTACGCGCTGCCGGTGGCGGATCTCGGCGGGGTGGAGAACGCGGGCGAGGCCGCCGCGCGGGTGCTCTTCGGACCGCTGGGTGGCTCGCTGGTGGCTGCCTTCGTCCTCGCCTCGATCCTGGGAACCTTGAATGCCAACGTCCTGGTGGGGCCGCGGATCGCCTACGCGATGGCGCTGGATCGGCTCTTCTTCGGCGGCGTGGACCGCGTGCACGAGGGCTACCACACTCCGGCCGTCGCCATCTGGGCCCAGGCCGCGGCGGCGATCGCACTGGTGCTGGTGCTGCGGACCTTCCCGAACGCCCTCGACTACACCACCTTCGCGATCCTGATGGCCACCATCGCCGACACGGCGGCCCTCTATGCATTGCGCCGTCGCCAGCCGGATCGGCTGCGGCCCTACCGGGCCTGGGGATATCCCTGGATACCCGCCCTCTACATCGCGGCCTGTCTGGTCGTCGCGGCGAGCCTGCTCTGGTTCCGCCCCCGTGAATCGCTGATCAGTCTCGCGGTGCTCCTGGCCGGCGTGCCCTTCTATCTGGGGTTCGCGGCTCGTCATCGCCGCGGCCGATAGCCGGGTCCGAGCTGCCCCAAAGGCGCCCCTTCGGCCGCTTCGCTCCGCTTGCTGCGTCGGGATTTCTCCAATATTCTTGCGGATATAGCGAGGTTCCCGTGTTCAGCTCACCGGTCCAGATCGGCCGCGGGCGGGGGGCGTTCCGCCACCGCCGGCTGCCGCCTCACTGCGTGCGCCCCGAGGTCGCGCGACCCCTGGTGCGGCGTCTCGAACGCATCATGCGAGGGCGGGGTCTCCACACCGTGTGCGAGCAGGCGCGCTGCCCCAATCGTCCCGAGTGCTGGGCCCATCGGACCGTCACCTTCATGCTGCTCGGCGACCTGTGCACCCGAGCCTGTCGCTTCTGCGCCGTCGCCACCGGGAAGCCATCGCCGCCGGATCCGGCCGAGCCCGGCCGGGTCGCCGCTGCGGTCGCCGAGCTCTCGCTCTCCCACGTGGTGCTGACCTCCGTCACCCGGGACGATCTTCCCGACGGCGGCTCGCAGCAGTTCGCACGGACCGTCCTCGCGATCCGCGAGGCACGCGCCGCGACGACCGTGGAGGTGCTGACCTCGGACCTTCGCGGCGATCCCTCCCTCGTCTCTACCGTGTGTAGGTCGGCGCCGGACGTCTTCGGCCACAATGTCGAGACCGTTCCGCGGCTCTACCGGCGCGTGCGACCGGGGGCGGACTTCGAGCGCTCTCTCCGCGTGCTCGCCGAGGCGAAGCGCCTGCGGCCCGCCGGGGTCGTCAAGTCCGGATTGATGGTGGGTCTCGGCGAGACGATCGACGAGGTGATCGAGGTGCTGCGCATCCTCAGGAGCGTCGGAGTCGACACCGCGACCGTCGGTCAGTACCTGCGTCCCTCGCGAGAGCACCTGGAGGTCGAGCGCTACCTGGAGCCTTCGGAGTTCCAGGAGATCGCGGATCGGGGCCACGCGCTGGGTCTCTCCCGCGTGGCCAGCGGCCCGCTGGTACGCTCCTCCTACAACGCCGGTGAAATCCTCGATGCGATCCGCCGGGATCGCGAAGCCTAGGTCCGCCATGTCTTCCAGTTTCCGTCACGACTTCGCAAAGCTGAATCGATTGCCGCCCTACGTACTGGCGGAGATCACCAATCTCCGTCATGCGGCGCGCCGGGCCGGTGAGGACATCATCGATCTGGGGATGGGGAATCCCGATCTGCCCACCCCGCCCCACGTGGTCGAGAAGATCTCCGAAGCCGCGCGGAACCCGCGCAATCACCGCTATTCGGCTTCTCGCGGCGTTCCCAACCTGCGCAGCGCCGCCTGCGAATGGTACAAGCGCCGCCACGACGTGGATCTCGACCCGGAGACCGAGGCGATCGCGGTGATCGGTGCGAAGGAGGGTCTCTCCCACTTCGTGCTCGTGACCGTCGGTGCCGGCGACGTGGTGCTCGCTCCCGATCCGACCTACCCCATCCACCAGTACTCGGTGATCATCTCGGGAGGAGATCTTCGCCACGTACCGCTGACCCAGGACTCGGACTTCATCGAGAATCTCGAGCTGGCGATCCAGCGCACCTGGCCGAAGCCGAAGGTGCTGATCCTCTCCTTCCCCCACAATCCCACCACCCGCGTGGTGGATCGCGCCTTCTTCGAGCGGATCGTGGAATTCGCCCACGAGCACCAGCTGACGGTGATCCACGATTTCGCCTACGCGGAGATCTGCTTCGACGGCTACACGCCGCCGAGCATTCTCGAAGTCCCCGGTGGACGCGACGTCGCCATCGAGTTCGTCTCTCTCTCCAAGAGCCACTCCATGGCCGGCTGGCGGGTGGGCTTCGCCGCCGGGAACGCGGCGATGGTGCACGCACTCACCCGCATCAAGAGCTATCTCGACTACGGCATTCCCCAGCCGATCCAGATCGGCGCCATCGTGGCTCTCCGCGGCCCGCAGGACTGCGTGGCCGAGGCCGCCGACGAGTACCGGCAGCGTCGCGACGTCTTGATCGAGGGCCTGGCGCAGGACGGTCCGGGAGTCTGGAAGATCGAGAAGCCGCTCGCGACCATGTTCGTCTGGGCGCCGATCCCCGAGCCGTTTCGGAGCCTCGGGTCTCTCGAGTTCTCGAAGCGTCTGCTCGCGGACGCCAAGGTGGCGGTGGCGCCGGGAATCGGATTCGGCGAGAGTGGAGAGGGATTCGTGCGCTTCGCACTGGTGGAGAACCGGCACCGGATCCGTCAAGCCGTACGTGGCATCCGGCGCTTCCTTCGAACGCCGGTGAGCTGAGGGACAGAGTGGGCGAAGAAGCGGTAGGGATTGGGATCGTCGGCCTCGGGACCGTCGGAACCGGAGTCGCAAAGGTGCTGCGCCGGAATGCCTCGGTGATCAGCCAGAGGCTCGGGTTTCCGCTGCGACTGCTCCGGGTCGCCGACATCGACACCGAGAGGGAGAGAGGCGTCGACCTCGGTGGCGCGAGGTTCGATTCCGATGCGGAAGGCCTGATCGAAGACCCGGACGTGTCCATCGTGATCGAGCTGATCGGCGGCTACGATACGGCCAAGCGCCTGACCCTGCGCGCCATCGAGCGCGGCAAGCACGTGGTGACCGCCAACAAGGCGCTGCTCGCCGCCCACGGCAAGGAGATCTTCGATGCCGCGGCACGGTGCGGCGTGGACGTCGCCTTCGAGGCCAGCGTGGGCGGCGGCATTCCGATCCTCCGTTCCATGCGCGAAGGACTCGCGGCGAATCGGATCCAGAGTCTCCACGGAATCATGAACGGTACCACCAACTACGTGCTGACGGAGATGGAGCGCACCGGCGAGCTCTTCGAGGTGGTGGTCAAGCGCGCCCAGGATCTCGGCTACGCGGAGGCCGATCCCAGCTTTGACGTCGATGGGATCGATGCGGCCCACAAGCTGACCCTTCTCGCGGCGATGGCCTTCGGAGCCGAGCTCACCGACAAGGACATCCCCACCGAGGGCATCCGCGACCTCACGCCGCTGGACTTCGAGTCGGCGGAGGAGCTCGGCTACCGGATCAAGCTGCTCGGAATCGCGAAGCTGCGAGGCGGGGAAGAAGGCGAGGAGCGCATCGAGGTCCGCGTTCACCCGGCCATGATTCCCAGGTCGAGCCTGCTGGCCAAGGTCGACGGGCCCATGAACGCCATCGCGGTGCAAGGCGATGCCGTCGGTCCCACGCTCTTCTACGGCGCCGGCGCCGGCGAGCTTCCCACGGCCAGCGCGGTGGTGGCGGACACCATGGAGGTCGCCCGGGAGATCCGGCGCGGCAAGGCCGGCCGCGTCGCTCCCCTCTCCTACATGCCTGATGCCCTCCGCACCATGTCGCTGGTTCCGCTCGGCGAGCTTCTGGCCCGCAGCTATCTCGTCTTCACCGTCCTGGATCGCCCCGGCGTGCTGGGCCAGATCGCCTCCGTGCTCGGGGAGAACGGGATCAGCATCGAGTCCGTGCTGCAAAAAGGGCGGGGCCGCTCCGCGGAGGCGGTCCCGGTCGTCGTGCTGTCCCACCCCACTCGAGAATCCGCCATCCGGCACGCCCTGGCCGAGATCGACCGGCTGCCCGAGGTGACCGCACCGACCCGGCTGGTGCGCATCGAGGAGGATTTCTAGCCATGAGCGAGAAGCCCGAGTACAGGGCATGGTACGAGAGCCTTCGCGATCCGACCGAGCGCCATCCCCTCGACGAGGTGGTCTACACCGACCGCAGCGGTGGTCTGCTGAGGGTCGTTCACGACCTGGACGAGCTCAAGAAGACGCCCGCCGCGGAGTGGAAGAAAACCTTCGAGGAGCGCGCTCACCAGAACCAGTGGCCCTACGGCTCCGGGGTCTGGGGCAAGAAGGAGTGGGTGCTCCCTGACATCGACAACGAGAACGTCGTCTCGATGTACGAGGGCAACACCAACCTCTTCTGGGCCGACCGCTACGGCAAGCAGCTCGGCCTGGATGATCTCTGGATCAAGCTCTGCGGCAACACCCACACCGGGTCCTTCAAGGATCTCGGGATGACCGTGCTGGTCTCGATGGTGAAGGAGATGATCGCCCGGGGAAAGTCCATCCGCGCCGTGGCCTGCGCATCGACCGGAGACACCTCGGCGGCACTGGCGGCCTACGCGGCGGCGGCGGGGATCCCCGCCATCGTGTTCCTGCCCCGGGGCAAGATCTCGACGGCGCAGCTGATCCAGCCGATCGCCAACGGGGCCATCGTCTTCGCGCTCGACACCGACTTCGACGGCTGCATGGAGATCGTGAAGAGGGTGGCGGAGCGGGATGGGATCTATCTGGCCAACTCGATGAACAGCCTGCGCATCGAGGGCCAGAAGACCGTCGGAATCGAGATCGTCCAGCAATCGGACTGGGAAGTTCCGGACTGGATCGTGATCCCCGGTGGCAACCTGGGCAACGTCTCCGCATTGGCGAAGGGCCTCGACCTGATGCTCGAGCTCGGCCTCGTCGATCACAGACCGAGGATCGTGTGCGCGCAGGCCGAACAGGCCAATCCCCTCTACCTGGCCTACCAGCGGGATTTCGAGGTCTTCGAGCCGATCGCGGCGCGGCCCACGCTGGCCTCGGCGATCCAGATCGGGAACCCGGTCTCCTACGAGAAGGCGGCTCGGGCCATCCGGCGCTTCGACGGGATCGTGGAGCAGGCGAGCGAGGCCGAGCTCGCCGAAGCGGCCGCTCACGCCGATCGGACCGGGCTCTTCAACTGCCCTCACACGGGAGTCGCCCTCGCGGTCACTCGGAAGCTCATCGATCGAGGCCTGATCCGGAAGTCCGACAAGGTCGTGGTGATCTCCACCGCACACGGGCTCAAGTTCGTGGACTTCAAGGTGAACTACCACGAGATGCGGATCGACGGAATCGAGTCGCAGGAGCCGAACCCGGCGATCGAGCTCCCGGCGAGCTACGACCAGGTCCGGGATCGGATGCTCCGGGAGATCGAGCTGCGGTTCGGGGCCTAGCCGAGGGTGCGGAAGGCAAGGCATCTCCTCCGGCCCATTTGCGTCGCCCTGCTCCCCCTCCTACTCGCGGGGCCATCCGCGGCCGCCTCGACCGACGGCTGGGAATCCGTACTCGATCGAGTCGTCCCGGGTGTCGTCGCGATCCGTGTGAGCGCCACGCGTCCCTTCGATACGTCGCCCGCCTCGGCTTCGGTCGCGACGGGATTCGTGGTGGACGCTTCGCAGGGTCTGGTGCTGACCAATCGGCACGTGGTGCAACCGGGCCCGGTCCGGGCGGACGCGCTCTTCCTGAACCGCGAGAAGGTCGAGCTTCTGCCCATCTACCGGGATCCGGTGCACGACTTCGGCTTCTACCGCTTCGATCCCTCCGAGGTCCGCTTCATGGAGATCGCCGAGCTGCCGCTGGCGCCCGAGGGCGCCCGTGTCGGGGCGGAGATCCGCGTGATCGGGAACGACGCCGGGGAGAAGCTCTCGATCCTGGCCGGCACCATCGCGCGCCTGGATCGAGAGGCGCCGAGCTACGGGCAAAGCAGCTACAACGACTTCAACACCTTCTACCTCCAGGCGGCCTCGAGCTCGTCGGGTGGATCGTCCGGGTCTCCGGTCGTCGACCGGCGCGGGAGGGTGGTGGGGCTCAACGCCGGCGGCAGGCAGAGCGCGGCCTCGAGCTTCTACCTGCCCCTGGACCGCGTGGTCCGCAGCCTGGATCTGATCCGCGCGGGAGAACCAGTGCCCCGCGGAACCATCCAGACGATCTTCCGCTACGAGTCCTACGACGAGCTTCGACGTCTCGGCCTGCGCGCCGAGACCGAGTCCACGGTGCGCGAGGCGCTTCCCGATGCCATCGGCATGCTGGTGGTCGCCGAGACCGTCTCCGGTGGTCCTGCCCACGGACTTCTCGAGCCCGGCGACATCCTGCTGCGCGTACAGGGCAGGCGGATCGACTCCTTCGTCGACCTCGAGGAGATCCTCGACGATTCCGTGGCGAAGCCCGTGGCGATCCGGGTGGAACGAGGCGGCGCACCGGTGGAAGTGTCGCTCACCGTCCAGGATCTCCACTCGATCACGCCCGCCTCCTATCTGGAGATGGGCGGAGCGATCCTCCACCCGCTCTCCTACCAGCAGGCGCGCAACCACGCCGTGCCCGCGGGCGGTGTCTACCTGATGTCGCGGGGCTACACCTTCGCGCGCGCGGGGGTTCCGAGCCGTGTGGTGATCACGGAGGTGGGCGGGGAGCCGGTTACGGATCTGGATGACTTCGAACGGCTGGTCTCCTCCCGCGCCGACGGCGCCCAGATTCCGATGCGGTTCTTCCCCCTCCTTTCACCCCAGAGCTCCGCGGTGGGCGTGGTGACGCTGGACCGCCGCTGGTTTCCCATGCAGCGTTGCGACCGGGACGACTCGCTGGGTCGCTGGATGTGTCGCCCTGCCGAAGACCCTCCCGATCCCGCGCCGTGGCCGCCCGCCAGCACCGGCATCGCCGTGGACGGATCCCGTCCGGCCCGCACCCTGGCTCCCTCTCTCGTGATGGTCGACTTCGACATTCCCTTCAAGATCGACGGGGTGCCGGGGAACGCCTTCTCGGGTGCAGGCCTGATCGTCGACGCGGAGGCCGGCCTGGTGGTCGTCGACCGCGACACCGTCCCGGTGAGTCTCGGAGACGTGCGCATCACCTTCGGGGGATCGGTCGAGGTGCCCGGGCGGGTGGTGCTGCTGCACCCGGACCACAATCTGGCCGTGGTCGCCTACGATCCCTCCCTGATCGGCAAGACGAAGGTCCGGAGCGCCGAACTCCGCCCCGAGGCCCTGGCGGCGGGCGACGGGGTGTGGCTGGTGGCGATGACCCGCGGACAGCAGCTGGTGTCGCGGGAGACGCGGGTGGCGAGGGTGGACGCCGCCTCGATTCCACTGCCCCGCGCGCCGCACTTCCGGGAGACCAACGCGGAGCTGATCTCCCTGATCGAGACGATCGGGGGAGTCGGCGGTGTCCTCGCGGATGGCAAGGGCAGGGTGCTGGCGATCTGGGCCTCCTTCTCGACGACCGGTGGCCGCGGCAAGCCCAAAGCCTTCTTCGCGGGGATCGGAGCGGAGCTGGTCCTCGATCTGGTGGCGCCACTTCGCGCCGGCGAGCCCTTCGTCTGGCGCTCGCTGGGCGCGGAGCTCGGGACCATGACCCTGGCGTCGGCGCGAGCCCGGGGGCTCTCCGCGGAGGCCGCCCGGCGGCTCGAGGATCACGATCCCCGGCGCCGCAGGGCGCTGGTGGTAAAGCGCCTGGCGGCGGGGACTCCCGCGGCCGAGCGGCTCAGGGCGGGGGACCTGCTGCTGGCGGCGAACGCCGAGCCCGTGACCTCCTTCCGAGAGGTGGAAGAGGTTGCCCAGGAAGGCGAGATCGAGCTCTCCGTGCTGCGCGACGGCGCGGTTCGATCCCTCACCGTTGCTCCGGTCCCGATTGCAGACGGGGGGACGGACCGGGCCCTGCTGTGGTGCGGGGCGCTTCTCCAGGTGCCGCCCCGGGAGGTGGCGCAGCAGCGCGGCCTGCCGCGGGAGGGTGTCTACATCGCGGACATTCTCCGCGGCTCGCCTTCCGTGCGAGACGGGCTGCGCCCGACCCAACGCATCATCGCCGCGGACGGCCTGCCCACGCCGGACCTCGACGCCTTCCTCTCCGTCACGGCTGGAAAGGCGGATGGAGAGTCGGTTCGCCTCCGCATCGAGTCCCTGGAGGGCAAGGATCGCGTCGTCACCCTCGAGACCGACCTCCACTACTGGCCCACGCAGGAGCTGCGGCGAACGGAGGCCGGGTGGGTGCGCCAGCAGCGCTGAGAGGCCGGGTTCACCATCCCTTGACGATCTCACAATCGGTACTAGACTGACTAGTCGGTCTATAATGAATACTGCACCCCGTCAGAGTCGTCCGAGGAAACGCGCCCCCGCAGAGGTGCGGCGGGCCCAGATCCTGGAGGCCGCTTTCGAGTGCTTCGCCACCCGGGGCTACCACACCGCCACCATGGACGATCTGGCCCGGGTCTCGGGGCTCTCGAAGGGCTCGCTCTATTGGCACTTCTCCAGCAAGGAGGAGGTGTTTCTCGCCCTCTTCGACGACTGGGTCGGTCCCATCTTCGAGGACTGGAGCCAGCTCGAGAGCGAGAACCGTCCGTGCCTGGATCTGATCCGGGCACTGGGAGAGATCTCCGTGGAGAGGATGACCGCGGGCCCGATCCCGCTGGGGGCGTGGGGGGAGTTCCTGCGGCAGCCGAAGGCCCGGGAGCGCTACGCGACCGTGCTCCGCGAGAGCCGGGAGCGGCTCACCGCCCTGGTGCGGCGGGGTATCGAGCGCGGGGAGATCCGCGATCTGGATCCGGAGGGGATCGCGGTGGGGCTCACCGCGGCGATGGAGGGGACGCTGCTTCAGGCCATGGTCGATTCCGAGTTCGATGCGAAGGCCCACTGGCCGTTGGTGTGGGAAGGGATTCAACGGGGGTACCAGCGATGAGGAATGCTTCGGCCGCGATGGTCATCCTGCTGATGCTGCTGGCGGGCGTCGCCGCGGGAGAGGACCTCGAGCCGGCGCCGCCCGGGCTCGATGCCCGGTCGATCGCCGAGAAGGTCGAGGACGTCTTCCGGGGCAAGAACAGCTACCTGAAGGCGACCATGACCGTGATCTCGCCCCGTCTTCCGACCCCGCGCCGGGTCACGTTCCGCGCCTGGGACGACCGCCCCCGCAAGCGCTCCTTCATCCGGATCCTGGCCCCGGCCAAAGATTCCGGCATGGGCTTTCTCAAGCTGCATCCAAACCTCTGGAACTTCATTCCCAGGGTGGAGCGGACCATCCGCATCCCTCCCTCGATGATGCTCCAGTCGTGGATGGGCAGCGACTTCACCAACGACGATCTGGTTCGCGAGTCGAGCCAGCTCGACGACTACGATCACCAGCTACTGGGAATCGATCCGGCGCCTGACGGAGACGAGAGCGAACGCGCCTACGTGATCGAGTATCGACCCCACGAGGACGCGCCGGTGGTCTGGGGCAAGATCGTCGCCTGGGTGGACGTCGCACGCCACGCGCCGCTGCGCCAGGACTTCTACGACGAAGCCGGGGAGAAGCTCCGCGTGATGCGCTTCTCGGAGATTCGCGAGGTGCAGAGCCGGCCCTATCCCCACCGCTGGTCCCTGGTGCCGCTCGACAAGGAGGGACACGAGACGCTGATCGAGATCGAGGAGATCCGCTTCGACCAGGACTTCGAGGAGCGGATCTTCGACAAGCGCAACCTGACGAGATGGGACTAGCCTGGTGGTGCCCCTCGAGCTTCGCCTGGCCTGGCGCAACGTCGGGAGGAACCCTCGCCGCACCGGTCTCACGGTCGCCGCCACCGTCTTCGCGGTGTTCCTGGTGGTCTTTTTCGTCGCCTTCGCCGCCGGCCTTCACGAGAAGATGATCGAGGACAGCGTGCGGCTACACTCCGGACACCTTTCGGTGTCGGGAGAGGGACATCTGGAAAACCAGACCCTCGAGCAGTACCTCCGCCTCGAACCGGGCTTCGAGGCCGCCCTCTCCTCCACGCCGGGAGTGCGGGGATTAGCCCCCCGGGTCGTCGGTTTTGGACTGCTGTCCCGGGACTCGACCACCCAGGGCGTGGCGCTCCTGGGCGTCGATCCGAAGCGGGAGTCCAGCGTCTCCACGCTCCCGGATCGGGTGCAGCGCGGCCGCTTCGTTGGAGGCGATGCGCCCCTCGGCATTGTTCTGGGCGAGCGGCTCTCACAGAACCTGGGCGCGGATCTCGGCGACGAAATCCTGGTCTACTCGGTCGCCTACTCCTTCGAGATGGCCTACGAGCTCTTCACCGTGGTGGGGATCGTGAAGCTCCCCGAGCCCCGAATGGACCGGGCCCTGGCCGTGATCTCCCTGGCCGACGCCCAGCGCTTCTTCGTCTACGGGGACCGGGTGACCGAGGTCGCGCTCCTCGCAAAGGATGCGGACGCCTCGCCGGAGCTGGCGCGAAGGCTGGCCTCAACGCTGCCGGAGATCTCCTCCACGCCGGCGGAGGTGCACACCTGGGAGGAGATCATCCCTGAGCTCGAGCAGCTGATCTTCCTCGACGACGCCGCGATGTACATCCTGCTGGCGATTCTGGTGGTGGTGGTGGGATTCGGGATCCTCAACACCATCCTGATGTCGGTGCTGGAGCGCACCCGCGAGCTCGGCGTGACCCTTGCCCTGGGACTTCGCCCCGGGGCGGTCTTCCGCGTGGTCTACCTGGAGTCGATGCTGCTGGCCCTCCTCGGCCTCCTGGTCGGTCTGGTACTGGCGATCCCCACGGTGCTCTACTTCCAGGCCCATCCCTACGAGCTCACCGGGAGCGCGATGGCGGGCATGGAGTTCTTCGGCGTCGAGCCGGTCATGACCTGGAAGCTCAAGCCGTGGAACCCTGTCGGCTCAACCATCACCATCTTCGTCGTCGCCGCCATCGCTGCGTTCTACCCGGCCCTCAAGGCCAGCCGGGGTCGCCCGGTGGACGCGCTGCGGAGTCTCTGAGATGGGCGCGGGGATCTGGCGAATGGCGTGGCGGAACATCGGGAGAAGCCCGCGGCGCACTGGCATCGTGGTGACCGCCGTCTCCGTGGGACTGGCCGGAGTCCTGCTCGCCATGGCGGTGAACTACGGGATGGTCTTCCAGATGATCCAGACGGCCATCGCCACCGAGCTCGGTCACCTCCAGATTCACGGAGCGGGATTCGACCAGAAGCCCGGTCTCGAGATTCGCATCGAGGAGGGGGAACGGCTCGCGATCGACGCTCTCTCTGACCTGCCGGGGCTCCAGGCCTGGGCGCCCCGGATCCGCAGCCAGGGCCTGGTGTTCTCGACCCGGGCCAACGTCGGAGTGCAGGTGGTGGGGATCGATCCGGCCCGCGAAGCGCGGGTCTCGGTTCTGGCCGATTCCATCGTTTCCGGCGAGTACCTGGACGGCCAGCGCCGGAAGCTCCTGCTGGGCGAGAAGCTGGCCAGCCGCCTCCACGTCGGCCTCGGAGACAAGCTGGTGCTTTCGGTGCAGGACGCGCACGGAGAGATGACCGGCGAGGCTTTCCGGGTGGGCGGCCTCTTCCGCACCGCCTCCGGGGAGTTCGATCGCAGCTCCGTCTTTCTCCGCATCGACGAGGGGAAACAGCTCTTCGGCCTCGGCGAGGCCATCTCTGAGCTGGTGGTGGTCGCCGACCAGCGACGCGGGGTCGGCGATCTCAAGCGCGCCATCGAGGCGAGGCTCTCCGAAGATCTCGAGGTGCGGACCTGGGAGGAGATCCAGCCCCTGCTGGTCTTCTTCGTCGAGCTCTTCGAGCAGATGGGTTGGATCGTATACGGGGCGGTCTTCGTGGCGATGGCCTTCGGGATCGCCAACGTGCTCCTGATGTCGGTCTACGAGCGGATCCGGGAGATCGGCATCCTGATGGCCATCGGCATGGGCCCCCGGCGCATGGTGGCGAGCATCGTGATCGAATCGGTGCTTCTGACCCTGCTGGGCGTGGGGATCGGCCTGGCCATCGGAGTGTTGGCGATCTGGCTGCTGGGCGATGGGATCGACCTGTCTCGCTGGGCCGAGGGGCTCACGGCCTACGGTGTCGGGACCAAGATCGTGCCGGTGATCCGGAGCCAGGATCTGATCGTTCCGACGCTGGTGGCGATCGTCACCGCCGTGCTCGCGAGCCTGTGGCCCGCCCTGCGCGCCGTGCGGATTCGTCCCGCCGACGCGGTGCGACACGTCTAGGAGAAGCCATGTCGATGCTGGAAGCGAGGGGAGTGAGCAAGGTCTACGAGACCCGGGGCGTGGAGACCGTCGCGCTTCGCGAGGTGGATCTCGCCGTCGAGGGTGGCGAGTTCACCGCCCTGGCCGGTCCCAGCGGCTCCGGCAAGACGACGCTCTTGAATCTCTTCGGGGGTCTCGATGCCCCGTCCGAGGGCGTCATCGTTCTGGACGGAGACGATCTCGGCTCACTCACGTCCTCGCAGCTCGCCGAGGAGCGCCTCCACAAGCTCGGCTTCGTCTTCCAGGCCTACAACCTGATCCCGGTGTTCTCGGCCCGGGAGAACGTGGAGTTCGTGATGGAGCTCCAGGGAGTTCCGGCCGAGAAGAGGCGCGAGCGGGCGATGGCGATCCTGGAGGAGGTGGGCCTGGGGGATCTCGCCGACAAGCGTCCGCTGGAGATGAGCGGCGGGCAGCAGCAGCGGGTCGCCGTCGCACGAGCCATCGTCAGCCGGCCCCGCGTGGTGCTGGCCGACGAGCCCACCGCGAATCTCGACTCGAAGACCGCGGGGACTCTCCTCGACCTGATGGAGCAGCTCAACCGGCAGCACGGGGTGACCTTCCTCTTCTCGACCCACGATCCCATGGTGATCGAGAAGGCCCGGCGAACCGTCCGGCTCCGCGACGGCGCGGTGGTGGCCGACGAGAGGAAGCCCTCGTAGCTACAACAGCCGATCGAGGAGCAGGGTTCCGATCTGGAGGAAGGCGAAGAACCCGAAGAGATCGGTGATGGTGGTGACGAAGACGCCCGAGCCCACCGCGGGGTCCTGCCCGGCGGCCTTGAGGACCAGGGGCACCGCGGCGCCCATGATGCCGGCGACCGCCATGGTGATGATCATGGTGACGAAGAGGACCACGCCCAGGTACGGGTTTCCCTGCCAGAGGTAGGCGAGCGTTCCGCTCACGATCCCGGTGACGATGCCGATCACGATCGCCACGCTCACCTCCTTGCCGATCGCCCGGAAGCCGCTGCTGAACTCGAGCTCGCCCAGCGCGATCGCCCGGGTGATGACCGTCAGCGCCTGGATGCCGCCGTTCCCTCCCATTCCCGCCACCACCGGCATGAAGAACGCGAGGGTGACGATCTGCTGGAGAGTGCGCTCGAAGAGCCCGATCACCCACGCCAGCAGGAAGGTCGCAGCCAGGTTGAGGAGCATCCAGGGCAGCCGTTTGCGCACCGCGTGATGCGCGGGGCTGAAGACGCGGTCCTCGTCGGAGAGCCCGGCGAGGTGGTAGATGTCCTCCGTGGCTTCCTCGGTGATGACGTCGATCACGTCGTCGACGGTGATCACGCCGAGGATGCGCTCCTCTCCGTCCACCACGGGAACCGCGAGCAGGTTGTAGCGCGCGACGATCTGGGCCACCTCCTCCTGGTCCGCCTCGGGGCGAACGGAGACGGGATCCTGGACCATCAGGTCGCCACAGCGCCGGTCCGGGCTCCCGGCCACCAGGCGGCGGATGGGAACCACGCCGCGAAGTCGCTGCTTCTCGTCGACCACGTAGAGGTAGAGGATCGATTCGCTCTCGTCGCCGCCCTCGCGGATCGCCTCGATCGCCTCCTGCGCGGTCATGCTCTCGTGAAGGGCGAGGAAGCGCGTGGTCATGGCGCGGCCGGCACTGGAAGGCGGGTACAGCTCGGCCTGTCGGAGCTCGTCGCGCTGGTCTTGGGGGAGGAGGGCGACGACGTTGTCCCGTCGCTCCTCGTCCAGCCACTCCACGAACTCGACCCTGTCGTCGTGCTCGAGACGCGCGATCACCTGGGCGAGTCGCTCGTCGCCCACCGCGTCGAAGACCTGGGGGAGGAACTCGGGAGGGAGCTCCCGCAACGTGCTGGCCGCGCGCTGCTGCTGGAAGAGGAGATCGACGACGGTCCGGATCTCGGGGGGCGTGAGCCCGGAGAGGACCGGTCCGCGATCGGCGGGACGCATTCTCGCCAGGAGCCGCTGCGCGCGGGCGTTCATGCCGCTCGCGAGCAGCCGTCGGAGGATCCTGGTGGTCTCCTGAGAATTCGCCATGGGAGAGGCCTCGTTCCCCGCGCCAGGGAGGCCTCTGCGACCCCCTAGGCGGGAGAAAGCTCTTTGGCGAGACTAGGTTGCGGCTCGGGTCCCGCGTCGCTCGTGTTGCCTTCGTCTTCCATCGATCGCGTGCTGCTTTCTACCGCAAATCGGGGATTTTCTCTAGTCGGCGATGGCGGAGCGCGGAGGCGGCTGCTTCCATCCGAGCGGCACGCTTCGAGGTCGAGGCAGAGTCGGCTTCAGCACGAGGGGAGGGCCGCCGCTTGGGCACGCAGCATCTGATTCTGGTCCCGCACACCCACTGGGATCGCGAGTGGTACCGGACCCACGAGCAGTTCCGCTATGGAATGGTGCATCTCTTCGACGGGCTCCTCGACATGCTCGAGGAGGATCCCGGATTCCGTCACTTCACCCTCGACGGCCAGTCGATCCTCGTCGACGATTACTTCGAGGTGCGCCCCGGGGCGCGGGAGCGCCTCGCCCGGCTGGTGCGAGAGGGCCGGCTCCTGATCGGTCCCTGGTACGTGCTGCCCGACGAGTGGCTGGTCTCGGGAGAGGCGCTGATCCGGAACCTGCGCCTCGGGCTCCGCAAGGCGCGGGAGCTCGGCAGCTCGATGAACGTGGGATACGTTCCCGATCAGTTCGGGCACGTCGGGCAGCTCCCCCAGATCCTTGCCGGCTTCGGTCTCGAGGCCGCTGCGCTGTGGCGCGGGGTCGGCGCGGACGTGGACGAGACCACCTTCCTCTGGGAGGCGCCGGACGGGACCTCGCTCTTCACGGTGTACCTCCGCTTCGGCTACGGCAACGCCGTGCGCCTCCCTCTCGATCCCGAGGAATTGTCCGAGCGGCTTCGAGAGACCGCGTCTCGCCTCGAGCCTCACTCCCGGATCCCCACCCTGCTGCTGATGAACGGGAGCGATCACGAGCTTCCCCAGGCCGGTCTTCCCGCCGCGATCGAGCAGATCGCCCGGCTGCTACCCGATTGGACCCTGGAGATCGGAACCCTGCCCGGCTTCGTCGCGAGGGCGAAGCGGGAGTGCGCGTCCGACCTTCCCGTTCACCAGGGGGAGCTTCGCTCCGGTCTCCGCTCCCCGCTCCTTCCCGGATGCGCCTCGTCTCGTCTGCCCCAGAAGCGGAGTGACTTCGAGAACGACCGCCTGCTCACGCGCTACCTGGAGCCGTTGGCCGCCTGGCTCTCGACCCTGGGTGGAGAGCCCGACGTCGAAGTGATCGATCTCGCCTGGCGGGTCGCGATGGAGAATCATCCCCACGATTCGATCTGCGGCTGCTCGATCGATCGCGTCCACGAGCAGATGGAGAGCCGCTTCGCGCGCGTGGCCGACCTCGCAGGGGCCCACCTGCAACGGGTGGCGTGGGAATGGGCCCGCGGGGTGGCGGTTCCCCGAAAAGGCTTCGGGCGCGGCACCAGGGAGAGTCTGGTCGTCTGGAATCCCCACGGTTCGGGTCCTACGGAGGTGGACGCGATCGTAGAGGCGGACGTCGCGGTTTCGAAGGGCGGGGTGAAGGCGGTTCATCTTCGCGACGCCCAGGGTCGCCGGATCCCCGTTCGCGCCGACCTGCTCGAGGCTTCCTCGGAGCGCTACGACTGGACCCTTCCCTCCGACGTCCTCGCGCAATTCCTCCCCGGCCTCACAGGAGACTTCGCCGGTTCCCACCTTCGCGAGGTGCGCGCCACCGAAGCCGGGGCGCGGCTCACGCTCGACTTCCGCCTCGCCAGGAGTCCGTCGGGCTTCGACGCGGAGGCGGCGAAGCGGCGGATCCTCGAGAGGCTCGAGGAACGGCGGTTCGAGGAGGTTCGGGTGCGCGGCGAGGTGATCCCCCAGGTTCGTCTCCGCTTCGTCGACGAACTCCCGGGCCACGGGCTTCGCGTCTATCGCCTCGCGCCGGGAAGGGCACGGCGGGGCGAGGATGGGGACGGTCTCACGCGCGAGCGCCAAGCGGATGGCGGGGTCCGCATCGGCAATCGGGTCTGGTCGGTGGAGGTCGCTCCCGACGGCCGGGTGAACCTCGAGAGCCGGGTTCACGGAGAGCGCATCGAGGATGCCCTCCGGGTGGTGTCCGAGGGAGATCGAGGCGACGAGTACAACTTCGACCCGGTCCCCGGAGCGGAGCGCGTCGAGAGGCCGGACCGCGTTCGAGTCTCTCTCGGGCCCGCGAGCGAGGCCGACGTCAGCGCCATCATCGTCGCGAAGTATCGGGTACCGGCCGGGCTCGCACCGGATCGCGACGCGCGCGACGAGCGTTCGGTGGTACTCCCGGTGACGCTCCGAATCCGCCTCTCCGCCGGACTCGACCGGATCGAGGTGGAGAGCGTCGTGGACAACACCGCGCGCGATCACCGGCTTCGCCTTCACCTGCGCGCTCCCTTCGCAGCCCGGCGCTTCGAGGTGGAGTCGGCCTTCGAGATCGCCGAGCGGCCGATCGATCCGCCGCGGGACGCCTTCGGAAGCGGCGCTCCTTCGGAGTTTCCGGTGGGCGCCTCGCCCCAGCGGAGCTTCGCGAGCCTGGACGACGGTCAGCGCGCGCTCTCGGTGGCGAACCGCGGCTCGGCAGAGGTAGATGCGGTGCCGGAAGCCGACGGCACTACCTCCCTGGCCATCACGTTGCTCCGGGCGGTGGGGTGGCTGTCGCGGGGGGATCTCGCGCTTCGTCCGGGCGACGCCGGTCCCGGGCTCGAGACCCCGGGCGCCCAGGTTCCCGGCCTTCACCGCGCAGAGCTGTCGCTTCGCCTCCATCCGGCCGATGAGGCCGCGCGTGTCTCCGAGGCCCATCGCTTCGCCAGCCCGGCGCGGGGATGGATTGGAGGAGGCCCCGTCGACGCACCACTCGCCGATGGTGTGAGGTTGGTGGAGATCGATGATCCCTCGGTGGTCGTATCCGCCATCGAGCCGCGCCCGGATCGCCGCACCGTGCTGCGCCTCTACAACGCGTCAGCCCAGCCGCGCACCGTCACGGTTCGCTGGAACGGACTCGGAGCCCGCGCACTGGAGCGGGTCGACCTGATGGAGCGGAGCCTGCGGGACCGCGCGGGGAGCTCGGAGCACGCTCTCACGAGCCTCTCTCTTCGACCCTGGGAGATCGCCACGCTTCGCACGCGCTGACTCACCCTCTCGCTGAGCTTCGCGCGCAGGTCGTCGTTGGAAGGGATGCCCAGCCCTCCGAGCTTCGCTGCGGAGTGCCGTTACCCCCCCCGTTTAGGCTACCCGCGGGAAATCGCGAGTAAAACTGAAGGAGTCCGGCCCGAAATGCATCGGCAGCGCGCCTGCCGTCGCTGCGCGGGGCGATTCCCGGGCCGAGAAGGTCCCAAAATCTCTCGGTTTCTTCGCCCGAAAGGCACAAAGGAGCGTAGAATCTCATCTCGGAGTTGATCGGTTGGGTTGCGCGGGACCCCGCGCGGCATGCGTGATGCGCGATGGGTGATTGAGCATGCCGATTCGGGGAGAGTGGGGAGAGGCACATGAAGCCGCTCATCGAGGCCATCGTTCAGGCGCTGGTGGACAAGCCGGAGGAGGTCCAAATCAAGGAGGTGATCGGGGACCACGCACACGTACTCGAGCTCCGGGTCGCAAAGGAAGACCTGGGAAAGGTCATCGGCAAGGGAGGCGCCCACGCATCGGCGATCCGCACCCTCATGGCGGCCGCCAGCGGCAAGGAGAAGAAGCGCTACATCTTGGAGATCATCGAGTACTAGCGTCGCACTGGTCATAGCCGTTCGAGTGATGCGAGCGCGCTAGCCCCGAGGGGGGAACGCGAGCGAAGGTTGGCTTTCGTCCCTGTCGATACCGACGGGCCGCCTCTCGTTCTTGCCGTCTGCCTCGTGGGCGGAGCTGTGTCCGCAGCGCCGCCCGCTCGACTGCCGAGGCACGGTTCTGTAACTCGAATTACGGTTTGGTTCTTGTGGGGACCTCGCCACACAGGAAGTCGCCTTCTCGATCTCCCTTTGCCTCGAGAGGTTGGGGCGTCTGTTGCCGATTGCGAAAGTCGGCACGCGGTTTGCCTTCCAGCAATCCAAGACGGTGAGTCCTGTCACGAAAGGGCTCCCGGGAAGGCGAGGTCCGACATGCAAGCGTCATTCTCTGCGGAAGAGCATTACCGGCGGGGCAGGAAGCTGCTGAAAGCTGGGGAGCAGCGCGACGCCTTCGACCATTTCCGCACCTCCCACCACCTCGACCCCGCAAATCCCCGCTACCGTTCCCATTACGGCCTCGGACTGGCGCTGGTCGAGCGGCGCTTCGATCGCGCTCTCGAGCTCTGCCGCTCCGCAGCCAAGGAAGAGTTCTTCAATCCCGAGCTCTATCGAAATCTCGCCGAGGTTCACCTGGCCTTCGGCTTCAAGGCCGAGGCGATTCGCTATCTGCGGCGAGGTTTGATGATCGACCCGGGCAACGCGTCGATGAAGGATCTCCTGGGCGAACTGGGGCTGCGACAGCCACCGGTGCTGCCCTTCTTGCCCCGCCGGCACCCGATGAACCGCTTGCTGGGGCGCTGCCGGGGCTGGTGAGATCGCGGGCCAGCAATCGGGTGATTGCCGCCTCCCGCTTGACGGGAGAGCGGTGAGTCAGTATTGATCCGCCGCTCGATCCATCTCCATGGGGAACGGCTTTCGTGGGCAGCGTGATCAAGAAGCGCCGCAAGAAGATGCGCAAGCACAAGAAGAAGAAGCTGCTCAAGCGCGCCCGCCACAAGCGGAAGCGCTAGCCGCATTTCTCACCAGGTCGCCAATGCGGCCCCCGGGTGGGTTTGCCCCCCGGGTCCCCGTGATGATCTCCTCGTCCGGAAGTCGCGGTCACCCTGAGGCTCTCTGCGAGTGGGATCGCTCGCCGTCGGCGTGTATGCGGCTCGCCCGTGCGACGAGTTGCCGGGCGGCACGACGAGCTCAATCGAGGAGTGGGCATCTCGCGCAGGTCGTGCGCCCGGTTTCCCCAAGTTCGCTCGCCTCGATTTCACGGCGATTGTCGCGGTCGTGAGCACATCGAGTCCCCGCAGGTTCGGATCGGTGCTTCGGGGCGGAATTGATGAGTTGCCGGCAGCTTGGTCTTTCATGGTGTTGTTTTTTCTGCGGTTCTCTCTTGACGCAGCCAAAAAAACGCTGTTAGCTTCATTCGCAACTGTGGCTCTACTTCCGCGGATTGATGCGACAAGGGGGCACATAGCCTTCAAGTCGCCGGTTCCGGGTTCCGATAGGGGGCAGGAGCCACCAATAGGGGGGTGTCCCAAGAATGGCAGCTCGTAAGAAGGCAACTCGCAAGAAGGCGACTCGCAAGAAGGCGACTCGCA
>CAZTOU010000061.1:0-31647 GCA_964615365.1 uncultured Spirochaetales bacterium
CCAGTGTGGCTGATCATCCTCTCAGACCAGCTACCCATCGAAGCCTTGGTGAGCCTTTACCTCACCAACAAGCTAATGGGACGCGGACTCATCAACAGGCGGTAGCTTTCAAGAAGAGGCCACCTTTTTCCCCAGGACCCGAAGGCCCCGTGGTCTTATCCGGTATTAGCCCCGGTTTCCCAGAGTTGTCCCAGACCCGTAGGTAGATTATCCACGCGTTACTCACCCGTGCGCCGCTTTACTCACCACCCGAAGGTGGCTTTCTCGCACGACTTGCATGTCTTAAGCACGCCGCCAGCGTTCGTTCTGAGCCAGGATCAAACTCTCCAGTTTGAACTTGGCCGAAGCAGATCGCGCGAGGCGAACTGCTCCGTTGTTCGGATGCGACCTCTGGTGTACCCCGCGTGAGCAGAGACTTCCCCATCGGCCGCGAATTGCGTATTCGGACCCGTCACCGTCTGAGCGGATCACGAGGACCCGCCAGACCGCACGCTATTCGGTTTTCAAAGACCAAACGAAACCTCGAGGAGCTTGTGGAGAACTCCTCGAGCGCAGCAACACCTTGGGATCGGGCAATGAATACCGCACCCACCCAAGTGGATCAGCCAATTTACGGAGCAAACTCCGAGGCGTCAAGAGCAGCCCTGCCGCAGCCCCGGGGGGATGATCATCCCCTGCCAGCTCGGCGGCGCCGTCACGCGTCCTCGCGGAGCTCCACCTTGGCATACCGACGCTTCCCCGCCCGCAGCAGAAAGGTCCCGGCACCCAGCCGGCAGGTGGGATCGGTCACGAGCTCGCCGTCCTTCCATACTGCCTTCTGGGTGACCAGCCGGCGGGCCTCGCCGTTGGAGCGGATGCCGAAGGCCTTTCGCATCACGTCGAGGAGCCCCGCATCCCCTTGGGGGCCGAGCGCCACCGAGATCTCCGGGACCTCCTCGGGGACCTCTCGCTTCTGGACCACCCTCCGGAAGTGGCCCTCCGCCTCGCGGGCCACGGACGCTCCGTGGAACCGCTCCACCAGGCGAGATGCGAGGGTCTGCTTGAGGGCCAGGGGATCCCCACGGCCCGCCCGTACCTCCTCGGCTGGATCCGCCAGGTCGTCCCAGCGGCCGAATCCCAGCTCCTGGACGTAGTGCAGCATCAGTGTGTCGGAGACGCTCATGGTGCGCCCGTAGATCTCCTCGGGCGGATCGGTGATCCCGATGGTGTTGCCGACGCTCTTCGACATCTTCTCGCGGCCGTCGATGCCCACCAGAAGCGGGTGGGTGATCACGGCCTGGGGGGGCTGCCCGTAGCCCCGCTGGATCTCGCGGCCCACCAGGAGATTGAAGGTCTGATCGGTTCCGCCGAGCTCCACGTCGGCCTGCAGCGCCACCGAGTCGTAGGCCTGGAGGAGCGGATACAGAAGCTCGTGTAGCGAGATCGGCTCGCCCGTCGCGAGGCGCTTGGCGAAGTCGTCCCGCTCCAGCATTCGCGCCACGGTGTAGCTCGAGCAGAGCCGGACGAAGTCCGCGGGACTCATCTGGTCGGTCCACTCGCTGTTGTAGCGGATCTCGGCCCGATCCACGTCGAGGATCAGCCGCACCTGATCGACGTAGGTGGCGGCGTTCCGGCGCACGGTCTCCTCGTCGAGGGCCGGCCGCGTCTTCTTCTTGCCGGTGGGATCGCCGATCCGGGCGGTGAAGTCTCCCACCAGGAAGATGACGGTGTGCCCGAGCTCCTGAAAACGCTGCAGCTTCTCCAGCTGGATGGTGTGACCCACGTGGAGATCCGGCGCGGAGGGATCCATACCCAGCTTGACGCGGAGAGGCCTTCCCTTCTCGATGGCCTCCGCGATCCGGGGACGCAGCTCCTCCTCGCCGACGAAGCCCTCGGCCCCCTCGCGAATCGTCTCGAGCTGACGCTCGACCTCTGCGGCGACATCCGTCATCGAACTCTCTCCCCGATCCGGTGCAAGCGGCGCTCCGTCACGACGACGCCCACCGCGCGGTCGTGGGGCTCTCTCGGCACCTCTTCCACCAGCTGGAACTCGAAGCCCACTCCCCAGGAGAGCGGTCCCTCTCTCCCGAGCGCACCCAGCGCCCGGTCAAAATATCCCCCTCCCCGTCCCAGCCGACCACCCCGGAGGTCGAAGGCCACGCCCGGAACCAGGAGCAGGTCGCTCTGGGCGAGCGCGACGGCCTCCTGCTCTGGCGGTGGAACCCGCACACCGTAGCGCTCCGGGATCAGATCCTCCCACCGCGGACAGGGCGCGAACTCCCGGCGCCCCCACCCCGCGGTTCGAGGCCAGAGGAGGGTCTTTGCGCTCCCCCGGGCGATCTCGTAGAGGGGCCGGGTGGGAAGCTCGTCCGGGAGGGCGGCATAGAGCACGAGTCGCGCGCACTCGCGAAACTCCGGTGCCTCCGCGATGTGCTCGGCGACCCGCCGACCTGCGGTTCGAACCTCCTCGGGTCCGAGGAGCCGGCGCCGCTCCGCCATCGACTCTCGCAGCCGCTGCTTTCGGGAGCGGACGTTCAGTGGGTCGTCGGCGCCGGTTCGGCGATGGCGGCCTCGACCAGGTCGGCGAGCTCCGCGAGTTGCTGGGAGCGAACCCCTTCCCCCTGGGAGGCGTCGCCGGTCGCGTCGCGCAGCGTAATCAGGTGGTTCGCGATGTTGAGGGCGGTGAGAACCGCGATGTCCAGCGTGTCGACGATCCCGGTTCGACCCCGCACCTTCTCCATGATCTCGTCCACCAGCGCGCCTGCGCGGTGAATCGTCGCCTCGTCCGACTCGCTCCGGATCCGGTACTCCTGGCCCAGGATTTCCACCAAAACCGTGCGCTTGCTCACCGATCCGCTCTAGTCGGCCGAGGACGCGCCGAGTCGGGCGTCCGCGTGGTCGATCTGCGCGATCAGATCATCGATCCGCTTCGCGGCGTCCTGACGACTCTGGTTCATCTCGCGGATCTGATCGTCGAGAGACCGGATGCGGGTATCACGCCCTTCCAGATCCTCGCGCAGCGAAGCGTTCTCGCTCTGGAGGGCCCGATACTTGTCCACCAGGCTTCGCACCAGGCGTTCGAGTCGTTCGAAGCCCTGCTCGCCGTTCGTCTTCGCTTCGGAGCCAGGAATGGCGTCGGTCCCCCTCACGAAAGGGATCCTACCGGCACCGACGGAAACGAGTCAAGGCTGTAACCACTCTTGCCTGAAAATGGCCATCAGGGGCACCTTCTCACGACAGCCCTCCGGGGGACCGGGAGACCGCTCGAAAGAGGGAACCGAGACGATATCGACCCCGATCCGGGCTAGGAGACGCGGATCTTCGGCAACAGCGAATGCCCCATCAGGTAGGTATCGATGGTGTGTGCGGCCTCGCGCCCGGCTGCGATTGCGCTGACCACCAGCGACGCACCCAGTGTCGTGTCACCCGCGGCGAAGACGCCCTCTTCGCTGGTCACGTAGTCGTTCACGGCCACGTTTCCCCGAGGCTCCAGGTTGAGCCCCAGGTTCTCGACGAGTCCGCCGTGGACCACGTGAAGAAATCCCATCGCCAGCATCACGAGATCCACCGGCATGTGGAACTCGGTGCCGGGGATCTCCTTCATCTCCCAGCCCTCGGGCCCGCCGACCCATTCGACCTCGACCCCGTGAAGCTGGTTCGCCCGAACGCTGACCCCGGAAAGTTTCTTGGTCAGAGCGCTCCAGCGCCGCTCACACCCCTCCTCGTGGGAGGTCGTGGTCCGCAGGATCTGGGGCCACATCGGCCAGGGAGTCGCCGGGTTCCGCCCCTCGGGAGGCTCCGGCAGGATCTCGAGCTGGTGGACCTCTCTGGCCCCCTGCCGAAGCGCGGTGCCAACGCAATCGCTGCCGGTGTCGCCGCCGCCAATCACCGCGACGATCTTGTCCTGCGCGGTGATCCGCTGGGCCGATTCCGGGAGCAAATCCCCTGCGACGAGACGATTCTGCTGGGTCAGAAAATCCATGGCAAAGTGAACGTTGTCGAAGGCGGCGCCCCGAACGTTCAGGCCTCGCGGCTCTCCCGCCCCCATCGCCAGCAGGATCGCGTCGAAGTTCTTTCGCAGGTAGCGCTCGGAGAGATCCTCCCCCACCACCACGCCGGTCTCGAACTTGACGCCTTCCGCGCGGAGCTGCTGGAGGCGGCGATCGATCACCCACTTCTCCAGCTTGAAATCCGGGATCCCGTAGCGGAGCAGGCCTCCGATCCGATCGTCCTTCTCGAACACCGCCACGTCGTGTCCGACCCGAGCCAGTTGCTGAGCCGCGGCGAGACCGGCGGGACCCGAACCCACGATCGCCACCCGCCTGTCGGTCCGTTCCGGCGCCGGCCTCGGCACCACCCAGCCCTCTTTCCACGCGCGCTCGGCGATCTGGTACTCGATGTGCTTGATCAGCACCGGGGCGTCATTGATGCTCAGCGTGCACGCCGGCTCACAGGGTGCCGGACACACCCGACCGGTGATCTCCGGGAAGTTATTGGTGGAGTGGAGGTTCTCGCTGGCTTCGCGCCACCTTCCGCGATACACGAGGTCGTTGAACTCGGGGATGCGATTGGACACCGGACAACCGGTATGGCAGAAGGGGATTCCACAGTCCATGCAGCGCGACGCCTGCCGGACCAGCGTCTCCTCCGGGTGCGGAATGTCGACTTCCGAGAAGTCCTCGAGCCGCTCGGCCACCGGACGATGGGCGATATCCTCGCGCTGGTGCTCGAGAAAACCCTCCGGCCTAGCCATACACCTCCTCCGTAGCGGGGGTGAACGGGTCCCGCGCCTCCTCGCGCTCGCGCTGCCGCTCGAGCGCCTCGCGGTAGTCGATCGGCATCACCTTCACGAACTTCCCGGCCATCTCCTTCCACTTGGCCAGGATTCGCCGGGCCTGCTCGCTCCCCGTCCACTCCTGGTGTCGCGTGATCAGGAAGTGCAGCAGCGCTTCGTCCTCGTCCTGCCAGAGCGACTCCAGATCCACCATGTCCAGGTTGCAGAGGGTGTCGAAGAGCTGGTACTCGTCCAGCACGTAAGCGACACCACCGCTCATGCCCGCTGCGAAGTTCCGGCCCGTCCGTCCGATCACCGCCACGGTCCCGCCGGTCATGTACTCGCAGCAGTGATCCCCGACGCCTTCGACCACCGCCACCGCCCCGCTGTTCCGCACCGCGAAGCGCTCGCCGGCCACGCCGTTGATGAACGCCTCGCCGGAAGTGGCACCGTAGAGCAGGGTGTTGCCCACGATGATGTTCTCGTGCGCGGCGAAGCGGGCCTTGGGCGGGGTTTGGACCACGATGCGACCGCCGGAGAGCCCCTTGCCCACGTAGTCATTCGAATCGCCGATCAATCGCAGGGTCACCCCGGGAGCGAGGAAGGCTCCGAAGCTCTGTCCCGCTGATCCGGTCAGGGTCACCTCGATGGTCTCGTCCGGCAGGCCTCGCGACCCATGGCGGGTCACGATCCGGTTGCTGAGGATCGCTCCAACGGCGCGGTGCACGTTCTTGATCGGCGCTTCGAAACGAACCGGCCGGCCGTCGTCGATCGCCGCCTGGGTCTTCTCCAGAATCTGCCAGTCCAGATGGGGCTGGAGCGTATCCGTCTGCGGCCGCACGCAGCGGATGGCCCGCCCGTCCGACGCATCCGGCTGCCAGAGCACCGCCGAGAAGTCGAGCCCGCGCGCCTTCCAGTGATCGATGGCCCGGCGGCTGCGCAGGAGATCCACCCGCCCCACCATGTCGTCGAACCGGCGGAAGCCCAACTGCGCCATGATCTGGCGCACCTCCTCGGCCACGAACAGCAGGTAGCGCTCCAGGTGCTCCGGATCGCCGGTGAACTTGGCGCGCAGCGCCGGATTCTGGGTCGCGACACCGACGGGACAGGTCCCCAGGTGACACTTCCGCATCATGATGCAGCCCTGCGTCACCAGAGCCGAGGTCCCGAAGCCGAATCGCTCTGCTCCGAGCAGCGCCCCGATCACCACGTCCCGCCCGGTCTTCATCTGGCCGTCCACCTGGACCAGAATCCGATCGCGCAGGCCGTTCAGGACCAGGGTCTGCTGGGTCTCGGCCAGGCCGATTTCCCAGGGAATCCCCGCGTGTTTGATCGAGGAGAGGGGGCTGGCCCCGGTGCCCCCGTCGTGTCCGCTGATCAGCACCTCATCGGCGTTCCCCTTGGCGACGCCTGCCGCCACGGTGCCCACTCCCACCTCGGCGACCAGCTTGACCGAAACCTTGACGCCGGGATTGGCGCATTTCAGGTCGTAGATGAGCTGGGCCAGGTCCTCGATCGAGTAGATGTCGTGATGCGGCGGAGGTGAAATCAGCGTCACCCCCGGCGTCGAGTATCGGAGCCTGGCGATCTCATCGGTCACCTTGTGACCGGGAAGCTGGCCTCCCTCTCCGGGCTTGGCCCCCTGGGCCATCTTGATCTGCAGCACCTTCGCCTGGGACAGGTACTCGATGGTCACCCCGAACCGGGCGCTGGCCACCTGTTTGATCCCCGAGTTCTTCGAGTCTCCACCCGGCATCGGCTGGTAGCGCGCCGGGTCTTCGCCGCCCTCGCCGGTGTTGTTCATCGCGCCGAGCCGATTCATGGCAATCGCCACCGACTCGTGCACTTCCTTGCTGATCGAGCCGTGCGACATCGCGCCAGTACAGAAACGCTTGACGATCTCGCTCGCGGGTTCGACCTCCGGGAGCGGCACCGGTTCTGTTGGTGTGAAGTCGAGCAACCCTCGCAGCGTGCACAGCTCGCTTGCCTGATCGTTGACCAGCCGCGAGAACTCCCCGTACAGGGACGGATCGTTGCGACGCACCGCGTGCTGAAGACGGGAAATGGTCCGCTCGTTCCAGAGGTGGCGCTCGCCGTCCAGCCGCAGGTGATACTCCCCACCGAAATCCACCTCGGTCGCATCCGCGCGCTGCCGGCCGAATGCCTTGCCGTGACGGGCCAGGGCCTCTCGAGCGATCACCTCCAGGTCCGCGCCCTCGATCCGGGAGGTGGTGCCCTCGAAGTGGGCATCGACCACGCTGCGATCGAGACCGATGGCCTCGAACAGCTGCCCCCCCCGGTAGCTGCGAAGGGTGGAGATGCCCATCTTGGACATCGTCTTCAGGATCCCCTTCTTGAGGGCCGTCACGTACTGATCGGAGAGCTGAACCGGGTCCCTAACGTCCTTGAATTCGCCCTCTGCGTAGAGCGACTGAATCGCCTCGAAGGCCAGGTAGGGGTTGACCGCGTTCGCACCGTAGCCGCAGAGCAGGCAGAAGTGCATGACCTCCCGCGGCTCGCCGCTCTCGACCACCAACCCCGCATCGGTTCGAAGACCGCGGTCCAGCATCCCATGATGCAGCGCAGCGGTCGCAAGCAGGCTGGGTATCGGTGCACGTCCTTCGGAGACGCCCCGATCGCTGAGGATCAGCAGCGCCGCGCCGCGGATGACCTCCGCCTCCGCCGCGTCGAGCATCGCGTCGATCCCCCGCTGCAGCGCCCCGCCCGGATCGTCCTCGTCCACGTCGAACAGCGCCTCCACCGTGGCCACGCGAAAATCGTCCCGCCTCACCGATCGAAGTCGCTCGATGTCGTCGTTGGTCAGGATCGGATGCGGAAGGGTCAGCTGGCGGCAGTGCTCGGGCGTCTCGTCCAGAAGGTTTCGCCGCTGGCCGATGAAGGTTACCAGCGACATCACCAGACCCTCGCGGAGCGGATCGATGGGCGGGTTGGTCACCTGCGCGAAGAGCTGCTTGAAGTAGTTGAACAGCAGCTTGGGACTGTCCGACAGGACGGCCAGCGGCGTGTCGGTGCCCATCGACCCTACCGGCTCCTGGCCGTTGGCGGCCATCGGCACCAGGATCATCTGGAGCTCTTCGCGGGTGTATCCGAAGACCCGCAGCCGCTGGGCGATCGTCTCCGGGTCGCTCTCGACCTCACGCGACGCGCCGAAGAATCCGCGCAGCTCGATCTGGTTCCTCTCCAGCCAACGACGATAGGGCTTCTGGCGGGCGATTCTCCCCTTCACCTCGTTGTCGACGACGATTCGACCCTGCTCGGTGTCGACCAGGAACATCTTCCCGGGTTGAAGGCGACCTTTGGACTGGATCCGCTCCACCGGGAAGTCGATGACCCCCGCCTCGCTGGCCAGCACCATCAGCCCATCGCTGGTGACGACGTAGCGGGCCGGGCGGAGCCCGTTGCGGTCCAGCGTGCCGCCCACCAGTCGGCCGTCCGTGAAGACCATGGCCGCCGGACCGTCCCAGGGCTCCATGGTCGCCGCGTGATACTCGTAGAAGGCGCGCTTGTCCGTGCTGATGTGGTAGCTCGGTCCGAACGCCTCCGGAATCAGCATCATCATCGCATGGGGCAACGACCGGCCGGCCATGATCAGCAGCTCCAGGACGTTGTCGAAACAGGCCGAGTCACTCGCCCCGGGCGTGGTGATCGGATACAGGTCGCTGAGATCTTCCCCGAGCAGCGGGCTGGACATGCGCTGCTCCCGGCCGCGCATGCGGTTCTTGTTGCCGCTCAGCGTATTGATCTCACCGTTGTGCGCAAGCAACCGAAACGGCTGCGCCAGGCGCCAGTTGGGGAAGGTGTTGGTGCTGTAGCGCTGGTGCACCACTGCCAGCGCCGAGAGCATCCGGGTATCCGACAGATCCGGATAGTAGGCGAAGAGCTGCGGTGCCATGAACATGCCCTTGTAGAGCAGCGTCGCGGAGGACATCGAATTCACGTAGAAGTCTTCCGCCTGCCCTCCGAAGCGCTGCGAGATCAGCTTCTCAGCCCGCTTCCGGGCCAGGTAGAGCTGACGCTCGAGTGCGGCGCCCTCCAGGCCGACCCCGTCGATGAAGACCTGACGCACCACCGGTTCGGCATCCCGGGCGAGCTCGCCGAGGCAGGAGTTGTCGGTCGGCACGTCCCGCCAGCCCAGCACCTTCAGGCCGAGCTGATCGATCGCCCCGTTCAGGATGTCTTCGCAGCGGCCGCGAAACTCCGAGTCCTGCGGGCCGAATACCATCGCGACCCCGTAGCGCTTCGGCTCGGGCAGCCGGAAACGCAGACTTCTCACCTCCTCCTCGAAGAACTCGTGGGGGATCTGGAAGAGAATGCCCGCTCCGTCGCCGGTCGACTCGTCGCTGCCCGCAGCCCCGCGATGCATGAGATTGAGCAGCACCTCGTTGCCGTACTCGATGATGGCGTGATCGCGGCGGCCGGAGATGTTCGCAACGGCCCCGATGCCGCAGGAGTCGTGCTCCCACCGCGGATCGTACAGCCCACACCTTTCCGGCCTGCGCGCCTGGCTCATCCTCTCCTCATCGGGCCTGAAGTGTCCTCTCGCTATCCTGTGTCGCAGCTATCGCGTGAGGTAGCAGACCACCTTCTGCTCCACGGCATCTGCGCTGATCGTTGCCTTCGCACCTTCGCCCATGGAGCGGCGCGGGTCGATCACCTTCACTCCGTCCAGCCACTTCTCCGCTGACGGGACCAGATCGAGCAGCACGCTCGGCGACTCCTCGAAGAACTCGGTGCGGATGTAGTTCTCCCCTTGCTTCGGGAACAACGCGAGGTAGAGCATGTCCATCTCGACGAGCTCGCTCAGGAAATGTGTACCCAGGGAGACGTCGGGAACCAGGTCCTCGCGCATTGCGACGATCTCGCAGAGCACCGAGACGCGATTGATGTCGACGAAGGACACGGGGATTCCGAGCGAGGGAGAGCTGGTTCCCCAGCGCCCCGGACCGAGCAGCATGATGGTTCCCGCCCCTCGCTTCGCGGTCGCCTGGTTGACCTCGCCGAGCAACCTCGCGATCTCGTGGCGCTGCTGGATCGGCAGATGCCCGTAGACCTCCGGCACCACGTAGACGAACAGATCCACGTCGACCAGACGGCTCTGGCCGATCACCGCACCGCGCGCCTCGATGATCTTCTCCTCCTCGCGGATCTCCAAGCTCGGGAGGGCCGCGGTCTCGGTTCCTTTGACCTGGAGGGTGCGGCACTGCAGGAGGTTGATCTTGTAGTCTCCCGCGCCGAAGAAGTTCGCGGTGAACTCGATGTCCACCGGTCGGGAGTAGGCGGCTTGGAGCGTGTTGAGGATTCGCCGCATGTCCTCCACGAACCCGGTATCGGCGAGCACACTGTCGAAGGTCAGGACCCAGGCCGCTGTGCCTCGATGCCGTCCCGGGGTGACCGCCCTCGAGGCGACCATCTCGAGCGGCAGCTCCGGATGGGCGCTCACCAGATCGTCGAAGTAGCCCGAGACGAGCTGGTTCGCCTCGAGATCGAGATAGTCGACACGCTGCTGGGCGTGCTCGCGGACCTCGTCGAAATTCGCCTCGGGGCGCCGGTTCGGCGCGTTCAGGGCCACGATCCGGGTGTAGTCGTCATCCGCTCGGTCCACGGCTCGGGTTCCGAGCCCGAAGACGATCCGCACCACCCCGGCCTTCGGGTCGATGTATTCGCTCCACGCATACGGGTTGAACGAGAAGCCGACCCCCGCCGTGTCGGGGAAGAAATCCCTTCCGTGCATCTCGCCGGAGACCCGCATGACCAAGAGCGCCATCTGCTCGTCCCGGTCCAGCAAGCGGCGCTGGGCCCGGTATCGGAGCGCCTTCTCGCTCATGGTGCTGGCGTAGATGGTTCGCATCGCGGCGAGGAAGTCGTCCAGCCGTTTCTCCCGGGAGCCCTGATTGGCGCAGAATACGCTCTCGTATTTGCCGGCGAAGGAATTCCCGTAGTTGTCCTCGAGAAGCGAGCTCGACCGCACGATGATCGGAGACTGCCCGAAGTAGTCGAGCATGTTCTCGATCTGCTCGACGATGTAGTCGGGGAGGCGCCCGGTGAGGATGTTCTGCCGGGCCTGATCCGCGCCGTCCAGGAACGTCTGCGGGTTCCGCTGATTCTGCCGCACCCACCAGACCCCGTTTCGGACCAGATAGGTGTAGAAGACGTCCGACCCGATGAAGAACGAGTCGTGCGCCTCGAGGACGTCGGCGGGCAGATCGCTATGCCGGCTCAGAATCGCCCGGGCGAGCAGCATCCCCAGGGATTTCCCGCCGATCAGCCCGGTCCCGATCATGCGCTTCCGGATTCGCACGATGTCTTCGAGAGTCAGATAGCGCGCGGCGAGCTCGAGCATCCCCTCTTCGCGGGATATCACCATTCGCAGGAGCCGATCCAGCAGCGGCCTGGCCGCTTCCGGCTGGGCATTTCCGTTGCGGATCGACTCGAGCAGCTCCTCCGCCTGAATGAATGCCCTCCCCCAGGAGCCGATGCCGATCTCCGAAGCGATCCCCCCTCCCCATCTCCCCGAGGTCAAGACCTCGGAAGCGACGGCGCTGGAAGTGACCGGCTTGAACTCCTTCTCCTCCCAAACGTGAAGCATCTCCATGGTCGGTGAGTACCGATGCTGGACCTTGAGCGGGCGGACGAAGAGCGCCCCGTCGTGGCGGTACACGTCCAGCAGGAGCTGGGTCGTCTCCGAGATCGCATTGGTCGCGCGCGACGAGTGACGGTTCCGGAGCAGGCCGAAGTAGGTGACGGTTTCGAGATCGTAGAGGTACGGACAGGTGAGCTCGAAGAAGTTGCCGAGCATCTGGTCGGAGTACCAGTCGACGGCGAGGTCGGAGAGGCAATCGAACAGGTAGAAGGTTCCCCTTCCCGCCGCTTCGATCACCCGGTGGATGTCGGCAATGAAGTTCTCGAAGCCGTCTTCCGGACTCAGGTGGTGGACTTCGGCTCCGAAGTCGCCCGGGAGGAGCGGATCGTGCTTCGCGAACCTGAAGTAGATCAGTCGTCGTCCGGAGTCCTTCGCCGCCTGGCAGTACGGCGTGGCAAAAGCCAGGTAGTCCTCGATCGCGTCCACCTGCCAGACGATGTTGTCACCGGGCAGAACGCCCTTCAGCAGGCCGTCCAGCCCCCTCACCCCCGTCGTCATGCTCGGATCTGCTGATTGCATGAGGGAGCTCCGGTTCGAAGAGGGGTGTGCATCTCGGCGATCCGGTGATCCGGTCACCGATCTCGGAATCGGGGGAAACCCTTCGCCGCCGCACGGGGTTCACATCACCGAAGAACGTCGAGTCGAGGTCAGATGACGCCCATGTCGAGCATCGCTCTAGCGACCTTCACGAATCCCGCGATGTTGGCGCCCACCACGTAGTTGCCCGGCGACCCGAACTCCTCTGCCGTCTCGTAGCAGGCCTGGTGGATGTGGCTCATGATCTCGTGCAGGCGGCGATCGGTGAACTCGAACGTCCACGAGTCGCGGCTCGCGTTCTGCTGCATCTCTAGCGCCGAGGTCGCGACGCCCCCTGCGTTCGCGGCCTTGCCGGGGCCGTAGGCGGTCTTCGCATCCAGGAACACCTTGACCCCTTCTGGAGTCGTCGGCATGTTGGCGCCTTCGCCTACCGCGATGCATCCGTTCTCGACCAGGGTCTTCGCGTCCTTGCCCGAGATCTCGTTCTCCGTCGCGGACGGCATTGCCACATCACAAGGGACTTCCCAGATGTTGCCCTTCTCGATGTACTTGGCGTGGGGCCTCTGCTCGACGTACTCCTTGATCCTGCGCCTCTGGACCTCCTTTAGCAGCTTGACCGCGTCGAGATCGATCCCCTGTTCGTCGTAGATGTAGCCGTTCGAGTCGGAGCAGGCGACGGCCTTGCCGCCCAGCTCGTGGATCTTCTCGATGGTGTAGATCGCGACGTTCCCCGAGCCGGAGACGACGGCGGTCTTCCCCTCGAGCGAGTCTCCTCGGACCTTGAGCATCTCCTCCACGAAGTAGACCGCACCGTAGCCGGTGGCCTCGGTGCGAACCATCGAGCCTCCCCAGTCGAGTCCCTTTCCGGTGAGGACACCGGACTCGTAGCGGTTGGTGATGCGCTTGTACTGGCCGAAGAGAAAGCCGACCTCGCGCCCGCCCACGCCGATATCCCCGGCGGGAACGTCGGTGTACTCGCCGAGATGGCGATACAGCTCGGTCATGAAGCTCTGACAGAAGCGCATCACCTCGCCGTCGGACTTCCCCTTGGGATCGAAGTCGGACCCGCCCTTGCCGCCGCCCATCGGCAAGCCCGTCAAGGCATTCTTGAAGATCTGCTCGAAGCCGAGGAACTTGATGATGCCGAGGTACACGGACGGGTGGAATCGCAGGCCACCCTTGTAGGGTCCGAGCGCGCTGTTGAACTCGACGCGGAATCCGCGGTTGATATGGACCTCACCCTGGTCGTCGACCCACGGCACTCGGAAGATGATCTGCCGCTCGGGCTCGCAGATCCTCCGGATGATCCGGTTCCGGCCGAACTCCGGATAGCGAGCCAGCACCGGCCCCAGGCACTCGAGCACTTCCTGGACGGCCTGGTGGAACTCCGCCTCTCCGGGGTTGCGGGCGACGACTTCGTCGTAGATCACCTGCAGCTTCATGCGGGTATCGTTGGGCATCTTTCACTCCTCGGCCTGATCGGGGGGTGGATCCAGCCACCGGTTCTGGTGTCCGCCGAATCCCACCTGTGTCGTGGTGCGCGCGTCATGAGACCCTGCCGCCGGCGTTCTCGCGACGCGGGGGGGGCGAACACATGATTCTGGATCGGCTGCGGGCTTCTCGCCCACCGGCCGGCTAGGACGGATACACGTCCCACTATCGGTGCAGGACTTCCAGAACGGCACCTACGGAAGCGCGCGATAGTCCTACATTTTTCGGAGATCCCAAACTATGCGATCGGGATTTCGATGTCAAGCGGGCAATCTCTCGCCGCGCTGGCGAGAGGCAAGGACCTCCCGCATCCGCTTCGGGTAGTTGGTGAAGAGCCCATCCACTCGCAGATCGAGCAGCCGGTGCATCTCATCGGGCTCGTCCACAGTGAAGACGTAGACCGCCAAGCCCTCGCCGTGGGCCGACTCCACCAGCTCTCGATCCACGACCGGGCGCTCCGGGTTGAGGGCCTCGGCCCCGAGTTTTTTGGCGCGCTCGACTGCCCCTTGGGGGAACTTACGGGAAATCAGGAGTGCGATGCGCGCCTCCGGGGAGAGCTCCCGGAGCCTCCGGAGAACCGGGTCGTAGAAGGAGGAGAACAGGGTCTCCTCGAGCAGCGCCCTGCCGGCCATCTCCTCGAAGGCAGCCGCCTCCATGCCAGTGTACTCGGCCCGGGTGCCCCGCTTGAGCTCGAGATTGAAGGGGATCCGCCCGCCGAACGCGTCCAGAACCTCCTCGAGGGTCGGAACCGTCGCGCCATCGCCGGCGTCCAGAGCGCGGATCTCCTCCAGCGTCGCTTCCGCGACCTCCCCGCTCCCCCCCAGGCTCTCGAGTTCCTCGTCGTGGGTGATGACGATGGCACCGTCCCGCGTCGCGTGGAGATCGATCTCGATCATGTCCGAGCCCTGGGCCAGGGCCAGCTCGTAGGCGGAAAGGGTGTTCTCGGGAAGCTCCCCGGAGGCGCCGCGGTGGGCGATGACCAGAGGCCGATCGGGGCGGCTCACTCGCCCTCCCACCCTTTGGAGCGCTCCACCGCCCGCTTCCACCCGGCGTAGAGATCGCTGCGGAGCTCGGCGCTCATGGCCGGCTCGAAGAGGGTGGCACCTTTCCTCACCGCACCTGCCAGCTCGGCGCGATCCGACCAGTAGCCGACCGCGAGTCCAGCCAGCGCGGCGGCGCCCAGCGCGGTGACCTCCAGCACCGGGGGGCGGCGCACCGGAACGCCAAGGAGATCCGCCTGGAACTGCATCAGGAAGTCGTTGTGGCAGGCGCCGCCGTCCACCCGCAGCTCGTCGAGCCTCAGTCCGGAGTCCCGAGCGAGGCAGTCGACGACATCCCGGGCCTGGTAGGCGATCCCCTCCAGGGTTGCGCGAATCAGATGCTCACGGGTGGTCCCCCGGGTGATTCCGACGATCGTGCCGCGGGCGCGCTGATCCCAGTGCGGGGCGCCGAGTCCGACGAAAGCCGGAACCACGTAGACACCGCCGGTATCGGGAACCGATTCGGCCGCCGCCTGGGTCTCGGCGGCGGTGGTGACGAGACCGAGCCCGTCGCGCAGCCACTGCACCGCGGCGCCGGCGACGAAGATGCTCCCCTCCAAGGCGTAATCGACGCGCCCATCGATCCCCCAGGCGAGGGTGGTGACCAAACCGGTCTGGGAGGCGACGGCCTCATCGGCGGTATTCATCAGCAGGAAGCAGCCGGTTCCGTAGGTGTTCTTGGCCGCTCCGGCGGAGAAGCAGCCCTGGCCGAACAGCGCGGCCTGCTGATCTCCGGCGATGCCCGCGATCGGGATCTCGCTGCCGAGCCATTCGGCATCCACGTCCCCGAAGACGCCGCTCGTGTCACGGACCTCCGGCAGCATCTCGCGGGGGATGCGCAGCTCCCGAATCAGCAGATCGTCCCAGTCGCGCTCGTGGATGTTGTAGATCAGTGTCCGCGAGGCGTTGGAGTACTCCGTGGCGTGTACGCGCCCCTGGGTCAGCTTGTAGACGAGCCAGGAATCGACGGTGCCGAAGGCGAGCTCACCCCGCTCGGCACGCTCCTGGGCGCCGGGAACCGCGTCGAGGATGAAGCGGATCTTGGTGGCGGAGAAGTAGGCGTCGATCACCAGGCCGGTGCGCGCGCGCACCTCGTCCTCGAGCCCCCGGCTGCGCAGCTCGTCGCAGATGTCCGCGGTCTGTCGGGACTGCCAGACGATGGCGGCGTGGATGGGCTCCCCGGTGGCGCGATCCCACACCAGGGCCGTCTCGCGCTGATTGGTGATGCCGACCGCCGCCACCTCGCTGGCGCTGGCGCCCGCCTTCTCGAGCACGCCCCGCGCGGCGCGCAGCTGGCTCTCCCAGATCTCGATGGGGTCGTGCTCGACCCAGCCCGGCCTGGGAAAGTGCTGGGTGAACTCGTACTGATCCACTGCCACGATCGCGCCGCTCCGATCGAAGAGAATCGACCGGGACGACGTGGTTCCCTGATCCAGCGCCATCACGTACTTGGCCACCGTCTACCCCCTGCTTTCGGACTCCATTCTTCCTCGCGACCCCGGCCGGGCTTCGCGGGGTCGCTCAGCCTCCCTCGGGCTCCCCGCCTTCGAAAAGCGCGTCCACGAAATCGTCCGCGGAGAAATGTCGGAGGTCCTCGACTTTCTCGCCCACGCCGACGTAGCGGACCGGAATCTCGAACGCGTCGGCGAGACCGATGACGACGCCACCCTTCGCGGTTCCGTCGAGCTTGGTGAGCACCAGACCGCTCACCCCCGCAGCTTCGGTGAACAGGTGCGCCTGGGAGATCGCATTCTGTCCCGTATTCGCGTCCAGCACCAGGAGAGTCTCATGAGGCGCGCCTTCGAGATCCTTCCCGATCACCCGGACGATCTTGGAGAGCTCTTCCATCAGCGGGGCCTTGGTCTGGAGGCGCCCGGCAGTGTCGATGATGGCCACGTCGATGGCCCGCTCCTTGGCCACCTTGACGGTGTCGAAGGCCACCGAGGCCGGATCCGCGCCGGGCTTTCCGGCGACCACTTCGCAGCCGACCCGCTCGCCCCAGGTCTGGAGCTGCTCGGTGGCGGCGGCGCGGAAGGTGTCCCCGGCTCCCATGATGACCGAGCGTCCCGCCTCCCGGTGGTGCGCCGCCAGCTTCCCGATGGTCGTGGTCTTTCCGGATCCGTTCACGCCGAGGACGAGAATCACGTGAGGGTTGCCGCGCGCCTCTCCCTCCGCTTCCCGAGCCGGCTCTACCTTGCGAAGCTTCTCGAGGATCTTCTCGCGCAGGATCTCACGAACCCTCGCCGCTTCCTTGCCGGCCGCTTCGGTTCGCAGTGTCTGGAGAAGGCTCTCGGCCGTCTGCACCCCGAGATCCGCGGTGAACAGCAGCGCCTCGAGCTCGTCGAGAAGATCGGAGTCGACCTTCCGCCCCCCGAGGATGGCATCCAGACGACCGACCAGGGCCTCGCTGGTGCGGGCCAGGCGATCGCGCAACCGAACCGGCTTTGGAGGTGGCGCCACCGGCGGTGGGGGCGGCTCGATCGGCACCTTGGGCGGCGGCTCGACGTCCGGCTCGATCGACACCTCTGGCGGTGGTTCCACCTCCACCGGGGCGGCGACGTCGGGCTCCGGCTCGGCGGCCAACTCCTCCGGCAGCGGCTCCACCTCGGCGGCCACCGCGGGCTCCGCGGTGACCACCGGCTCCTCCAGCGGCGGCGTCGGCGGAGGCGCGCGGAACAACAGCAGGCGGATCAGAAGCCCGAGGACGGGAACTCCCACGGCTGCGAGGGCCACCAGTTCGAGATTGGCCTCTGCCAAGAGCAGGAGCGGAAGCAGGTACTCGACGAGAAGAACTTCGGCCATGGACGGCCGAGGATAACAGCCACTCGCGCAGCGAGCCGCCGCACAGGCGCGGGCGAGCCACGAGCCGCCGTCCCCGCCACTCCCGGCTCCCCGACGCTTCGCCGACCGACTTCCGAGGGCGAGGCGCGCCTGCTAGTGCAGCTCCACCGCCACCAGCTTGCTGACGCCCTTCTCTTCCATGGTGACGCCGTACAGGATGTCGGCGACTTCGATGGTGCGCTTGTTGTGGGTGATCAGAAGGAACTGGGAGTCGTCCGCCAGCTCCCGCACGATCTCGTTGAAGCGCCCGACGTTGGCGTCGTCCAGGGCGGCGTCGACCTCGTCCAGGAGGAAGAAGGGTGACGGACGGACGTGGAACACCGAGACCAGCAGGGCGATGGCGGTCATGGCCTTCTCTCCACCGGAGAGCAGGTTGACGCTCTGGAGCCGCTTGCCCGGCGGCTGGGCCATGATCTCGATTCCCGCCTCGAGCACGTCGTCGGATTCTCCGAGCGAGAGGGACGCCTTGCCTCCGCTGAAGAGCCGCGGGAAGGTCTCCTGGAACTTCTTGTTCACGGCCTCGAAGGTCTCCCGGAATCGCTTCCGGCTGGTGCGATTGATGCGCGTGATCGCATCTCGGAGCTGCGAGATGCTGGACTCCAGATCGCCCTTCTGCTCGGTCAGGAAGCGGAACCTCTCGCGAAGCTCCTCGTGCTCTTCGATGGCGCCCAGGTTCACCTCGCCCACCGCTTCCACCTGGGCGCGGATCCGGTCGAGCTGCGCTCGTCGCTCCTCACCTGGAAGGGCGAGGAGGTCCGCGATCTCCCTGGCCTCCCGGCGAGCGTCGCGAGGCTCCGGGCCGCTCGCGGCGGATTCCGGCGAGCCGTCGATCGCCTGCTGCTCGTCTTCCGGTGTGTGGGCGAGCGGGGTCGGCGTGGCTTCTCGCTCCTCGCCGGCCGCGTCGACAACGGGCGCCGGTGGCTTCCAGGTCAAGAGGTCCACGTTCCACTTGTCGCGAATCCCGGTCACCAGGTGTTCGAGACGCAGCTCCGTTTCGCGAAGGCCGAGCTCGGCCTGCTGGGCCTCGTCGCGCTGGGACTCGAGCTCGATGCGCAGATCCCGCGTCTCGCCCTCCAAGGCGCGAACCGCGGCGGCCTGCTCCTCATAGGCGTCGCGCTTCTCGTCGTTGGTGAGGCGCACCATCTCCTCCTCGCGGAGGCTCTTGGCGAGTGCCCTCTCGGTCTCCTCGATCGAGGTGGCCAGGGTCGCGCGGCGGTTCTCGGCGCGGCGGATCTCCTGCTCCCGTCGCTCGATCCACTCCCGGGTCTCTTCGAGGGCAGACCGGGCTCGCTCCAGGGTCCCCTTCAGCCGATCTCTCGCCTCGAGCCGGGTGTCGTGCTGGACGCGGCGTTCGGTCACCACCGCCTCGAGGCGTGAGAGCTCTCGCCCTGCTGAGCCGATCTGGAGACCCAGCGCATCCAGCTCGCGCTGGCGGCGAATGCGCTCATCCCGAGATTCCGAGAGGACGCTCGCCAGGCGTTCGCGCTCGCTCTCGAGAGCCTCGACTTCGGCGAGGAACTCCGAACGCTCGGCCACCCGGCCCTCCTGAGCCTCGCCGATCGCCTTCACCCTCTCCCGGGTGCGCTCCAGATCCTTCTCGTGGTTGGCAACGGCGAGGGCCGCGGTGTGGTGGCGGTTGCGGAGGTTGTCCAGCTCGTCGCTGGCCCGAGCCAGACCCAGCTCGGCCTCGCGATGCTCGCGCTCGCACTCCTCGACCTCTGCCTCCAGCGCGGCGACCAGGGTCTCCAGCTCCCGCACCTCGCGGACCCGCGAGAGCGTCCCGGACTCGGAGGGCTCGCCACCGCCCCGCACCACGCCATCCGGCGTCAGCACGTCTCCCTCGGGAGTCACGAAGGTGCAGGGAAGGCGCCCGGATCCGTAGACTTCCAGGGCTTCGTCCAGGCTCTCGACCAGGTTCGCTCCCCCGAGCAGGGCCCGAGCGATGCCCTCGTAGCCCTCTCTCGGTCGCACGCAGGCCAGGAGCGGCTGGCCGAGGGGCACGAAGCTCCGGGAGATCTCCTCCGGTGGCGGCGGAATCACGAAGACGCCGCGCCCCGCCCCCGCGCTCCGCAGAGCTCCGAGAGCCGAGAGCGCGCCACCGGGCCGATCCACCACCAGGGCCTCGGCGCGCTCGGCGAGCACCGCCTCCACCGCCCGCTCCGCGTCCGCCTCCACCTCGATCACGTCCCGAACCAGTGCTCGAAGACCGTGGGCGCGCTTCGCCTCCTCGCCCTGGCTCAGGAGATGCCGGGCTCCCTCGGCGACGTCCTCTCCGCGCGAGAGCAGCTCCTGGAGCGAGGCGAGCCGGGCGCGGCGCGTCTCGCGCATCTCGCGCCGCTCACCGAGCCGTTCTGCGGCGCTTCGCACCGTCTCGGTGGTCCGCTCGTGGCGATCCAGCGCCTCGCGGAGCAGCCCCATCAGACGATCCCGTTCGGCGAGGAGGTTTCGGAGCCCCTCCTCGAGATCGTGCTGCTCGCGATCGACCTGGGCCGCCTCGTTCTGCTGGACTTCGAGCAGCTCGTCGGCACTCCGGAGGCGGCGGTCGATCTCGGCGCGGCGATCTTCCAGTGCGGCCAGGCGATCCTCGGTTCGGGCGATGCGCGTCAGCGCCTCCACCAATGTCGCGCTCTGCCCGTCGCGCTCGCGCTCGATCTCGTGCAGGGCCTCCCCGGCGACCTGGGCCTCGAACTCGGCGGAAGTCACGGACCTGGATTCGTCGGCGAGAGACTCCTCCACGGTCTGGAGCTCGTCTCCGACCCGCTGCACCTCCTCTTCGAACTCGCGCTGCTTCGCGTTCAGGTTCTCCCGCTCGCGCTCCCGCGCCAGCTTGGTCTCCTGGAGAGAGGCGCGCTCCCTTCTCTCGTAGTCGATCTTGCTCTGCGAGTCCTTGATCTCGCCGCGCAGCCGGAAGAGTGCCTCGCTGCCCTGGCTGAGGACGCGCTCGCGCTCGGCGAGATCGCCGCGCCGGGTCTCGAGGGTCGCCTCGCGCTGCGCGAGGCGGGTCTCCACCGCGGTTGCGGTATCGCGCATCCGGGTAAGACGGCCGATGCCGCCCTCGATCTCCGCCATCAGCTCCCGACGCTCGTCCGCGGCCAGCGACAGCTCCAGGACGCGCTGGATCTCACGCAGTTTCTTGAAGCGCGCCGCCTTGCGAGCCTGGCGTTCGATGGAGGAGATCTGCCGCTTGATCTCGCCCAGGACATCGGAGACCCGGACCAGATTCTGCTCCGTGGCCTGGAGCTTCCGCTCCGCCTCGCGGCGCCGCGCCTTGTACTTGCCGATCCCAGCCGCCTCCTCGATGAGGATGCGGCGCTCCTCGGGGCGGGCGGAGACGATCTCGGCGATCCGTCCCTGCTCGACGATGGTGTAGCCCTTGGTGCCGATCCCGGTGTCGCGGAAGAAGTCGTACACGTCGCGGAGACGACAGGGCACCTTGTTGATCAGATACTCGGACTCACCGGAGCGATACAGACGACGAGCGACCTGGATCTCGGCAAAGCCGGCGAGGGGGGGGGGGCCAGCTCCGTCCCGGTTGTCGAAGGTGAGGATGACCTCGCTCAGTCCGACCGGCGCTCGCGCATCGGAGCCGGCAAAGATGACGTCTTCCATGCCTTTTCCGCGAAGGCGTCGGGGCGACTGCTCTCCCATCGCCCAGCGAATGGCGTCGACGACGTTCGACTTCCCGCAGCCATTGGGCCCCACGATGGCCGTCACCCCGGGCCGGAAGCCAAACGCCGTTTTATCAACGAAGCTCTTGAACCCCGTAATCTGCAGCGACTTGACGCGCAACCGGACCTCTATCCCCGCTGGCCTTCCCACAACTCGATCCACCGCCGCGGCACCGGTGGGGAGCGGAAAACGTTCGGTTCAAGCATTTCTGGGGGGATACGGGTAGTTAACACGCCGGAGCACCAGACCGCAAGCAGACTCGGGGCTCCCGGCAATCAGCCCGCCAACGCCGCCGGCGCTTCCCCCCCCTGTTCGGCGTACTGGAGACGGTAGAGGCGGTGGTAGATGCCCCGCTTGCGGAGAAGCTCCTCGTGATCGCCGGACTCGACGAGACGGCCGCGGTGGAGCACGTAGATCCGATCCACGTCCTCGATGGTGGAGAGGCGGTGAGCGATCACCAGCGCCGTCTTCCTCTCCATCAGGGTGTGGATCCCCCTCTGGATCAGCGCCTCGGTCTCGGTGTCGATGGAGCTGGTGGCCTCGTCCAGGACCAGCACGTCGGCGCTGTGAGCCAGGGCCCGGGCGAAGGAGAGCAGCTGCCGCTGGCCAGCCGAGAGGTTGGTGCCGCGCTCCCGCACCTCGGTCGCGTAGCCGTCGGGAAGCCGCTGGATGAAGCGATGGACCTCCACCGCGGCGGCGGCGCGCTCGATCTCGGCCTCCGAGATGTCCTCCCGGCCGAGCGCGATGTTCTCGGCCACGCTGCCGCTGAAGAGGAAGACGTCCTGGAGCACCATGGCCACCCGGCGGCGGAGCTCCGCCTGGGGCAGGTCGCGCAGATCGACCCCGTCGATCAGGATGCGGCCTTCGCGGACCTCGTAGAAGCGCGTCAGCAGCTTGATGATGGTGGTCTTGCCGGCCCCGGTGGCCCCCACCAAGGCGACCTTCTCGCCGGGCTCCACGCGGAACGAGAGATCCCGGAGCACCCAGTCCTCCCCCGAATAGGCGAAGGAGACGTTCTGGAACTCCACCGCCCCCCGCCGCGGAGGGAGCGAGCGGGGCATTGCCTCCGGCGCCGGGTCGCGGACCGCCGGCTCGGTGTCCATCAGCTGGAAGATGCGCTCACTGCTGGCCATGGCCGACTGCATCACCGAGTACTTGGCCGAGAGGTCGCGCAGCGGCATGAAGAAGCGGCGCATCCACTGGATGAAGAGGTACATGACGCCGGCCGTAGCGAGGCCGGTCCCGTACCAGATGATGATGGCCACGGTGATGCCGCCGGCGAATTCGACCACCGAGAAGAGAGCGGCGTCGTAGCGGATCGATTGCAGCCACGCGTCCCGGTGGTCGCTGTTCAGCTCCGCGAAGTCGCGCAGGTTCCGCTCCTCGCGGGTGAAGAGCTGCACCACTTTCATCCCCGTGACCGTCTCCTGGAGGGTGGCGTTGATTCGCGCCAGCAGCACGCGGGTCTTGCGGAAGGCCTCCCGGACCCGGAGGCGGAAGATCACCGCCGCCACCGCCAGGAAGGGCACCACGCAGAAGGTCACCAGCGCCAGCTTCGCGTTCACCAGGAAGAGCACCACCGCGAAGCCGATCATCTTGATCACGTCGGTGACCAGGGCCACGATGCCCGAGGCGAACATCTCGGACAGGTGCTCCACGTCGCTGGTCGCGCGGGTCACCAGCCTTCCCACCGGGTAGCGGTCGAAGAAGCCCATGTGGAGCTTCTGGATGTGCTCGAAGACCGCGGTCCGCAGATCGCGCATGGCGGCCTCACCGGTCCGCACCATGAGCAGCATGTTCAGGTAGCTGAGCGCCGCCCAGGTGATCGACACCAGGAGGTAGAGACCCGCCAGCCAGACCAGAGGGGAGATCCCACTCGGCGGGTGAAGCAGTCCGGTGAACGGCGCCTCCCAGAGGGCGAGGGAGGAGTCGTCGGTGGGTGAGATGACGCGGTCGAGGCCCGTTCCCACCAGCCAGGCCGGCGCCAGCTCGAGAACGAACAGGGGGAAGACCAGCAGAAGGGTCAGCACGATCTGCCACTTGTAGGGCGCCACGAAGGGCCAGAGGCGCGCCAGCAGGCGGGAATCGACGACCCTCCCCAGGGCCTCCTCCTCGTGCAGCATCTCCGCCGCGCTCATGCCGCCCCCACCACCGAGTCGAGGGCCTCGAGCTCCCGCTCCCGCTCCTGCTCCCGGGCCAGCCTCGCGTAGAGGCCACCGAGCCCGATCAGCTCCTCGTGGGTGCCCTGCTCCACGATGCGCCCCTCGTCGAGGACCACGATGTGGTCGGCGCTGCGCACCGTCGAGACCCGTGACGCCACCACCACCACGGTGCGCTCTCGGAACACCTCCTCGAGCCCCTTCTGGATCGCCGCCTCGGTCTCCGCGTCCACGCTGGAGAGGGTGTCGTCGAGGATCAGGATGCTCGGGCGCAGGGAGAGGGCCCGGGCCAGGGCCGTCCGCTGGCGCTGGCCCCCGGAGAGCATCACGCCGCGCTCGCCCACCACGGTCTCGTAGCCGTGGGGCAGCTCCGCGACGTCCTTCACGAGTTGCGCGCGCTGGGCGGCTTCGGCCACCCGCGCGGGCTCCGTCTCTGGGAGGCCGTAGGCGATGTTGTCGGCCAGAGACATCGAGAAGAGGAAGGAGTCCTGGGGCACCATGGCGATGCGGGAGCGCAGCGCGGCCAGGGGAATCCGGTTGACGTCGATCCCGTCCAGGAAGACCATCCCGTCCTCGACCTCGTAGAGGCGCGGAATCAGCGAGGCGAGCGTGGTCTTCCCGGAGCCCACCGGTCCCACCACGCCGAGCACCGAGCCGGCGGGGACGCGGAGATTCAGGTTCTCGAGGGCGGGCTCGCGCTCCGAGCCGGGATAGCGGAAGCGGAGATCGCGGAACTCGATCTCCCCGTGCAGGCTCCGGACCGGTACCTGGTCGGGTCGATCGGCGATCGAGGGCTCGGTGGAGAGGACCTCGTCGATGCGCTGCATCGAGGCGGCCCCGCGCTGCACCAGGGCGAAGACCCAGCCCATGATGAAGCTCGGAAAGGTGAGCTCGGCAATGTACATCGCGAAGGTAAAGAAGACCGCGATCTCCATCCTGCCGGCGCGGATCTCCCAGCCTCCTACCAGGAACACGATCCACATGGCCAGCGCCGGCAGCAGGCTGGTGAAGGCCGGCATGGCGCCCATCACCCGGACCATGCCCAGCTTGCGGTGGTAGAGCTCTTCGCAGACGGCCTGGAAGCGGCGCCGAGTGGTGTCCTCCACCGCGTAGGCCTTCACCACCGAGATCCCGGAGATGGTCTCCTGGAGCTGGCTGGAGAGGTCGGCGAGGCCGGCCTGGACGGCCAGGTTGTTGGCGTGCATGGAGCGCCCGAAGGCCCGGGCGATCAGGATGAAGAGCGGATAGGGCACCAGCACCAGGAGCGCGAGCTTGGCATGGAGCACGAACATCACGACGATCACCGAGAGGAACATGATCGGCGTCTGGATCACGTTGAGAAGACCGGGCCCGAGCAGCAGCCGCACCGAGGTGAGGTCGTTCACGCAGCGGCTCATCAGATCCCCGGTTCGCCAGCGGAAATAGAAGGACTGGGGCAGCCGCTGCAGGTGGGCGAAGAGATCGTTGCGCAGCGCGTACTCGATCTCCCGGGCGGCGTTGAAGATGGTCACCCGCGAGAGGAAGCGCAGGATCATCCGAACCAGGGTCACCCCAGCGAGGATGGCGGCGCGGCGCCCCACCTCCGCGACCGGCAGGCCGTCGGCGACCGCCTGGATCGACCAGCCCACCAGCAGGGGAACCATCACGAAGCCGGCGTCGTAGCCCAGCAGGAGCAGCGTACCGAGGGCATAGCGGCCCCTGTTCTGGGCGAGGTAGCCCCGCAGGCGCCGGAACATCGCCCGGCGGCTGGTGCCGGGGTCCCCGGCTGCAATGTCGGAGGGGTGGGCAGCCGCCGCGGTCATCGCCGATCCCGCATCTTTCCGCGCGGGAATCACCGCTGCGACCCGCACTCGGGGGAATGTAGCGGAATGGACAGGGCCGGCTGGATCGCCGACGCCCCCGGGCTCCGTCGAGACCGCTCCGGATCGCGGATCGGACGGGGATCGATGCGGAGCCTCGAAGGGACGGTTTGACAGAGGGTCTCCGCCTTCCCTATCCAAGGTCCGTGAGCACACCTCGCAAGCGAGAGCAGAGCCAGGAGCCGAGCGGTCTCTCCTACGCGCGCGCCGGCGTGGATCTCGACAGGGACGAGGGATTCATCGATCAGATCAAGGAGATCGGGCGCAGCACCTTCCGAACCGAGATCCTCTCTTCGATCGGCGGATTCGCCGGTCTCTTCAAGACCCCCGAGCGTTACAAGGAGCCGCTCTTCGTGGCCGGAGCCGACGGGGTCGGCACCAAGCTCAAGCTCGCCGCGCAGCTCGAGCGCTACGACACGGTGGGGATCGACTGTGTCGCGATGGTCGTGAACGACCTGTTGGTTCAGGGTGCCGAGCCCCTGGTCTTCCTCGACTACCTCGCGATGGGAGAGCTCGACGAGGCGATCGCCGCCGAGGCCCTGCGCGGAGTGGCCGAGGGCTGTCGGCGCGCGGGCTGTGCGCTCTTGGGCGGGGAGACCGCCAGCATGCCCGGGTTCTACCCGGAGGGAGAGCTGGAGCTGGTGGGATTCGGCGTGGGCGTGGTGGAGCGGGACCGGGTGATCGACGGTTCCTCCATCGGGGAGGGAGACGTTCTGCTGGGAATGGCCTCCAACGGCATCCACAGCAACGGCTTCTCCCTGGTTCGCCAGCTGCTGGACCAGGGCGTCGCCGCCGGCAAGTTCCAGCTTCGCGACGTGCCCTCGGAGCTCAACACCTCCCTGGCCGCAGCGCTGCTGACCCCGACCCGGATCTACGTGAAGCCGATTCTGAGTCTGCTGCGTGACTTCAATCTGCACGGGATCGCGCACATCACCGGCGGCGGCTTCCAGGGAAACATCCCCCGCATCCTTCCCAAGGGCGTCCGGGCGCGGATCGACCCGGGGTCCTGGCCCCGGCCCCCGATCTTCCGCTTCCTTCAGGAGCAGGGAGAGATTCCCGACGCCGAGATGCGTCGCGTCTTCAACTGCGGGATCGGCATGGTCCTGATCACGCCCCGGGAGCACGCCGAAGACATCCTGGAGCGCCTCTCCGCCATGGGCGAGCGCACCTACGCCATCGGTGTGATCGAGCGCAAGGCCGAGTCGGACCCTCCGCTGCTCTTCACCCGCTCCGCACCCGGCGGAGGCCGGTGAGAGCGGGCAGGACCTTCACCGAAAGCGCCCACCACCGCGCCCGGCGCTGGGACGTGCTGGTTCTGGGGGGCGCCCTGCCCGGCCTGGTGGCCGCGGTCCGGCTCGGGATGGCGCGGCTCCGGGTGCTGATCGTGGAGGAAGAGACGGCGGCGCGAGCTCCGGAGCTGTCTCGCGACCCCTTCTCTCTGCCCAGCACCGGCTCCGACACCCTCGTCGGAGACTGTTTGCAGGCCCTCGGCATCTCCATGACCGACCGCCGCGAATTCGAGGTCGATCCCATCGCCTACCAGGTCCTGCTCCCGGAGGCGCGAGTCGAGGTGGGAGGAACCGCCAGCACCGCCGAGGAGCTGGTCGCCTGGGGCCTGGCGAAGCCGGAGGCGGCCCGGGAAATCGCGCGCGCCCTGGAAGCCGCCTCGGAGGCCGAGGGCGAGGCGATGCGGGGGGCCACACTCGTCCGCCGCGGCGTTCACCGGAGCCTCCCCCGTGGAGCCGCCGCGAGGAGGAGCCTCCGTCACCCGCGAGGGCTGCCAGACTGCCTCGCCCATCCTCCGCCGGAGCTGACCTCCTTCCTCGAGGCCCAGGTTCACGCGCTCTCGGGGCTGGGCGAGGGGACCCCGTCTCCCGAGGCCCGGGCGCGCCTGCTCGGCATGGGGCTCTCGGGCGGCGCGATCTTCAAGCAGGCGGGGGCGAGCCTTCGCGCGCTGCTGCGCCGCCGCGTCGAGAAACTGCACGGCGAGTTTCGCACCATCGGCTGTCCCTTCGATCTCGTCGATCTGGGAGATCACCCGGGCATCGCGAGGATCGGGCCGGAGGATTTCTGGCTGGGCCGGGCCCTGGTGCTGAATGCTCCGGGCCCTCTGCTGGCCAGGGCCCTCCACGCATGGGATCGAGAGCCCCCCGACTTCCTGAAAGGGCCGGCCCCCCGGTACCGTCGACTCAGCCTCCAGCTGCGCGCTCAGCGCGAGGCGATCCCGGAGGGCCTGCACCCGCGCGCGATCCTGGTGGGCGATTCCTCGGCGCCGATCACCGGCGCCAACGCGATGACCTTGGCGATCCACCCCTCCGAGCGCGGAGAGATCTTCGCCGAGATCGTCGCCAGCGCCTTCGTGGAAGACGACGCGACGAAGCTCGCGGAGTGCGCCGCCGCCGTCGAGGAGGGAGTCTGGCGACTGATGCCCTTCTCCCAGGGACGGGTCAGCCGCCTACCCCAGCCGGCCCGCCCTCTCTGGGATGACGACGCGGCTCTACCCGCCCCGGAGGCGGGCGATGGCTGGCCAGGGGAGGTGGAGATCCGCACCCCGGGCAGGCAGCCGGTGTTTCGCCTGCGCCGCGAGGCGCTCGCGGGCCTGGGCGTGGAGGGGGACCTTCTCCTGGGATGGCGGGCCGGCGACGCGATCCGCGAGGAACTATCCTGATCCCACAGCCCCCGCGGGAGGACGTCCGACGGAGGACTCCAGCGAAATCCCTGCCACCCGAGCGCGATTGACCGCGACCTTTTGGCGGCTCCTCCGCTACGTGCGCCCCTACCTGGGGATCCTGGCGCTGGCGATCCTCTGCTCGCTGGTCTACGCGGGCGCCCGCAACGCGCGGGCCTATCTGGTGAAGCCGCTCATGGACGGCGTCCTCCTGCCCCAGTACAAGAGCGAGAGCCCGGTGAACATGGGCGTCTGGTTCCGGAATCTGGGCGGGTTCGCGAGCCCGCAGGGGGGCGCTGGAGCCGAAGAGGAGCCGGCCGGAGAGGCACCGGCCAGCTCCGATGAGGCGGAGGCGCGGGGACAGCTCGCCGAAGGAGTGGCGGAGAACCTCTCCGGCGTGCTCCTGGCCGGCCTGTTGATCGTCCTGGTGCTTCCCCCTGCCCACTTCGGCCAGATGTATCTGGCCCAGTACGTGATGGGCCGGGCTCTGGTGGACATCCAGCAGGAGCTCTGCACGAAGCTCCTCACCCTCCCATTGCGATTCCACCACCGGACCAGCCGGGGCGACATGCTCTCGCGCACCACCAACGACGCCACCCGCGCCCACTTCGCGCTGGATCTCCTCTTCGCAGACACCATCCAGTCGGCGCTGGCCCTGCTGGTCAGCGTCGGCTTCCTGCTCTCGATCTCCTGGCGGCTGACGCTGACCATCTTCGCCGTGGGGCCCCTGGTGGCGGGCCTGATAGCGGTGTTCGGAAGGCGCATCCGCAAGAGCGCAAAGCGGCGCCAGGAGAGCCAGGCGAACGTCACCCAGCGGCTCGTCCAGATCCTGGCCGGGATCAAGGTGATCAAGGCGTTCCGTACCCACGCAGTGGAGGAGGACGCCTTCCGCACGGAGAACCTCCGCTACTTCCGGCGCAACATGAAGGTGGTCAAGAACCGCACATTGGCGCGAACCTCGGTCGAGGGACTGAACAACATCGTCGTCATCGCGGTGATCCTGGTGGGGGCCGGGGTGGTGATGAGCGAGATGTGGGCTCTCACCGTCGGGAAACTGATCGCCTTCGTGCTGGTGATGCAGACGACCTACCGGCCCATGAAGGAGCTCGCCAAGGGCTGGACCCACCTGATGGAAGCCGCTCCCTCGGCGGAGCGCTTCTTCGAGCTGATGGATGCGGAGCCCGACGTCGAGGACATCCCCGGAGCGGTGCAGCTCCAGGGAGTGCGCGAGGGGGTCCGGATCTCCGGGGTCTCCTTCTCCTACGGGCGGGAGCCGGTGCTCCGCGACGTCTCCCTCGAGCTGGGCGCCGGGGAGGTGGTGGCGATCGTCGGGCCCACCGGGTCCGGCAAGACCACCGTGGCCGACCTCTTGCTGCGCTTCTACGACCCGGACGCGGGCTCCATCGAGATCGACGGCGTCGACCTCCGCCAGATCGAGCGCTCCTCCCTACTCGACCACATCGCCGTCGTGACCCAGGAGCCGTTCCTCTTCGCCGGCAGCATTCGGGACAACCTCCGCTACGGCCGTCCCGACGCCAGCGAGGCGGAGATCGAGGCGGCGGCCCGCGCGGCTCACGTGGAAGAGTTCGCCCTGACCCTTCCCAACGGGTACGAGACCGACGTGGGCGACGCCGGAGTCATGCTGTCGGGCGGGCAGCGCCAGCGCATCACCATCGCGCGGGCGATCCTGAAGAACCCGGCGATTCTGATCTTCGACGAGGCGACCAGCGCCCTCGATGCCAAGAGCGAACGGTACGTTCACGAGGCGATCGAGTCGCTGCTCTCGGGACGCACCGTCCTCATCATCGCCCACCGCCTCTCGACGATTCGCCGCGCCGACAAGATCGCCGTGCTGAAGGAGGGCTCCTTCGTCGGTCTCGGGACGCATGACGAGCTGATGGCCGAGGACGGGCTCTACCGGGAGCTGATGACCGCCCAGAGGGAAGAACGCGCGGAGGGAACGATTCGGGAGACCGAAGACGCCCGATCCGGATGATTCGAGTCACCTCATGAAGGCTCGCGGTGGGCGCGGACGGTGGAGCGGCGCGTCTCCCGGTACAGGGCTTCGGCCTCCTCGGCAAAGCGCGAGGGGATGAAGGCGGTCTCGGCGCGCTGACGCGCGCGGAGACCCATGCTCCGGTGGCGAGCGGGGTCGTCGAGAAGCGCGCGCCAGGCATCGGCCAGCGCGTCGGGATCCTCCTCGCAGAGGATTCCGGTGACTCCGTCGATGACGATCTCCGGCAGCGCGCCACGCTTCGAGGTCACCGCGGGGATCCCGCAGGCCGCCGCCTCCAGAAGCGCCCGGCAGGTCCCGTCGCTCCCCGGCACCAGGAAGGTGAAGACGTCGATGGCGCGAAGCACCTCCATGTAGTCCTCCGTCCGGTACCCGGCAAAGATCACTCGATCCGCGAGCCCCATCCTGCGCGCGGGCTCCTCGGCGACCGCTCGGCGGTGGGTCCCACGACCCACCACCAGGAGCCGCGCCCGGGAATCGGCGCGGAAGAGACGAGCCGCCGCCTCGAGCAGCAGGTCGAAGCGGCGGTGCCGCTGCATCCGTGCCACGATCCCGATCACGCGGTGCTCCGGCTCGAGTCCGAGGGCCGCGCGAATCCCCGCGTCCGCCTTTCGCGGAACGAAGCGCTCGGTGTCGACCGCGCCGAAGGCGCCGCGCACCGGCCGGCCGCCGCGAATGCCCCGGTTGCGCTCCGCGGTCTCCGGTGACACGCAGAGCAGACCGTCGGTTCCCGGTCCGAACAGCCAGCGGTTCCAGGCGAGCCGGGGAATCCGCTCGGCCTTCCGGTAGGAACGAACCAGGGCCAGGAGCCCGCGGCGGCGTCGCCGGCCCGCCGCGCGAAGCGCCAGCAGATGATCGCGGGTGTGCCAGGTGTGCACGACGTCGATCTCGTGGCGATCGAGCAAGGCTCGGAGAGCCCCGACGTCGACGCGGTCGGCGAGCGGCCGTAGCCCGCGGCCGCGCCGGATTGCGATCTCGGGCGGCAGACCCGCCTTCTCCGCCTCCTGTGACACGCCCCGCTCGTCCGGGCCGGGAGCCCTCGGGCACGCCAGGTAGACCTCGAATCCGCGCTCTCGTTGCGCCAGCCCCAGGCGCAGCATGGGCTCGGCGGGCCCTGTCCACTTCCAGTCGCTGGTGAGCTGGAGGATTCTCACGAAGCCCCGCGCGCCTTGCCCGCGTCTCGAGCGGTGTCCTCCGCCGGGTTCACCCGCTCGATCTCCCAGAGCTTGGCGTACTTCAGGAACACGTGGAAGGCCGTCGCCGCGGCGATCACCAGTCCCGGGACGCCGTCCCGAAAGCCCTGCTTGAGAAGGTAGGCCCGCAGGAATCGCGCCGGTGGGCGCAGGATCATGTCGCGGACCCGCACCGGAAGCCCTTCGGCGCGGGCGGCGCGGGCCTGGATCCGACTGAAGTCCTGGATGCGTTCGACCTGGTCGGCGAGATCGCGGTAGCTGTGGTGTTCGCACTCGCCGCGGAGTCGACCCACCCTGCCCCGAAGCTGGATACGGCCGTGGGGATTCACTCCCGACCACTCGCCCGCACCGCGGCGGAAGAGGCGCAGCTGCCAGTCGGGGTAGAAGTCCCCGTGGCGGATCCAGCGGCCCAGGTGGTAGGTGATGCGGTTGATCTCGTAGCCGTCCACGTCGGCGGGGGGCGCGTCCGACAGGGACCGGATCTCGCGCGCCAGCGATTCGGTGAGCGCCTCGTCGGCATCGAGGGAGAGGATCCACTCCCCCTTCGCCTGGGTCAGTGCGAAGTTCTTCTGCTCGATGTTCCCCTGGTAGGGGTGCTCGATGACCCGCGCACCCAGGTCCCGCGCAATCGCGTCGGTGGCATCGGAGCTTCTGCTGTCGACCACCACCACGCACTCGTCGGCGAAAGAGACCGACGTGAGACAGCGGCGAATGCTGCGCTCCTCGTTGCAGGCGATGATGCAGCAGCTGAGCCGTGGTCCG
>CAZTOU010000062.1:0-31034 GCA_964615365.1 uncultured Spirochaetales bacterium
GAGTGGCGCGAATTCTCGCCCGTCTGTCGCGGATGAGATTTCCGCGGAGCACGGGTCTGCTAGAGTGTTTATCAATCGATTGATAAACACCGTAGCGCCTCTCCGGTCGAAGATCCATGCGGAAAGAGGAGAGCAGAGGGGACAAGACCCTGGGAGCGCCGCTCAGCGAGCCCCGAGGCCCTCCAGGATGAGGGCGCGCTGCTCGGGAGTGAGGTCGGCAAAGCGCTCCTCGACGAGTGCCTCCTGCCGCGCGGGCGAGAGAGAGCGGAACCTGTCAAGGCGACGCCGCAGTTTCTCCCGATCGGCGCGATCCATCGCTTCCCAGGCTGGGTGATTTTGCTCGATGCGCCGGCGTCGATCCTCGGAGAAACGCCGCAGGCGCTGGACGTGCCCGCGCACTTTCTCGCGCTGCTCGAGGGTCAGCTCGTCCCAGTTCCGGATCGCGCGCCGGAGGCGGGCACGGCGGTCGGGAGGCAGGCGGCGGAGCCGTTCTCGGGTTCGCGCCTGCTCTTCGGCAGACATCCCGCGGAGGTCTTCGCGCAGCTCCCGGGGCAGGGCCTGTTGAACCCTTCTCGCCTGGCGCCGCCACTGCTCCCGGCGCTCGGCGCGCTCCGCCGGGCTCATGCCCCGCCAGCGATCGAAGAACTGCTGGCGACGCTCGGGCTCCATGTTGCGCAGCCAATGCATGGCCACGCGTCGATCCTCCGGCGGAAGGTCGCGGATGAAGCGCCGCAGGGATGCCGGCGCCTCGGGGTAGGCGAGGCGCGCGGCGCGGGGTACGGGCTCGCGGGGCTGCGCGCTCGCTCCGACGGGAGCGCCCGCCATCACGGATGCTGCGGCGATCGAGAGAGCGATCAGCAGTGTCGCCGTGTGCTTCACGTCGTTCCTCAGCTCGACTCGATCTCGCCGAGCATCTCGAGCCAGTCGAGCATCTCGATGACTTCGAGATCGGCGTCGCTCTCGATCTCCACGGCGACGGCGATCTCCTCCGGTGCCGGCTCGGGCTCGAGCGGCGCCACCGCCGGAAGCTCCGGCTCGACGGCCTCCGGCGCGGAGCGCGGTGCCGGTGCCCTGGCGATGGGTGTCTCCTCCGGCGTTGGCGTCTCGCGCAGGCGCGGGATGGCCAGAAGTGCGAGGACCGCTGCCGCTGCTGCGGCCAGCACGGGCACCATCCAGCGGCGCCGGCGCGGCGGAGTCACGGCCGAGTGCCGGGAGCGCTGCACCTCCGGCTGCCCCTCTGCTGCGATCCGCTCACGGAGGCGCATCGCCAGCTCGGGCCGCACCGCGGGCTCGGGCACAGCGCGGAGCGCCTCGTCCACGCGCTGGAGCTGCGCCAGCCGGGACGCGAGCGCCGGACGCGCATGGAGCTCCGCGCGCAGCTCCGCCTCCGCGTCTTCGTCGAGCTCGCCGTCGAGCCAGGCGGAGAGACGCGCGTCGAGGATCTCGTCGAGCCCGCGGTCATCACCATCTCGCGTCATCGTTCCGCCTCCTCGCTCACGCCTGGTGGCCCCGGTCCATTGCGTGGGGCAGTTGCTCGGCCAGCGCCGAGCGACCGCGGTGCACCAGGGCCTTCACGGACTGCGGCGAGGTCTCGAGCGACGCCGCCACCTCGGCGTAGGACAGTCCCTCCACCGCCGTCAGCCAGAGCGCCACGCGTTGTCGCTCGGGGAGGGTTGCCAGCGCCCGCTCCACGTCGCCGCCCAGGCGGCGCGCGTGGGCCACCTCGTCTACCGCCGGCGCTTCGGCGGCGATCTCCAGGGCCGCGCCTTCGCGCCCGGTCTCGGTGCTTTCGTGGACGCTTCTCCGGAAGGGCCGCCGCAGCTCGTTCAAGGCGGTGTTGGTCGCAATGGTATAGAGCCAGGTCGAGAATCGGGCGCTCGGCTCCCACGTTTCTCGCGCTCGATGCACTCGCAGGAAGGTTTCCTGCAACAGTTCTTCCGCCACTGCCGGCTCGCGGACCATCCGCTCCAGGAACCGCAGCACGCGACCGGACCACCGCTGGAAGAGCACGTCGAATGCAGACTCGTTGCCATCGCAGAACGCCCGCATCAGACGGCGGTCGTCGTCGCCGTGCTGCAAAACCGCCTCCGTCGGGATGATTCAAACCCGAAGGGAGTGGAAAGGTTGCGCGAGGGGGGGCCCGAAGGCAACGCCAGGGCACCCCCCGGGGGATCTCCCGCTGCCTACTTGCTCGGCACTGCCAGAGAGTCTTGGAGTAAGCAATTGAAGTACCTATTGGACATTTCCAAGATATCTGATAGATACTTATTCAATGGATGCGAAGGGCTCTCCGGGCTCCAGCAGCAGCCTCCCCGACCTCGCCCCGGTGCGGCGCGGCGTTCCCCGCCCGGGAGAGATCTACGATCCGGTGGCCCGGACCTTGGATGCGATCGGAGATCGCTGGAGGCTGGTGCTGGTTCGCCACCTGCTCCTCGGTCCCAAGGGCTTCCAGGAGCTGCGGGTTCGCACCGGGATCGCGCCGCGGGTCCTGTCGAGCCGATTGCGGGAGCTGGTGGGGCAGGGCTTCGTGAGGACCGTCGCAGACGGTTCGCGCTCCGCGTACGCCGTCACCGAGCGCGGCCGTTCTCTCGAGCCCATCGTGGCCAGCATCGCGCGCTGGTTCACGCATCACGGCATCGACGCGCTCGAGATCGATATCAGCCGGTTCACCGAGACCTCTCCGCAATCGATCCTCGAGTCGCTGCCCTTCCTGCTGCGGGAGGATCGTGCCCGCGAAGCCGACGTGACCTTCGAGATCCGCCTCACCGGTCCGGGCGGAGGGGTGTGGACCGTTCACATCGGCGATGGGACCTGCACCGTGGTGCCGGATTTCGCCGACCGCGCTGACGTCCGCTACACGGCCGACGCCAGGGCCTGGTGCGGTGTCGCCCTGGGGCTGACCGATGCCCGAGACCTGGTCAAGGAGGGGATCATGACCAAGGATGGTGCCGACATCGCGATGGATCACTACTTCCACCAGATCTCGCAGCCGGGAGAAACCAGGCCGGCCAAGGAACAAGCGAGCCCGCATGACGGCTCGTCCCCAAAGCATGAGAACAAGAGTGAAAGGAGAAGAGCGTGATCTCGTTCGGACCGACTGAAGAACAAGAAATCGTTCGCGATACACTTAAAGAGTTCGCCGATCAGGCGATGCGTCCGATCGCCCGCGACTGTGACGAGGAGTCGTCCATTCCGCAGGATTTCCTCGATACCATCTGGGAGCTCGGTCTGACCGCGACCCAGATCCCGGAGGCGTGCGGCGGGGGCGGCGAGCCACGCTCGCCGGTGACCAACGCCATCCTCCTCGAGGAGCTCGGCTACGGAGATGCCAGCCTGGCGGTGGCGGCGATGACGCCGTCGGGCTTCGCCAACGCCATCGATGGGGTCGAACGCATGGGCCACGTCTACGAGGCCCGCGGGGATCACAAGAAGGCCGCCGAACACTACCGCGAGGCGGCGGCCTTCATCCGCTCGGGTGGCTACCCCGAGGACGAGCACGCCGCCTGGCTCGACGATCTCGCCAACCGCCTCGACCCCCAGTGAGGAGCCCGAGCCAGACTCGAATGTTCAAACTCACTGAGGGAGACGACGACGCTCCACCACGCATCGTGATCAGAAATCGCCCCCTTCCCCTCAAATACTGTGCTCACGCTGGTCTGCCCGCGACAGCGCCATGTCAGCGATCGCACGAGCGATTCGCCCATTTCCGTCCTCGAACGGATGAATCGTGACGAACCAGAGGTGAGCGACCGCTGCGTCGAGAACGGGATCGATCTCTGAAGACGCGTTCCACCACTGGAGGAACGACTCCATCTCGGCCTGGAGACGCTCAGCGTCGGGTGCTTCGAAATGCACCGTCTCGCGGCCGACGGGTCCAGAGACGACCTGCATCGGACCTGCCTCTCGGGTGCGCCATGCACCGACCGTGATGCGACGGATGCCGCTTCGACCGGTCGGGAACAGAGCGGCGTGCCAGCCAAACAAGCGCTCCGCCGTCAGGGGCGCAGCGAAGTTCCGTGTGGCATCGAGCATCATCTCGACGATGCCGTCGACTTCTCGTCCCGGCCGGGGAAGACCCGCCACGTCGAGACCCAGTTTGCGAGCGATCGACGAGCGGACCTCTGCAGGGTCGAGGTGTTCCCCTTCGATGGCCGACGACTTCACGACTTCATCCGTGAGCGCGGTGACGCTGGCCTCCGTGCGCAGGTCGAAGCCCAGGGTCTCCACCTTCCCGAGGTGCCTGCCCTGCTTGTGCCGCACGGCTGCGAGGATCCCTGCCAGGGCCTCGCTGTCCCACGAGAACTCGGGCCAGCCCGGCCGTTCGTGAATGAGTGCCATTTTCGCCGCATCCTTTGCGGTGTTTATATCCTCCTTCCTCCGCATGGGCAAGTATTCACCGCTAGATATGCGGCGAATAGATGCTTCAATCGCCGCAGGAGACCCGACCTCGTCACTGAGCGCGGGGCGGCGCCGCCCTGGAGGTGGGTGCCCATGGGGTGCCCTCGGACACCCCTACTGCGGCTCCGTACGGCTCGGAGAGGAATCGTCGGGCGATTCCGGAGGCGGTTCGGGCTCGTCGGACTGGCTTCGAACCTGAGGGTCGGGGGTTCGCTCCCTGGGCGCGGAGCGACCAGGGACGCCGAGCCGCGGAGCGGCGAAGGCAATCCCTCCCGGCGTCCCCGCGTTAGCGCTCCAGCTTCTTGAAGCGGATGCGATGGGGGCGGTCGTCGGCGGTGCCGCGGCGGCGGCGCAGGTCGGCCTCGTACTCCTGGTAGTTGCCCTCGAACCACTCGACGTGGCTCTCCCCCTCGAAGGCGAGGATGTGGGTCGCGACCCGATCCAGGAACCAGCGATCGTGGGAGATCACCACGACGCAGCCGGCGAAGCCGAGGAGCGCCTCCTCCAGGGCGCGCAGGGTATCCACGTCGAGGTCGTTGCTCGGCTCGTCGAGCAGCAGCAGGTTCGCACCGCTCCCCAGCAGCTTGGCCATGTGCACGCGGTTGCGCTCTCCGCCCGAGAGATCGCCCACCCTCTTCTGCTGATCCGCTCCCTTGAAGCCGAAGCTGGCGACGTAGGCGCGGGTGAGAAGATCTCTCTGGCCGACCCGCATGCGTTCTTCTCCGCCGCTGATCTCCTCCCAGACGCTGCGACTCGGGTCGAGGCCCTCGCGGCTCTGGTCCACCGAGGCGAGCTGGACGGTCTCGCCCAGCCGGAGGGTTCCCGAGTCGGGCGTCTCCTCTTCCGTGATGATGCGAAACAGGGTGGTCTTTCCCGCCCCGTTGGCGCCGATCACGCCGACGATTCCGCCGGGAGGCAAGGAGAAGCTGAGGTCGTCGATGAGAAGGCAATCGGCGAAGCCCTTCGAGATCCCCGCGGCTTCGACCACCACGTCACCGAGCCGCGGGCCGGGGGGAATGGCGATTTCCACCGACTCGGGCAGCCGCCTCTCCTCCTCGGCGCGGAGGGATTCGAAGGCGGTGATGCGTGCCTTGCTCTTGGCCTGGCGAGCGCGAGGCGTCATGCGGATCCACTCGAGCTCGCGCTCCAGGGTGCGGTGCCGGGTCGACGCCTGCTTCTCCGCGACGCGCAGCCGGGCCTGCTTCTGCTCCAGCCAGGAGGAGTAGTTGCCCTTGAAGGGAATCCCGCGGCCCCGGTCGAGCTCGAGAATCCAGCCGGCCACGTTGTCCAGGAAGTAGCGGTCGTGGGTCACGGCGACCACCGTCCCCGGGTACTCGGAGAGGAAGCGCTCCAGCCACGCCACCGACTCGGCGTCGAGGTGGTTGGTCGGCTCGTCGAGGAGCAGCAGATCCGGCTTCTGGAGCAGCAACCGACACAGCGCCACGCGTCGCCGCTCACCGCCGGAGAGATGCGCGACGTCGGCATCGCCCGGCGGAACGCGCAGCGCGTCCATGGCGATCTCGAGGGTGCGATCCAGCTCCCAGGCGCCCGCGGCGTCGATCCGGTCCTGGAGAGCCGACTGCTCCTCGAGCAACGCCGCCATCTCGTCGTCATCCATCGGCTCCGCGAACCGGGCGCTCACCTCCTCGAAGCGGCGCAGGCAGTCCCTGAGCTCGGAGACTCCGTCCTCGATGTTTCCCCGGACGTCCTTGCCAGCGTCGAGTTCGGGCTCCTGGGCGAGCATGCCGACGACGATCCCCTCCTCGGGTCTGGCCTCGCCGAGGAAGTCTTCATCGAGGCCGGCCATGATCCGCAGCAGGCTGCTCTTGCCGGCGCCGTTGGCCCCGAGCACGCCGATCTTCGCGCCCGGGAGAAAGGCCAGCGTGATCGCGTCGAGGATGACGCGATCGGGCGGCACGACCTTGCGGACGTCCTGCATGGTAAACACGAACTCGTGGGCCAAGGGCTTGCTCCGGTGCCGGCGAGAGCGATGGATGGGCCCCGGAGTGTATCGGGACTTCCCGGCTTCGGCCTTCGCGCAGCGAGGCGGCCGGGAGCGGGTGGGTGCAGACGAGCAGAGCTCGGAAGCGTGGGCGAGCGGAGCCGATCAGCTCCCGCCCAGGCGCCGGAACACTTCCTCGGGAGATTCCTCGACACCCGACTCGGGCGCTTGGCTCTTGAGACCGATGGCGAGGCTCGCGCACACCTGGTCGGCATTCTCGATGCCGCGGGCGCGCAGCTCGGCCGCGAGAATGCGTTCCACTACCACGGCGATCTGGTGGAGGCTCGCGCTCCGCGCATCGAGACCCGCCTCCTTGAGGGCCAGGCGCACGGTGCCGCGCGCCTCCAGCGTGTCGAGGGATGTCAGGCGTTCGATTTCCTGGCAGGTCCAGTCAAATGCAGCTGAGTTCGGCATGACGAGCGGGCTCAGTTTCCCATGGTGAAGTAGCTGGCTGCGAGCCTGGCCGCGGTGCCGAGCATTTGGCCCATGCGGCGCAGGGCCGCACTCGGATCCTTCGCGTACTGGGGGCAGCGATTGACGCGGCGCTCTGAGAGTCGCTCGATGTGCTCGAGCGTTGCCTTCTCCCAGAGCTCGTTCCCGCGCTCGCGGGCGCGCTCCACATCTCCCTCGTAGCGGGCAATCTGGCTGGTGAGCCGATTGCATTCCCGACGCCGGGGTTCCGCCTTGGCAAAAGCCGGAGGACACAGCAGGAGCACAAGGATCACGATCGCCGCCAGCCGCACGTGGGCCCCCTCACAAAGGCACAGGGAATCTCCCCTCCTATCGGCATCCGGCAGCCGAGGTGAAGTGCGAGATGTCACACCGGAAAGATCGCCCCCCGGGGGCGTCCGCCGGGGATTCGCGAGCTGGAGATCCCCGACCGTTCCTGGGGCCCGGGGGGCTCGGCCACGGAATCCGCGTCGGCGTCCCCCTCCGGGTCAAGACTCCTCGGCGGACGTCTCCCGGTAGGGATCGCAGGCGGCCAGGTGGGCGCACAGGTCGGCCGAACGAAGCGACTCTCCGTCGAGCCGGTTCGCGGCCCGCATCCGAATCGAGTGGAAGAGGAAGACCGAGAACGCCAGACCCGCCAGCGCGATGGACAGCACCGCGATCGTTCCCGGCTGCGACGACAGGTCCCCCACCCGGTGGGCGGCCAGAACGACGCAGGCGGCGCAGACCGCGAGGGCGGCGAGCGACGCCAGGCCGGTGTCACGGCGAAGACGGGCGACACCGCCGGTCAGGGCCCTGCGCAGCTCCCTCGGCGAGAAGTGATCGAGGAGCCAACCCGTCTCCTCGTCGACCTCGCGCGCGCCGGGAGGAGAGAGGCGCACACCGCGGAGAGGATCCAGGGCGACGTCCCCGCGCGCGTGGGCATCGATTCCCGCCTGGATCTTACGGTGGATCTTCTCCGTGATCGGGAAACGCCAGGCGATCAGGAAGGCGAGGCTCGAGAACGCGGCGGGCACCAGCGCGAACAGCACCCGGATGGCGAAGACGACCCCCGGCGCCTGCTCGACGTTGGGCCGGTAACCGATGTTTCCCAGGATCGCCAGGGGAATCGCCGCGCCCGGGATCGCCACCAGCTTCGGCAACAGCGCCCAGAGCGCTCCGTACTGGGCCTCCCTGCGCCTCCCGGTCTGAAGCTCGTCGTAGTCGATGACGTCCGCCTGGATCGACGGGGTGAGCAGCAGTTGCCCGCCGAAGGCCACGCCGGCGATCGCGAGCAGCGCAATGCCACCGGCGACGTCCCCCTCGCCCAGGAAGAAGGCACCACCCAGCGCCATGATCGCTACCGCGAATGCAGTGAGCCAGGCGGCGCGCTTGCCGTGGCGCTTCGACATCACCACCCACAGGGGGACCGAGATCAGCCCGGCGACGAAGTGGGCGGTGATGGCCACCGTCGTCCAGAATACGTCGCGCTCGGGACGAATCACATAGGCAATGAAGAAGGGCAGCAGGGTCGCCGGGATCGCGGCGGTGACGCTCCCCGCGACGTAGCTGCTGAGCAGAATCCGGAAGGGACGATTGCGAAGGGCCCGTCGCACACCGGGAACGAACGGGTTGGAGGCCCGGGTCGAAAAGCCCCGGCGCTCCCGCACACGCAGGAAGGTGAGGGAGCCGAGGACGACCAGGGCAATCGCGTAGCACGCCGCCAGGAGCGAGTAGGCGGCGCGCTCCGAGGAGAGCCAGAGGATCAGGGGAAAGGGCGCCGCGGCCGCGGAGATGGTGCCCACCAGGGCGAAGGATTCCCTCCAGCCGAAGAGGCTCGAGCGCTCGTGGTAGTCCAGCGTGAGCTCGGCACCCAGCGCGTTGTAGGGGATCACGAAGATGGTGTGGAACATGAAGTAGAGCAGGAAGCAGGCGCCGAACCAGACGACGGTCGCGAGGTCCCCGAAGGAGGCCGGCGGACTGAAGAGGGCGAAGAAGGCCAATCCACAGAGCGGCGCGCCGAGAGCGAGGTAGGGACGCCGACGGCCCAGCCGGGAACGCGTGCGATCGGAGAGCCAGCCCATCAAGGGATCGGTGATGGCGTCGAAGGCGCGGGCCAGGGCGATGGCCAAGGCGATGTAGCCGAGCGGAACCAGCACCACGTCGGCGTAGAACTTGCTCATGTAGACGAAGATGGGAATCGCCATCCCCGCCAGGGCGAAGGTGGGCCCGGCGTACGCGAGCTTGACCCCTGTGGAGAGGGGCTTGGCCGGCACCGGCGACGGGCTTTCGGGCTGGTCGCCAGAAGCAGATCCTTCGCTCATGGGGACCTCGCCACCCTGCTCTCCCGTTCCAGGCTCACTCCTCCCTCGGTCGATCGCCAGCGACGATCCGGTTCAGTGATTAGCACCCTTCCTCCAACCGCGGCAGCGAGGAGATTCGCCAGCCCGCGCGGACCGACGGAGCCGCGAATCGGTGCTCAGTCGGTGAAGGAGCGCTCCTTCCACCAGGGGAAGAAACCGGGCAGATCCCTGGCGGCGGACATGCTGAAGCTGGGCGATCGCTTCTCCAGGAAGCTCGTCACCCCCTCGTAGGAGTCCGGCGAGCGACCCATATAGCGGATCGCTCTCGAGTCGAGCTTGTGGGCCTCCATCGGGTGGTCGGCGCCGAGCATCCTCCAGAGCAGGTGGCGCGACAGACACACCGAGACGGCGCTGGTGTTCTCCGCGATCTCCGCGGCGATGGCGCGGGCGGTGGGCAGGAGATCCTCCGCTGCAACCACCCGCGATACCAGCCGACCCTCGAGGGCCTCCTGGGCGGGGAAGACGCGCCCCGTCGCGACCCACTCCATGGCCTGGCTGATGCCCACGATGCGCGGCAGGAACCAGGAGCTGCAGGCCTCGGGAACGATACCGCGGCGGGCGAAGACGAAGCCCATCCGGGCCTTGTCGCTGGCGATGCGGATGTCCATGGCCAGCGTCATGGTGATGCCGACTCCCACGGCGGGACCGTTGATGGCCGCGATCAGCGGCTTCCTGCACTCGAACAGACGGAGCGTCACCAGTCCGCCTCCGTCCCGGTGATCCGCGTCCTCCTGCTCCGGACCGCTGTCGAAGGTGCTGCCCCCCTCGCCGAGATCGGCCCCGGCGCAGTAGCCGCGGCCGGCGCCGGTGAAGATGATCACCCTCACCCCATCGTCGGCATCGGCCTCGTCGAGCACCCCCAGCAGCTCGTCGCGCATCTTCGAGTTGAAGGCATTGAGGCGATCCGGCCGGTTCAGTGTGACGGTCAGGATGCGATCCCGGATCTCCGTCGCGATGGTCTCGTAGGGCACTGGCTCTCCCGGGAATGGATGGGGGCCGGATGATACTGGAACCGGTGAGATCCGCTTCGGGACGAGTTAATGTCCGCCCACCCCCGATGAGCACCCTCTACTTCGCCTACGGCTCGAATCTCGAGTGGAGGCGGATGCGCGAGCGGGTCCCCTCCGCCCGAAAGGAGGCCGTCGCCTTCCTCGAGCACCACCGGCTCGCCTGCAACAAGCGGGGGCGCGACGGCTCCGCGAAGGCGAACCTGGTGCGGGCCCCCGGAGACCGGGTCTGGGGCGTGCTCTACCGGCTCGAGAAGGCCCAGCTGGCGGTGCTGGATCGGTTCGAGTCGGGCTACGAGCGGGTCGAGGTCGAGGTGCGCACGGCGGACGGCGAAGCGCACCGCGCCACGACCTACCGTTCCGACCGTATCACCAGCGATCCGACCCCGTTCGCGTGGTACCGCGAAATGATCCTGGAGGGTGCGCGGGAGCACGGCCTACCCGAGGACTACCTGGCGATCCTCGAGGCTCTGCCCTCCCGCCCTGACGAGCGCGTCAGCAGCTGACCGTCGAGGCGAGAATCAGCTGGGCGCCGTAGTAGAGCGGCAGGCCCCAGCTCTTGTTCCAGAAGCTCGCCGAGACGAAGCGGTGCCGGGCGACGCTGAGATCCGAGAGGTAGAAGCAGGTGGCGCCGACGGCGATGGCGGACCGGCCGGTCGCAACGGCGGCGCCCAGCGCCACCACCACCATCAGCGAGATCACCACCACGTAGACGACAACCGGAATCCTCATCCGCTCGGAGAGGTAGGGACGCAGCCAGCGCAGCGCCAGGTACACCGGCCCGAGCGCCACCGCTCCAGCCGCTGCCGTAAAGAGCGGATCGGGTCCGAGCAGGGCGAACGCCACGACGAAGCCCACGTGGCCCAGCAGGAAGCTCGTCAGGCCGACGAGAAAGGGCGTCTTCGCTCCCTTCGGAATCAGGAAGACGTCGCCGATCCAGCACAGCACCAGCGCCGCCAGCACCGCGAGGCCGTAGGACGTCTGCAGCGCGCCTGCTGCGAGGGCAACGGCGATGAAGCCGGTGGAGGCGAGGGGCTTCGCCACCCACACCCCGGTCTGTGAGCCGCGGTACTGGGCGACCAGCAGCCCGAGCAGGGCCACCGTGGTCGCAATGGCGAGGCCCGGGACGATCACCGCGCGTAACCGAGGTGCTGGAGGGCGATCCGGAGCTCCTCGAGGATGTCGGGGTCATCGATGGTGGCCGGGACCCGGTAGGGCTCCGAGTTGGCGATCCTCCGCATGGTTCCCCGCAATACCTTCCCGGAGCGCGTCTTGGGCAGGCGCTCCACCACGCAAGCCCGCTTGAAGGCCGCCACCGGACCGATTTCCTCGCGCACCCTCTGCACGATCTCGTCCACGATCTCTCCGGGCGCGCGATCGACCCCGGCGTTCAGCACGACCAGACCCACCGGGACCTGGCCCTTCAGCTCGTCTACCACCCCGATCACCGCGCACTCGGCGACGTCCGGGTGGGAGGCCAGCACCTCCTCGATGCCGCCGGTGGAGAGCCTGTGCCCCGCCACGTTGATGATGTCATCCGTGCGACTCATGATCCAGAGGTAGCCGTCCTCGTCCTTGTGGCCGGCATCCGCGGTCTCGTAGTAGCCGGGGAAGCGGCGGAGGTAGGACTCGCGGAAGCCCTCGTCGTTCCTCCAGAGCGTGGTCAGACAGCCCGGCGGGAGGGGAAGCCGGATCGCCAGGCTGCCCGTCTGCATGACACCAGCCTCCCGGCCATCGACGTCGAGAACGCGAACGTCGTACCCGGGAACGGGCACCGTGGGGGAGCCGCACTTCACGGGAAGGACCTCCATCCCGACGCAGTTGGCGGCGATCGCCCAGCCGGTCTCGGTCTGCCACCAGTGGTCGATCACCGGCACGCCCAGCGCCCGCTCCGCCCAGTGAACCGTATCCGGATCCGCCCGTTCCCCCGCCAGGAAGAGTGTGCGGAAGCTGGACAGATCGTGATGCCCGACCTGTTCGGCGCCGGGGTCCTCGCGCTTCACGGCGCGAAGCGCCGTCGGCGCCGTGAAGAGCGCGTGCACTCCGTGCTCTGCGATGACCCTCCAGAAGGATCCCGCGTCGGGTGTACCCACCGGCTTGCCCTCATAGAGAATCGTGGTGCAGCCCAGCAGGAGCGGTGCGTAGACGATGTAGGAGTGGCCCACCACCCAGCCGATGTCGGAGGCGGCCCAGAACACCTCACCGGGCTTCATCCCGTAGACGCTCTGAAGGCTCCACTTGAGGGCGACTGCGTGGCCGCCGTTGTCGCGCACCACTCCCTTGGGAACACCGGTGGTGCCGGAGGTGTACAGGATGTAGAGGGGATCCGTCGCCGCGATCGGCAGCGGGTCCACGGGCTTCGCACCCGCCATCACCTCTCCCCAGTCCAGGTCCCGGCCCGGCGCCAGCTCGGCGCGCTCCTGGGGGCGTTGCAGAATCACACAGCACTCGGGCTTCGAGCGGGCGCGCTGGATCGCCGCATCGAGGAGGGGCTTGTAGGGAATCACCCGATCGCCCTCGATGCCGCAGGAGGCCGAGAGGATCAGCCTCGGTGCCGCGTCATCGATGCGGGTGGCGAGCTCGGCCGCGGCGAAGCCGCCGAAGACCACCGAGTGCACGGCGCCGACACGCGCACATGCGAGCATTCCAATCACCGCCTCGGGGACCATCGGCATGTAGATCAGGACCCGGTCTCCCTTGCCGACGCCCTGGGCGCGCAGGCCCCCGGCAAATCGGGCGACCTGATCCCTGAGCTCGCGGAAGCTCCAGCGGCGAATCGCGCCGGTGACCGGGCTGTCGTGGATCAGGGCGATCTGATCACTCCGTCCACTCTCCACGTGAACGTCCAGGGCGTTCGCGCAGGTGTTGAGCTCGCCGCCGGGGAACCACTCGACGAAAGGGGCGCGCGAATCGTCGAAGACCCGATCCCAAGGACGCGTCCAGTGCAGATCCCCGGCCGCCTCGGCCCAGAAGCCGGTGGGATCTCGCAGGGAGCGCTCGTATTCCTCTCTGTAGCGTCGTGACATCCGCACCACCTCGCTCCGGAGTCGGTGGCCGGATACGATACCCGCTCGAGCCGCAGAGCGGAGAGGAATCATGAGCTGGAAGTCCGAAGTCGATGGAATCGAGGAGAGACGGCGGCGGGCGGGGGAGCTCGGCGGCGCCGAGGCGGTGGCCGCGCAGCGCGAGCGCGGCCGGCTCACCGTGCGCGAGCGGATCGACCGGCTGCTGGACGCGGAGAGCTTTCGCGAGCAGGGACCCATCGCGGGCCACTCGGAGATCGGCGAGGATGGAGCGCTTCGCGCCTTCACGCCGGCGAACTACGTGCTCGGCCTCGGCAAGGTGGACGGTCGCCCCTGCGTGGTGGGTGGCGAGGACTTCACCCAGAGGGGTGGCTCTCCCTCTCCGGCCGGGCTGCGCAAGAGCGTCTTCGCCGAGACCCTCGCAGTCCAATACCGCCTGCCCCTGGTGCGCTTCCTGGAGGGAGCCGGTGGCAGCGTGACGGGTACCGGCGGAAAGAGACCGGAGCCCGCGGGCGATCCCGTCTTCTCGGCGCCTCGCTTCCGTTCGATCATGGAGGTCATGGCCACGGCCCCGGTGGTCTCCGCGGCGCTGGGCGCCGTGGCGGGGTTTCCCGCGGCGCGCCTGGTCGCATCCCACTTCTCGGTAATGACGCGTCACACCGCCCAGGTGCTGATCGGGGGACCCGCCCTGGTGGAGCGGGCCCTGGGAAGGAGCCTGACCAAGGAGGAGCTCGGGGGCGCAAAGGTGCACATGCGGAGCGGCGTGATCGACAACGTCGCCGAAGACGAAGAGGACGCCTTTCGTCTGATTCGCCGCTTCCTCTCCTACCTGCCCACCAACGTCTGGGAGCTTCCGCCGCGAGTCGATTCCGACGATCCGCCGGAGCGCGCCGAAGAGGCACTCCTCGAGATCATTCCTCGGGACCGGCGCAAGATCTACGACTCGCGCCGGCTGCTCCGGCTGGTCACCGACCGCGAGTCCTTCTTCGAGCTGACGCCGGACTTCGGACGCTCCCAGATCACCGGGCTGGCCCGTCTGGCGGGGCGAGCGGTCGGGGTCCTCGCCAACGACTCGCGCTTCTACGCCGGTGCCATGACCGCCCACGGTGCCCAGAAGGTTCGCCGCTTCGTCGACCTCTGCGACACCTTCCACCTTCCGATCGTGAGCTTCGTCGACGAGCCCGGCTTCATGATCGGCCCGGACGCGGAGCGGGCCGCCACCATCCGGCACGGTGCCGCGGCGCTGTTCGCGGTCCAGCAATCCTCGGTCCCGTGGGCTTCGGTCATCGTGCGCAAGGCCTACGGCGTGGCGGCAGCCGCTCACTTCGGTCCCGACGGGCTGGTGCTGAGCTGGCCCTCGGCAGAAGGCGGCGCGCTCCCCATCGAGGGTGGCGTGGCCGTCGCCTTTCGTCGCGAGATCGCCGCCGCGAAGGACCCGGCGGCGCGGCGGGCGGAGCTGGAGGAGGAGTTCGCGGCGCGCCGGACTCCCTTCCCGCGGGCCGAGAGCTTCTCGGTCCACGACCTCATCGATCCCAGGCAGACGCGGCGGGCGCTCTGCGACTGGGCGGAGTGGACGGAGTCGCTGCTGGAGCAGCAGCTCGGACCGCGGAGCTACACCTTCCGCCCCTAGCCTGGCCTAGTCGGCGAGCGAAACCTGAGGAATCTCGGCCGGAGTCTCTTCCGGCTGGCCCAACAGCTCGGCGAGGCTCTTGGGCAGGCCGTTCACCACCAGCTCGCCCTGGTCGAACTCGAGGCGGCTCTTGTAGTGCTCCCCGTCGAGTAGGACCCACCCATCGCCGCGAAGCTTCAGGAGCTCCTCTTCCCGCTCCCGATACAGCTCGTCCAGGATCTGCGCCGGGCACTCGATCTCGGCGCTGACCTCGAAGAGCAGCGGGAGCGAGAAGAAATCCTGGAGGAGCTCGGGTCGGCTCCCGTCGATATCGATGCTCATCCACGCCTTGAGATTTCCGGACGGAGTGGCCAGGTACAGGGTACGGAGCTCGAGGTGCGGCGAGCGAGAGACGAGATCGAGCAGCGGACTCGTCGCTCCCCCGTCGACGGCGGTCCGCGTCACACCCTGGGAGTCGTGCGGAGCGAGGCCGGGCACGCCCTGGTTCTGGAGCCGTGCCAGGCTCCGAGCGTCCAGGTTCTGCAGCCGGAGCTCGACCCTCCCCGGTCCGAAGGACTGATCGCCGACGCGAATCGCCTGGATGCGGCCTTCCAGCGCGCCGTCGAAGCTCCCGGCCTGCACCGCGTTCGACTGGTTCATCTGCCATTGGTCCAGCTCGAACCGCGGGCCACCCTCTTCTCGCGAAGAGAGGCGGAAGGATCCGACCGACGCGCCGACGTCGCCCACCATGAGGCCGCTCTCGTCCCGCGAGAGGTCGGCCGTCCACAGGAGATCTCGGAGGGCGAAGACCGACTCGGCGGAGCCCCCCTCGATTCCAGCAGAGCGGAAGCTCGCTGCGAAGTGATCGAAGTCGGTGGTGTAGACGACGTTCCCGTGCAGCCCCTCCCAATGGGCCTGCCATCCGCCGCCCCCGTCGCCAGCCAGCTTGCTCTCGAGACGCTGGGCGGGAAACTCCACGGTGCTCTCGCCAATCCCCGAGGCGCGGATCTGCGTGGAGATCGAGGCGCCTGGCAGGCGACTCATGACCGCCGCGAGCTCCGACTGTGTCTCCTGGTCCAGCTCGAGGCGGGTCTCGACGCGTCCCACCACGGGCCACCCTTCCATTCCCCCGGTCAGCCAGTCCAAGAACGGCGTGTAGCCGTGCTCGATGGCCTGATCCATCCGGAGGCCCATGCGTCCCCGCACCTCATCGCGACCCAGGCCGACCATCCACTGTTGAAAGGCTTCCCCCGCGCTGCCGCGGATCTCGAGGCTGACGTGCGCCCTGGATTCCAGCCATCCCTCCTCGTAGCTCGTCTCGAGGAGCCGCGTGTTCGGGGACTCGGTGATCGCCAGGATCAGCGTGCGGTATGCCTCTTTGGCGCGCAGGCTTCCCCAGAGCGACAGTGCACCCATGCTGACGATGCAGGCGAGAAGGATGACGAGAAGGGCTTTCTTCATGGACGACACGCTCCCGAGTCAGAAATCGGCGGATCGGGAGCGCGACTTTACCCTTGGCCTCCCTCCCCCCCGGAATCCGCTCCCCTTTTGTGACGGGGAGCACCACGGGGAGGCGGTTTCGCTGATTCGCCAGCTCGGGCGCGCAGGGAGCGGCCGGGAGCGGCCTCGGGACCGCCTGCCAGCCGCCCGGTGAAGCCCGACGTCTCCCAGCCGGTCCGGCTCTCCTACCTCACCACCGAGAGGAAGTAGCCGGCGACGATGGCCGAGCCGATCACCCCGGACACGTTGGGTCCGATGGCGTGCATCAGCAGGTGGTTGTTGGGGTCGTCCCGGTAGGCCATCTCCTGGGCGACCCGGGCCGCCATCGGGACCGCTGAGACACCGGCGGCGCCGATGATGGGGTTGATCTTGTCGCGGCTGACGAGGTTCATCCCCTTGGCGAACAGGATCCCTCCCGCCGTCCCGACGCAGAATGCGCCCAGGCCCAGCACCAGGATCTTGATGGTGGTCCAGTCCAGGATCGCCTCCGCCTTCAGGGTGATCCCGATGGCGAGCATCAGGAAGATGGTGACGATGTTCAGCAGCTCGTTCTGTGCGGACTTGTTCAGGCGCTCCACGACTCCGGATTCGCGGAAGATATTGCCGATCATGAACATGCTGATCAGCGGCGCCGACATCGGAATCAGCAGGATCGACACGATCATCATGCCGATGGGGAAGATGATCTTCACCCGCTTGGAGACCGGCCGTAGCTGGGTCATGGTGATCAACCGCTCTTGCTTGGTGGTGAGCAGGCGGATGATGGGCGGCTGGATCACCGCCACCATGGCCATGTAGGAATAGGCGGTCACCGCGGTGATGCCCAGCAGCTCGGGTGCCATGATGGCGTTCAGGTAGATGGTGGTGGGCCCGTCGGCGCCCCCGATGATGCTGATGGCCGCAGCCTCCTTCAGGTCGAAGCCCAGCCAGAGCGCGCCCATGAAGGCGACGAAGATCCCCACCTGCGCTGCGCCACCCAGCAACAGCATCCTCGGGTTGGCGATCAGCGGACCGAAGTCGGTAAGGGCGCCGATCCCCAGAAAGATCAGCGGCGGAAGGATGTTGTAGAAGTAGATTCCGTACTGGAAGACGATGCCCAGCAGTCCCGAGCCCTGGATCTGGTCGGTGAACACCCCCACCTGGTGCAGGGGCAGATTGATCAGGATCGCGCCCAGCCCGATCGGCAGAAGTTCGTAGGGCTCGTAGTGCTTGACGATGGCGAGATAGCACATGCCGCATCCCACCACGATCATCAGGGCGTTTCCCGCAGAGAGATTGTAGAAACCGGTATTGGTCAGGAGCAGCCGCACGATTTCCAGGAAGCTCTCGGGCATGCTACTGCTGGATCCGGAAGAGGTTGTCTCCGGTGTTCACGGAGTCACCTTCGACGACGAAGAACTCTGCGAGGGTGCCCGCGACCGACGCCTTGATCTCGTTCTCCATCTTCATGGCTTCGAGCACCAGGATCGGATCGCCGGCTTCCACGACGTCACCAGGCTTGACCATCAGCTTCCGGATCACGCCGGGGAGGGGAGCCTGGACGGTTCCGTCCTCCGCCGTCACCTCGGTTCTAGCGGAGGCGACCTTCGACGCGATGGGGAGCGGGGTCGCGGTCGAAGCCGACTGAGACGGCGGGGAAGCCGGAGTCTTGATCTCGACCCGATATTCGGTGCCGTTCACATCGACGATCGCATGACCCGCCCGGGTCTCTTTGACCTTGACCCGATACGACGAGCCGTTGATCTCGAAATGGTATTCCGTCATCCGCCGGGTTCCTCGTGCTGCCTTCGTCTCAGCCGCGATGGCCCGTCACGCGCTGCCGCTCTGTCATGATTTCCAGGCGTCCCGAGGATGCCCAGGCGGTGGGTGCCGAACCGCTGCCGGCCGGCGTGCTCCGACGCGCGCTACCCGCGAGGTGACTCCGCAAGGCGAGGCCAATGGCGGCGATCACCTCGCCTCCGTTCCGAGAAGCGTCTTCATCCGCGGGTGGTGCGGGTTCCGCATCCACCGCTTCCGAGGGAACGCTGGCTCGCTCGGCTCGAGCCCGGAGGACCTGGTCGAACTTGAGGATGGCCTCGATGAAGACGAACATCGATAGCATGATGCAGAGGACCACCAGCAGGCCCGCTGCGATCACCATCAATCCTTCCGACATGCTTCCCCGTCGTCCTTCCCGCGAGCCTCAGACACTCTTCGATGAGGATGCTCGACGGGCATCGAATCGGCGCTCGAGATCCCACCTTGCGGCATTGCCAGCGGCGAGTTTGACCAACTCGCGGCAGTTTCTTAGCACTTTTCCGCGAGCCCCTGCAGCCGCTCCGCCCCCGGGGGGCCAGAGCTACGGCGAGGTGCGCGACGGAGTCCGATTCTCCTCGAGGCGCGGGCGCAGAGACGCGAGGCGCTTCTGCTGAACTGCGGAGATCAGTTCGGCAGCCGTCGTGGGAACAGGGGAGACTGGAGGGCGGGGCTTCCCGACAGGCTCTGGCGCCTCGAACACTCTCCAGCTTCGACGCTCCACGGCCCGACCTCGAGAACGCAGCCGACCAGCTCGAGCTGACCCACGAATTCGAGCACGTCGGCCGCCGCGCGCGTCCTCTCGACCGCGAAGGCGGCGACGATCTCCTCGGTGATCGCAAAGAGCGATTGCTGCCCGTCGAGGCGCTCCCACACGAAGCTGCCCACCTCGTTCAGGGTGAAGAAGGCACCCTCGCCCGCGCTCCCGCCGCGAGGAGCAAGAATCGTCTCTTCCTCCACGCGATGCGCTGCCACCTCCGGATTCCGGAAGAACCTGGATTCGAGCCCCACGGCTTCCTCCCCCCTTCGACCGACCCCCGAATCGGGCGTCTGCTGGCTCCCGGTCCTCGTTTCGGCCCACTGGCCGTTCCGCTTGAGTCCAGATTTCCGTACCAATCCGCATGCTTACGTCTGCGTCTACGCATGCGAGGGAAGACGGCCGGAGGGCGGGCAGGAGGGGAGGAAGAGAGCCGCGGGAAACTCTGTTATCAAACCCTGCGACCACTCGGTGCTGGCTCGGCTCGCGGTCTGCTGGCGGTTGCCAACTCCCCGTCAGCGCGGGCCGCGGGAAGGGCGAGCCAAGCGGCAGGAGAGAAGAGAGCATGACGACCGTCTTCGAAGCGCCTGACGACCTGAAAGCGGCCGTAGGCCAGCATCTCGGCTACAGCGACTGGCTCGAGATCACCCAGGACCGCATCGACAAGTTCGCCGACGCCACCGGCGACCATCAGTGGATCCACGTCGACCCGGAGCGCGCGAAGGAGGGGCCCTTCGGCGCCTGCATCGCCCACGGCTACCTCACCCAGTCGCTGGTCAACCTGTTCCTGCCCCAGATCGTCGAGGTCCGGGGCGTTTCGATGGGAGTGAACTACGGGGCCGACAAGCTGCGCTTCCCCGCCCCCGTCCCGGTCGGCTCGAGAATCCGGGGAGGCGGCGAGCTGCTCAAGGTCGAGGAGGTCAAGGGAGGCGTCCAGACGACGATCCGCGTGACGGTCGAGATCGAGGGCAGCGACCGACCCGGCTGCGTGATCGACACCATCAGCCGGTTCTATCCCTAGCCCTGGCCGCCGTTCACACCTCGATCTCGATCACCGCCCGCTGCGCGTAGCGGCCGCTCAGACGAGCCGCCAGCAGAGCCAGGTGCATCTGCCATCCGTACTTGCGGATCACGGTCTCGAGCCCGCGCTCTCGGTCATCGGGATCGTCCAGCATGCGGGCAGTCGCATCGACCCAGTCCCCGCGAAGCTTCCCCCGCGCGTCGCAGGGTGCCAGGCGCGCGCGACCGTTGGCGCGCACCCGCTTCGCCTTTCCCGAGGTGCCGTTGGTCCAGACGTAGAGCTTGGATCCCTCCCGCGCGATCCAGACCGGCGTGCGGACCTCTCGGCCGTTCTTGCGAAAGGTCGCGAGGTTGACGTAGCGCTCCGCGCCGAGATCGCTCATGGCACTAGGCTGACCCAGGTCGCGGCGATCGGCCAGGGGCGCGGTCCGGGCCCCGGGGTAGACTCGCAGCATGCCCCCGCTGATCGGGATCTCGCAGAGCCTCGATGCGACGGGGCGCTTTCGGCGCGGCCGCCGCTACCACTACCTCGACGAGCGATACGCCGAGGCCGTCACCGAGGCCGGGGGCGTTCCAGCCTACCTGCCCATCCAGCCCCGACCCGAGGAGATCGTCGATCGGATCGACGGTCTGGTGATCCCCGGCGGTGACGACATCGTCCCCGATCCTCCCTACCCCGAGGAGGTTCGCTTCGAGGCGACGCCTCCCGAGCAGATCGACTTCGACGGAGCGCTTCTGGCGCGCGCGCTGGCGCGCGGCATCCCGATCCTGGGCATCTGCTACGGGATGCAGATCCTCGCACTCCACCACGGCGGCTTCCTGCACCACCACATCCCGCTCGATCTTCCCGGAGCCAGCGACCACGATCTCCCGGATGGCGAGGCGCGGCACCCGCTTCTCGTCGAGCCAGGCACCCTCCTCGAAGCGACGATCGGCGCGCATCCGGAGCCGGTGAACAGCTCCCACCACCAGGCGGTCGCGAGCCCCGGCGAAGGATTGCGCTCCTCGGCCCGCGCGGCGGACGGCGTGATCGAAGCCATCGAGCGGGAGGGGGAGCACTTCTGCCTGGGCGTGCAGTGGCACCCGGAGAGGACCTCGTGCGCCCACCGCACCCGGCTCTTCGCCGCCTTCGTCTCCCGCTGCCAGCCGGACTCCGCACCGCCGAAGGATTGATCAGCCGGGATCGAGGGGGTCTGGGAACCAGCGCCAGTCGAAACGCCCCAAGCGAACCCGGTGCCAGGTCGCACCGCCCGACACGGAGCGGGAGTGCGCCTCGCGGATCGCCCGACCTCGGGCGTGCGCGCGGGTATCGTCGGGTGGCCGCAGCCGGGCGCGATCGACCTGCTCCGGCGCCACCAGCCTGCGCACCTTTCCCCGAAGATCCAGGCGGCGGTGACCACCCCGCGGCCCCAGCTCGTGGTAGCGGAGATCCGCGCGCAGGGCGCGGAAGGCCAGGTCGCGGAGGCGCGGGTCTCCTTCCTCCGAGGCCGCGGACGCGCGAAACACCCCGGCGCCGCGGCGGGCGATCGCCTCCCAGTCGGCGGGGCCGGGAATCTCGCTTCGCACCAGGCAGCGCTTCGCGACCCAGTCGATGCGGTCCCGGAGCTCCTCGGGATTCCGCTCCAGCAGATCGAGAGTCTCCTCCCACATCGCCGTCACCTGCGACTTCCAGCCATCGGACCCGAGCTCGGGGCCGAGCGCCGCTCTCACCGCGTCGAGGTAGCGGCGCTGGATTTTCAGGGCCGAGAGCTCGCTCCCATCCGCGAGCCGGTAGCGCAGCACCAGCTCCGGATCCGCAGAGAGGGAGCGAAGCGCGCGGAGCGGCTCGATCAGCTCGGGCCAATCCGACAGAGACCCGGTCTCGATGGCCTCGAGCACGAGAGCGGTCGCGCCGGTGCGGAGCACGAGGGCCCAGTCACACAGGTTTGCGTCTCCGATCAGCAGATGCAGGCGGCGCCGCGACCCGAGGGCGCTCCAGGGGCGGAAGAATACGTCGCGACTCTCGTAGAGGGGGCGGTTCTCACCGGAGATGAAGACGCGGGCCAGGCTGCGCAGAAAGGGGGGGCGCTGGGCGATACGGAAGGGCGGCCCGCCGTCGAGGACCACGCTTCCGGCGCCGGCGAAGAGGGTGCGCGTCACCAGGAAGGCGGTCAGGTGCCGGTGGAAGCGTCGAAAGTGAAAGCGGTTGTGCATCCAGGAGTGAAGAGAGATCAGCGGGCGCAGCGGCAGCTCGATCCAGGTCAGTCGACGGCTCGCCTCCCCGGGGCGGGAGTGCAGCGATGCGACCAGGCGCCTGGGGATCCCGGCCAGGCGGTCGGCGGCCCGAGCGAGCCCGAGCGCCGATCCCCGGTGCACGCGAGTCAGGGCTCTTGCGAGACCCGCCAGGAGGGAGCTGGCCACGGGGAGCAGGAGGACGACGAGTGTCGCGCAGAAGATCGCCAGCAGGACCGCCAGCAGCCAGGCAAAGACCGGAATCGAGAGGATCCAGAGTCCCGCCCAAAGGGGAAGCAGCAGGATCTTGCGGCGGGTCGGAAGGGGATCTTCGACCCAGTAGTTCTCGTGGGAGCCGAAGGTATTGCCCCGGCTGTCCACGTTGTTCTTGCCGATCCGGACCTCTCCCGAGTACCCCATCAAGGGAAGCCGTTGGTTGACCTCGCGACACAGCACCTCGACGAGCTGGTCCTTGGCCCGCTCGTGGGCGAGGAGAGTGAAGGGATCTCGGCACTCCGGGCTCGCCATCTCGATCAGCCCGTGCTCGAAATCCTTCGCGGTGGCTTCGTAGTGGAAGGAAGCGCCGTTCTCCAGGAATCGGCCGGGCTTGGAACGCAACAGCGAGAGGGCGCGGGGCAGGCACCGAAGGTGACGCCCGAGGAGTGATTCGAAGAGGTGATAGATCTCCAGATTGGAGGGCCGCGCCGTCTCGCGGCGACCCGGATGATAGATGACGGCGTACTCCGTCTCGATTCCGAAGACACGGTCTTGCATCGAGGCGAGATGCTACCGGACTGGGGACGTTCCTTGCGTTCTTGCGTTTTGGGGGACCAAGACGCAAGAACGCAAGGAACGTCCCCGCTCACCCGGTCAGAAGAGGTCGCCCACCGCGGGACGCTCCGCTCCCAGCACCTGTTCCTCGTAGCTGGCGAGATCGCGGAAGATCCTGAAGGGCTCGCCCGGCCCGACGTCGGGGCCGGCGAGAGCGAGGGCCCGGGTGCGCTGGATCAACGCCCCGACGAGCTGGCCGATGGCCTGGAGCGGCGACCCTGCTCCGCCGGCCAGGGCCCGGGGATCGTAACGATCGCTGCGGAGGCGCAGCACCGTGAGCGGCTTCTCGGCGCCCGCGGTCCAGTCGAGAGCCAGGTCGATGAGGATGACAGCCTTGCGGCTCATGCCGTGCACGCCAACAGCCGCGATGGCATCCACGCGGGTGAAGGGCAGGCGGGTGCGACCCCTGCCTTCGATCTCGAGCCAGAGCGCCTCCCCGTCGATCTCGCGGGGCACGGCCTCCATCACGCGAAGAGTGCGGCGGCTCGAGGGAACGGGGATCTCCTGCTCCTCCTTCTCGGTGAGCTCCCCGGTGTCCCTCTCGAAGAACTCGAACCGATCCCCTTCCGAGTGGCCGGTCGGAGGAGCCGGGAAGGGGTCGCTCGCGTCCGGAGACGGCACCCCCTGCGAAGCCTCGGCGGAGATCGCCGACAGGTCGACCGCGGTGCGATCGAACTCCATGGCCCGCTCGGGCTCCGGCTCGGCCGGGATTGCGGAGTGCCACACGGCTCTGTGATCGGGCTGCTCTGCGAGCTCGGGCGTCGGTTCCCCGAACTCGGGCACCGCCAGCGGGATTCCCGGTTCTTCCTGGCGCTCGCCGCCTGCGGCGGCGATGGCCTCGAGGGCGCCCCGCTCCGCCGCCTCGAGCCCCGGTGCCCGAAGGGCGATCTCGGCGGCCTCCCCCGCCGTCGCCCGATCGAAGGAGCGCGCCAGCCGAGCGACCCGCATGGCGATCTCGGGGTCGTAGGAGCTCCCATCGAGGACACACCGCAAGGCCGCCGAGGCCCCTTCCGGATGCTTCGCGTCGCGCAGCCAGCCTGCCAGACGCAAGAGCAGCTCGGGCTCCCCGGCGACGCGGGCCCCGGAGTCCGACAGGGCCTGCCAGTGGGAGATCGCCGCCTCTCGCTCCCCCGCCGTCACCTCTCGCCAGATCACGGGGGCGAAGACCGCAGCGCCCTCCTCGAGCCTTCCGACGTCGATGGCCATTTCGAAGAAGGCCACCGTCAGATCCACGTCATCGGGATCCTGCTCGAGGGCGAAGCGCAGCAGCTCCAGGGCGTCCTCGGGCCGCCCTTCCTCCCGCGCCGTCGTCGCAACGGCGAGGATGGAGCCGTGATCGGAGCTCCAGTCTCCTCCCATCTGTTTGGTGAGTCGCGCCTCGACCCCTAAGAAGCGAATCGCGAGGGCGGCGAGCACCCCGAAGCCGAAGCCCCCGACGTGAGCCCAGTAGGCCACTCCGCCCCCGACCCCCCCGGGATTGATGGCGTCCATGATGGACGCGGTGAAGAGCTCGTTCGTGAACCAGAGCGGGAGCATCAGCCAGGCAGGGGCGGAGAAGGTCCCGAAGAAGAAGCCGAGCCAGTAGAAGAACTTGATCTTGGCGCGAGTGAAGCAGACCAGGAAGGCCCCCATGGCGCCGGCGATGGCGCCGGACGCACCGATCAGGGGCCCCTGGAAGCCGGGGTACTTGGCGACGAAGAGCGCGGCTCCCGAGACCCCGGCGGCCAGGTAGAAGAGAGTGTAGAGCCCGCGACCCCAGCGATCCTCGATGAACGAGCCGGTGAGAAAGAGGAAGAGCAGATTCGGGATCAGGTGCAGCCATCCACCGTGAAGAAACATGTGAGTGAACAAGCCGGTCGCGGTGGGCGCGCTGGGGATCAGTCCGAACCGATGCCAGGGATGCCTCTCGAGGGCCGCAAGGGCCCGCTCCGTCAGCTCGTCGAGCCGCTCCTGCTCCGTCTCCAGGAAGTCGACGGGGACGGGCGGCTCACCGGTCTCCTCCCAGATGGCGTAGAACTCGTCGCGGCTGGCGCTCCCGGGATCCCCGGTGATCTCGGTGAGTCGCGGAGCCGCCTCCAGGTAGGGGTGGGCTCTCCAGTACTTGTGCGCGTCTTCGACGCGCAGCTCGGCTTCCCTGGCCGTCTCGCCACTTCCGAACTGGGTAATCAGGAACACCAGCAAGCAGGAGAGGATGATCCCGTAGGTCACCCACGGCTGGCGTCGCACCTGACCTGAATCGTGGCTGAGGGGAATGATCATGGATCAGCTTCCGTTCGCTTCCTGAACGGAAGGACCGCTCCAACGCTGAAGGAATTCCGTGAACCCGGGAGAGACGCCAAGGCTCCGCGAGATCCGGCGACCCGCGGGCAGCGCCGGGATCCCCGGCCACCCCGCTGGACGCAGGCCGGACCGGAACCGCGGTTCCCCTGGGCGACCGGTCGGATTCTGGAGCGAGTTGCCGGTTGCTTGGGCCCCCGCGGAGGCCCGACGCGGGGCCGCGCACCCCTTCAGGATCTCGCCTACCCGGTGTGCAACAATAGCCGCCATGACGGACCTGAGTGATCGCTTCGCACGCTATGTGGCCCACAAGTGGCCCGAGGCCACCGATATCCGGGTCGAGGGTCTCTCGCGCATCCACGGTGGCGCATCCCGAGAGACCTACCGGCTGCTCCTCAAGCTCCGGCGCGACGGCGCCCTCGAGGAGCGACCGCTGATTCTCCGCCGCGATCCATCCGGCAGCCTGATCGAGACCGAGCGTTCCACCGAGTACCACGCCTACCGCGCCTTCCACGGAACCGCGATCCCGGTGCCGGAGCCCCTCTGGCTCGAGGAGGACGAGCAGTGGCTCGATCGGCCCTTCTTCGTCATGGAGCAGATCACCGGCTGCGAGTCCAGCCCTCAGACATTGCTCACGACCTCTCCGTACCAGGAGCGCATCGAGCGCATCGGGGAGCAGAAGTGGCGAATCCTGGGTGAGCTGAACAAGGCGGACCCGCGAGAGCTCGGCCTCGCCGACCTGATGCCCGCCGTCACGCCGGAGGAGTGCTGGCAGCAGGAGCTCCGGAAGTGGGAGGAGATGATCGACGAGGACGAGATGACGCCCCAGCCGATCGGGCGCGCCGCAATTCGCTGGCTGCGGCGCCACCCGCCGCCGCCCCCCGAGAAGATCTCCGTGGTCCACGCCGACTTTCGCACCGGCAACTTCCTGGCCGACGGCGAGGGAAACATCCGGGCGATTCTGGACTGGGAGATGGCCCACCTGGGCGACGCCATCGAGGACCTGGCCTGGTCAATCTCCCGGATCTGGTGCTGGGCGCGTGACGATCGGCCCGGAGGACTCCTGCCGCGCGAGCGGGCCATCGCGCTGTGGGAGGAGGCGAGCGGTCTCCGCGCCGATCCGGAGGCGCTGCACTGGTGGGAGCTCCTCGCCAACCTGAAGGCGCTGGCGATCTGGATCTCGGGTGGCAACGAGTACGCCACCGGCGAGAACCAGGACACCATCCTCGGTTTCACGGGGTGGTGGCTGACGAACTCACAGGATCGCGCGATCCTCGAAATCATGGGGCACCTGAAATGAAGCCCAACGTAGACTTCACCCTCCAGACCATCGCGGCGAGCCTGTTGACCGAGATCGCGCCGAAGATCTCCGACGACTACGTCATGCGAAACAGCGCGCTCACGGCGATACTGCTGCAGATCGCCGCCGAGGAGTGGGACCGGGCCGCAGCGCGCCGCGTCGAGGAGAACGGTGCCTTGCGGCGCCTGTTCGCGGAGGCGGCCCCGGAGGTCGAAGACCGGGAGCTGCGGGCGCGACTCGAGGCCGCATCCGGTGGAGAGGAGGAGAGCCTGCGCATCGCCGACCTGGACCGCAGCAACGACGCGCTGCGATCGCTCCTGATCGAGCTCCATGCCCATCTGGAGGAGGTCGAGACGGAGAACGCACGGCGCATCGAGTCGGCGATCTGGCGGGAGCTCCGGACCTCGACCGAGCGGCGGGCCGTGTCGGTGGCGCCGTTCTAGCCGAGCGCCGAGGCTCGCGCCGGGCGCTGCTCGCGCTCGCCGCGCTGCTGTTCCTGGCGCTCGCCGCCGGGCTGATCGTGAGAGAGCGCCGCGCCATCGCGACGCGGCTGCTGCTCGGCGAGATCCACCGAGCCGGGATCGCGGAGGCCTCCCTGGTGGTCGAGGCGGTCGGCATCGGCGGGCTCTCGCTCGCCGACCTTCGACTCGGCGCTCCTCCGGCGCTCACCATCGAGCACATCGAGGTGCGCTACTCGGCGGCGAGCCTGTGGAATGGCTTCCTCGACGAGCTGCTCGCCTCGGGGCTGCGGCTGCGCGGCTCGCTCGGCGACGACGGCCTCTCGCTGGGTGCCCTGGACGTGCTCCTGGAGGGCGATTCCGAAGGGGATTCCGCGGGCATGGCCGGCCTCCCGGCGAGAAGGATCGCGGTCGCGGATGCGCGTGTGGAGCTCGAAACCCCTGCCGGCGCGGTCTCGCTTCCCTTCCAGGTCGCCGTCGACGACCGCGGCGATGGAACCCTCGAGGGAGAAGCGAGCTTCGAGGTCCTCCATCCACAGGCCGAGGCCTCCGGCCGCGCCTCGATCACGGGGACGCCGGACGACTTCGAGGGAAGCCTCCAGATCCAGGGGTCGCCGCTAAAAACCCCGGAGCTCCGCATCGATTCGGAGCTCCGGGCGGAGGCGAGCTTTCAGCTTCGCGCCGGAAGCTTCGAAGCCCAGGTCGAGCTGCCGCCGGTCCCGGTGAAGATCAGCGCCGGCTCTCTCCGCGCGGAGGGCGAGACACCCGAGCTCGAGCTCCGCGTGCAGCGGCCCGCGGACGCTGCAGGCTTCGGGCTCGGCCTTCTGACCCGAGGCGGTCGGATCGATCTGCCCGAATACGGGCTCTCGCTGGCGGCGATCGAATGCTCGGCGCGGTTCGAGGAGAGCGGCGGCGGCGGAAGCCTCCGCATCGGAGAGCTGCGCGACCCGAGCGGGACGGCCTGGGTCGTGCCGCTGGCGCTGCGCGGGAGCTTCGAGAGGGGGGATTCCGTCGTCGACTATCGCCTGAAGCTCGCCGACGAGGAGGAGAACCTGGTCCTCGAGGCGAAGGGCTGGGCGGATCCGTCCTCTCCCAGCGCGCGAGCCGAGCTGGCTCTACACCCCATCGTGTGGGAGGAGGAGGGCCTCCAGCCCGCCGCCCTCTTCCCGTTCCTGAAGGGGCAGATCGAGGCAGCGCAGGGAAGCGTCGAAGCGGTGGGCAGCGCGGCTTGGGACGGAAGCGGGCTCAGCGGCGAGATCGACCTCGCACTGCGCGAGCTCGGGTTCGCAGCGTGGGGTGCCGAGGTCTCGAGAGTGAACGGGGTGATCGAGATCGGCGGACCTTCTCCCCCCATCACCCTGCCAGGTCAGCTGATCTCGATCGCCTTGATCGATGTCGGCCTGCAGCTGACGGAGGGCCTGATCGAGTTCCAGCTTCGCTCCGACGGCCTGCTCGACCTCGAGCAGGCCGAGTGGCAGTGGGCGGGTGGCGTGGTGCGCACCGCCGGCCTGCTCGACCCGACGGCGGATGCCCAGCAGCTCGAGCTCGAGGTGTACGACATCGATCTGGCCGAGTTCCTGGCTCTGGTCGACCTCGAGGGGCTGGAGGGGACGGGCACCCTCGAAGGCGAGATCCCGATCTTTCGCAGCGGTGGGATTGTCGAGATCCGCGACGGCGAGCTCCGGAGCACGCCAGAAGGTGGACGAATTCGCTACCGGCCGGCCTCCGCCGAGGCTTTGGCCGGGCAGGGACAGGATGTCGCCCTGCTGCTCGGCGCGCTCCACGATTTCCATTACGATGCCCTCGAAATCCTGGTAGATGGCAATGCGCAAGGAGAGGTACAGGTGGTCATCCATCTGGGGGGATTCAACCCGAATTTCTTGGACGGTCACCGCGTCGAACCCAACCTGAACGTCGAGGCCCGGCTCGAGGACCTGCTGCGCACGGGGCTGGCCGCCTATCGCGTGCCGGAGGTCATCTTGAAGAGAATCGAGAAGTTCCAGGCACCGGAGGTCCCATGAGGCTTGGTCTCGCGCTGCTCGCACTGGCAATCGGTTGCACTCCGAAGGTGGAGGTGATGCCTCCCAAGGAGCCCATCGTGATCAACGTCAACGTGAAGATCGAGCACGAGATCCGCGTCAAGGTCGACAAGGATCTGGAGAACCTCTTCGAGGAAGAGGACGAGCTTTTCTAGTCAACGGAAGGGAAACGTCATGAGACGCACCGGCCTCCACATCGGTATCGCCAGTCTCCTGGTCTTCGCGCTGCTCGCCGTGCCCGCCGGCGTCGCGCTGGCCGACCCTCTCGGCGACGCGAAGAGGGTGGGGAGTGTCGGGGAACGTCCGGACGGCTACCTCGGCGTGGTCGGCAACGCGAGCCCCCAGGTGACGGCGCTGGTTCAGGACATCAACGGAAAGCGACGCCAGAAGTACAGCGCGATCGCCAAGAAGAACGGAACCGATGTCGCAACGGTGGCGGCGCTGGCCGGGGCCAAGATCGTCGCGAACGCCGCGCCAGGTGAGTACGTGATGTCGAGCTCGGGGCAGTGGGTCCGGAAACGCTGAGCTGGCGTCCGCCCCGAGCGGGGACGTTCCTTGCGTTCTTGCGTACTGGTTCCTCCAGAACGCAAGGAACGTCCCCGTTTCAGGATCTCTCGAACAGATCCACCATCTTGACGTCCAGGGTCGCGGGTCGGGCTCGGGTGCGGGCCCAGTTGCGCAGCTCCTTGATGCGCTCCTCGTAGGTCTCGTAGAGCGGCACGGTCTCCTGGATGGCGTTCGCCAGGTCGTTCTCGGCCAGATCCCGGGACTCCGAGAAGGCCGTGTAGAGACCCGCCGCCACCACCTGCTCGAGCTCGGCGCCGGAGAGACGCTCCGCCTGGAGGGCGAGCTCCTGCAGGGGAAAGTGTGTCGGCTCGCGACTGCGCTTCCGCAGGTGGATGGAGAGGATCTCCCCCCGCTCCTGCTCACTGGGGAGATCGACGAAGAAGAGCTCGTCGAAGCGACCTCGCCGCAGCAGCTCCGGGGGAAGCTTCGTCACGTCGTTGGCGGTCGCGGCGACGAAGACCGGGGACTGCTTCTCCGCCAGCCAGGTCAGGAAGGAGCCGAAGACCCGGCTCGCGCTGGGGTCGGACCCGGTCGCGGCGAATCCCTTCTCGATCTCGTCGATCCAGAGCACCGCGGGGGCCAGCGACTCGGCGATGGCGGTCGCCTCTCGGATGGTGACCTCGGGGCTCTTGGTGACGTCGCCGAAGGCGGCGGCGAGATCGAGGCGAAGCAGCGGGAAGCCCCACTCCATGGCGATGGCCTTGGCGGAGAGGGATTTACCGCACCCCTGAACGCCCAGCAGGAGAAGCCCTCGCGGCTCCGGCAGGCCGAAGCTCCGCGCCTCCTGACCGAAGGCGCGGCGACGCTCCCGAAGCCAGTGCTTGAGCTCACCCAGCCCGCCCACCTCCGCCAGCGGCGCAGCGGTGTCGTGAAAGGTCAGAGCCGGAGTCCGGCGCAGCGCCTGACGCTTCTCGCGAATGATCTCACCCACCGCGCGGTCGTCGATGGCGCCGTTCGCCATCCACGTCTTGCGGAAGACGCGCACCGCCTCGGCGCCGGTCAAGCCCAGGGCCGCGCGCACGCAGGCATCGAGAAGGTCGGTCTCCACCTCGATCCCGGCCATTGATTCCACCACCCGTTCGAAGAGAGCGCGAAGGTCCGAGGCGTTCGGAAGGGCCAGGCTCACGCGCCCGGATTCTCGCTCGAGCTCGACGGGAAGCTCGATCACCGCGCCGAGCAGAACCAGCGCCTGCCGCCTCTTGCCCAGCTCGGGAAGCATGTCGCGCAGCCGGCGCACGGAGGTGAAGTCCTGCAACGGAACCCGGGCGTCGAGGATCACGAAGATGGCGGGCTCTTCGACCGCTTCCATGACGCGAAGGCCTTCGTCCAGGGAGCCGCTTCCCCCGCCGTCGGGTGCCAGCCCCGCCGCCACCGACCAGGTACGGAGCTCCCGCTTGGCGGATCGCGCCGCGCGCTCGAGAACGCGCAGCGCGCGCTCCTCCTCGAAGG
>CAZTOU010000063.1:0-30964 GCA_964615365.1 uncultured Spirochaetales bacterium
CTTGCGTCTTGCTTCTGCAAAACGCAAGAACGCAAGGAACGTCCCCGCTCCGCTACCGCTTGACGATGACAGCGGTGCCGTTGCCGCCCAGGCCGAGGGTCTGCGCGAGCCCGAGCTTCGCATCGGGCACCTGCCGGGCTCCCGCTTCGCCCCGCATCTGCCAGCCCAGCTCGCACACCTGGAACACACCCATCGCCGTGGTCGCCTCACCGAAGGAGAGGAAGCCGCCGCTGGGGTTGATCGGCAGGCGACCGGTGGGAAGCGTCTCTCCACGCTCGAGCAGCCGCTCGGCTTCGCCCGGCTCGCAGAGACCCCACTCCTCGGGGAAGGCCAGCTCGTAGTACACCGTGTTGTCCTGCAGTTCGACGAGATCCAGGTCCGCGGGGCCGACGCCCGCCTGCTCGAACGCCCTGCTCACCGCGAGCGCCGCTTCGCTGTGGAAGGTCTTTCCGGAGGGGGGAGCCATGCCGCCGATCCCCCGAGTGATCCCGTCGTCGAAGCGCGCCGTGGCCACGGTGCTCGCCGCCACCCACACCGGCTTGCTGGTCCGCCGTCGCGCCTGCTCGGCGGAGCAGAGCACCACCGCCGCTGCCCCGTCGCTCACCGGGCAGATCTCGTAGAGCCTGAGCGGATAGCTCACCATCGCGGACCCGAGCACCTCCTCCAGGGTGAACTCCTTGCGGAAGCGTGCGTACTCGTTGTGCGTGGCCACCTTGTGCGACTTGACCGCGATCTTCGCCAGCTGCTCCTCGGTGGTGCCGTGCTCCTTCATCCGGCGCCGGCACAGCATCGCCCAGAAGGACGGGCCCGGCATGCCGACGCAGCGCTGCCGCAGGTACTCGGGATCGGTCTCTTCCTCGACGCCCGAGGTCTGGATGAACCCCTTGGGCATCTTCTCGCCACCCACGACGAGGACGACGTCGTGCATCCCGCTCGCCACCAGCGTGTAGCCGATGTTGAAGGCATTGCCGCCCGCGGCACAGCCCGCCGAGAGGTTGTAGACCGGAACCCCGGTCGATCCCATCTCTTCGACGACGTCGTTTCCGTTCAAGCCCCAGCCCTTGCCACCGGAGAAGCGGGAGCTGGCCGCGGCCACTGCTTCGATCTCCGGCCACGCGACGCGTCCATCTTCGAGCGCCGCCTCGACCGCCTCCCGGCACATCTGCGTCAGGGACCTGTCCTTGAACTTTCCCCAGGGATGCATCCCCAGGCCAATGGCCGCGACTTCTCTCATGCTGCCCATTCTCCGTTCTTCCGTTCTCGGCCGGCGTCCGGTGATCGTCAGATCGGCTTGAACTTCCAGGTGACGACCTCGTTCTCGTTCTCGTCGACGTAGAGCCGCTCCAGGACCAGCTCCACCTCCACTCCCACCTGAACGCCTTCCGGGTCGTCGGTGCTGATCCTCCCCAACACGCGCAGGCCCTCCGGCATGTCCACCATCCCGAGGGCGTAAGGGGTGTAGGGCTCTTCGTAGCGGGCGGGAGCCGGCGGCGGGTAGTTCTGGATCGCGCAGCTCCACAGAGTCCCGCGAGGTCCGAAGCGGGCCTCCTCCATCTTCGAGTCGCGGCACTCCGGGTTGTGGCAGACCGCCGATCTCGGGAAATAGGGCGTCCCACACGATGCGCATTTCGATCCCAGCAGCCGCGGACCATCCGCCGTCTCGGTGAACAGGCCCTCGGCTACGGGAACCGTCTTCGTCGTCGTCATCCAAGATCACCTCATCGGCGATGAACGGGGGCGGTTGCCGGCGATCATCGCGCCTTGGCAGCTCGAATCAGCTCTGGGAGTATCTCGAGACAATCCCCCACGATGCCATAGCGCGCGTAGCGGAAGATCGCCGCATCTGGATCGCGGTTGATGGCCACGATGGTCTTGGCGGCCGAGCATCCCGCCATGTGCTGGCTGGCTCCGGAAATCCCCGCCGCGACGTAGAGCGCCGGCCGCGTGATCTTTCCCGTGAGACCCACCTGTCGCGAGGAATCGACCCAGCCGTCGTCCACCAGCGGCCGCGAAGCGCCCGCCATGCCGCCCAGTGCCTCCGCCAGCTGCTCCACCAGCTCGAAGTCCGCCGGAGCGGAGAGACCGCGGCCGCCCGAGACGATGATCTCGGCATCCTCCAGGCGAGGGCCCTCCGCCCGCGCGCCCTCGAGAATCCGAATCCGCTCCTCGACGCCAATCAGATCCACCTGGATCTCCCGCAGCGTCGGCTCCGGCCCCTCCCCCGCCCGGGGCTCCGGCTCCACCGCATTCGCCAGGACCGATACCACGCAGGACTCGACGCCCGCGAGCTCGTAGACGACACGCGTGTCACCGCCATACGCGGACGCGGTGATCTGCAGGCGGCCATCCCCGGCGACCTCGAGATCGACGCCGTTCATCACCACACCCGCCCCGAGGCGGCCGGCCAGGCGAGGCACGATCACCCTCGCGTCGAAGGTCTGGCCGAAGAGGATCGTCCGGGCGGGATGCTGATCGCAGTACTGCGCCAGCGTCTCCACCCACGGATCCGGCTGGAAGTCGGCCAGCTTCTCGTCGTCGGCCTGGTCGAGGTTCGCCACGCCATAGCTCGCCGCAACCTCCAGTGCCCGGGGCGGCAGCGCTCCCAGCACCAGCCAGTTCAAGTCGACCTGCAGGGCGGCACTTACCTTGCGCCCCAGGGTCAACACCTCTTCGCTCTCGTCCGGAACGCCTTCGCGACCTTCGCCCCAAGTACAGACCACCACCGATGACGTCATCACGTGAGCCGTACCTCCGAGGATCTCGCGCGCAGCACTCCCACCACCCGATTCACTGCAGAAAACCCTCCCGGCGGAGGCCCTCGATCAGACAATCGGCCAGCTCGCCCGGCGTCTCTCCGGGGAGGAACTCGCAGTTGCCCTGCACCGTGGGAACGAACTGCCGGACCATCGCCACCCGAGGCTCCAGTTGTTCCGTTGGAAGAGACAGCTCCTCGACCGAGACGAGGGTCGGCTTCATGCGGCGGGCGGCGATCTTCTTGGCCGTGGTGGGGAAGCGCGGCTCTCCGAGCTCATTGCTGATCGTCACCACCGCGGGGCAGGAGGCCTCGACGAGCTCGTCTCCATCGGGCGTCACCCGGGTCACGCGCACCGCGGGCCCGCCGGATCCCTCCACCAGCTCCACCGCGCGCGCGATCGAGACCAGCGGCATTCCCAGCGATTCGGCCAACAGTGCGGGAACCACCCCCTGATCGTCGTCCGACGCCTGACGTCCGCAGAGAACCAGATCCGCCCCTCCGCTCATGCGGATGTAGCCCGCCAGCAGGAACGCGATGGAGTGGTAGTCCGCGGTGGCGGGATCGACGGGGATCGCCGCGATCTCGTCGGCACCCAGCGCCGCCGCATGCTTGAGCAGGCTGGCTTGATCGGGACCCGCCGAGACCACGCTGATGGTGCAATCCAATCCGGCGTCCCGCAGGCGAAGAGCCGCCTCGATCGCCTGCTCGTCGTAGGCGTTGATCAGCCGCGGGATGGCGGTCTGGGTCAGCGTCCTTCCGTCCTCGCCGATCTCCAGGCGCCCGGCGAGGGCGTAGTTGTTCACCGCATCCGGGTCGAGCACTTCCTTGGCACAGATCACGATTCGCATCGGGCGTCTCCCGGCGCCAACATAGCAGAGGCGCTGCTTCAGCTCGATCCGTCTTCCTCGATGAAGACGCTTCCAGACTCACACCATACGGCGTCGGCGGGATACCCCTCCGGCTTCCGCGTCAGCGCGACCATCAGATACCAACGCCAGGGCGGATCCCCGTGGTCGACGAATGCGCCGGTCAAGGTCCCGACGAATTCCTGGCGGCCGGCGAAACGGGTGCCTGCAACGGGGCCTCCACCGTCGCACTCGGCTCGCTTGCCGGCCATCTCGGAATCGAAGCCCTCCCGCACCCCAGATCCCGGGCTCATACCCCCTACCCCGCGAGCCGAGGAGGCTGGCTCCCACCCCGCGGGTCCAGCGCCGGGTCGGCGAGGCTCACTCGATTTCTCCGGTCAGCTCCTCGATTGCAGTCAGCGCCTCGTCGACCATGTCGAAGACGATCTGGCGGGCGGGCTTCATGGTCGTGACGAACCCGACTCCCTGGCCCGCGGCCTCCGTCATCAGCTCCTCTCTCCTGTGGTCGTTGGCTCCCTGGATGTAGTCGGAGCTGAGAAGCATCTGGTAGGGGGCCGCGAGGACCCGGGGGGCTTCGGGCTTCGCCCACTCCTCCGTCCAAGGGCACTTGAGCGTCCGCATGGTCATGCCGGAGATGGAGTTGGAGTAGGAGGTGTCGTCGGCGGTCGCCGCCAGGATCTTTTCCTTGACGATCATGTCCACGTCGGACTCCCGCGACGCGAGCCAGAGCGTGCCGGTCCAGACGCCCGCCGCGCCCAGGCAAAGCGCGGCCGCCAGGTGCCGGCCCGTGGTCACGCCCCCGGCTGCGATGATCGGCGTCTCCCCGGCGAGGGAGACGACCTCTGGAACGATCGAGAAGGTGCCCATCGCTCCGGTGTGACCGGCCGCGTCGTAGCCCTGCGCGATGATCGCGTCGACTCCCGCCTCGATCTGTCGTTTCGCCTGGCGGGTCTTGCCGATCAGTCCGAAGACCTTGATCCCGCGCTCGCGGGCGGCTTCCAGGATGAAGACGGGGCTGCCGAGGCCAGATGCGAGGACGGGAACCCGCTCGTCGAGGAGCACCTCGAGCTGTGCCCGCGCCATCTCCTGGTTGAGCCCGCCCCACTGGTGCAGCGCGACCGGCCCCTTGGGATCGGGGACGTCGTACTTCTCCTTGATCTGCTGAGCGTACGCGCGATGCGAATCCGGGATCTCGCCCATCAGCTCATCCAACGCACCCGCCGGAGGCACGGAGGCGGGAATCACCACGTCGATGCCAAACGGCTTGCCATCGACCCTGTCCCGGATCCACTTGACGTCCGCGGCGATCTCATCTGGAGTGTGCATCGCCTCCCCCAGCACCGCGAAGCCGCCGGCATTGATGACGGCGACCGCGACGTCCTTGCAGTGGGTGAAGGCGATGATTGGGAACTCGATCCCCAACATGTCGCAGAGCCTGGTTCGCAGCGGATCCTTGGCCATCCCGCATCTCCTATCGGTGCCCGACGCGGCCCGTTCGATGCCAGCGACTGGTCGTCGGCAACCCGTCGCGAGAGTAACACCGCGGGCGTAGAGCGTCTAGATTCGCGTGCTCCCGGTCGACGCGAATCGATTGACAGCGTCAGAGCGAGCTTCCATAATGATGTTTCGGCCGTTCCTGGCTCGCGCCATCGGGCCTTCCCCATCTCGAAGGATCTCGAAGAGTCTGGCGAAGACATCCCGCCTCTCCGATTCACTTCGTCCGCGCAGTTCACCGGAAGGAAGCCAAATGCCCGACGCTGCTCTCCAAGGAGTCCGGGTCCTCGAGCTCGGCGAGATGATCTCGGCGCCTTACTGCGCCAAGCTGTTCTCCGATTTCGGAGCCGACGTCCTCAAGATCGAGAGGCCCGAAGACGGAGACGTCGCCCGGCAGTGGGGGCCCTTCCCGAACGACCAGCCCGATCCGGAGAAGAGCGGCCTCTTCCACTTTCTCAACACCAACAAGCGCAGCGTCACCCTGAACCCAGAGACTGCGGAGGGGCGCGAGCGGCTGCTCGGACTGGTCGAGCAGTGCGACGTGCTGATCGAGAACCAGCCTCCCCGGCAGATGCGCGAGTGGAAGCTCGACTACGCCAGCCTCTCCCGGCTGAACCCCAACCTGGTGATGATCTCCATCACCCCCTTCGGCCAGACCGGTCCCTACGCCGACTGGCACGGCTACGACCTGAATGCCTACCACCTCTCCGGGGCCAGCAGCCGCTACTGCGGACGTCCCGGTGAGCCCCCCCTCGAGCACGGCACCTTTGCCGCCGATTTCTTCGGCGCCGCGGCCGCTGCGACCTGGGGGCTGGCGGCGGTTCTGGGGCGGGTGCGCGTGGGTGGAGGCCAGCACCTCGACGTCTCCACCGCCGAGGTCATCGCCGCCACCTTTGTCGGCGGTCAGAACATCGGCGGCTACGCCCAGGACGGCATCTTCGAACGGCGCACCGGTGTGGGAATGCCCCTCGGCGCCCCCGCCACCATCGTCCCCTGCAAGGACGGATATGTCTGGGTGCTGGCGCTGGAGCCGGGCCAGTGGAACGGACTCGCCAACGTCATGGGGAATCCGGACTGGATGCAGCTCGAGATGTTCCAGGACATGTACGTGCGCGCCCAGAATGCCGATGCGATCTACCCGCTGATCGAAGAGTGGACCATGCAGCACAGCAAGTGGGAGATCATGGAGCGGTGCCAGGCGAACGGCTGTCCTGTCACCGCCATATTCACCGTGGAGGAAGCCGCCGAGCATCCACACCTCCAGGAACGCGGATACATCGTCGAGCTGGAACACCCGGTGCTGGGAAGGTTTCGTGACCTCGGTGCCCCATTCAAACTTCCCGCGAGTCCCGGCGGGCCTCGCGTCGCCGCTCCCCGGCTCGGGGACCACAATGCGGAGGTGTCCGAGGGTCTTTCGGGAGCCGACGCCGCGGTGGTGACTCAGACCGGCGGCGCCGAAGCCAGCGCGGAAGCACTGCCGCTGGAGGGCATTCGCGTCGCGAACTTCGGCTGGGTCTGGGCGGGGCCCGTCGTAGGCCAGACCCTCGGCTTCCTGGGGGCCGAGGTGTACAAGATCGAATCTCGAGCCCGGGTCGACCTGACCCGCAGTTTGCCTCCCTTTGCCGAGGGCGTGCGCGACCCTAACCGCAGCCTCTCCAATCACGCGTGCTGGGCCGGCAACGGCAGTGTCACACTCAACCTGAAGCGCCCGGAAGCCCGGGACCTGGCCCGGCAACTGATCGCAAGCTGCGATGTGGTGGTGGAGAACTTCGGTCCCGGAGTCATGAGCAACCTCGGGCTGGGCTACCAGGAGCTGTGTGAGCACAGGCCCGATCTGGTGATGTTTTCGATGCCCGCCGCCGGCCTCTACGGTCCCCTCAAGGACATCCGAACCTACGGTCTGAGTCTCACCAGCACCACCGGCCTGGACAGCCTCACCGGTTATCGGGACGGTCCCCCGGTGCCGGTGGAGAACGCCTTCTCCGATCCCTACAACGGGATCATGGGCGCCTTCGCCATCCTCGTCGCTCTCCAACATCGCGACCGCACGGGTACCGGACAGCACATCGACTACTCGCAGCAGGAGGCGGTCATGCAGATGGTGGGCCCCGCCTTCATGGACTACGTCATGAACGGCCGCTCCGCCGGTCCCATCGGAAACGCACACCCCCTTGCCGCTGCCGCACCGCACGGCGTTTTTCCCTGCGCCGGAGAAGACCGCTGGATCAGCATCGTCGTGATCCATCAGGACGAGTGGCAGGGTCTTCGCACCGCCATGGGCGATCCCGCCTGGGCGCGCGCCGCCGAATTCGCCGATCTACGGCAACGCACCCTCCACATCGACGACCTCCACGCGCATCTGGCCCGCTGGACCGCCGACTTCGACGATCGCGAGCTTGCCGAGTTGCTGCAGCGTCACGGCGTGGCTGCGGCTCCGGTCCTCAACGTCGCCGATCTCCTCCGCGATCCCCACTACCGAGCGCGCGGTACCTTCGTCGAAGTCCGACACCCGCTCGGATTCCAGGAGACCATCTACGGCGCCTACGTGAAGACCAGCCGCACGCAGGCCGCCGTGAATCCGGGGCCGAGCATCGGCCGGGACAACGAACACGTCTTCCGGAAGCTGCTAGGGATCCCCGAGGAGCGCTACCGCCAGCTCGTCGATGCGGAGGTCATCTACTGAGCCGTAGCTTCCCTCCGCTTCCATGCGCCATCCCAATCCATCCGCGACTCTGGGTTTGGACTTGCCCCACGCGTCTCGTCATAGGACGCGAGGGACCCCGCCTGGTGCAGTGATCTCCTCTCCCTCTTTCCTCTCTTCGAGGATCCACTCCGCGGCGGAGGTGGCAGGTTCGTGGCACTCGGAACAGTAGTCTTCTGAAGCCCTGTGCATCCTGTGGCACAGGTGGCAATCGACCTCGCCGTAGTGGTAGGCCCGGTGGGGATTCTGTGCCAGATGCCAATTGGCCGACCTCTCGCCCTCCTTTGGTGCCTCACGGACGGCACCCGTATCGGGTCCGATGTGGTCGGTCCGTTCGATCAGCTCCGCGTAGTCCGCGTGAGCGTGACACCGGAAGCATGCCTCCTTCTTGACCCTCATCCGTCGCAGCCTGTAATCCCCGCTGATCTGCGTGACGATGTTGTGAACCGCCGTGGCGACGCCACGCGGGTGGCAAGTCTGACAGGGGATGGCCGCTTTGGCGTGAGCCGCCGCCAGGTGCTCGGAATCCTCCCAGGAGGTGTAGTACGGATCCGGGTGACAGAGGACGCAGAACTCCGGGCGTTGCAGGCTGTCTCTGAGACCCACCGCGCCCATGCTCGCCAGGCCCGTCAGCAGCACCGCCACCGCGACGAAGATCTTCACCGCCTTGGACATCGGCTCTCCTCTGCTGCTCCTCCCACGCTCACCAACTGCAGCCCTCCCCTACTCTTCCCCTGCCGAGGCCCGCACTCGCTCCAGCATCAACTGCTCGTACTCCAGCGGGTGATGGTCCCGCATCTTCTCGGCACTGATCCTTCCAGTGAAGATACTGGTATCCATGGGAAACGATTCGCCCGCGAGGTGAGCGTGATAAAAGTGCCACAGAGCGATGGCCAGAACAGCCAGAAGCGCTTCGTAGCTATGCGCGACCTTCGACGCCGTAACGATGACTCCGGGCAGGTAGCTGGTCGCAACGACGGGGAAGAGCAGGATCAGGCCGGTCACCGCCATCACCACGGTTCCCCACACCACCGACCAGTACTCCAGCTTGTGCCGGAAATCGTAGCGCCCGAACCTCGGCTTCTCTCCTTTGATCCCGGCCAGGTAGGCCACCTGGCCGAGTGCGTCCTTGACGTCCTGAGCACGGGGCAACATCGCAGTCCGCCTGGGGCCGGCCAAGACCAACTCCCAGAGCGACTCGATGATGTGATAGAGCCCCTGGAACAGGAGCATGATCCCAGCCAGGTGGTGCACGAGGCGAACCGTATCGAGGCCACCCATCACGGAGATGAGTCCTCGCGCCCACTCCGCGTCGCAGTAGCGCTGCGGCAAGCCGGTCAGGGCCAACAACGTGAAGGAACTCATCAGTAGTATGTGTTGCAGCCTCTGGTTGAGAGAGAACCGAATCAACGTAGCCTCTGCCCTTGCTTCCTCTGCCATGGCTATCTCGTCTCTGCGAGCTTCTCTCGCAACCCATGCACGACATCCAACCCGACATAGATCGCCATCAGGCCAATCACCGCCGGGATCAGCAGCTGGTAGATCAGCTCGATGCAGTACACCAGTAGCGAGCTGTCACGACTGGTGCGAAAGTGGCCGGTGCTCGACGAAGTGAAGTTGGCCTCGGCTCCCTGATGACACCGACGACAGGTGTCGAGCAGATTCTCCGGGGCGACCCACGAGCGAGAATCAGTGGCCGGAAAGACGGCGTGGCTACCGTGGCAATCGCTGCAGACCGCCTCGTAGCGCCATGTCGAGGCATCGTGGGTCCGGTAGTACTCGATCGTGAAGCCGTGGTAGTCGCCGCGGTACGAGGAGTAGACATCGCTCACAATCCCGTGCTCACGCATCAGATTCTCATCACCGTGACATCCGGCACAGCGAGAGGGAATGTTCAGACGGAACAGCGCGGTTCGGATGTCGCCACCCTCGGGATCGTCGTGGCAGTCGGTACAGCCAGGGGCACCGGCGTCTCCGGAGAGGTAGGCCTTGCCATGAACCGACTCCTGCCATTCGAGATACTCCTTCGGATATCGCCTGGCACACGGCTCGCTGCCACCATCCGCTCCAGCACACGCCTGCGCCGGCGTTCCGGAGATCAGAGAGTCGACCTCGCTACTGCTCGCGTCGGAGCTGAATCCGGAAGGCCTCCCATCGGTGGCGAGGACCATGGCGCTGGAATGAGTGACGGTGAGGAGCAGAAGAACGCGGAGACCAATCCCGACTAGTCGCTTCATGTTCAGGATCCCGGCGCCTGGTGCTAGCTGGTCAGGACCAGGGTTCCAGAGCAGCGACGTTGCTGCCGGCGATGCGACCGAAGGTCAGCCCATCTCCAACAGACGCGCCACTACCGGGATACTGCTGTGCGCTCACGCCAAAGGCGTTGCGACCGGCGGCGTACAGGCCCGGCACCGGTTGGCCGAATGGGTTCAGCACTTCGGCCTTGCCGTTGGCCCGGAGCCCACCGGTAGTGAAGAACCAGGCAAAGGCGGCCGGGAAGTTGATGGCATAGAATGGCCCCTTCTCCAGCGGTGCCAGGTAGTGTGGGTCCTTCGAGCACTCGGGGTCTTCACCCTTGGCAGCGTGCTCGTTGTAGAAGCGGACCGTGTTCTCCAGCAAGTCGAGATTGATGCTCGCCAACCGAGCCAGTTCGGCGATGGTGCCGGCCGGTCCGACATACTTGATGTGTTCTGCGATGTACGCCCGTCCTTGTTCTGGAATCTCGTCCCAGATGGATTGATCGACGATCACATAGGAGACGGGATGTCCCTGAATCAGGGCTCTCCCTACCCAGGATCCGTAGTTGTCTTCCCCAATGAAGCGGCGACCTCGGTCATCGACCAGGATCCCCTTCACCAGAGCTTCCCCGAATTCGTAGATGCCCGAGTAGGCGAAAGCGTCGCCCATCATTCGCAGGTCACCACCGGCGCCTTGCCCCATTCGAATGCCGTGGCCATCATCGGTCTTGGTTCCCACCAGAAACTGGGAACGCAGATACTGGGGACAGTGCTGCGCCACCATCTCCTTGTTGGCGCCGAAACCACCGGCGCACAGGACCACGCCTTTGCCGGCTTTGATGTACTCCTCCACGCCGTCGACTTCGACGACCACACCGACGATTCGCCCATCGACGTTGACAACCAGCCGCTGAGCCGGCGCTTCGTAGTAGATCTCGGCCCCCGCTGCTTCCACACCTGCCAACAGGGGCGGGTAGAGGACCTTGCCGGTATGGTCGAGCCCTTCGACGTGATGGCCCCTGGGCACCGGAGTGGCCACGGTCTTGTAGTCGGCCTGCATCTCGTTGCCGGTGTAGGCCAGTCCATCATCGGTGGGAACCGTGGCATACTTTCCCGGGATGTAGCTCTCCTTGAAGGGTACCCCCAGATCGACCAGCCAGTCGTACAAGCCCGGGCTCTTGTCACAGTAGATCTTGATCAGCTCCGGATCGGCTCCCTCTCCGGCTGCTGCGAGCATGTACTTGTACATGTTCTCGATGCTGTCCTCGAAACCGGTCGCCGTCTGCATCGGCGTTCCGCCGCCCATGTAGATCAGCCCGCCGCACAGAACCGTGCTGCCGCCGCCGACGGGCATTCGCTCGACGACGAGAACCTTGGCTCCGGCACGAGCCGCTTCGATGGCCGCCGCCGCCCCGGCCCCGCCCAGACCGACGACGACGACATCGGCTTCCAGATCCCACTTTTCCGGCAGATTCGACGGAGCCACGGGAGCACACCCCGATAGAGCGCCGGCAGAGGCCACGGCCACGCCGCCGGCTGCTGCGCCCTTGATGAGCTCTCTGCGGGTGACCCTCGGTTCGGAACTCATGAGATTCTCCCTTCTGGAAGTGATCTGGAAATTCGAGGCACTACTCAACGACTCTCAGAAGCACGGAATGATCTCCGCGGCGAACCACTCCGTCCAATCGAGAAGCTGCTCGACGCTGGAGGTTCGCGGGGGGGGGACCTGAACCGCGGTCACGCCCGCTTCCTTCAGCAGGTTGATCTCCTCGAGGAGCTCTTCGCGACCGCTCCGCAGATGGGTGTCGCCGCGGATCTCGTGGCTGAAGTCCGCCACGTTGAGGGAGGAGACCGGCATCACCACCTCGAATCGCTCGCGGCGCTCTTCGAAGCCGGGCTGCTCGCGGATGTAGGAGAGGCAGGCGGGAAGCCCCTCGCGGGTGACGAGCCAGGGAAGCCAGCCGTCGCCCAATCGGGCCGCTCTTCTCATGGCGGGCTGCGTGTTTCCTCCCACCAGAATCGGCGGGTGGGGCTTCTGCACCGGCTTCGGCTCGAAGACGACGTTCTCGAACTGGACGTAGCGTCCCTCGAAGGACGGATCGGAGCTCGTCCAGAGCTCCAGGATCGCCCGGAGGTACTCGTCCGTCATCGCGCCGCGGTCCTCGAACGGGACATTCAGCACCTCGAACTCCCGTCGCAGGTGACCGACGGCGGTGCCGAGGATGATGCGCCCGGCGGAGAGGAAGTCGAGGGTGGCGATCTGCTTGGCGAGGATCACCGGATTCCGATAGGGGAGCACCAGCACGTAGGTGAGGATCTTGATCCGTTCGGTGGCGCCAGCCAGCACGGCGGCGGCGCTGATCGCCTCGGGGAAGCGTGGACCCATCACTTCCACCATCTCCCGGGGAATCACCAGGTGCTCGGAGATGGTGAGCCAGTCCCATCCCGCCCGGTCCGCCGTCCTCGCGACCCGCAGGATCTCGGCCGAGCTCGCCTCGGACTCCCAGGGACTGGCGATCGGCGGATAGAGGATGAGGCCCGGCATTCCGAGAGCGAACTTCAGGCTCTCTCCGCTGCGGTCGCTCATCGTCCCTTGAACCGGGGCGGTCGCTTTTCCGCGAAGGCCCGCGGACCCTCCTTGGCGTCCTCCGATACGAAGACGCGCGCAGCCAGCGACTTCTCCAGGATGAATCCGGCCTCCTGGCCGAGCGAGCGGACGGCGATCTCCTTGGCGGTGCGCACCGCCAGCGGTCCGTTCCGGGTGATCTTCTCCGCGAGCTCCAGCGCCGCAGCGACGGTCTCTCCGCGGGGAACCACCCGGTTCACCAGACCGATCTCGAGGGCGCGCTTCGCGTCGATGGTCTCCCCGGTGAGCAGGAGCTCCATCGCGACAGCCCAGGGGATCTGGCGCGGCAGTCGAATGTGGGAGCCGCCCGCCGGGATGATGCCCCAGCGCACCTCGCCCAGACCGAAGGTCGCGTGCTCTGCCGCGACGCGAAGATCGGTTCCCTGGAGCATCTCCATGCCCCCGGCGATGCAGAGACCGTTCACCGCCGCGATGATCGGCTTGAAGACGTCGGAGAACTGCCGCTTGGTCGGGTCCTCGTAGCCGAGCTGATCGCCCGAGGTGAGCAGCGGAATCGCCTCCTTCAGGTCCATGCCCGCCGAGAACGCCTTGTCCCCGGCACCCGTCAGGATCGCGACCCAGAGGTCGGGGTCCCGATCGAACTCCACGAAGGCGTCGTCGAGGCCCAGGAGCATGTCGCGGGTGAGGGAGTTCATCGCCTCCGGCCGGTTGATGGTGAGGATGGCGACGTGATCCCTCTTCTCGAATTGAATCGCAGGCGATCGTTCCACGGGCTCAGCTCACTCCCTTCTCGGGTGATTTCCGGGCGCGACTTCCGGCCCGGCGGAATTTCGGCAGGGTGATCTCTGCGGTGACGTCGTCGAAAACCACCTCGACGGGCATTCCGATCGCCAGCTCATCCGGTCGGCAGTCCGAGACCTGGCTGAGAAGACGCACGCCCTCCTCCATCTCGATCACCGCCGGCGCCAGGGGGACATCCTCCTGGAAGGCCGGGTGCATTGCGCGCACCACGACCGTCCATGTGAAGACGGTGCCGCGGCCACTGGAGCGGGCCCACTCCCAGTGCCACGATCCGCACTCGGCGCACATCTCCCGAGGAACGTGGCGCCAGGCACCGCAATCGCTGCAGCGCTGGAAGCGGAGCTCGCGCTTCTTGCACCACCCGTAGAACTCCTCCGAGAATCCCTGCAGCTCGGGCAGCGGTCTGCCGTATCCCGGTTCTGCCTCTGCCATCCCGTTCCCCGCTTACCCTCTCCCTCGACGCCAATCGGTGCGGATCTCCGGCCGTCAGCGCCGGAGCACTGCGATGCTGCCGTCTCCGAAGTCGCCCCATCCGGTGACGATACCGATCTCGGCGTTCTCGACCTGTCGCTCCCCGGCATCCCCCCGGAGCTGACGGACCGCCTCGACGATGTGGTTCATCCCCAGGACGTGCGCCTCGGAGAGCAGCCCACCGTGGGTGTTGACGGGAAGCTCTCCGCCCAGCTCGATGCGGCCGCCCTCGACGAAGGCTCCCCCCTCACCCCGCTTGCAGAAGCCCGTCTCCTCGAGCTGCTGCAGCACCTCGAAGGTGAAGCAGTCGTAGATCTGGGCGAAATCGACGTCCGCGGGACCGATCCCGGCCCGGGCGAAGGCCTCCGGAGCGGCGATGGTCAGGCCGGTCTTGAAGATGTCCTTGCGATTGGTGATCTCGTCGGCCGGATAGGGCTGCCCGGAGGCCGCCGCCATGATGTAGACGGGCTTCACATCGAGGTCTCGCGCCCGCTCCACCGTGGTCAGCACCGCAGCCGCCGCGCCATCCGTCTCCAAGCAGCAGTCGAAGAGGCGGTAGGGATCGGCGAGCATCGGCGAGGCGAGGTAGTCGTCGAGGGACATGGGACGACCGTGCATGACCGCCCGCGGATTCCGCTGGGCATGGTTCCGCATCGCCACTGCGATGGCCCCGAGCTGCTCCGGCTTGGTTCCGTACTCGTGCATGTGGCGCCGCGCCATCAGCGAGTACCACTGGGGCGGCGCCGTCAGCCCGTACGGCAGATAGTAGTCGCGAGCGATCTCGCCCCCGGGCATCGAGGCGGCATCCTGCGCCACCGTCTGCCGCGCTCGCGCGCCGGAGTAGCCGTTCCAGCCCGCCGGGATCAGCACAAAGCTGGCGATCCCGGCGATCACGGCGGTGGCCGCCGCTTGCAGCGAGGCCACCGGTGCGGCCCCCCCCATGTGGATGGTCGCCGCGTAGCGCAGGTTCTCGCAGCCGAGATTGGCGGCGAACGCCTCGGCACTGCCGAGGTTTGGAAAGGGCATCAGACCGTCGATCCGCGCGCCGTCGAGACCGGCGTCCTGGATGGCGCGCACCGCCGCCTGGAGCTGAAGGCCGAGCAGGCTCATCCCCGAGCCGGGGCGACGCACGTAGGCCGTCTCTCCGATTCCGACGATGCAGGCCTGATCCTTCACCGCTACTGCCCTCTGTTCACTTGACCCGCTTGGTCGGCTCGATCTTGGCGAGCCTGGCGAGGTTCAGTCCGAGGATCCCAGCCCGGATCTCGTCGGTGATCTCCGGATAGCCCCACTTTTCCTGGAGCTCGTCGGGCATCTGTAGATTGCGGATGTAGTCGACGACGCGCTTGGTGTCGTCGAACGGGAGATCGAGACCCATGACGATCCTGTCGTGGCTCACCCACTGGAGCGCCGTCCCGATCGCGTGGTAGCCGCGATAGGGCGAGCGCTGGTACCAGCCAACGATTCCCGAGAGGCTCAGGTAGAGGTTCTGGTGCTTGCCCGCCAGGCCGATCAGCTCCTCGGTGTGCGGCCAGCCCATGTGGTAGGCAATCACTTTGAGCTCGGGGAAGTCGAGCAGCACGCGGTCGAGAGTATCGGGGTGGGTGTGACAGCTCGGCTGCGGCACCACGTAGGACATCCCGGTGTGCATGGTCAGGGCGATGTCGAGCTCGCAGGCCTTCTCGTAGAAAGGCCACATCCGCCGGTCGTCGAGGGGGCCGAGGTCCTCGGGCTGATAGACCTTGCAGAGCTTGGCCCCGCACTCCGTGACCAGGTACTCGAGCTCCCAGATGGCCTGGTCGATGCCCCGCCGGAGAATCGGCCCCACCATCGCCTCTAGATACATGCGCTCGGGGTAGGGCTCGATCTGCTGCAACATGAAGGCATTGGTCGAGAGCGCGACGGTCTGGCCGCTGATGTCCATCATCCCCTCGCGAAGCGCGAAGCAGACGTCGACCGCCGCCTCGTCCATGTACTTGATCAGTTCGCTGGCGATGGGATGGGGCCACGACGCGTCCTCGCTGGTAAGGTCCCGTCCCGCCCAGGCGCGCATCACACCATCCACGCTTCCCCACCAACGCTGCGTGTTGGGGTAATAACTGATTTCCGACATGGTCTGCGGATTCATGAAGTGACATTCGGACAAGGCCACGAAGTGGTCGTTGCTCGCCACGCGAATTCCTCCTGGGCTTGCGCTACTCGCTCTAGCGCGCCTTCGCCTCTCGCATCAGCTCCCAGAGCCGGTTCGGACTGGCCGGCACCTCGGTCGCGCGCACGCCGCGCGGTGCCAGCGCGTCGTTGATCGCGCACATCACGGCCGCCGGAGCCGTGTGGATGGCCCCCTCCCCACACCCCTTGGCACCCAGCGGAGTGAAGGGCGAGGGCGTCGTCAGCTCCGCCTTCTCCGTCATCGGAACCTCGTGAATGGTCGGCAGCAGGTAGTCCATGAAGGTGGAGGTGAGAAGCTGGCCATCCTCGTCGTACACGTACTCCTCGAGCAATGCCGCCGCCACGCCCTGCGCCACGCCTCCCTGGGTCATCCCCTCCACCGTCGCCGGGTTGAGGCGAGTGCCGCAATCGTCGGCGATCAGGTATCTGAGGATCTCCACCTTCCCGGTCTCCGGATCGACCTCTACCATCACCAGATGACAGGCGTTGGCTGCAGTCAGGTAGCTCTTGGCGCGGCCCTCCTCGTCGGCCTCCGTCCTTCCCGGAGCGGTCCAAACGTAGGTAGCCTCGGGTCTGGGATCGACGTCGGGCGGCAGGAGATCGCTGCGCGCCAACATCGCCCCCACCACCTGGGCGAGCGGTATCTCCGCGCCGGGCACGCCCTTCAACCTGAGCGCGCCATCCATCAGCTCCACGTTCTCCGGATCCGATTGCAGAAGCACGGCGGCCACCTTGACCAGCTTCTCCGCGATCCGCGCACTCGCCCCGAGAATCGCACCGGTGATTGCGACACCCAGGCGGCTGCCACCCGGACCGAAGTGCGGCGGGGCCGATTGCGTGTCCAGAGAGACCACCCGGATGGCGTCCATCCCGACTCCGAAGTAATCGGCCACCAGCTGTGCTGCAAGGGTGTACTGTCCCTGTCCCTCGAGGGAGAATCCAACGCGGACCGTCACATTGCCCAGGACGTCGAAGCTCACCGTGGCGCCCTCGGGTACGCCGATTCCCGGCATGCCGACGACGGCGTAGGCATTCCAGTCGAAGACCCCGGGCTCGATCGCGTTGGCGACGCCGATCCCGACGCAGCGCCCCTCTTCGCGCGCCTCGGCCTGCTCCTCGCGGAGCTTCTGGTACTCCGCCATCTCCAACACCTTGTCGAGCGTCGCCTCGTAGTCACCGCTGTCGTACTCGTTCCCGCTCGGAATCGTGTAGGGAAACTGGTCCGGCGGGATGTAGTTCCGCCGCCGTATCTCCGCGGGATCGATCTCCAGGCCCCGCGCGGCGATGTCCACCATCTGCTCCAGGACGAAGTTGTGGGGCGGCGGGCCCATTCCCCGATAGGGGCCTTCGGGGAGCTTGTTGCTCGCGACCAGGGTGAGGTCGTACTGGGCGGCCCCGATGACGTAGGGGCCGGTAAAGGCGGCGAGCGGCTTCGCCGCGTTGATCGAGCCGTAGCTCTCCCCCGTCGCGCCGACGTCGGCGAGCAACTCGACCTTGAGGCCCGTCACCGTTCCGTCTCGCTTCACCGCGAGGGAAGCCTGGTAGCGGCGGTCCCAGGCCTGGCTACCGCCGCCCGTCAGGTACTCCATCCGGTCCTCGATCCACTTGACGGGGCAACCACCGGCCTTCCTTGACAGAAGCGCGGTGATGTCGGTTCCGCGCGCGCCGCCCTTGCCGCCGAAGCTGCCTCCGTGGGGCTGGCTGATGATCCGCACCTTGTTGGAGGGCAGCCCCAGGCTCGCAGAGCGTCCCAGAGCCATGAACGAAGGAGACTGGTAGCTCCCCCGACAGGTGAGACTCTGATCGACGGGATTCCACTCGCTGATGACACCGAAGGTCTCGATCGGATTGGCACCCACGCGGTTCCAGCGGAAGCTCTCGGTGAAGACGTGATCCGCCTCGCGGAAGACCTCCTCCACCTCGCCCCAGGTGAAGACTCGCTGGAGCATGACGTTGGTTTCCCGCTCCTCGAAGAGCAGGGGACTCCCGGGCTCCATCGCCTTCCGGGGGTCGCTCACCACCGGGAGCGGCTCGTAGTCGACGGTAATCAGCTCGAGGGCGTCCTCGGCGACGTAGCGACTGGTGGCCGCGACGGCCGCCACCGGCTCGCCCATGAAGCGGACCTTCTCCGTCGCCAGGCAGTGGCTGCCCCAGCCCTCGGGAGAGGTCAGCGCCGGAAAGCTCCAGCGGAGCGCGTCTTCGCCCGTGACCACCGCGACCACACCCGGCAGTTCCTCCGCCGCGCTGACGTCGATCGACGCGATTCGAGCGTGGGCGACCGGACTGCGGAGAATCGCGCAGTGCAGCATGCCGGGGAGCACCACGTTGTCGATGAACTCGGTGCGTCCGGTGAGAAGCCCCGGATCTTCGATCCGCCTCACCCGTTGGCCCACCCAGCGGGGCGCGCTGGTGGGGAGGTCCTCCAACCGCTTCGGGATCTCGATGGCCATGTGCCCTCTCGTGAGCCTCGGGTCCGGCTCCTATGCCTGTGCCTGCTGCCCCGCGCCGGCCGCCCGCGCCTGCTGAAGCTTCGCGGCGGCCAGCCGCACGGCGGCCAGGATCGGTTGATATCCGGTGCACCGGCAGATCTGGCCGCCCAGCGCATCCATGATCTCGTCTTCGCTGGGCTCTGGACTGTCCTCGAGCAGCTCGTAGACCGTCAGCAGGAATCCCGGCGTGCAGAAGCCGCACTGCAGCCCGTGCTCCTCGAGAAACGCTTCCTGGATGGGATGGAGTCGGCCGTCCTCGTCCAACCCCTCGACCGTCGTCAGCTCCGCCCCATCGGCCTGAACCGCCAGCATCAGACAGGCGCGCACCGTCTTTCCATTCAAGAGAACGGTGCACGCCCCGCAGACCCCGTGCTCGCAGCCCACGTGGGTGCCGACCAGCCCCAGCTCGCCGCGCAGGAAGTCCGCGAGGGTCAGACGCGGCTCGACGACTCCCTCGTGTGTCACCCCATTCACGGTCAGGTGGATTGTTCGCGCCTTCGGCATTCCCCTCATCCTCCGCTGGCCCGCCCCGCTGCCTCGGTGAGGGTCCGCCGCGTCAACACCTCGGCGAGGTGCCGGCGGTAATCCGCCGAGGCGTGAACGTCGGTAAGCGGCTCGTCGAGATCCTCACTCGCCTTTCGTCCTGCGCGTTCCAGGAGCTCCTCTCCGAGAGCCTCCCCGACCAGAAGCTGCTCCGCGCCGCGGGCCCGGATCGGTGCCGGGCCCACACCGAACAGAACGATCCTCGCCTCCCTGCAACTCGCGGCGTCTCCGACGGTCAGCGTGACCGCGGCGCCGGTCATGGCGAAATCCCCATGACGCCGCGATACCTCCTGAAATGCCCAGCCCATCCCGTTCATCAGCACCGGGAAACGCACCTCGATCAGCACCTCCGCCGGCTCCAGCGCGGTACCGAGATAGCCCTGGAAGAAGTCGCCGGCCCGGATGGCCCGCTCTCCATCGGGCCCCACCGCGCGCAGCTCCGCGTCCAGGACCAGGGCCACCGCCGGATACTCCGCGGCGGGGTCGGCATGGGCCATCGAGCCACCGACGGTTCCGCGGTTGCGGATCTGCGGATGGGCGATCAGACGCGTGGCGGCGTGCAGCAGCGGCTGGCGGGTGTGGACCAGCGGTGAGCGCTCCACCGCCCGCTTGGTGGTCATCGCGCCGATCGCCAGCGCGCCGTCGGTCTCTCGGATGTATTCGAGCCCCGCCACCTTGGAGAGGTCGATGAGCGCCTCCGGTCGCGCCATCCGCATGTGAAGCAGAGGCATCAGGCTCTGGCCACCCGCCAGGATCTTGGCCTCCTCTCCGTGCTCTCGGAGGAGTGAGACCGCCTCCTCGACGGTTCCGGGGTCGAAGTATTCAAACGGTGCCGGCTTCACTTTTCCTCTCACTCGATCCTGCGTTGGTCGCAGATCGATGGTTGCGTGTGCCCTCGCGCCGGTCAAGCGCGAAACTGTTCACTTCCTGTATGCTGATCGAGACGCATGGATCGGGAGGGCGAGCAGCATGACCTGGAATGCCTGGCAAGTGGTGGAGGGCGAGGGACTCGACTTCGGGGAGATCATCTACGAGAAGAAGCACCATGCCGATCTCGAGGGCGGCGTCGCCCGGATCTCGATCAACAAGCCGAAGAAATACAACACCATGACGATGGTCACGGTGGATGAGATGTTCCGCGCCTTCTACGACGCGAACCACGACGACTCGGTCGGCGTCCTCATCGTCGCCGGTATCGGCAGGAACTTCGGGGTGGGCGGAGACGTCGAGTGGGAGAAGTGGGGGCTGCGGGAGGCCTTCTACAACCGCTATCCCCACAACCGCCTGATCCGCCTCTCCCGCAAGCCGGTGATCGCGGCGGTGCAGGGCTACTGCCTCGGCGGCCACAACCACATGGCGTACTGCTGCGACTTCACCATCGCCGCCGACGACGCCGTCTTCGGTCAGGCTGGCCCCAAGGTCTCGAGCCCGGCGGACGGCTTCTTCGTCCCGTACCTGACCAAGGTGGTCGGCGCCAAGAGGGCCCGCGAGATGTGGATGCTGTGCCGTCGCTACCCCGCTGCCGAGGCTCTCCAGATGGGCCTGGTGAACAAGGTCGTCCCGCTGGCGAGCCTGGAGGAGGAGGTCGACAAGTGGTGCGAGGAGCTCCTCTTGGTGAGTCCGGGCTGCCTGGAGATCCTCAAGGCCAGCTTCGACCAGGAGATGGACGGGTACGCGGATCTCGGAGTGATCTCGAGCCACTTCTACCCCGACTGGTTCGACATGCCCGAGTGCAAGGAGGGGGGAGCCGCCTTCTCCGAGAAGCGCCCTCCCCGCTTCTGGAGCCTGCGCAAGAGCGCGGGCCGCATCCGGGACAAGATCCTCGCGGAGTACCGGAACGAGGGGGAGTAGAAGAGACCTCTCCCCTCCCCCATTGCCCGTCGCGCTGCGGGGATCACGCCTTCTCGGCACTAGCCAACTCCTCGCTAGTCGCCGCCGAACCGTCCGCCAGGAGCGCCTCGATCTCACCCGGCCGGTAGCCCAGCTCGGCGAGGATCTCCTCGGTGTGCTGGCCCTGGAGCGGAGGGGCTCTTCGCACACTCCCCGGAGTGGCGTGGAAGTGGATGGGAAGACCGGTGACCTGCACCGGACCCAGCTTCGCGTGCTCCGTGGTGACGATCATCTCGTTGTGACGGATCTGGGGATTCTCCGCCACCTCCGGGATCTCGTTGATCGGCGCCGTCAGCACGTCTCCCGCGACCAGCCGCTCCACCAGCTCGTCACGGCCGAATTCCTTGCACCGCGCCTCGATCGCCTGATCGAGCGCCTCTTCGTTCTCGAGCCGCCGGTCGATGCTCTCGAAGCGCGGGTCCTCCACCCAGCCGACGCCGAGCGCCGCGCACAGGTTGGCGAAGAACTTCTCCGACGGACAGGTGATGACGATCTCCTTCCCGTCACCACAGGTGTAGACGCCCGAGGGCGAGAAGTACTGGCTGCGATTGCCGGTCTTGGGAGGAATCTCTCCGGTGTTGAGGTAGCTGCCCAGACCGCTGCACTGGGCGTGCGTCAGCGCATCGAGAAGGCAGATGTCGACGCGCTGTCCCTCACCGCTTCCTTCGCGAACGCGCAGCGCGGAGAGCGCGCCGGTGACGACGAGCAGAGAGGTCATGGTGTCGACCATCGGTACCGTCACCCGGACCGTCGGGCCGCCCGGAACGCCGTTCAGCGCCATCAGACCCGCGTAGCCCTGGGCCAGGAAGTCGATACCGGCCCGGCCCGCGTAGGGCCCGTCCACCCCGAATGCGGTCACGCCGATCCAGATGATGTCCGGGCGGTGCTCCCGCACCGCTTCGTAGTCGATCCCGAGCTTGGTGAGGGCGGGCCCGCGGATGTTGGTGATGAGGATGTCCGAGATCGCGACGAGACGCGCGAACGCCTCTCGAGCGGGAGGACGCCGCAGATCGAGCACCAGCCCCCGCTTGTTCCGGTTCAGGCTCAGGAAGGCCGAACGCTCCCCACCAATTTCAGGACCTAGGTGGCGGCTCTCGTCGCCGTAGTGGGACTCGATCTTGATGACGTCGGCGCCGAGGTCGCCGAGCAGGGTCGCGCCGTAGGGGCCGGCCATCATCGTCGACATGTCGAGGACGCGGATGCCCTCGAGCGGACCGCTCGTCAGCTTCCGAGCCATCAGGGGATCACCCCTCGTTCCTTCAGCTCGCCGATCCTCTCCCAGGAGATGCCCAGCGTGTCGGCGAGGATCAGTTCCGTGTCCTGGCCCAGTTCGGGGCCCAGGCTCTCGACGCTGCCGGGCGTCTTGCTCAGCGTGATCGGCAGGCCGCGAATCTCGACCTCGCGATTCACCTCTGCGCAGTGGGTCCTCATCAGGTAGTCGTTCTCCCAGGCCTGCGGATCCTCGGAGATGTCCGCGAGCGTCTGGATCGGGCTCGCCACGATCCCGAGCGGTGCCCAGCGATCCATCCACTCCTGCGCCGTTCGCTCCGCCAGGATGCCGTCGAAGGCCGCGATCAGCTCCGCGTGGTTCGCCGCTCGCTTCTCCGCGCTGACGAACCTCGCGTCATCGGCGAGGTCCGACCGACCGAAGCTCTGGCAGAGCTTCCGCCAGCCGTCGTCGGTGTTCTCCTGGCAGAGAAATACCCACTTGTCCCGCGCCCGGTAGCGATTCCAGAGGGGGTTGCCGGCCTTGGCGCGGGGCTGCTGGGTCGAGTAACCCTCCGCGCCCGAGGCCAGGAAGGGCTGCAGCGTCGGCGCCGCCATGAAGAGCTGCGCTCCGTAGAGAGAGGCGTCGATGTGCTGTCCCCGTCCCGTTCGCCGGCGCTGGTAGAGCGCCATCATGATCCCGAGAGCCGACATGATGCCCCCGTAGGTGTCGCCCGAGCCCATCCCCAGGTAGATGGGAGGCTGACCCGGCTCACCCTGTCGGGTCATGATGCCCGTCAGCGCCTGCACGTTGATGTCGTAGGAAGGTCGGTTGACCTCGACGGCATGGCCGTAGCCGGTATTGGTGGCGTAGACGAGCCCGGGATTGACCTCCGAGAGCTTCGCGTAGTCGAGATTCAGGGCCTTGAGGACGCCCATCGGATAGTTGGAGAGGAAGACGTCCGCCTTCTCGACCAGCTCGCAGAGGAGCGCCTGCCCCTCCTTCTTCTTGAGATCGATCGCCAGGCTCTTCTTGTTGCGATTGATCACCAGGAAGTACTGGTTCCAGTCGCCGACCGGAAGCGCCTTGATGCTGCGAACGCCGCGCGCGCCGTCGCCGGTGCCCGGCCGCTCGACGTGAATCACCTCGGCGCCGAAGTCCGCGAGGTGCTGGGCGCAGACCGGTCCCTGCAGCCACTGGGTGAAGTCGAGAACGCGGATTCCCTCCAGAGCCTTGGCCATGCTCAACTCCTGATCGCACCCTGGGTGGAGAGCGCCTCGATCTCGGCATCCGTGTACCCCAGCTGCTCCTGCAGGATCTCGGCGGAGTGCTGCCCCAGACAGGGCGCCATGCTGCGCAGCCGCGCCGGGCTCTCGCTCATGTAGATGGGAAAGCCCAGGCTCTGGATCGCACCGTGGCTCGGGTGGTCCAGGTTCAGGACGTACCGATTGACCGCGGCGATCCGATCCGATGCCGGGTAGTCGTACTTCTCGATCAGGTCCGCCGGGAGCTGCTTCTCATCGAGCTTCTGCTTCCAGTAGGAGCCCGGCCTTCTGGAGAAGCTCTCCTCCAGCACCTGCATCATCTCCAGCCGATGCTCCCCGCAGCGCTTCTCGTGGCTGTCGAAGCGCGGGTCGTCGACCTCGAGACCCGTGATCTCCGCGAAGGCCGGCCAGTACTTGTCGGTGTCGGGCATGGCCAGCGTCACCCAGCGACCGTCGGCGCTGGGATACATCGGGCCGCTCATCGGATTGCTCGAATCGAGGCGGGAGATCGGCTCGAGGAAGCGATCCTCCCGCATCGCCAGGTAGGCCTGCATGTCCAGGCTCTGCGAGTACATGTTCCCGCCGAGAAGTGAGGCGTCCACGATCTGACCCTCGCCGGACTCGTCGCGATGGTAGAGCGCCATCACGATGCCCAAGGCGAGCATCACCGCCGTCTGCATCTGGCCGACACCCGTATAGACCGGAGGCTGACCGGGCTGAACCAGCGTCGGCATCACCCCGGTCCGGGCCGCCGCCAGCTCGTCGTACGCCGGCAGGTCGCGATCCGGCCCTCTCGGCCCGAGGCCCGAGCCGCGCGCGTAGACGATGTCCGCCTTCCGCCGACGGAGGCTCTCGTAGTCCCAGCCCTTCTCCTCCGCGGCGGCGAAGGGGACGTCGGTCAGGAAGACGTCGGCCCCCGCGATCAGCTTGTCCAGGATCTCTCGACCCGCCGCGTCGCCCAGATCGATCGCCAGGCTCTGCTTGTTGCGATGGGCCAGCTCGTCGAGCGAGTTCCAGCGCTCGGGGGGGTGCATACCATCGCGATCGTGATCGACCTTCCGGGGATCGGCGAGATCCTCGACCCGGATCACCGTCGCCCCGAAGTCGCCCAGCAGCGCGCCGGCGAGCGAGGCGAAGAACTCACGGGTGAGATCCAGAACCACCACGTCCTCGAGTGCCTTGCTCATGCTGACCTCACGCGGATGCGGACCGGAACCCTCTCGTCCTAGAGCGCCAGCCCGACGTCGGCTCCGTGCCGTGTCGCCTCGGCCATGAAGCGCGGCAGCCAGGCGGAGCCGGCCAGATAGAGCTGCGGAATGCTGCCCTCGGCCTTGAGCTGGTCGTACAGATCGTGCTGCGGCACCGACCCGTACACCAGGACCACGCTGTCGATTCCTTTCTTGCGATAGGTCTTTCCGCCGAAAGACGAGACGAACTCGAGCCCGTCGGCCTGGACCTCCTGCAGGATCAGATTCGGATGGATCGTCACCCCGCAGACCTCCATCCGACAGAGGACCATGCCGATCGAATACCGGTTGATCTCCGAGCCCAGGTAGACGGACTTGTGGAAGACCTCGACCTGCTTGCCGGCTTCGGCCAGGAACTCGGCCACACAGGGCGTCTCGTAGTAGTCCTCCTGGGAGATGACCGCGACCCGATCGCCGGTCGAGGCCTTCCCCTGCATCACGTCCCAGCCCTGCAACACGTGGGGCAGGTCGATCCCCGGAACGTCGTGGGGAAGGCGCGGAATCGAGCCCGTCGCGACGACCACGGCCTCTGGCGACAGCGCCTTGACGGCGTCGAGATCCGCACGGGTCTGGAGCCGCACCTCGACTCCTAGACGAGCCATCTCGTTCTCCTCGAAGTAGACCTGGTCTTCGAAGGGATCGCGCCCCGGGGCCTTGGCGGCGATCAGTAGCTGGCCTCCCAGGCGCTTGCCCTGCTCGAGCAGGGTCACCTGGTGCCCACGCATCGCCGCCACCCGCGCGGCTTCGCACCCGGCGAGACCTCCTCCGACCACCACCACGCGCTTCGGCACCTCCGCCGGGCGGAACTGCTCCTGCCAGCGCACCTCGTGACCGACCTCCGGATTGATGGAGCAGGTCGGCGCGTAGGGGAAGGTCGCGGGGCTCGCCGCCTCGTCGATGCAGCGGGTGCAGGCGATGCAGCGGCGGATCTCCATCAGCCGGCCCTCGCGAGCCTTGTTGGCGAACTCCGGATCGGCGATTCCCGCCCGAACCATCCCCACCAGATCGCAATAGCCGCCCTTGATGAGCTCCTCCGCCACACCGACGTCGTTGATGCGCCCGGAGAACAGGACGGCGATCTTCGAATCCAGCTCGCCGAGGTCGACGCGCGCCGCTCTGCCGACCTCGCGAAACGCCGCCTCCCCGTAGTACGACGACGGCACATAGGAGGGCGCGCCCCAGCAGTGACCGACGTCGACGTCCACGAAATCGATCAAGCCGGTCTCGCCGAGCTGGTAGGTCATCTGGCGCATCTCGAGATGATCGGCGCCGCCCTCCCGATACTCCTCGCCGGTCACCCGGATTCCCAAGGCGAGACCGTCGCCGATCACTCCTCTGACACGACGCAACACTTCGACCACGAAGCGGACGCGCTCCTCCGGTCCGCCGCCCCACTTGTCGGTGCGCCGATTCGTCACCGGCGACAGGAAGCTGTAGCAGAGGGTCTCGTGGGCGCAGTGGATCTGGATTCCGTCCGCTCCCAGCTGCTTGGCGAGAGTCGCCGCATCGGCGTAGGTGTTGATGAGGAATTCGATCTCCTCCTCGCCGAGCGGGTGTGGCGTGTAGTCCTGGGCGCCGACGACGGGCACCGGCGAAGGAGCCCACACCGCAGTGAGGTGAGTCAATTGAATCACCGCCACGGCGCCCGCCTCGTGCACCTCGTCGATGAACTGCTTCATCCCTTCGGCAAAGGCCGGATTCTGATAGGCTCCAAAATGCGAGGCAAACCCGACGGAGAGGCCGATTTCGTCCGACGCTTCCGGTGGGAAGGGAGAGTTGAGCAGCCAGGTCTCGCTGCCGATCCAGCCGGTACCACCCCGGGCCTTGGCGCCGTGGTGCGCTCTGAAGTTCTCGTCGATCTCGCCGGGAATCATCGACGAGTTGATGGTGTTGGTGGTCTCGCAGATCCGGTTGGGCACCCGCATCGGCCCGACCTGCACGGGTGAGAAGAGGTGCTCGAATTGCGTCTTGCTCATGGAGTTCTTCTCCTCGTTGCCCTGGCGACGGGCGGTCCGTCGGCTCTGCCTACCTCTCGAGGGTGACGTGAACGACCGGAAACTCCCGCTCGGTAAACATCTGGAAGTACGCCCAGAGAGGCTGCCCTTCCGCGAGCAGGCGCGGCCAGAGCGGGGCCTTCTCCTCTCGGGTCAGCGTGCGCGCGGTGGCCGGAACCTTCTCGCCCTTCACCTGGATCCACACCTTCGGGTTCTTCGCCAGGTTCAGGTACCAGTGGGGGAGCTCATCGTAGCCGGCGAGTGAGGCCACCAGGTAGTAGCTGTCGCCGTCCTGCATCCCGTTGACGGGAGTGGTGAACTCCTTTCCCGACTTACGCCCGACGGTGGTGAGCAGCAGCGTGGGAGCGAGGCCCGGCTGCTCGAACTCCTTCCCGTCGGTGGACAGGTACTTCTCCCGGTCCTCCCGGCCGTCAGACCGGATGCGACCGAGCGAGGTCACCTTCTCCCCGATGTTCTCCCACGCTTCGTCCGGGATGGTCTGGTTCAGCACGGAGAGCGTTTCGAGTGTGGCCTTCCACTCTCCGTCCGTCATGAAAGCGGGCTTCTCGAGTTTGTCGATCTCGAGCTTCTCTCCCTTTTCCACTGCGCCTCCTCTCTCGGGCCGATGCCCGGCTCCTCCTGGCGCTGCCAGGTCCGTGGCCCTTCAGATTACTACGACTCGTCAGTCAGCGGGGCGCCGTCGTAGCCGGCGAAAGAAGTCGACCACGGGGGACCAGAGGACCCGCAAGATCAAGGGCAGCAGCCGAACCGGCTCCGGCTCGATCGGGGCCATCGTCCGTCCCTCCGCCCCCTCCAGCCCCTCGAGGCGCTCCTTGGTGCTGGCGACGAACTGCTGGAAGAGCTGCTGGGAGACACCCTGGATCATCCCGCGGCCCACCTGCATGACGCGCCCGGTGAGATCCACGCTCGCCTCCGCCACCACCTCGGTCTGCCCGTCCGGGAGCGTGCGAAGACGGCTGAACATGCTCCCCTTGGCCGTACCCCCGCCCGTCTCGCGGCCCTCCGCCACCATCCGAACCGAGTGCTCCTGCTCGTCCACCTCGGTGAACCGGATGCGGCCCCGATAGCTGGCAGAGATGGCCCCCAGCCTGACCCGGACGCGGCCGTCGAAGGTGCGATCGTCGACCGCCTCCACGAGCTCCGCGCCGGGGATGCAGGGGACCACCTGATCGGGGTCCATCACGAAACGCCACACGGCATCGATCGGCGCCTGGACCTGGAACGTCTCCCGGATCTCGATCGCCATCGGCGTCGCCCCGCCACTCCCCGGGATCTCGCTGGTCCGCGAGAGGCCCGGGGGGCAAAATTCCCCCTTGACTTACTCCGGTGAAAATAGCTTACTCAAGAGTCAGTTCACGTCAAGGCCGGATCGGTGGAGCAACGAGCGGGCGGTAAGCTGGGCTTCCGGCAGTCGGCCGGCACGCCCGCCGGAGTGAACCTCCCGCGCCAGGAGAGAGACCGCAGGCGATGGAACTGATCCCCTCGCTCGACTACGCCCTCTTGTCGCTGCTGCTTCTCCTCGCCTTCGCCAGCCTCTCCGCCGGCCTCTACCGGATCTGGCGGCGGGTCGGCGCGGGCCGGCCCGTCGAGCGAGGTGAGGAACGCGACGGGGTGACCCCCTTGGGCCCGATCAACCTCTCGGCCTTCCTCGAGCGGGGGCTGCTCGCGTCACGCCTCTTCGGGCGTCCCGTCTCCGGGACCGCCCACGCCCTGGTGCTGTTCGGGTCGATGGTTCTGATCCTGGGACACGCCCTCTTCCCGCTGAGCTTCCTGGGTGTGTCGATCTTCGAGGGACGGATTGGCTTCTGGCTGATGGGTCTCGGCCGCGATCTCGCGGGTGTGGCCGTGCTGGTCGGCGTACTCTTCTTCCTGGGAAGGAGGCTCTTTCCACCGGAGCGCCTCGCCCTGCCGAAGTCCCGCCGAGGCTTCGTCGTGATGGAGATCCTCCTCCTCGTCGCGGTCCTGGCCGGATTCGGTGCCGAGGCGATTCGGATCTCCCACGACGGAGTCCACCAGGGAAAGTTCGTCGGGAACTTCCTGGCCTCGCTGCTGGGGGACACGGGGAAGGCCGCTGCCTTCCGCACCGCCTGGTGGATCCACGGCCTGCTCGGCCTCGGCTTCATCGCTTGGATCGCCCACTCGCCGATCGTCCACATCCTTCTGGGCCCGATCAACTCCGCACTGGCCTCCGCGCGGCGCGGGATCCGCCTGAAGCCGATCGACTGGAGCGCGCTGGAAGACGAGGAGGCGGAAGAGGTGCCCCCGCTCGGGGCCTCGAAGCCGGTCGACTTCGATCGGAAGATCCTCCTCGACTCCTCCACCTGCCTGTGGTGCGGACGTTGCGACGAGGTCTGCCCCGCCCGGCAGACCGGAAAGGCCCTCTCGCCCAAGGGGGTGGTCGCCACCATCTCGGACTACCTCGCCGGGGACAAGCTCGAGGACGACTCCCTGCTGGAGGCGATCGGGATCCAGGCGGCCTTCGACTGCGTGACCTGCGCCGCCTGTATGGAGGCCTGTCCCGTCAGCATCAGTCAACCGGAGAGCATCCAGGAGCTCCGGCGGCACTTCGTCATGGAGCAGTCCCAGCTTCCCGAGGTGATGGCGCAGGCCCAGAAGAACCTCGAGGGCAGGCAGCATCCCTTCGTCGGAACCGCCGCCAGCCCCGAGGAGTGGCGCAGGGATCTGGAGGTCCCGATCTTCGAGAACGGTGAGACCGAGTACCTGCTCTGGATCGGCTGCGCGGCCACCTACGAGGAGCGCGCCCAGGAGATCGCGCGGGCGACGGCGCGAATCCTCCAGGCGTCCGGCGTCTCCTTCGGGGTCCTGGAGCACGCGCGATGCACCGGGGATCCCGCCAAGCAGATGGGCAACGAGCTGCTCTTCGTCGAGCTGGCGCAGCAGAACATCGAGGACTTCGAGGCGCAGGGGATCTCCAGGATCATCACCCTGTGCGCTCACTGCTACAACAGCTTCACCCGCTACTATCCGGAGCTGGGCGGGAGCTATCAGGTGACTCCGCACGCGGTGCTGATCCAGGAGCTGATCGAGGCCGGGAAGCTCCAGCTCGGCGGGAGCGACGAGCGGATCACCTTCCACGATCCCTGCTACCTGTCTCGACACAACGACATCGAGTCCGAGGCGCGGGCGGCGCTCTCCTCCCTCGGTGAGCTGGTCGAGATGCCCCGAAACCGGAAGCAGAGCTTCTGCTGCGGAGCGGGCGGCGGGAACTACTGGGGCGGAGAGGGTGGAGAGAGGATCAATGAAGTCAGGTCGCGGGAAGCTCTCGACACGGGAGCCGAGAAGATCGCGACCTCGTGCCCCTTCTGTCTGCTCATGCTGACCGAGGGGGTGAGCAAGCACGCCGCGGAGCGGCGTGTCTACGACATCGCCGAGCTGGTCGAGCTGGGGCGTCGGGAGTAACGAACCATGGCCACGGTGGATCTCGAGATCGGGCTTTCGGATGAGGACGTCGCCGTCCGTGACACGACCCACAAGTTCGCAGAGGAGGTGTTGCGGCCCGCCGGAACGGAGCTCGACCGGATGCCCGACCCGGCGGACGTGATCGCCCCCGAGTCGGTTCTCTGGCAGGTGTTCGAGAAATACCATCAGCTCGGCCTGGGTGGCCTGGTCGCCGACACCGAGATGGATCCCATCGCAAAGGCCCGCCTGATGTGCATCGTCAACGAAGAGCTCGCCTGGGGAGACGTGGGGCTCGCCATCACCCTGGGCCTGTGCGGATTCCACGGACCCTGGGTGGAGCAGACCGGCGATGCGGACCTGATCGAGCGCTTCTGCGCGCCCGACAAGCCGACCATCGGCTGCTGGGCCCTCACCGAGCCCGATCACGGGAGCGACACCGTCGCGCTGACCGAGCCCCACTGGACCGATCCGTCGCTCAAGGCGAACTGCGTCGCCCGCAAGGAGGGCGACGAGTATGTCATCAAGGGCCAGAAGGCGGCCTGGGTCTCGAACGCGACGATCGCCGACGTCGCGGTGCTCTTCTGCGCGCTCGATCCGAGCCAGGGGTTCTCGGGAGGCGCCGTCCTGCTGGTCCCCCTCGACCTGCCCGGCATCTCTCGCCCGCAGCCGCTCGACAAGCTCGGCCAGCGCCCGCTCAACCAGGGTGAGATCTTCTTCGACGACGTCCGGATTCCATCCAGCTACATGGCCCTGGGACTCTCTTGGTACTTCAAGCGCGTTCCGTCGGGCGCGATGGGTTCGCTGGGG
>CAZTOU010000064.1:0-30377 GCA_964615365.1 uncultured Spirochaetales bacterium
ACCAGTCGTCGGCGGTCCCCTCGCTCATGTAGGTGCCCCAGCTCTGGATCAGACCTACCGGCAGGTCGCCGACTCCCGCCCAGGAGTCGATGTTGACGGCGCCCAGGCCGCTCAGAAAGAAGTGCATCTCCGTGGTCGAGCCGATGCCGTTGTCGATGTTGGTGGTGCCCGAGTCGAACATGATGCAGTCGGAGCCGTCTTCCACGATCACGTCGATCAGCTTGTCGGCGACTTCCTCGAGCGCCTGGTCCCAGGAGAGCCGCTGCCAGCGCCCCGAGCCGCGCTCGCCGATCCGCTTCATCGGGTAGCGGATGCGGGTGGGGTCGTACATCTGCGCGCTGTAGGCGCAGCCCGCGGTGCAGCCCCGGGGGTTGAAGTCGGGGACGTCCTTGAACTCCTGGGGGTAGTTGGCGTTCTGCTCCTCGCGCCAGACCAGCCCGTCCTTCACGTAGGCGTCGAAGGAGCAGGTCTCGATGCAGTTGACGCGCAGGTGTGAGACGCGGACCACGTCGTCCCAGGTCCACTCGTCGCGGTAGACGTCCTCCCATCCCCGGTACTGGTAGGGCTTGGACATCAGATCGTGGAGGCGATCCTGGGCATCGATCGGGGCGAGACGGCGCAATCCGGTGGTGGAAGAGACGGAGCGATCAGACACGATCAGCCTCCCTGTCGAGGACCCGAGGGCCTGGGCTGCAGCTTGGGTCAGAGTTTCGAAGCACCATCAACGCCGCGTCTGCCCGGAGCCAGGGAGACGATTGCGAGCAGGGCGCGGATACCATATCGGCGACTCCTGTCGGATGCTAGTCCAGAGGATGGAGCGAGCGGGTCGCGAGGCCGGCAGGCTCGCGACCCGGGGGTCGGAGGTCGCCGAAAACGTACCAGCAGTACATCGGCATGGGTCGCAGGGGAAGGCTGACACGGACGGAGCGCTGGAGGCGTGGTCGAGGGGCCGGAATCGGCCGATTGTTGCGGCGCGGGGATCGAGGCTACCATTTCGAGGAGTGCTGGCGGCAGATTCTCCAGGTGACCAGCCGGGGGAGGGAGCACCATGTTCAAGGGACCGGCACCCCGCGACGCGCAGAAGCTCGTCGGCGACCAGGTACTCAGGTGGGAGCAGGGTGAGAAGAAGCGCGCCGGCGGGGAGGCAGCGGAAGCGTGGCCGCTGATCACCGTATCGCGGGAGTTCGGCGCACTGGGCACGACCACGGGCGAACGGGCAGCGCACAGGCTCGGCTTCAGCTTCTGGGACCAGGAGATCGTCCATACCATCGCGGAGCAGACCGGCATTCAGGAGGCCCTGCTGGCCTCGCTGGACGAGCAGAGTCGCACCCGGATCGAGGACTTCATCGCCGAGAGCGTCTTTGGCGCCGGCACCACGGCGGCCAAGTACGTGCGTCAGGTGATCCGGGTGGTGCGGACCCTCGAGCGTCACGGAGGCGCCGTGGTGATCGGAAGGGGTGCCCAGTTCATCCTCGCGCCCGAGTCGGCCCTACGGGTCCGCGTCGTGTGCCCCCTCGAACAGAGGGTCGCTGGCTACGCGGAACGCGAGGGTCTGAGCCAAAGCGAAGCCGAGCGCAAGATGGCGCGGGTGGAGCGGGAACGACAGACCTTCATCCAGCGTCACTACGGCCGTGACGTGAGCGACCCCAGCCACTACGACATCATGGCCAACACGGAGAATCTCTCGCCGGACCAGGCGGCGGACGTGCTCGTGGCCGCCTACCGGTCCAAGTTCGGTCGCCTGCCCGAGGATGCCGGCTGATCCACTCCTGGGTCAGTCGCGTCCGGATTCGCTCGGCACGCTGAAACGCCCGGCGCGGAGCTCCTCGACGAGCTCGCGCTCGTTCTCGATGGGGCGCTCGAAGTCGGTCACCCACCTGCCCACTTCATCCACTCGGTGGGCATCGCTTCCGCCAGTGCCGGGAAGGCCGATCCGGGCGGCTACCCGGGCGGCCATGTCGTTGTCGTCATCGGAGACCCCCCCGTTCCGGATCTCGAGGGCATCGACGAAGTCGAACACCTTGCGATCGCAGGCCTGCTCCACGGTCAGCTGGAGCTGACCGATTCCGAAGGTCTTGAACCCACGAAAGGGATGGGCCGCAATCATGAATCCCCCGGCGGCGACCACTCGATCCCGGAGTTCCCCGATGGCCAGCAGATCTTTGACGTCCTCTTCGTATCCATATACCAGGATGTCGCCCTGATCGGTGGTGAACTCGTTTCCCCGGAAGATCTTGAGCCCCGTTTCCTTCGCCAGCTTGGCGATCTCGTCGTCTCCCCAGACCACCTGATGCTCGGTGAGGCAGACCGCATCCAGCCCCAGACGCTCGGCTTCCCGGAGCAGCTGCAGGGGTTCGAGGTGGCTGCACGGTGAGCGGGGCGCCGTATGGATGTGGAGATCGATGCGCACGGTCTCGGTTCTCCAGAGGCTCGCGATCAGGCGGTCAGAATCTCGGGATGCTCCTCCGCCCAGGTCTCGACGAATCGCTCCTGATTCAAGCTCGGGTCGCGCTGGAGCGCCTCCAGGAGCTCTCTGGAGAGCCGAGCCTGGTCGAAGCAGCGCCCACACTCGATGATGATCTCGGCGAAGTGCTCACATCCTTGACGTCCGATCTCCCGCATCAGCCGGCGATCCCAGCCCTCCTCTCGAAGGGAGAGTCCGACGGCTGCCTGGAGGAGGGGAACGGCCGCCGGACAGACGGGGTTGGTGTACCGCTTCATCAGCCCCTCGATCTCCAGGATCTGTCCGTCAGCGATGCGGACCCGCATGGAGATCTCCATGTTGTAGATGTGATCCTTTTGGACGCCGCGGAACCGAACCGATTCCCCGTCCGGGAACTCCGCCTCGATCAGCTGACTTCGGTTGAACGTGATCATCGTCTTCCCTCTGAGAGATCGAGTCCCTGCATGATGGGGCTGTCGTCCTGGAAGGCGACGCAGCTGCGGATCAGCCTGGGGCTGTTCGCGACCATCGCCCGGGTCGCCGCGATGAGCTCTTCGCCTTCGAGCTTCTCGCCCAGCTGGATCCCGGGGCGGGTGAAGTGGAGGATGACGGCATTCGATGCCTCCAGCACCGCATGAACCAGCAGCGAGCACCCTCCCGGACCCCCGAGAAGACCGCGCACGATCTTGCGGAGCCCGGGGCCCACCCTCACGCCTTCCACCTTCTTGATCAGATCGGGTGCGGACGACCATGCCTCGAATGGCAACCGCTCCAGCTTCGCCTCCGCCGAGAGGATCTCGAGGTCCGGAGGCCGGACTTTGAGCTCGACCTCCGCCTTCAGCAGGTCGTCCGTCAGCCGCCACGAAACCACGAGGCTGCCGTCGGAAAGCGGCTCCACTTCGACCACTTTGTTTCTGAGGAAGCGTGTCGTCATCTCCGGTCTCCTGAGCCGCGACCTCTGGCTCGTCCTAGCCAGGCTCGTTGCCAGCGCTTCTGTCCCGCTGGAGCCGCTTCAACCTGCTCCAGAGCTCCTTCACCTGTGCCCGCGTCTCTTCGAGAGTCCCCGAGTTGTCGACGACCAGGTCGCAGTAGCCCTTCTTCTCCTCGACCGAGAGCTGGGATCGGATCATGTTCGCGGCCATCTCTTCAGTCATTGCATCGCGCTCGATCAGCCGTCTCTTCTGCTCTTCTTCTGGCGCATAGACCATCAGTACGTTGTGGAAGAACGACTGCATGTTGGCCTCGATGAGGAGCGGCGTGACGGCCTGGATGATGGCATCCGGGTCCTGGTCCACGTGCTGCCGAACCTGTTTCAGGAACTCCTCTCCGATCCTGGGATGTGTGAAGCTTTCCAGCTTCTTCTTCTTCTCAATGTCCTGGAAGACGATCTCACGCAGCTTGTCGCGGTCCAGAGTGCGATCCTCGAGGAGAACCTGCTCGCCGAAGAACGAGACGATGTCCCGCCAGGCCGACTTGTCCGGCTCCATCACCACCCTGCTCAGAACGTCGAAATCGATGGTGCGGGCCCCCAACTCCTTCAGCATGTCGGCGACGGTGCTCTTGCCGGTCGCGATACTGCCGGTGACACCGAGCAGGAGGGCATTGCCGGTGTTCCTGAGGGCGGCGACGCGTTCTCCCGCACCGTACGCCGCAGGAAAGGCTCGAGTCAGATCGGTCTCGGCACCCGCGTAGCTGATCGGGTAGCGGATCCCCCTCTTGTACAGCGCCTCCAGCCCCCCCAGGAGCTTGTCCATCACGTCGGCGGGAAGCGCCATCACGAGCTCGTCGTCCTGCGCGTGGCCGTAGCGGCGTTCGCCGTAGCAGGGAATGGTCAGGGAGGGCTTCCCGGAGAGGTAGCACCTGGCGATGGCGTCGGAGCAGGAGCTCTCCCCGACGCAGTGGAACTGCATCACTTCGTACTCCTCGAACTGGAGGGAGTTGATCAGCAGCATCATCTGCGCCGGGTTGGCGTAGATCAAGATGATGTCGGGGTCGAAGGGATTGTAGACGAGGGGGGCCATCACCACCGCCTGGTAGTCGCCGACCGGAAGGCGGGGAATGGAGTTCTCGTACTTCTCCCCGTCGGCACGGCTCTTGGTCCAGACGATGCTCCGAAAGGTGCCGTCCTTCATGAACTCGGGGAGCTCGGTGAGCCCGATGATGGAAGGGCACATGGGTGACATGAAATCGTCGAGATCGGCTCCCACCGTCCAGTCGAAGTTGCGGACCAGGTTGATCATCTGGCAGAGAGTCGATTTGTGTTGGAGACGGCGAAGGAAGGGGATCTCGGAGAGGCCCTCCTTCTCTCGGAGGAGCTTGAAGGCCACCGGAAAGGACTTGAGCCGGGTCAGCAGCTCCAGCCTCCGGACCGGCTTCTCCCAGTCACGGGTGGGACGGGTCGGAGCGGTCGTGTTCATCTTCTCGTCCTCGGGCGGAGGGCGCTGCGCTCGTCGACGACGCCGATCGGTCACAAGCCCAAGGGGGCATTATGCCAAATCCCCCCGGGAGATCCTCGGGGACTGATGTATCCTGGGCGGCATGGTTGCACAGCGCTACCGAGACGAGATGGTCCGCCTCCTGGAGACGGTCCTGGAGGAGATCGGGCCGCGGGAGTCGTGCGGCGAGGCCGAGTGGCGCCTGGGGGAGATGCTCCGGGGGCACTGGAGCGAGCTGGGCCTGGTGGTGCAGGACCACCGCTTCCGCTGTCACCCTCGCGCCGCCCTGGGATTCATTCCCATCACGGTGGGCCTCTACCTGGGAGCGGCCGCCTGCTATTGGGCGGCGCCGGGCGTGTCCGTCCTGCTCTCGGCCGCCTCCCTGGTCCTCTTCGTCTCCCAGCTCCTGCGCATGCGGGAGCTGGTCGATCCGCTCTTCCCCGAGGCCGAGGGTCGCAACGTGGTGGCGCGGATCCCTCCGGCGGGCGAATGCCGCAGGCGGGTCGTCGTGTGCGCCCACCAGGACTCCGCCTACGAATTCAATCTGTGGTACTTCCTGAAGAACGCGGCGATCGCGGTGATGGTGCTGACCTTCATCGCGCCGGTGGTGCCGCTGGTGGGCGGCCTGGCCCAGCTCCTGGGGGGAAGCGCCGAGAGCGGCTTCCTCCACGGCCTGGGCGTCGTCGGCCTGGCCCTCTATCCCGTCGTAGGGCTCAATCTCTTCTTTCACACCTGCACGGTGGTCCCGGGAGCGATGGACGATCTGGCCGGGATCGCCGTTCTGGACGGCGTCGCCCGGGTGCTCACCGATGGTGAGAGCGGCGAGCAGCCCGCCCTGGCCCACACCGAGGTGCTGCTGCTGGCGACGTCCGCCGAGGAGGCGGGCCTGCGCGGTGCCCGTCGCTACGCCCGGGACCACGGAAGCGAGCTGCTCGCCATGCCCTGCCACGTGCTCAACGTGGACGGGGTCTACGACGAGCAGTTCCTGACGGTCGTCGCGCGGGAGGTCGCTTTGGGCGTGCGACACGATCCCCGTCTGGTCGACCTCGCCGAGCGCGTAGCCGACCGGCGCGGCTGGAAGCTGCGCCGGGGGATCATCCCTTTCGGCGGCACCGATGCCGCAGCCTTCACGCGGGCCGGCCTCTCGAGCGTGCAGCTCGGGTGCCAGGACATCACCCGCCTGGCCCCCAACTACCACACGCGCCTCGACACCCTCGATCGAGTGCGCCCGGAGTCCCTGGTGGTGATGCTGCAGATGGTGCTCGACATGATCGCGGAGATCGACGCCGGGGCTCTGGATGGCCGATCGGGAGATGGCATATGATTCCCGCACTGAGGAGACCCTGATGAGAATCAATGTCGGCGAGTTCATGACGCGGCGGGCGCAGATCACCCCGAATCGAGAAGGGCTCGTCTGCGAGGACATACGCCGGACCTTCCGAGAGCTCAACGAGCGCGCCAACCGGTTCGCCAACGTCATGCGCGGTCTCGGCGTGGGCCACGGCGATCGCGTCGCGGTCCTGGCACTGAACGAGCCCGAGTACTACGACATGCTGTTCGGGCTGGGGAAGATCGGCGCGATCCTGGTGCCCGTCAACTACCGGCTGGCGGGACCCGAGATCGAGTACATTCTCTCCGACTGCGAGGCCAGGGTCCTCGTCTTCGGCGCGGAATACGCCGACACCGTCGCCTCCATCCGCGAGCATGTTCCCGTCAAGGATTTCGTCGCCATCGCCGACGCGGCACCGGACTGGGCGGTCCGCTACGAGACCATGATCGACGGTGCCCCGGATCAGGAGCCGGCGATCACCGGCGGCGACGACGACACTCTGACGATCCTCTATACGTCGGGGACGACCGGCAGACCGAAGGGCGCCGAGCTCTCCCACGGCTACTACTTCTGGAGCTCGGTGAATCTGATGGCGACCCTCGGGGTGCAGATCGGCGACTCGCCACTCGTGGCCCTTCCCCTGTTTCACATTGGCGGCCTGGCCGGTCCGCCCTGGTTCGTCTATCAGGGCGCGAAGACCGTCCTGCTCCGGAGCCTCGACCCCAAGCGCTTCCTCGAGCTTCTCGGTGAGGAGAAGGTCAGCGGCTTCGGCTCGGTGCCCGCGCTGCTGGACTTCCTCAAGCTGGTGCCCGACTTCGAGAAGTACGACTGGAGCTCGGTCAAGGTCATCCTGGTCTACGCGGCGCCGGTCCCGGTCACACTGATCGAGGAGTACGCGGCGGCGGGGATCGAGGTTCGCCAGCTCTACGGGCTGACCGAGAACAACACCGGAAGCGTCCTCGGTGCCGAGGAAGCCGTCTCGAAGGCCGGCTCTTGCGGCAAGCCGTTCATGCACACCGAGGTGCGGGTCGTCGACGAGGAGGGGCAAGACGTCGCGCCCGGGGAGAAGGGCGAGGTCCTGCTGCGCGCGCCGAACACGATGAGGGGGTACTGGAATCGGCCCGCGGACACCGCCGCAGCATTGAAGGACGGCTGGCTTCACACCGGGGACATCGGGACGATGGACGAAGACGGGTACCTCTACATCATGGACCGGAAGAAGGACATGATCATCTCCGGCGGTGAGAACATCTACCCGGCGGAGATCGAAGACTCGCTTCTCCGCCATCCGAAGGTCGCCGACGTGGGCGTCATCGGCTGCCCGGACCCGAAGTGGGGCGAATCCGTCAAGGCCGTGATCGCGGTGAAGGAAGGGGAGACGCTCACCGAGGAAGAGCTGATCGAGTGGTGCCAGGGGAAGATCGGCAGATTCAAGATCCCCAGGAAGGTCGTCTTCATCGAGGCCATCCCCAGAACTCCCACCGGCAAGATCCTGAAGCGGGTGCTCCGGGACCAGTTCAACTAGGAGCCCGATCCCCAGCACTGGAGGCCAGGATGGAACCGCTCAACGTCGGCATCATCGGCTGTGGGCTCATCTCGACCCTTCACGCCGCAGCCTACCCGGGCAACCCGAAGGTGCGCCTTCACGCCATCTGCGATCTGGACGAGGAGCTACTCGAGGCCCGGAAGAGCGAATGGAAGGTCGAGAAGGGAACCACCGACCACCGAGAGCTGCTCGCGGACCCCGACGTCGACGCCGTGGAGATCATCACCCCGCACAAGCTCCACGAGCAGCTGACCATCGATGCCCTCGATGCGGGGAAACACGTCGCGCTCCAGAAGCCGATGACCGTCAGTCTCGAGAGCGCCGACCGGATGGTCGCCCACGCGAAGAAGTCGGGTCTGGTGTTCAAGATCACCGACAACTACGTCTGCTATCCCCCCGTCGTCCTCGCCAGGAAGATGATCGAGAACGGCGAGATCGGCGACCCGCAGCTCCTCCGGATGAAGGTGATCAGCAGCCCCCGCGGCGGATGGGAGATGCCCGTCGCGTCCTACGACTGGCGCCTCGACGAGTTCGCCGAGGGCCGTTTCTCCGAGACCTTCGATCACGGACACCACGAGTGGGCCACCGCCCGCTACCTGATGGGCGACGTGGAGAGAGTCGGAGCCTGGATCGACTCCATCGACGGCATCCTCGACAACCCCGTGACCCTGATGTGGAAGCACAAAGGGGGGAAGAAGTACGGCATCTGCGAGTTCGCGTTCGCCTACGAGCTGTACATCCCGTCGCGGTACTACCCCAACGACGAGTGGTTCGAGATCACGGGGAGCCGAGGCATCATCTTCGTGCGCCGCTGCACCGGTGACATCCACGCCGGGCCGGCGGTGAGCCTCTTCGGCAACGACGGCTGGATCCACTACGACGACGTCGCGTCGGACTGGGGCGAGGGATTCCGGGGAGCCCTCGACAACTTCGCCGACGCCATCTCGGGGGACGCGGCACCTCTCCTCACCGGCGAGGAGGGGAGGGAGACCCTGAGGATGAGCTTCGCGATCTACCAGTCGGCCCGGAAGCGGCGGGACGTGTATCTGGAGGAGCTCGACCGCCGGCTTCCCGGCCTGTACGCGTGGAGGCAGAGGCGCAGGGAGAAGCGGGAATCCTTCATCGAGAGCTTCCGCAAGCCGCGGCGGGGCCGCAGCCTCTCGAAGTACGCGCCCCGGGCGAAGGAGCTCACCGAGCAGCTGATGGAGCGGTTCGACGCGGAGGCTGCGGGGGACTGGGAGAGCGTGGTGGGGCTTCGGCTCACGACGGACGGGGGCGTACGGGAGCAGACCTTCACCCTCCATGTCTCTGCGGGGAAGGTCACTCTCGAGGAAGAGCCGATTCCGGAAGCTGCGAAGCTGACCCTCACGGTGCCGGCCGGCACTTGGGCGGCGATCGTCCTGGGAGAGAAGAGACTCGAGAGCGCGCTCTTCGGGCGTCAGCTGAAGGTGGAAGGGGAGACCCGCGAGGGTCTGAATCTCCGCAGTGCCTTTCACATGTAACCCTGCCTGCGGGCGTGACGGATCGGGCGGGAGGGGCGTCCCATGAGCTCCGGTTCGGCCATCGCCGTCTATCTGGTGCTAGTCGCCGCCGTCTCGGTGGCGGGAGGAGCGGTCCCGCTGGTCCGGACCTGGTCCCGCGGCAAGCTGACCTTGCTCGTTTCTGCGGGCGCCGGGGTGCTGTTGGGCGCCGCCTTCGTTCACATGCTTCCCCCCACGGTCGAGGGTCTCGGGCACCTGGCGGGCTTGCCGATTCTCCTCGGCTTTCTCGCCCTCTTCGTTCTGGAGCAGTTCTTCCTGGTCGATCCGACCGAGGAGGTGGGTTGTGAGATCCACAGCTTCGGCTTCGCCGCCTTCCTGGGGATCACCTTTCACAGCCTGATCGACGGGGTTGCGATCGGGTCGAGTCTCATGGTGCCGAAGCTGGGGCCGCCCGTCCTTCTCGCGATCGTTCTCCACAAGATCCCAGCGGCGTTCTCCCTCTGCTCGATCTTGCTGCTGGCGGGCTATGGTCGGCGCAGGGCGCTGCTGCACATCTGCGGATTCTCGACGGCCACGCCGATTGGGGCGATTCTCTCGTACCTCTTCCTGCGCGGGCTCCCCGAAGAGGTCATCGCCATCGCCATCGGGGTGTCAGCCGGATCGTTCCTCGCCATCGCCACGTCCAACCTCCTCCCGCAGCTCCACCGGGAGGGCGTGCCTCGCGGCGCGTCGCTGGCCTTCCTCTTCGTCGGAATCGCCGTCATGGTCGGCTCCGGGTTCGCCGTCGCCCACTGATTCCGGGACCCGGAGGATCACCTCATCTTGGCCAGAGCCTGGTCCAGATCCGCCATGATGTCCGCGGGGTCCTCGATTCCGAGGGCGAGGCGGATCAGCTGATCGGTGATGCCCAGCGCGTAGCGTTCCTTGCGCGTGTTGCGGTAGTAAGTGACCGTCGCCGGGTGGGTGATCAGCGACTCGACCCCTCCGAGTGTGGGCCCGATGTGAAGCGACTGGAGGGAGTCGAGGAACTTGTTGACCTGCTTGAGGCTTCCGTCCACCCAGAAGGAGACCACCCCGCCGTAGCCCTCCATCTGGGCCTTGGCGATCTCGTGGTGGGGATGGCTGGGAAGTCCCGGATAGAAGACCTTTCGGATCCTGGGATGGTTCTCGAGAAACTCGGCGACGGCCTGCGCGGAGCGGTTCTGGTAGTCGACGCGGAGCGCAAAGGTCTTCGCGCCGCGCAGGAGGAGGTAGCAGCTCTGGGGATCCAGGACCGAGCCGGTCACCCGCTGGTACTCCCGCACGCGATCGACGAGCTCGGTCCCGCCGAGAACGGCACCGCCGAGCACGTCGTTGTGACCGCCCAGGTACTTGGTGGTGCTGTGAATGACGAGATCCATCCCCCAGTCGAGGGGGCGCTGGTTGTAGGGCGTGGCGAAGGTCGAATCGATGATCATGAGCCCCGAGAAGCGCTTGCGGATCTCCTGCATCGCCTCGAGGTCGATGACGTTGAGATAGGGGTTGGTGGGGGATTCGGAGAAGACGATCTTGGTGTTCTTGCGGAGCGCTCTCTTCATCGCGCCGTAGTCACCCATCTTGACCACCGTGCTGCTGACCCCGAAACGCGGTAGATGGGCGTTACAGAAGTTGAGCGTCTGGCCATAGGCATCGTCCGTGATGACGACGTGATCGCCCTTCTGGAGAACCGCCAACATGGTCGAGGTGACGGCGCTCATCCCGCAGTCGAGCAGCAGGCAGTCCTCGGCCCCCTCGAGCTGGGCGAGCTTCTTCTCGGCGGCCCGCTGAGTCGGGTTGCCGTAGCGCCCGTACTCGTACCGATCCAGCTTCCCCGAGGTATACCGCTTGATCTCCTCGCTGCTCTTGAACACGAACGTGGAGGTCTGGACGATGGGCGTGGTGATGGCGTCGGCGTACTTGAAGTGGTCTTCGCCACCATGTACGGCCGTGGTGAAGATGCTCGATCCACCCGCCTTCCGTTCTCGCTTTTTCGTCATCGCTGCGAGCTCCCTCTCATCGGTGTTTCCTGCACGCCACGGCTGGGATCGCGGCGTCGAGCCAGGCCGTGTCGAGTCGAATCGGCGGGTCCCCGGAGCCGAGGAATGCCGACCAGGGGCCCTAGAGTGGCAATATGCGAACGAGTAGGCAAGCTGGACACCTGGTGCCAATCGCCGCCGGGAAGCGGCGCCCGGCGCGAGATGGCGGGGAGACTGGCTCGAGAGGTATAAAGGGGGGATCGAGGAGACCCGCGATGGATTCGCTCCGGCATCTTCTAACGCCGATCAGCATCGGGACCATGGACGTGAAGAACCGCGTCGTGATGGCGCCGATGGCGACGGACTACGCGAAGGGCGACGGAACCATCTCGCAGCGGCTGATCGACTATCTCGCCGCGCGAGCCGAAGGGGGAGTGGGGCTGATCACGTCCGAGATGACGACGATCGACGAGTTCTCGCCCTACGTCATGAGGACGGTCGCGCTGTGGGACGATAAGTTCATCCCCGGGTTCAGAAGGCTCTCGGACGCCGTCCACGCACACGGCGCGAAGCTCATTCCCCAGATCGCCCATCCCGGTCCGGAGTCGCTCTCTCCCTTCTTCCACAAGACGCAGCCGGTGGGCCCCTCGCCCGTCATGTGCTTCGTCACGAAACACGTGAGCCGCGAGCTCGAAACGGGGGAGATCGAGGCGATCATCGAGCAGTTCGGCGAGGCCGCGCGGCGTGCGAGAGAAGCCGGATGCGACGGCATGGAGCTGCACGCCGCGCACTCCTACATGTTGCTCGGCTCCTTCCTCTCGCCGCTGCGCAACAAACGCGCGGACGAGTACGGGGGCGATCTCGACGGCAGACTTCGCATGCCGCTTCGAGTGATCGAGCGGATTCGGGAGCTGGCGGGAGAGGACTTCCCGATCATCCTCCGCATCTCTGGCGATCACATCATCGAGGGGGGGATGGGCATTCGCGACACCCAGTACGTCGCCCCCATCCTGCAGGAGGCTGGCGTCGCCGCGTTTCACGTGTCCGCGGGGATGTATCCCGACTACTCCTGCCGGATCATGCCGCCCACGGGAACGCCGCTGTGCCCCAACGCCGGGCTCGCCCGGGCCGTCAAGGATGTGGTCGACGTGCCGGTGATGGTCGTCGGTCGGATCAACCAGCCGTGGCTGGCCGAGGACGTGCTGGCACGGGGCGACGCCGACATGGCCGTGGTGGGCCGGGCGCTGCTCGCGGATCCGGCGTTCGTCAACAAGGCGCGAGCGGGTCGCTTCGACGACATCGCCCCATGCACCGGCTGCGGGATCGGCTGCGTCGCCGCGCGCCTCGAAGGCCGCGACATGACCTGTGTGATCAACCCCTGGAGTGGCAGGGAGGGGGAGATGGCGCTCGTCCCCGCCCGGAAGCCCAAGAGGGTGATGGTGATCGGTGCCGGGCCGGCCGGCATGGAGGCTGCGCGGGTCGCAGCTCAGCGCGGGCATCGCGTCACCCTGTACGACAAGGCGTCCAAGACCGGCGGGGCATTCAACCTGGCCGCGGTACCACCCCACAAGCAGGAGCTCACCCGCGTGACGAAGTACCTGACCACGCAGCTCACCAAGGCGGGGGTCGAGCTGCGCCTCCAGACCGAGGTGACGGATGCGATCGTCACCGAGGAGAAGCCGGATGTCGCGATCGTCGCGACCGGCGGGAAGCCGACGGTGCCGGACATACCGGGGGCCGACGGCCCTCGCGTCACCACCTATCAGGAGGTGCTGGCGGGGAAGGTCCCAACCATGCCGGGTCGAGTCGTGGTCATCGGCGGAGGCATGGCCGGATGCGAGACGGCCGAATTCATGCTGCAGCAGGGAGATCACCCGCTCGTCGGACGCACCTCCGTCACCGTCATCGAGGCGCTGGACGCCGTCGCCACCGACACATCGCCCGAAGGTCGCGTCGTGCTGCTGGAGCGAATCCGCCGCAAGGGGATCGAGATCATGGTCCGCACCAAGGTCAAGGAGTTCCTCGAGGACGGCGTCGTCGTGGAAAGAGATGGCCGGGAGGAGACGATCCGCGGGGTGGAGCGCATCGTCCTCTGCATGGGCATCGGGCCGGTGGACGAACTCTCGGCCGCCCTCGCGGACAAGGTCGCCGAAGTCCACCTCATCGGTGATGCCAAGCAGCCGCGCAGGCTCTACGAGGCGATCCGCGAAGGCAGAGAGACTGCGATCAGCATCTAGGCAGCCGCGTGGTCCTCACATCTTCGCGATCACGTTATCCGCAAAGCGCTTCACGGCCTCCGTCTTGAAGTCGAGCGCCGAATCGAAGCCCTGTCCGTAGAAGAACCACGGCATGACACAGGCCTCGGTGACACCGAGCTCCTCGAGCCGCCGATGTCCCTCCAGATCATGGGTATCGATCGCCACCGAGATCATCTCGAAGGGTCTGTCCTCGGTTCCGTATTCCGCGCGGTACTCGTGGATCCTCTTCGCGTAGTCCCCGACGGCCTCTGCCGTCGTGTTCGGCGAGACGAATCCATCGGCGATCCGCGCCGCGCGTTTCAGGACCACATCGGCGGTGCCACCGATGTAGATCGGGACGGGCTCCGTGGGCACCGGGCTGATCTGCAGGGCGGGAAAGTCGTAGTACTTGCCGTGGTGCTCGAACATCTCGCCCGTGAGCGCCTTGCGAATGATCGCGATCATCTCGGCGCAACGGGGCCCTCGGTTGGACCACTCCTCGCCGCACACCTCGAAATCCTCGGGCCACGGGCTCAGCCCCACCCCCAGAGCCACGCGGTTGCCGGCGATCACGGCGGCGGTACTGACGGTCTTCGCGACGAGCAGGGGATTGCGCACGGGCAGCTTCAGCACGTTGGTCCAGAAGCGGATTCGTTCGGTTCGCATCGCCATGGCGGGGATCAGCGCCCAGGGATCCATGAAGGGCGTGTCGCCGACCCAGTAGCGCGAGCCATCGTCGGAGTAGGGGTAGTCGACGGAGGTCTTCTCGTAGTAGAAGAGACCATCGCAGACGTTGACCGAGTCCCATCCGTTGCGTTCGGCACACTCGGCGAGCGGTATGTACTGATCGGGAGGCAAGAACATCAATCCGAGGGAGAACTTCATCGCTTCTCTCCTACCGGTCTGGAGCTTCGAACCAGGCCCCCGGGGCGAGGCATTGTGTAGCCCGAGCATAGCCGAGGCTCTTCCCGCGGTGTATGCTCACGCCGTGGACCCGATCGACGCCGACTTTGAGAGCAGCGGGACTCGCTGCGGCGCGTGGCTGTTCCTGCCCCAGGAGGGAAGGGCGACAGGTGCCGGGGGCCCGCCGATCGTCGTGATGGCCCACGGGTTCGGCGGGCAGCGCGAGATGCGCCTGCCGGACTTCGCGCAGCGCTTCGCCGCGCGCGGGCTTGCGGCGCTGGTCTTCGACTATCGCTGCTTCGGGAGCAGCGACGGTGAGCCCCGCAATCTGATCGATCCCCGGCGCCACGTGGAGGACTGGCACGCGGCAATCCGCCACGTGCGGGCGTTGCGGGAGCTGGACGCCAGCCGCCTCGCCCTCTGGGGCACCTCCTTCAGTGGGGGGCACGTTCTCGCCGTCGGGTCGAAGGTTTCTGGGATCTCCGCCATCGTCTCCCAGGTTCCCTTCGTCGGCTTCGATCCCAAAGGCACATCCATGTCCCTGGGGAAGACCGCTCGGGCCGTCATCTGCGGCTTCCGGGATCTGGCACGGGCCGCGCGTGGCGCCACTCCCTACTACGTCCCCATCATCGGTTCGCCCGAGGAGTTCGCCTTCCTGAACACACCGGATGTGGTGGACGCGTTCCGGGATCTGCTGCCACCCGACAGCAACTGGCAGAACCGGGCTCCGGCCCGGGTGATCTTCCAGATGGGTCGCTATCGACCTCTCCGCGATGCCGAGAAGATCGAGGCGCCGGTCCTCATGGTCGCGGCCGAAGACGACAGCCTGATTCCCATCGCGGGTGTCGAGGCGGCCTCCAAGCGGATTCCCGACTGCGAGTTCATCAACCTGCGAAGCACCGGCCACTTCGAGCCCTACGGCGGTCCGGTCTTCGAGCGGGTGGTGGAGCTCGAGGCGGACTTCCTCTGCAAACACCTGCTGGATTGAGCTACGGGCTCGAGGCGCCTCGGTGGGCTCCCGGCTCCGCCGTTGAGGAGCGGTCCATCCGGCAGTCGAGGATGCCCTCGTCCATCACGGAACCGACCACGAGCCGGTCTCCGTAGACCGCGGCGACACTCGACCCGGAGAGATCCTCGCCGAGGCTCAGGAGGACCTCTTCGACGAGGCGAGCGTCGGTGTCCGGATCACCGATCCGGATTACCTGCGAGGGTGAGATCCGGCTCGCGTCGGCGGCGTGCTTCACGAAGGTCAGGAGCTTGGGGTGCGCCCCGATCCAGAGGTCCCCCTTCTCGTCGACTTCGATGTTGTCGAGCCCGGTCCCGATCTCGATCGCTTCGCGCCTCTCGAGCATTCCCGAGGAAGGGTCGATTCCGAAGACGAACAGAAGTCCGCCGGTCGAGGCGACGTAGAGGGTCTCGCCATCACGGCTCGTGCTGATGCCGTTCGGGTAGCGAAGGCCCGAGGCCGCTTCGATGAAGCGTTTCCCGTCGTGGTAGACGACCGTGGAGATCGAGCGCCGAAGGTAGTCCTCGAGCGTCCGGGAGAATCCGGGGGGATTCGCATGGTCATTCGTCACGTAGAGCTGGTCGCGACCCACGGCGAGGAGGTCGTTCGGCGACGTCATCAGCGGGTCGGAGAGAGTCCCGCGGTGGGAGAGCCCACTGCCGACGAGGTCGTAGATTTCGATGGTGTGTCGACCACGGGCGTGGTTGACCACGTAGAGTACATCCTGGCCATCGTCGCCTACGTAGAGGTTGATGCCGTGCGGGTGGAAGTGCGCGTCGGCTCCCGGTGTCAGGTTCTCGAACTCGGGGGAATCGATCTTCAGGTCGTAGGCGTAGATCGCGCCGTGGCCAGGCCCTCCGGCCAGGATCGCGCGACGGTCCGCCGAGGAGATGTACGCGATCCCGGTTCGGGGGTGGACGGTGATGTCTTCCGCCCCGATGATGCTCGGCACCACCCTGCAGCTCCCGGAGAAGTGCGGCTCGAGCGTCTTGAACTGCCCCGCCGCGTGGAGGGTCTGGAGGATGAAGCCGCCCGCCAGGAGCACGATGGCTCCGACCACGTAGAGCACGATCCTGAGCGGATTGGACGATCCTTGCATGAGTCACTCCCGAGCTTCCGCCTCTCGAGAGTCTTCCAGACTCCCGAGGCGCCGACCTGCGCGCACGTTACACCGTCCTGCCGGGATCGGCAGGGGGGAGGCGGCAGGCTCAGGTCTGGATCAGGGTCTTCCAGCGTCCTCCGCGGAAGCGCAGCGTGAGCATCGTCGCCTTGAGGATGTAGTCCGCGATCAGGGCGTAGAAGATCCACTCCACCGTGAAGTCCAGCCAGGCGAAGATCCCCGCCAGAACGCAGCGGACCAGGACCAGGCCCGACAGCACCGTGATCAGGGGGAACCGCGTGTCTCCGGCACCGCGAAGCGAGCCCGTCAGGGCGAACTCCATGGCCATCAGCGGCTGCAGGCCCCCCAGCACGTAGATGAAAACGACGGTCAGCCGTACGACTTCGGGATCGTCGATGATCCAGCGGGAGAGTGGCCACGCACCGGCGACGATCGCGAAGCCGAACGCCACCATCGAGACGACGGAGAGCCGCGCGGCGCGCCAGCCGCTTCGCGCCGCGCCGTCCGGATCCCCCGCGCCGAGGTGCTGTCCCACCAGGGTCGACGCCGCGATCGAGAAGCCCCATCCGATCAGGAAGGAGAAGGAGAGGATGGTCACGCCGATTCCGTAGGCCGCATAGGGCGCGGTGCCGTAGAGGGAGACGATCCAGAGAAAGAGGACGAATCCGCCTTGCCAGACCACCTGCTCCAGACCCGCCGGGTAGCCGATGTTCACCAGCCGGAGCACGCGTTCACGCTCCAGACACCGGGGTGGGCCGATCCCCAGGATGAGATAGTTCCGGAGCCAGAGGTAGACGACGGCGATCGATCCGATTGCGAAGGCGGCGCCGCCGGCGATCGCGGCACCGGCCACCCCCATCGCCGGGAATCCAAATCTTCCGTACACCAGCGCGTAGAGCAGGATGATGTTGGCGATGTTGGTGAGCGCGCCAATCCAGAGCGGTGTGCGCGCATCCCCCGCGGCACGTAGTGCGACGCAGAGCACGAACTGGAGCGCGAAGGCCGCGTTGAACAGGCTGATCCAGCGGATGTAGGTCGCGGCAAGCAGGAGCGTCTCCTCTTCCAGACGGAAGAAGCGCGCCAGCGGATCGGCGAACACCACCGCGGGGACGGTGATCACCAGAGAGATGCCGAGGCAGACCCACATCGACGCGCGGTTGACCCGCTCGGCTTCGTCGCGATCCCCTGCTCCCCAGGCCCGGGCCACCAGCGCGGTGGTGCCCGCCGTGACGGCCATCAGCAGCGCCTGGAGGATGAAGAAGACCCGATTCCCCGTGGTCACCGCCGCGACGGCGCCCGCCCCGAGGGAGCCCACCATCTTGATTCCGACCAGGCCGACCAGGGAGTGGAGGAGGTTGTTGAGGATGGCCGGCCAGGCGAGCTCCCAGATGCCGAGCCTGGGCGCGGCGATCGGTCCCGGCCCCGGGGAGATGACCCGGGAAGCCTCTCCCGTGTAGGCCGGGGCGGTGTCGACCTTCGAAGTCTTGGCCGTCATGCTCGAGTCTCTTTAGCACAGGGGCCCGCGGCGTGATCGCCGCGCGGGGGATGCTTCGAGGTCGTTGCGAGGGGAGTGCCGTCCCGGCTCCGGGGATGCTGCGGGTCGGGCTCCTACTGCCCGTCGAACCGATCGAGGAATCGACCGTAGCCTTCTTCCTCGAGGCTCTCGAGTGGGACGAAGCGAAGCGACGCCGAGTTGATGCAGTAGCGAAGACCGGTCGGCTGGGGACCGTCCTCGAAGACGTGGCCGAGGTGGGAGTCCGCGCCCTTGCTTCGGGCCTCCGTCCTCATCATGAAGAGACTCCGGTCGGTCCGCTCCACGACGTTCTCGGAGACGAGCGGCCGGGTGAAGCTCGGCCAGCCGGTACCCGATTCGAACTTGTCCAGCGAGCTGAAGAGCGGCTCTCCGGAGACGATGTCCACGTAGATCCCCGGGCTCTTGTTGTCCCAGTACTCGTTGCGAAATGGGGGCTCCGTTCCATCCTCCTGGGTCACCCGGAACTGCAGCGGGGTCAGCCGGCTCCGCAGATCGTTTCCGACTCCCACCTTCTTCTCTCCCTTATTCCCCCAGACGGACTCGAGGAATCGGTCCCGCCCCGAACGGCTCCGGTAGTACCGGTATCGGACCGGGTTCTTCTTGTAGTAGTCCTGGTGGTACTCCTCGGCCTCGTAGAAGCGTCCGGCGGGAACCACCGGCGTCACGATGGCCTTCTCGAAGATGCGCCGCTTCTCCAGATCCGCCTTCGACCGCTCCGCTAGCAGCTTCTGCTCGTCGTCCAGATAGAAGATCGCCGTGGTGTAGGATCTGCCCCGATCCCCGAATTGACCGCCCGGATCGGTCGGATCGATCTGCATCCAGAAGACGTCCAGGAGCTGCCGGTAGGAGATCCCCGCAGGGTCGTAGCGCACCCGTACGGCCTCCACGTGGCCGCCGCGCCCGTAGTCCTCGTAGGTGGGCTCCTCAGTGGTCCCGCCCGTGTAGCCCGATACGACCTCGGCGACGCCGTCGAGCTCTTCGAAGGGCTTCTCCATGCACCAGAAGCAGCCCCCCGCGAAGACGGCCGCCGCAAGCTCCGCCCGACTTCCGTCCGGGTCTGGCGAGCCGGCAGCGGGGAGCGTCAGGGCCAGCGACAGGAAGACGGAAGCGGGTAGCGCACGCATCGACTCACCTCGGGTCTCGGGTCCATCCCTCTCCGAAGATACGCCAGGGCGCGGGAGTGGTTACGCTGCGCGATGGAGGTTCTTGGCGGTCCGGATCGGCTAGCGCTTCCCCCGAGGTGCGCCCTTCTTCTTTCGCCCCGTGCCCTTCTTGGTGGCCTTGCGCGGCTTCCTGGGCGCGCGCGAGCTCCGGATCTCCTCGGCGTTCGCCCCCGCGCCTTCGGCGCCCGCATCGAAATAGGCCACGTAGCGCCCCTCGTCGTGCTCGGTCACCACCGCGTCGCCCAGCCGGCGATGCATCTGCAGGGTCGCCACGTTGGAGGGCTCGAAGGAGCCGGTGAAGCCCACCACCCCGCAGCGCTCGGCGTAGCTGCGCAGGCGCTTCTGGAGGTGGTGACCGATGCCCAGGCGCCGCCGGCCTTCGTGCACGATCAGGGCGGTCTCGGCGAGGCCGGTCTTCTCGTTGAGCGAGTAGCGCCCGACCGCAACGATGCGCTCACTCTTCCCCTTTCTCTCGAAGGCCGCCAGCGCGAATTGCCTGCGGTAGTCGAGCGTGCAGAGCCGCAGGGCCTCGTCGTGGGAGAGCGACTTCTTGAGGTAGCGATAGCGCTGGTAGATGGTCTCCGCGGTGTGCGAGTAGAAGAAGTCCATCAGGTGGTCCGCGTCGGCGGATCGGAGCGGTCGGATGTGAATCCGCTTCTTCTTGAACTCGCGAGTCTCCTCCATGTCGGCGGGGTACCGCTTCGCTTCATCGGGCAGCTCCCATGAGACCGGCACGTAGCGCCGCTCGACTGCCGCATCCCGCAGCTCCCCGCGGAAGTCGGGGTGAGCGGCCTCGACGAGGGCCATGGCGCGCTGCCGAACCGTCTTGCCGTGGAGGTAGGCGACCCCGTACTCGGTGACGACGTAGTGGACGTCGCCGCGGCTGGTCACGACGCCGGCGCCGGCGTCGAGCTCCGGCACGATGCGCGACACGGTGCCGTTCTTGGCGGTCGAGGGGAGGGCGATGATCGGCTTGCCGCCGTAGCTCATCGCGGCCCCCCGGATGAAGTCCGTCTGGCCGCCGATCCCCGAGTAGAAGCGGGCGCCAATGGAGTCGGCCGACACCTGGCCGGTGATGTCGACCTGGAGAGCCGAGTTGACGCTCACCATCCTGTGATTGCGGGCGATGTTGATGGGAGAGTTCACGAACTCGGTGGGGCGGAAGTCGAAGAAGGGGTTGTCGTCGAGGTAGTCGTAGAGCCGTTTGCTTCCCATCGCGAAGCTGGCGACCGCCTTGCCGGGGAGCAGGCCCTTCTTCTCGTTGGTGATCACGCCCTGCTCGCAGAGATCGATCACCCCGTCGCTGAACATCTCGGTGTGGAGGCCGAGGTTCTTGCGCTCGCCGAGCAAGCTCAGGACCGCATTCGGGATCTTGCCGATGCCTAGCTGCAGCGTGGATTCATCCTCGATCAGCGCCGCCACGTGCCTCCCGATCGCCAGGGAGGTCTCGTCGGACGACACGGTCGGAAGCTCGAGGAGCGGCTCGTCGTACTCGACGATCCTGTCCAGCTTCGAGACGTGGACGAAGGTGTCGCCGTGAACGCGCGGCATGTGGCGATTGACCTGCGCGACGATCGTCTTCGCCGTCTCGACTCCGGACATGACGATGTCGGGAGAGATCCCGAGGCTGCAGTAGCCGAACGAGTCCGGGGGGCCGAGCATCACCAGCACCTCATCCAGCGGTAGCTGCCTGGAGACGAAAAGCCTGGGGATTTCGCTGAGAAAGACGGGCGTGTAGTCGGCCCGGCCGTCCTGGATGGCCTCCCGTACGTTGGCGCCGATGAAGAAGGCATTGTGGCGGAAGGAGCCCTCGTAGACCGGATCCACGTAGGGGGCAATCCCGAAGGTGAGCAGATGGACCAGCTCCACGTCCGATACCATGCGGGAGCGCTTGACCAGCGCCCGGAGAAGCTCCTGGGGGGCGGCGCAGCCGGAGCCCACCAGGATGCGCTGGCCCGATCGGATCACCTCCAGGGCCTTCTCCGCGTTGGTGAGGCGGCTCTGGTAGAGGGGCTTCCAGTCTCGTCGCATGCTCGGCCTCCCGCTGATGGAATCCGGCTACCCCGCTGCCAGCTCCGGGTAGCGCCCGTACTCGCGCGCCGCCTCCACCATCGCCAGATAGTTCTCCGGCTTGCACCCCGGATGGATCGAGTTCGAGGAGGAGATGATGTAGCCGCCCCCCGGCGCGGCCTGGGCGATGGTCTCCTTGACGCTCTCGCGCACCTCGTCGGGACTCCCCAGGACGAGGAGGAAGGAGCAGTCGATGTTGCCGAGCAGGCAGGTCTTCTTCCCGAACTCCTTCTTCACCTCACCGATGTCCATGCACTGGGGCTGGATCGGGTGGATGCCGTCGAAGCCCGCCGCTAGCAGGGCCGGTACCAGCTTCGTCAGTTTGCCGTCGGAGTGCTTGATGATCTTGCCACCGCAGCGGTGGACCCGGTCGCAGATCTCCTTGTGGTAGGGACCGATGAACTCGTCGTAGTGCTGCGGGCTCATCAGAGGTGCGGGGTTGTGGGCGAGATCCCCCTCGCAGGCGATGAAGTCAGCGCCCCTCTCGAATGCGCGATCGATCACCTCGAAGCAGTAGTCCGTCACCATGCGCGCCAGATCGTGGACCAGGCCGGGGTCGAGCAGATAGTCCATCAGGAGCTTCTCCATCGAGCCACGGAGGGTCCAGGAGAGCTTGAAGGTAGCGGGCATGTGATAGGCGACGGACTTCTCGGGAAAGGTGGAGCGAAGCACGTCGAGCATGAGGAAGTCGGTGTCCGCGGGCGCGCGCATCGAGAATCCCTCGAGGTCGGACCGCTTCTGGATGGGACCGTCGACGGGATAGGGCTCGCCGAAGTCACTCAGGTGGTAGACCACACCGAGCGCGTCTCGGATGTGCTTCTCGTCCACCCGCTCGCGAGGAGCCAGCGAAACCGCGGTCACGCCGTCCAGGTCGAGCTCGCGGACGAAGGCGATCAGCGCTCCCAGGACCTGTGCGCGCTCCTTGTCGTTCATGTCCATCATCAGCTTGGGCTCTGGGAGATTCTCGGCCTCGACGAAGTGCTTGGCGATCCCGATGATCGAGGACTCGTTGTAGGCCATCTCCCAGATCGGAACGCGGTCGGGCTGCTCCACCTCGAGGGCTGCCGCGATCCTCTCTTTGCCGTTCATGGTCGATTCCTCCTGCTCGCGCCGACCATACCAACACGGGGGGCACTCGTCCCGCTCGGGCTTGACCGGCTCCGTTATATGTCGCTATAAACAACGGGCGTGCAGATCAGGACCAAAGTCAACATCGTCGACGACCGCGGTGACCCCTTCATGGGGCCAGGTGTTCTCTCCCTGCTCGAGCGGATCCGCGCGTGCAGGTCCATCAACAAGGCCGCAAAGGAGATGAGCCTCTCCTACGTCAAGGCACTCAACCTGCTGAATCGGCTGGAGGCCGATCTCGGGCAGCAGATCCTGGTTCGCAAGCGAGGAGGCAACCAGCGGGGTGGGAGCGAACTGACTCCCCTCGGAGAGAAGTTCGCCCGGGAGTACGGCCGCTTGGAGAAGCGGATACGAGTCCACGCAGGCCGGGAGTTTCGGATCTTCCGGCAAAGAGTCGCGGAGGCGGAGCCGGATGAGTGACCATGTGCGGTTGGCGTTTCTCTTGGCCCTCTTGTCGATCTTCTTCGGCTGCGCGGAGGCGGAACCCGACGCATCGGATTCCCTGACGCTCTTCTGTGGGTCCGCCAGCAAGCCGGCCATGGAGCTGATCACGGCGCGCTTCCAGCGCGAGACGGGCGTCGAGGTAAACACCATCTTCGGGGGCTCCGGCACCCTGCTCTCGCAGATCGAGCTCTCCGGGCAGGGGGAGATCTATCTCCCGGGCTCGCCGGACTACATCCTGATTGCCGAGAAGAAGGGACTTCTCGTCGAGGGGAGCGAGCGCATCGTCGCCTACCTGGTACCCGCCATCGTGACGCCGGCGGGAAATCCAGCGGGCATCCACGCGCTCCCGGATCTCGCCAGACCCGGCGCCCGGGCGGGTATGGGCAACCCCGAGAGCGTCTGCCTCGGTCTCTACTCGGTGGAGATTCTGGAGGCCAACGGTCTGCTCGAGGAGGTGATGGAGAACGTGGTCACCTTCGGCGGGAGCTGCTCCAAGACGGCCAATCTCGCCGCCATGAGCAAGCTGGACGCCATCCTCGGGTGGCGGGTGTTCCACTACTGGAACCCCGATCGCATGGAGCTCGTGCACATCGACCCCGAGAAGATCCCGAGGATCTCCTACATCCCCATCTCCATCCCGATTCACACCCGAGATCTCGAGCTCTCGCGATCCTTCATCGACTTCGTGCTCTCACCCAAGGGTCTATCGGTCTACCGCGATCTGGGTTACCTCACCGACCTGGAGGCGGCCCGGGCCCTGGCCCCCCGGGCGACCGTGGGCGGAGAGTACGAGCTTCCGGAGGAGTACTTCGCCTCGCTGGATCAGCTTTCTCGGCGCCGATGAACCGCGCCTTCAACATCCTGGTGGGCGGCGTCTCGGCTCTTCTGATCTCGCTCTTCATCGTCCTTCTGGTCGGGATGGCGCTGGAGCTATGGCAGCAGACTTCGCTCCGCGCGCCACACTTCTCCGAGATCCTCTTCGCTGCGAGACTTTCCCTCTACACCGCCACGTTGGCCTCCGTGATCGCACTGGCGGTCTCGATTCCCGTCGCCTACGCGTTCTCGCGCTACTCCTTTCCCGGAAAGGTCCTCTTCGACACGCTGCTCGACCTGCCCATCGTGCTGTCGCCCATCGCCATCGGCGCCCTGCTGCTGATCTTCTTCAACACCGGTCTCGGGAAGCAGATCGAGGCCTGGTTCGGACCCTTCGTGTTCGAGGTGAGGGGCATCATTCTGGCCCAGTTCGTGGTGATCGTGGGCCTCTCGCTCCGGCTCCTCAAGGAGACCTTCCAGACCATCGACGTGGAGTACGAGAACCTGGCCCGAAGCCTCGGCTACAACCGGATGCAGGTGTTCGTGAAGGTGGTGCTGCCGATGGCCCGCCGTGGGCTCCTCGCCGCGTTCCTGCTGATCTGGGGCAGGGCGATCGGCGAGTTCGGCGCCACCGTCACCCTCGCCGGTGCCACGACGATGAAGACCGAGACGATTCCGGTCGCCATATTCCTGAACTTCGAGTCCGTGGACATCTCGAGCGCGATCGTGTTCATCACGATCCTGATCGCCATGTCCTTCGGGATTCTCTTCTTCGTGCGAAAGACGGAGGCCTATGTGCAGTAGCGGGCCCTTCTTGAGCGTCGATTCCCTGAACCTTTCCTTGGGGGAGTTCTCTCTGCGGGACCTGACGCTCTCCTGTGACCGGGGGGAGTATCACGTCCTGCTGGGCCCGACGGGGAGCGGTAAGTCGAGTCTGCTCAAGTGTATTCTCGGTTTCCACAGGCCGGAGAGCGGCGGGATCCACCTGGACGGTCGCGACGTCACCCGCGAGCTCCCCGAGCGTCGCCGGATGGGATACGTCCCGCAGGACTACGCGCTGTTTCCGCATCTGAACGTCGAAGAGAACCTTCGCTTCGGCCTCCGCCCCAGGAACATCTCGTCGGAGGAGGGCGATGCGCTGGTGAACCGATTGTGCGAGGTGCTCCACATCGAGCGGCTGCGGCGTAGAAAGGTCCAGCATCTCTCGGGAGGGGAGCGGCAGAAGGTGGCGATCGGCCGGGCGCTGGGTGCGCAGCCGAAGATGCTGCTGCTCGACGAGCCATTCTCCTCCATCGACGAGGGGGCGAAGCGCGGGCTGTGGCTGGAGCTTCGGCAGATCGTCGGTGAAGTAGGCATCACGACGCTCCACGTGACCCACAATCTCGAAGAGGCGTACTCGCTGGGACAGCGGCAATCGGTGATGATCGATGGCAGCCTGGTCCAGAGCGGAGACACCCACGAGGTCTTCCAGCAACCGGCCAGTGAGCGCGTCGCCAGGTACTTCAACTACAACAACATCTTCGAAGGCGTCACCGAGGCGCATCCCGGGGGAACGCGCGTCGACCTGGGGCACTTCGGAGTCGAGGTGAGCGAGAACGTCGCACCGGGAAGGCAAGTCAGAGTCTGCGTCCGGCAGCAGGACATCCGGATCATCCGCGATGGAGTGCCGGTCATGCAATCCCTGGAGCGGAACCTCTTCTCGGGTGAGATCGCGGCCCTGATACCGCTTCGGGAAGAGTTCGTGATGTGGTTCAAGATCGAGGGAAGCCCGAATCGCTACGATCTCGAGGCGAGGTTTCCCGTGCGCATGGAGGGGCGCCACCGGCTCCACGAGGGAAAGCGAATCAGGGTGGGTCTCTGGGAGCCCAGGATCATGCTCTTCGAGCGGTAGTGCCCGAGCCGGCCCCGGGTCCTTTGAGCGATGTGCGGTGGGTGCGGAGGGGAGATGGAGAGGCGTGGAATGGCGGTACGGGCGCTTGCGCGGTGGTGCAGCCCGTCCTTGATCGGGTGGTCGGTGTTACTCACGGCACTCGGCCTCGGCGGGTTCGGACCGGTGCACGGCGCGGGCGGCGTCACGCTACCCTCCGAGACCGCGGATGCGGTCCTGGTGAGCGAGAGCCAGTCCTGGAACCGCTACCTGCACGATGCGCTCGGGCTTCCGCCCTGGCTCGATCTCGCCATCGAGCATCGCACCCGCTTCGAGTTCCTGGAGGATCCGTTCCGCCCGAATGAGTCGGATACCCAGACCCAGTACCCCCAGCGCACCCGTCTACGCATCGGCGCCGACGGTCCGGCCCGGCTCCGCTTCCTGGTGGAGCTCCAGGACTCACGCACCCACGGAGACGGCCCGCGCGACTTCATCGCATCGGACCGGGACAACCTCGACCTCCTCCAGCTCTTCGTCTCGGCCAGCACGCTCGATCTGCTCGGCACGGGACTGCGCGCGGATGTCCATCTGGGCCGCCTGACGCTGGACGTTGGCTCACGCCGGCTGGTGGCGCGCAACCGCTTCCGCAACACCACCAACAGCTTCGATGGCGTCCACCTCCAGCTCGGAGACGGCGAGGACTGGCGGGTGCGCGCGTTTCTGACCCGGCCGGTGGCCCGCGAGCCGCACTACTTCGACGACGAGAGCTCGTCGAAGCGGCGATTCTGGGGGGTGGCCTACCAGGACGAGCGGATCGCCCCTCTGCGCATCGACGCCTACTACTTCGGTCTCCGCGACCGCGACCGCGATCTCGAGCTCCACACGCTGGGGCTGCGCGGATCTCGGCCGCCCGAAACGGGGCAGCTCGACTACGAGCTCGAGCTGATGGGGCAGTTCGGCGATCGGGGCGACCGCGATCACGGCGCCCTGGCGGGCCACGCCGAGCTCGGCTACACGCTGGACCTGCCGTGGTCTCCCAGGCTGGCGGGGCATTTCGACTACGCCTCGGGCACGGCGGATCCGGGCGGCAGCGAGAGCCGCAGCTTCTCCTTCCTGTTCGGCGCGCGGCGCTTCGATCTCGTCCAGACCGGGATCTACGGCCCCTTCCGCCGCTCCAACATCCTCTCGCCCGGCGTGCGGCTGATCGTCGTCCCCCACCCGAAGGTCAAGGCGGAGCTCAAGCTCCGCTACTGGGAGCTGGCGCAAGCGCGGGACGCCTTCGTGGGCACCGGTCTCCGCGACGAGACCGGGTCCGCGGGACGGCGTCTGGGCGTGGACGTCGAGCTGCGCCTCCGGTGGAAGCCGAAGCCGTGGCTCGCGCTGGACGCCGGCTACAACCGCTGGTTCAAGGGCTCCTATCTGGACCGGGTCGCCAACGTCTCCTCCACCAGCGACTCGGACCACTTCTACCTGCAGACGCGTTTCTGGTTCTAGTCGCACTCCTATCGGGCGCGGTCTCCGCGCTGGTATTACGGATTGTGATTTTGTAATATTGAGTGCGCGATGAGGACTCTCCTCGTTCTCCTGCTCGGCACGTTGGCGGGCCCAGCCCTTGCCCACGACCTCTGGCTGGAGAAAGAGGAGGCGGGCTTCGGGCTGTACTACGGGCACAAGCACTCCAGCCACCAGGGCCCCACCTTCGTGGAGTACCAGAGCGAATGGGTGGGCGAGGCCCTCTGCTTCGACCCGGTTGGTGGCAGCGCCCCCTTCGAGTCCGAGGGGGGCTACCCCTACCGGATGCGCGGGGAGTGCGCCGCGGTGCACGTGGCGATCTCCAGCGGCTACTGGACCAAGACGCCGTACGGCACCCAGAACCTCCCCAAGGACCAGGCCAGGATGCCGGTCGAGAGCTGGCTCTCCCACGAGAGCGTCAAGCGGTTCGAGGGGTGGACGGAAGCCCTGGCCAGGCCGCTGGCAGCAGGGCTGGAGCTGACGCCACTCGAGGATCCGCTCCGCCTGCGCAAGGGTGAGAAGCTGCGCCTGCGCGTCACCTTCGACGGCGAGCCGGTGCGGGATGCAGTGGTCAGCTACGACGGTAAGCCGCGGGGGCAACCGGGCGCGGATGGCGAGATCAACATCCGCGTGAGACACGGGGGCTTCCAGGTGATCCAGGCCACCTCGAGCCGCCGCATCGACTCGGAGAAGGCCGACAAGGTGATCCACTCCGCCAACCTCAACTTCGAGCTGTCGGCCGAGTGATGAGGGTCGGCCTCGTCCTGGCGCTGGCTCTATGCGGATGGCTGCCCGGCCGGGCCCTGGCCCACGATCTGCAGCACCGCATCGAGGAAGGCGCGGCGGTCTCCGTCGAGCTCTTCTTCGCGGACGGGGGTGGCTTCACCTTCGAGAGCTACGAGGTCTACCGAGCCGGCGAGGAGATCCCCTTTCAGGTGGGACGGACCGACGCCTACGGGCGGGTCGTGTTCCTTCCCGACGGAGCGGGAACCTGGCGCATCAAGGCCTTCTCGGAAGACGGTCACGGCGCGGACTTCTCCTTCACGACCGGTCTCGAGAGCGAGGTTCGAGATGCGAACGAGCCGCTCTTCGAGCGGCATCTTCGGATCATCGTGGGCGTCGCGGTGATCTTCGGGCTTTTCGGACTGCTCACGTTGTTCAGACGCGGAGGAGGGAGAAGATGAGAACGGGATTCACCTGTTGCTGCGCACTGCTCTCGTTGCTCGCGGCGGCCGCCGCGGAGGCGCATCACGGAGTCGCCACACTCGGAGCGGCCGGCCTGGAGGGGCCGGGGGCGCCCCTCGAGACCTCCAGCTCCGCGACCCTTCCGCGCGGCAGCATCCTCGGCTACTGGAAGCTCGATTACGCCGATTTCGAGCGCTACGAATCCGGGCGCGACGACGAGAGCATGTACAGCTCCTTCTCGATCTTCGGGATCGGCTACGGGATCCGCTCCTGGCTCTCCGCCTACGTCTTCCTCCCCTACAATCGCAAGAGGGTGGAAGACGGCTCGACCGATTCCTCCGGCTTTGCCGACATGTCCATAAACGCGGTGCTGGGCTTCAAGTACGACGATGGCTTCCGGCTGGTGCCGGACAACGAGAGCCTCGACGATCTCGAGGACTGGCACTTCACCTTCTACGGAGGTCTCACGCTTCCCACCGGCGATCCCAATACGCGAACCCGAGATGACGAGATCGATCCCGGCATGTCCCTGGGCTTCGGAAAGCCCGTCCTGGGCGCGGGGCTCACGGCCACCAAGCTCTTCCGGGATCGCTTCACCTGGGTGGGCGAGACCTCCTTCTTGTACTTCCAGGACTACAAGTACGACGATGGGAACCGGACCCAGTTCGGAAGTGAGTTCCGCCTCAACACGGCCCTCGCCTACCGGATGCTGACGGTTCCCCGCTGGAAGCTCCGTCTGGATGCACAGCTGGAGGCCAATTACCTGAGGCTGGGGAGAGACAAGGCCAACGGCTCGGGCGAGCGTGCGACCGGAGGTCACATCCTGTATCTGGTGCCGGGCGTCCGCGCCTACTGGCGCAACACGAGCCTGGGCCTCGGCATCAAGGCGCCGACCTGGACGAATCTGAACGAGGAGAGCGAGCAGCAGGGCGCGGAGGGCAGGGAGGACTACCGGCTGATCTGCAGCTTCTCCGTGGTCTTCTAGCAGGGAACCGGAATGCACATCCCCGACGGCTTCATCGCCCCGCAGGTGTACCTGCCGGCCTACGGCGTGGCGGCGGGCCTCTGGGCCTATGCCGCGCGGCGCCTTCGAGCCGTCCTCCAGGAAGAGACCATCCCGAAGCTGGCGGTGCTCACGGCATTCTGCTTCGTCGTGATGATGATCATGGTGCCGCTCCCCGGCGGCACTTCGGCTCACGCCACCGGGATCGCACTGCTGGCGATCGCCTTCGGTGTCTGGACCGCTTTCGTCTCGGTATCCCTCGTCCTCCTGCTCCAGGCGCTGCTCTTCGGAGCCGGCGGGGTGACCGCCCTGGCAGTGAACGCCCTGGCGATGGGGCTTCTGGGCAGTGCGGCGGCCCGCTATTGCTTCTGGCTGCTGCGGCGCGTGCACGAGGGCTTCGGCCTGGTCGCGGCCGGATGGCTCTCGGTGAACGCGTCGGCTCTGCTGATGGCGCTGGTGCTGGGGATGCAGCCGGTGATCGCGCAGGCCGACGACGGACAGCCGCTCTTCTTCCCGTTCGGATTCTCGGTTACGCTGCCCGCCGTCATGATTCCCCACGCCCTGATCGGCATCGGCGAAGGCCTGTTGACACTGCTCATGTTCCGCTTCCTCCGCCAGCGGGGCTGGATCTCAGGGGAATGAGGGCCAGAATCGCGCTCCTGGCCTACCTGGCCGCCATCGTTCTCGCCACCATGGTGCACGAGGTCGGCTTCCTGGCGCTGGGTCTGGGTCTGGTCCTCGCACTCGCGGGTCGAGACTGGCTTCGGATCCTCCGGCGCGCCTGCGTCGCCATCCTGCTCTTCAACGTTGTCGTCACCCTGTCCTACGCAGTCATCGCGGGGCTCCAGGGGACCTTCTCGATCGGGTTCGTCGTGCTCGTCAACCTCCGCGTCCTCCTGCTCACTTCTCTCACATTTCTCTTCGTCTCTCGGGTGAACCCCTTCGAGGCACTGGCCTTCTCGCGCAGCCTGACCTACCTGTTCACCCTTGCCTACAGCCAGTCGATGGCGTTCAAACAGGCGCTGGAGAACTTCCGCCTCGCCTTCAAGAGCCGCCGCATTGAGCAGGTGGGTCTGCGAGATCGCTACCGTCACAGCGCGAGGATGGGCGTGCACTTCCTCGACAAGGCCGTGCATCAAGCCACCGAGATCACCCAGGTGATG
>CAZTOU010000065.1:0-29850 GCA_964615365.1 uncultured Spirochaetales bacterium
CTGGGCTGCGGGGGCTGGGGCAAGAACGTCGTGCGGACCGTCTCGGCGCTCGGGGTGCTGCGGGGGGTTTACGATCCCTCGCCGGACGGCCAGCAGCGGGCCCGTGAGCTGGCCCCCGAGGCAGAGCTCTACCCGAGCCTGGAGGCGGCCCTCGGCGACCCCGGCGCCACCGCAGCCATGATCATCACCCCGGCGGAGACCCACCACCGGCTGGCAGTGGGCGCCCTGGACGCCGGCCTCGACGTCTTCGTGGAGAAGCCAGTGACGGTGAGCGTCGAGGATGCCGAGGACCTGGTGACGCGAGCCGAGGCCACCGACCGGATCCTCATGGTGGGCCATCTGCTGGAGTACCACCCGGCCTACGTCAAGCTCTCGCAGCTGGTCAACGAGGGGGAGCTCGGCAAGCTCCAGTACCTGATCTCCAACCGGCTCAACCTGGGCAAGATCCGCAGGGAGGAGAACGCCCTCTGGTCCTTCGCGCCCCACGACGTGGCGGTGATCCTGCGGCTGGTAGGCTCCATGCCCTTCCAGATCGTGGCCACCGGCGGCGCCTACATCCAGCCCAACATCGCCGACACCACCGTCACCCAGCTCCTCTTCGACAACGGCGTCCGCTCCCACATCTTCGTCTCCTGGCTGCACCCGTTCAAGGAGCAGAAGCTCGTGGTGATCGGCTCGGAGAAGATGGCCTCCTACGACGACGTGACCAAGGAGCTGGTGCTCTACGACCGGCGGGTGGACTGGGAAGAGGGTGAGCCCATCCCGGTGCGCGGCGATGGGGTGCCGGTCCCCTTCCCCGACGACGAGCCGTTGCGGCTCGAGTGCCTCCACTTCCTGGAGTGCATCGAGAAGCGGAGGCGCCCGCTGAGCGACGGGCGGGGCGGCCTGCGGGTCCTCCAGATCCTTCACGCCGCACAGCGCTCGATGATCACCAACGGGTCTCTCGTCTCCATCGCGGTGAAGTAGAGAGACGATGTCCGAGCAGCCCTCCTTCCCTGGCGTCTTCATCCACGAATCGGCCTATGTGGACGAGCCCTGCAAGATCGGCGAGGGCACGAGGATCTGGCACTTCTGTCACGTGATGAAAGACGCGGAGATCGGACGCGGCTGCAACCTGGGGCAGAACGTGCTGGTGGCCTCGGGCGTCTCCCTGGGCAACAACGTGAAAGTGCAGAACAACGTCTCCCTCTACACCGGCGTCACTCTGGGGGACGACGTCTTCTGCGGACCATCCCTGGTCTTCACCAACGTGGTGAATCCCCGCAGCGAGATCTCCCGGCGCGACGAGTACCGCTCCACCGTGGTGCACCGTGGCGCTACCCTGGGAGCCAACGCCACCCTCGTCTGCGGCGTGGAGATCGGGCGCTTCGCCTTCGTGGGAGCCGGCGCGGTGGTGACGGAGGACGTACCGGACTACGCGTTGATTCTGGGTGTTCCGGGCCGGCGGGCCGGATGGATGTGTCGCTGCGGGGTTCGCCTGCCCGAGCCTGCCGATCCGGGGGAGCTGCGCTGCAATGCCTGCTCCAACCAGTACCGGCTCGAGGCCGGCTGCCTGACGCCGCTGCGGGAGGTGCAGGAGGTATGAGCGAACTGGTGCGTGTTCCGTTGCTGGACCTGGTCGCCCAGTACCAGGAGATCAAGGACGAGATCGAGCCCGCCATGAAGCGGGTCGTGGAGACCCAGCGCTTCATCATGGGTGAGGAGGTGCAGGCCCTGGAGGCGGAGGTCGCCGAGTACTGCGGAGTCCGCCACGCGATCGGCTGCGCCTCGGGCTCCGACGCGATCCTTCTCCCCCTGCTCGCCCTCGACCTGGCCCCCGGTGACCAGGTGATCGTCCCCACCTACACCTTCTTCGCCACTGCCGGGTCCGTGGTCCGCGCCGGCCTGGTGCCGGTGTTCGCCGACGTCGACCCGGAGACCTACAGCCTGACCCCGGAGACGATCCGCGCCGCTGCGGAGCAATGCACTGACCTCAGGGCCATCATCACGGTGCACCTGTTCGGCCAGGTGCCGCCGATGGAGGGGATCCTGGCCTGTGCCCGAGAGCTCGGAGTCCCGGTGATCGAGGACGCCGCTCAGGCGATCGGCGCGAGGGACCCGGCGGGGAACGGCGCCGGCACCACTGGCGTGGCGGGCTGCCTCAGCTTCTTTCCTTCCAAGAACCTGGGCGGCTTCGGCGACGGCGGCATGATCATCAGCAACGACGACGCCCTGGCCGACCAGATCCATATCTTGCGGGTCCACGGCGCCCGGCCCAAGTACTACCACGCCCTGGTGGGGATCAACTCGCGGCTGGACGCGCTGCAGGCGGCGGTCCTGCGCGTCAAGCTGCCGCGGCTCCCGGCCTGGAGCCGGGCCCGCGCAGCCAACGCGCGATCCTACCAGGAGCGCTTCGCGAAGGAGGGGGCCGGCGTGGGTGTGGGCTCCTTCGGCGATCTGGAGCTCCCGCTCCGGGTGCCCAGGGAGGTGGAGCCGCCGGCGGTGCACATCTTCAATCAGTACGTGATTCGCGTCCCCGGCGAGCGGCGCGATGCCCTGCGCGCCTTCCTCGCGGAGCGCGAGATCGGAAGCGAGGTCTACTATCCGATTCCCCTGCACCGACAGGAATGCTTCGCCGCGCTGGCCCCCGCGGACCGGCAACTGCCGGTTGCGGATCTGGCAGCCCGGGAGACGCTGGCCCTGCCGGTGTTCCCGGAGCTTTCTACGCTCCAGATCGAGACGGTGGTGGAGACAGTGGCGGAGTTCCTGCGGTCCTGCTGAGAGCGCAGCCTGGCGCGAGCAAGAGATGTGAGCGGTCTGATCGTCGAGATGACGGGGATTCCGGGCAGCGGCAAGACCACCGTGGCCAAGCTGCTGGCCGGCGAGCTCGAGCGGCGGGACTCCGCCTCCTGGACAGCCAAGGAGGTGAAGGCGCTCTACGTGGAGCGCGTGGTCTCCCCGAAGATCCTGGTTCACATCACGATGCGAGACCCGCGTCGGATGCCCGCGCGCAGGGAGAAATTCCAGAAGACGGACGCCCCCCGGCTGATGCGCAAGTTCCAGCGTCGCTTCCAAGCCGGCTGGCGAATATTCGGGAGCCGGATCGAGGTGATTCGCAGCCGTGATCCGGAGCAGGCGGAGATGGTGCGCCGCTGGGTGAAGAACCACGCCCTCACCTTCATGCTGCTGCGGACTTGGAGAATTCGCTTTCGCGCCTATTTGTCGGAGGAGGGAGTCGCGCATCGCGCGGTCAACCTGTTCGTCTCCGAGACCGGGGAGCTCGACCGAGACGAGCTGCGGCGCTTCCTCCGGGGCTGGGCATATCCCGACCTTCTGATCCATGTGCGGACGGATCTCGACCGGTCCCTGGAACGGCTTCGGGGGCGGAACGCCACATGTGGCATGGTTTCGTTCCCCGCGCGAACCAGCTCATCGCCGCGCCCGCGCTCGAACCAGATCCGCGAAGCAGTCCACGGCGCGTTGCGACAGGCATGACGCGTCTCGAACGTAGGCGGCCATCGGCGCGCGGGTTTCCTCCGGGTGCGAACAAGCGCCCGCGATACGCTCGGCCAAGTGTTCCGCCCCCTGCCACCAGCCGTCCAGCAGGAAGCCTGGGGGCAGTCCAACGTCCCGCACGAAGGCCGCGACCTTCGGCTGGTAGGGAATCGCCACGAAGGGGACACCAACGCCGCAGGCGAAGATGAGCGAGTGGAGCCGCGTGCCGACAAAGACGTCGCAGCCCGCGATTCGTCCACGCGTCTCTGTGAAGTCGCTCCAGGGGGCTAGGTCGCAGATGTCGCCAAGCGCTGCCTTCTCCTGCACCTCCCGCAACAGGGCGTGGTCTTTGCGTTCCGTGGCGATCAGCGTCAGGCGCGTGTCCGTCCGCTGATAGACACCCCGAAGCGTATCGGCCAGATAACGCACCAAGCCGCCGCGGGACATGGGCGGGGAGGTCCCGGCCAGGGATTGGGCGAGCAGGTGGGTGAAGTTGAAGCCTAGTCTGCATTTCTCACCCGACACCGGCGCGAGACCCGACCCAGGAGACAGACTGTGCGTACCCTCCGTCTGGTGGTGAGAAGTGCGGGCTAGGACGGGTGTGGTGTCGCGGTCGCGGTCGCGGCCGAAATCGTAGACAGATAGCCTTGCCCGTTCCGGAAAAGGTGTCAGTCCCCGATCTTCGCCGCTCGGATGGCTTCGGCAAGCGATGGCGGGGTCGGCCCCGAGTTCGTAGGGTGCACGGACGCCGAGCCGGCGGAGGATGTCTACGGCGTCGGCGTCGCGGAGGAAGATGCGGTCGTGGCTGTTCAGGGCCCAGCGCATCATTCGTGCGCCGATGGAGGACGTTGGCGCTTGCACGCCTACGTTGAGGCCCACGACGGGGATACGGCGTCGCCGGCATGGGGCTAGCAACGGGGCCAGGGATGCCACGAAGTTGTACCGGATCCGGAACAACGCGTAGTCGAAGAAGATGCCCGCACAGGTGAAAGCCCCGTCGCAGTCCAGGGCGGCCTGAACCACGCCGGGCGAGAGGAAGCGCAGTCGCCCGGTCTTCACGGGGAGGACGGGAAACCGGGACAGCAGCCTCCACGTGCGTTGCGTGCTCGATGTGGGGACAACGAACTCCGCGTCCGGGATCCGTTCTTGTATGAGTTCCATGTTGCGGTCCAGCACGGCCACATCGCCCAGGTTGTTGCCGCCCGCCGACCCGAGAACGAGGATTCTCATCGCTCGTAGATTACCCAGTCGAACATCGCCAGGTACTCGCCGATGCGAGCGTTCCAACTCCAGGCCGCGCACACGACGTCCTTGTTGTTCCTGCCCATGCGCCGCAGCCGATCGCGGTCGTCGCGGAGCGTCTGGAACGCATCGGCGAAGCCGTCCACGGTCCTGTCGACGAGCATGCCGTTGTGACCCTCTTGGACAAGCTCGGGCGCAATGCCCACGCGGGTGCTGATGACGGGGCGCCCGCAGCCGCCCGCCTCGAGCAGCGGCAGGGGCGCACCCTCGAACTTGCTGGCACAGACGCAGACGTCGATGCTGTTGTAGAACTCGTGCATCCGGTCCCGGCGGTAGTGCGTGCCCAGCGGGTGCTGCGACTGCTCGTCCAGGGCCAGGCGCAACTCCACGCCGTCCACGGCCTCCGCCGCGGGAGCCAGAAACTCGGTGACGCCTTTCTTGACCTTGTCGTGCTCGAGGGAACCGGCCCAGCCGACGACCAGGCGGTCGTCGTCACGACGCTCCGGGATGGGAGAGGTCTCGGGGAAGACCTCCGGATCGATCCCGTGATGCGTCAGGAACACGTGCGGATGAAGCGGCGCGAAGTGGTCGCGCAGACCCCTGCAGATCGTCCCCACGGCCTCGTAGGCCGACAGGATCTCGGCCAGCTCTTCGTTCGACCACCCCCGACGCATCCAGCTCAGGTAGCTCGAGATCACCGTCATGCACCGGAACTTGGGGATCCCGAGACGCTGGATGGTCTTGACGGTTCCCTTGGCCCACCAGAAGAAGTAGATGGCGTCGAAACGGCCGTAGTCGACGTCGTCCGTCATGTCGTGTTTGAAGCGCTTGCTGAACACATAGCGGTCACCGGCGAGGCGAATGATGTCGTCGGCCAGGAAGTCGAAGGCCCACCCCGGGCGATCGGGCACGAGCAGCACCTCCGGCTTGCGGTGCGACAGGCGCCGGGCCCGCCGGGCGGCGAAGGGAACCGGCGTGTCCTTCCACCAAGTGCGGATCTTTCGGGCGGAACGCTTGAGTTGTTCGGGGAGACCGATGGCGCTCATTGAGCGGAGTATATAGCCCTCGTACGCTTCCCGGGCTCTTCCGCGGATGAGGGAATCCCATGACGGACGTCAGAATAGAGCGACCCCCCTCGGGTCCCCGACGGGCCTTGAAATAGCCCATATCCAGACCTTGCGAGGATGGAAGAAAGCAACTCTAGACTCCCGCGGGGAAATTGGTAGAACGAGTGGGAATAGCGAGGTCTGCACCTCCAACTTGCGGATCACCGAAATGTGGTACCGCACCTCGTCCGCCCCCATCTCGCCCTCCTGCGCGATTGTGGCAGCGAAGTCCAGTTTCTTGCCCCCACTAAACCCGGGACAGGGCAGAGCGTCCGGCAAACACGGGGCGGTTCAGTCAGACCCGGTCACGAGCTGAGACAGGGGCATAGGCAGGATCTATCCAATCCACGGTCTCGATCTGAATCATCCCTGGTTCGTCTCGGTCGGGACCCCGGACCGCGCGCGATGCGAGGTCCCCTATTCGGTGTCGAGGAGCCGGCGAGGTGCTCCCATGAAGCGGTCGTAGGCGTCGAGAATAACTGATGCCTCACCGTACTCGCGGACGGTCCCGTTCTCCATCCACAGGCAGTTGGTGCACATCTCTCGCAGGAAAGGCGTGCTGTGGGAGACGATCACGATGAGCCGGCTCCGGCTCATCATCTCCTGGATGCGCTTCTGGCTCTTGATGCGGAATCGTTGGTCTCCGACGGCGAATACTTCGTCGAGAACCAGGATCTCCGGATTGAGCGTGGTGGCCACCGAGAAACCCAGCCGGGCGCGCATGCCCGACGAGTAGTGCCGCATCGGATCGTCGATGAAATCCCCGAGCTCCGAGAACTCGATGATCGCTTCGATGTTCCGGTCGATCTCGCGCCGGGGGATCCCCAGGAAGGCGGCGTAGAGGTGGATGTTGGAGCGGCCCGTGAGGTCGGGGTTGAATCCCGAACCCAGCGTGACCAGGGTGGAGACCTTTCCGCGAACCGCGATCTCCCCCTCGTCCGGGGTCAGGATGTTGGAGAGAACCAGACACAGGGTGCTCTTCCCGGCACCGTTGGGTCCCACGATGCCGAGCGTCTGCCCCTCGTAGCAGGTGAGATCGAGGTGGCGCAGCGCCCAGAGCAGCTTTGGGCGCTGTCCCCAGCGCCAGTTGAGAAAGGCGTCCTTGAGGGTCGTGCGCTTCTGGGTCTGGCGCCAGTAATAGAGCCCGACGTCGCGCATCTCGACCACCGGTGTGCCCTCTTCACTCACAGGAACTTGATCACCCGCTGGTCGTAGAATTGAAAGATCCGGTAGCCGATCAGGAAGATGACAACCGCTTCGATCGAGAGCAGCGCCCAGTGCTGGGGCGCCATCACCTGGCCGTAGAAGATCGCCTCCCGGTAGCCGGTGATCAGGATCGCCACTGGATTTGCCATGTAGAGGGTGGGGATCCACTCCGCCGCAGCCGTACCCCCTAGCGACCCTTGGGTGAAGCGCTCCGCCACCATGTCGAATCCGTAGAGGATGGGGCAGCCGTAGAAGAGGAAGCGCTGGATGTGAGTCATCAGCAGAGGAAGGTCCAGGAAGATCACTCCGAAGGCGGCGACCGCCAGGCTGAAGCCGGTGACCAGGATGATCTGGAGCACCATCAGAGCGGGAAGCTGGATCAACGTCCATCCCATCGGCCGCTCGGTGAGGAGCGCCGTCGCCAGCAGCATGGCGAGGCCGAACAGGAAGTAGACGAAGCCGGTGATGACGGTGGAGATCGGAAGCACCAGGGTCGGAAAAGAGACCGCCTTGATCAGGTTTCCCTTCGCCCGCAGCACCTTGCAGGAATCGGTGATGCCACTCATGATCTGCTTGAAGGGGAGCATCCCACAAAGGATGAAGACGGGATAGGGGCTGTACTGCTCCCCGCGCCCGAAGATCTGTACGATCACGATCCAGTAGACCGTCATCATGATCAGCGGGTCGATCATCCACCAGAGCACGCCGAAGCGGCTCTCATTCGCCCGGCTGCGCAGCTCCGCCAGCGTCACTTCACGCACCAACTCGCGACGTTCGAAGAGGCTGGCCCAGGTGGAGATCATCGCCGTAGGGTTGCGGGGAGCCTGGGAATCCGATCGAGCGGCCGGTCCCGCGCGGCCCCCCTGAGGCGCCGGCCGAGCCGACGGCTACTTTGCCGGTTCGTAGGGGCGTTTTCAAGGTCGTTGAAGCCGAAATGAGCGCGGTTGCGGTCGCCCCGGTACCGTTGCTGCAGGTTGCAGACTCGACGGGAGGAGACAGCGATGCCGATGCCCCTCGACGGGATCCGGGTAATCGACTGGACCATCTGGCAGCAGGGGCCGATCGCCAGCACCATGCTCGGCGACCTCGGGGCCGAGGTCATCAAGGTCGAGCAGCGCGACACCGGCGACCCGGGGCGCTTCTTGACGAGGCTCTGGGGGAAGTCCCTGGCGGAACGCCCGAACTTCTACTTCGAGGCGAACAACCGCAACAAGAAGGGCATCATCCTCGACCTCAAGACCGAGGAGGGTAGGCAGGTCCTCTACGACCTGGTGGCGAAATCGGACGTCTTCGTCCAGAACTTCCGCAAGGGTGTGGCGGAACGCCTGGGCCTCGACTACGCAATGCTGCGCGAGCACAACCCGCGCCTCGTCTACGCCAACGCAACGGGCTACGGGCCCGAGGGGCCGGATAGCGGGGAGCCCTCCTTCGACCACCTGGGACTGGCTCGCTCGGGCATCATGTATGCCGCCGGCGAGCCGGACATGCCACCGCTCCCCGTCACGGGGGGAATCGCGGACCAGATGGGTGGAGTGATGCTCGCCTACGGCGTGATGGCGGCGCTGATCGCCCGGGAGCGGTACGGAATGGGTCAGGAGGTGGACTCCTCTCACCTCGGAAGCATGACCTGGCTCCAGGGGCTCTCGGTCTCGTGCAAGCTGATGGCCGGCTTCTCCATCCATCGCACCCAACGCTCAACCGCCGGGAACCCCCTCTGGAACCACTACCAGTGCAAGGACGGCAAGTGGATCGCCTTCGCGATGCTGCAATCCGACCGCTACTGGCCCGACCTGACCCGCGCCATCGGCCGCCCGGAGCTCGCGACGGACGAGAGGTTCGCGGACGGCGTGGGGCGCGCCGACAACGCGGAGGCCGCCATCGCCATCCTGGACCAGGTCTTTGCGAGCCGCACCCGCGAGGAGTGGATCGCTCAGCTCTCCGAATCGGAGGGCGACTTCATCTACACCATCGTGAATAGCGTCGAAGAGATTCCCGAGGACCCGCAGATCCGGGCCAACGACTACGTGGTGGACTTCGACCATCCGCAGCACGGCGAGAGCAAGGTGCTCGGCGTTCCCGTACAGCTCGGCGAGACACCGGGGAGCGTACGCCTCCCCGCGCCGGAGCTCGGACAGCACACCGAGGAAGTCCTGCTCGACGTGCTCGGCTACGACTGGGACCGGATCAGTGAGCTGCGCGAGCGGAAGGTGATCTGACTCCTGTGGCGGATCAGCCGTGGAGCTCGATCACATCCCCGTCCTGGACGGCGTGGTCCGCCCCCACCTGCTGTCCGTCGAACTGACCGCTGCCCCAGACGCGCGCGAACTTGAGCGACTCGGCGATCTCCTTGTGTACCAGGCGCGCGACGTCGAGGACGGTATCTCCGCGGCGAACGGTGTAGGGACGCTGATCGTCGGCGCGTCGCCCCGGAACCTTGGTGTAGACCCGCACGACTTCGAGCCCCTCGAAGAGCGTCGGACCGATCGCATCCAGCCCCGCCCCGGTCTGGGCGGAGACCGAGAGGGCGGGAAAGCGGACGCCCAGGAGTTCCTCCAGCACCTGCACCTCGTCGGGATCGGGATCGAGATCGCTCTTGTTGGCGACGAGCAGGGTAGGGAGGCGAATCCGGAAGGGATCGGGCACCTCCTCGTTCCCCTCTCCCGCTGATCCGGCTTCCTCCGCTCGGGCAGGTTCGGCGCGCTCCTCACCTGCGGCGAGACCGGCCCATCGCTCCTCCAGCGTCACCCGCTTCTGATCGAGCCGATCCCGGATCGCCGCCACGTGGTCCACGCACTCGGGATCGCTCAGGTCCACCACGAGCAGGGCGGCATCGGCGGGTCGCAGCGCGTTCGTGTACCAGGACTCCATGAAGTCCGCCGACACCGGGGGCAGGTCGACGAGCTGAAGGTAGATGTCCTGGTAGGGAATCATGCCGGGCAGGGGCTCCTTGGTGGTGTACGGGTACGGTGCCACCTCCGCCTGGGAGCCGGTGAGGCGAACGTGCAGGCTCGACTTGCCGGCGTTGGGAGGACCGATCAGCGCCACCTGCGCGGCCCCCTCCGGACGGATCGAGTGGGTCGGTCCGGTGCGCGCGCCGCCCTTCCTGGGACCGGTGAGCTCCTCCGTGAGCTGCTTGATGCGCGTCTTGATGTCGGCCTGGAGGTGCTCCGTGCCCTTGTGCTTGGGGATGGTCCGCAGCATCTCCCGCAGCCAGCGCAGTCGATCGCGCGGCTCGCGGGCCTGCTTGAACTCGACCTCGGCCTTCTTGTATTCGGGCGAGAGATTGGCCGGCATCGACGAAGTGGTTCCTTCCGCTGGGCTTCCGGGCCGATCCTGGATCCGCCGGAGCCACAGTCCCCTGCTGGATGCGGCGGATCGCCAACCGGCTGAGAGGGTAGCGAGGAGCGGGCTTTCGCCGCGAGCGGCCGGCGATCGGGCCGCGCGAGGACCGGCACGACGGCATGTAGTTTGGGTGAAAGCCCTGGTAGGGGGCGCCTTTACAGCGGTGCGGCGGCGGACTAGGTTGACGCGGCGAGCCTCCCCCTCGCTCCCCGCGAAATCCCGGACATGCTGCGGGGTGCGATCCCGGGCGGAGACGTGAATCCGGGCGTCTCGAAGACGAAGGGGGCCCATGCTCTACCGCTACAGCGAGATCTTCCGCACCACGCTGATGATTTCGGACCTGTTGCTGGTGGCCGGCTCCTGGATCCTCGCCTACTGGATCCGCTTCTCAATGGGCTGGAGCGCGCCTCGCGGAATCCCCGAGTTCGAGCCGTACCTCTACGCCCTGGTGGGGATTCTGCCCCTCACCTTCGTCACGCTGCGTTCGCGCGGCCTCTACCTCCCGCAGCGGACCGGCTCCCTGCTCCGCGAGATCGGAGGGGTCCTGAGCGCGGTGGGGGCCACCGTCGTGGTCGTCCTCGCGGCGGACGCGGCGCTTCGCACCTATCTCTCGCGGGTGGTGATCGCAATCTTCGCGGTGCTCGCAGTGGGGTCCACCAGCGCCTTTCGGATCGCCGGGCGAGGCTTCCTCGGGCACCTGCGCCGCAAGGGGTACAACCTTCGCTACCTGCTGGTGGTGGGGGCCGGCGACCTGGCCGCCGAGACGATCGACTCGATCCACGGGCATCCGGAGGCCGGCCTGCGCGTGCTGGGGCTGCTCTCCAACGATCCGGCAGCGGCGGGCCGCACCATTCAGGGGGTCCGCGTCGTCGGCGACTACGCATCGGTGAAGCAGCAGCTGCGGACGAACCGGGTCGACCAGGTGGTGATCGCGATGCCGAAAGAGGACTCGGGATATCTCGAGAAGATCCTCGCGGACCTGGACGACGAAAGCGTCACGGTGCGCCTGATTCCGGACCTGCTCCACGTGATGACGCTACGCAGCTCCGTGGAAGACCTCGACGGACTGCCGGTGATCAATCTCCGCGAGAGCCCCTTGGTGGGCTGGGCGGGCATCCAGAAGCGCGTCTTCGACGTCGCGGCGACCTCGACGGTCCTGTTGGCGGCGTCACCGCTGATGGGCCTCATCGCCATCGCGACCTGGATCACCTCGGGACGGCCGATCCTCTTCGCCCAGGAGCGCATGGGTCTCGACGGCCGCGTGTTCCGGATGCTGAAGTTCCGCAGCATGCCCACAGACGCCGAATCGGAGACAGGGCCCGTCTGGACCACGGCCAGTGACGCGCGCGCAACGCCGCTGGGATCGCTGCTCCGCAAGACCAACCTGGACGAGCTCCCGCAGCTCTGGAACGTCCTGCGCGGCGACATGAGCCTGGTGGGGCCCAGACCCGAACGACCGGTGTTCATCGAGGAGTTCCGCCGCGAGATTCCGGGCTACATGCTTCGGCACAAGGTGAAGGCCGGTCTCACCGGCTGGGCCCAGGTGCACGGCTGGCGCGGCAACACCTCGCTCCACGAGCGCATCGAGCACGACATCTACTACATCCAGAACTGGACGCTGGGCCTCGACATCCGGATCCTGCTGATGAGCCTGTGGAAGGTGTGGTTCCAGCGCAACGCCTACTGACGGCATTCGTCGCGAGCCGGACGGCGGCTACACGGTTGGCCCCTCGGCCATCGCTTCGGCGATGGCTTCCCGCAGCTCGCGGTGGTAGCGCGGCACCGCGAAGCGCTCGGCGTGGGCGCGGATCGCACTGGGCTCGAACTCGGACGCCGCGCCCTCGAAGCGCTGCAGCGCCTCGGCGAGTGCGTCGGGGGTCTGGGGAGTGAACCAGAGGCCGGTGGGAGCCCGGTCCCGCGACTGGCCGAGCGGCAGGACGGTCTCGGTGGCACCCCCGCTCCCGAAGGCGATCACGGGTCGCCCGGCGGCCTGCGCCTCGACGGGAACGATTCCGAAATCCTCTTCCTGGGGATAGATGAGCGCGCGACAGCGGGCGTAGAGATCCGCGAGCTCCGCATCGGAGACCCGTCCCAGGAAGCGAACGTTCGAGGGCGCGCGCGCCTGGAGCGCGGCGCGTCCCGGCCCGTCGCCCGCGACCAGGAGCCGGGCGCCCCGATGGCGAAAGGCCTCCAGCGCAACCTCCTCGCGCTTGTAGGGCACGAAGCCCCCGACCAGCAGGTACCAGTCCTCGACCGCGTCCGGGCGAACGCGAAAGCGATCGACGTCCACGGGGGGATGGATCACCCGGGAAGAGCGACCGTAGTGGGTGCGGATCCGGCGGGAGACGGTCTCGGAGATCGCCACGAAGCGCCCCACCCGCTCCGGACCGCTGGTGCGCTGGTCCCAGGCGCGGAGCCGGCGAACCAGCGGTGTACCGGCAGCGCGACGCAAGCCCCGACCGAGATAGGCGTCCGCCTGATCCCAGATGTACCGCATCGGCGTGAAGCAGCAGCAGAGGTGCATGGCATCCTGCGGCGCTCGGATGCCCTTGGCGACGGCGTGGCTCGAGGACAGCACCAGGTCGTAGCTCTCCAGTCGGAACCGCTCGATCGCCCAGGGAAAGAGGGGAAGGAGCTTGCGGTAGTGGCGCCGAATCCCGGGAAGCCGCGAGAGCGGGCTCGCATGGATGCGCAGGCTCTCGATCCGTGGAGTCGTCGTCTCCGGAACGTGGACCAGGGTGTAGAGATCGGCATCGGGAAAGAGCGCGGCGTGCTCCTCCAGAACCCGCTCCCCTCCCCGCAGACCCGTCAGCCAATCGTGGACCAGAGCCACCCTCATCGACGCGGAGGCTAGCCGATCGGCTCGCGCCGGCCGGTGTGCGTGGCGAGCGCAGATGAAACCGGGATGAAGCGGAATCGCGTCCTCTCTCACGCTCCGGTGGCAGCGGGCCGCTACGGCCTTGCAGCCCCGAGGAGAACCGGGCACCGTACCGCCCGGGGGGACGGCCCCACGAGCTGCATGGAACCCGGCCGAACCGACATTCTCCCGCGCAGCGATTCGCTGCGCGAGCCGACCTCGAGCGAGGCGTGACGTTCGGCCCCGAGGTTCCGGTCGTGCTCGGGGCGAGTGCGAGCTGGGAGACGCCCGCCCCCGTGAACTGCCACCAGGTGGCGCTGCGACTCGCGGAGCGGGGTCACCGGGTGCTGTACGTCGAGTCGACGGGACTGCGCTCCCCTTCCCCGCTCGGGAGCTCCCACGACCTCTCCCGCATGCTCCGGCGGGTGCGGGGCTTTCTCGGGGGGGTGCGCCAGGTCGCACCCAATCTCCAGGTCCTGTCGCCCGTCGCGCTCCCCGGCGTCGGGTCCCGACACCTGCGCGAGCTCTCGATGCGGTGGCTGGGCCGAGCGGTCGCCGGCGCCGCGAAGCGCAGCGGCCTCTCGCACCCGGTTCTCTGGGCCTTCCTCCCCACCTACCTCCGGACGGCGGAGGCCCTCGACCCGAGCCTGGTCGTCTACCACTGCGTGGACGCCTACGCCGGGAATCCCGGAGTCGATGCGGCCTGGGTGGACGAGGTGGAGCGCCGCATGCTGGAGCGGGCCGATCTCGTCTTCGCGACCAGCCCGGTTCTCGCCGAACGATTGCGCGCGGCGCGACCGGACGTCGAGCTGGCCGCCAATGTGGCGGACGTCGCGCTCTTCGGGCGCGCCGTGACCGAGGAGCTCCCCGAGCCCGGGGAGCTGCGGGGCCTTCCCCCGCGGCGCGCCGTCTACGTGGGAAACCTGGCCGCCTATCGGATCGACTTCGACCTGCTTCTGGCGGTGGCGCGCTCGAGCCCGGAGCTGCAGCTCCTCCTGATCGGCGCGGCGGGCCTGGGAGATGTGGGTACGGATCCGCGCTCCGGCTCCGAGCTACTGGCGCTCCCCAATGTCACGACGCTCGGACCCCGGCCGCAGCGAGATCTCCCCGCCTATCTGCGACACTGCCAGGTGGCACTGATTCCCTTCCTCGACAACGACCACACCCGCGCGAGCCTCCCGCTCAAGCTCTGGGAGTATCTGGCGGCCGGCCTGCCCGTGGTGGCGACGGACCTGCCCAACTTTCACCCCCTCGCCGAGGAGGGGCTGATCCGGACCGCCCGGGATCCCCAGGGCTTCGCCGAGGCGGTGGCGCGAAGCCTGGAAGATCCGCCGGAGCGGAGGGCAGAGCGACTTGCCCGTGCAGAGCGGCACGACTGGCGTGCCCAGATGGAGAGGCTCTGCAGCCGCGTGGGAAAAGGCCTCGACTCGCGGCCGAGGAGGCAACCGTGAGGTGGCGCGGTAGTGGACGGTCCCAGTCCTGAGGCTGAGGCGTTCAAGGAGCGACGACCTCCCAGTTCCCGCTTCCCATGCCGGCCCCATCCGTGGAGACGACGCTGAAGCCGGTGAGCCAGCTGTTCCACTGGAGCCTCCAGACTTCGATTCTGCCAGTGGTCTGGTTGCGAACGAGAATGTCGTTGGCGCGTCCATCGCCATCGAAGTCTCCCGAGGCCTCGATGGCCCAGCCAGCCGCGAGCTGCGGCAATTGGAGGGACCGATCGACCTCCGCGTCGCCGTCCATCGTCCAGAGGGTTCCCCGCCCGGTGTTCGGATCGTACCAGAGCAGGTCGCCGAAGCCGTCACCGTTCGCGTCTCCGCATCCCACCAGCCGCGCGCCTCCCATCTGCCGACCAGTCGCTCCGACATGCATCAAGGTGGCTCCGTCCATCAGCCAGACCTCCGTGCCGGAGGCATCGCTCCGCACCTGGTCGGACATCCCGTCGCCGTTCACGTCCGGGGTGCAGATTCCTGAAGTGTGGTATCCCGCGGTCAGAGGACCGGGGACGACTCCAACTGTGGTTTCTCCGCGCATGAACATCATCCGGCTGGTGAGTTGCCACCAGTTCACGAACAGGTCCGCGTAGCCATCTCCGTCGAAGTCGCCGATCGCGTCGACCGGGCTGGAGCTCGAGTAATAATTCACCTCGCCGCTCTCCTGGACGGTGCTTCCGTTCATGAACCAGATATTGTACCCGAGGTCCGATCGCACCAGCAGGTCCGCAGTTCCATTGCCGTCGAAGTCGCCCGCACCGACGATGAACTGATCTCCATCCAGCGTTCCCAGACTGGCAACGCTGAACGGAAGCGCGCCGTTCATGAACCACACGGTCAGCGCGTTGGTCGCCTTGTTCCGCCACAGCAGGTCGGTGCGCCCGTCACCATCGAAATCGTGGGGCGCCGTTCCCGTAAGCGGGACGGGGGTCGGAGCTGGCGTCGGAGTCGGAGTTGGCGTCGGGGTGGGAGTCGGAGTTGGCGTCGGAGTCGGCGGCGGGGTCGGAGTCGGGGTCGGGGTCCCGCCGCCGGTTGGCTCCACGAACCGCACCTCTTCCGAGAACTGAGAGGGAGCGCTGCCGAGAAGCGTGCTTCCGGCCCATCCCCATCCCATGATGCAAATGCGGATCGTCTCCCCGAACTCACCATGAACGGTCACCCGCGGCGTCGCGACATACCTCTCCACGGCGCTCGTGAATCCCGCGCCGTTCCTGTCCGCGTAGACGGAGTAGTAGGCCACCGGCCCGGAGGATGGCGTCCAGGCGAATGTGGCCGAGTTCCCCTCCACGTCGGTCGCCGCGAGCGCGGACGTGCTCGCAAGCATGAGCGCGGCGGTGGCGACGAGCGCCAGGCGCACGAAGCTACGCATTGTCGAAGGCCCCCTCTCATCTACCGTCGGACGGCAGCCCCCATCCAGCCACCGCGCGCGCAGCCGGGAAGCAGCGGCTGCTTCCCCTCACGCGCGACTGCTCACTTTTCGCGGAATTGCTGCCGGACCGAGGTGACGGTCGTCACAAAGGGGGTTTTTCGTCGGGGTTCCGGCCGCACGCCGCAGGCTTGGCGTGGCGATCTGCTCGTCGGGGTTCGCCGGGCCGCACGCAAGATGCCTACTAAATGGTCGATATCTCTGGAATTATCGTTGATCGTGAGGGAGCTGGCCGCTAGCGTCCCGCAGCATGGAGCTGGAGGCCACCGCGAGAGGCTCCGCGGAACTGGCCGACGCTACACGACTGCGCCTCTGATGGAGCGCATCGTTCATCGCACCTGCACTCTCTGTGAGGCCTGCTGCGGAATCGAGGTGCGGGTGGAAGACGGGCGGATCGCCGCGATCCGCGGCGATCCGCGCGATCCCCTCAGCCAGGGTCGGATCTGCGCAAAGGCCGCGGCCCTTCAGGACCTCCACGAAGATCCCGACCGCTTGCGCTACCCGATACGGCGCTCCGGAGGCGGATGGGAGCGCATCGGGTGGCGGGATGCCCTCCGCCTCGCCGCGGAGGGGATTCTCGGGGTGCAGCGGAAGCGCTCCGGCGACGCGGCCGCGATCTATCTGGGAGAGCCGGTCGTCCACAATCTGGGTGCCATCCTCTTCTCGGACTTGCTGGTCGCGGCGCTGGGAACGAGCCGACGCTTCAGCTCGAACTCCCTCGATCAGTTTCCCAAGCAGCTCGCCTGCCACTGGATGTACGGAAGCGGCTTCCTGATCCCGGTGCCCGACGTCGATCGGACCGATCACCTGCTCCTGATCGGCGCGAATCCGGTGGTCTCGAACGGCAGTCTGATGACGGCGCCGGGCATTCGCGACCGCATGGACCGGATTCGGGAGCGCGGCGGCCGGATCGTGGTGATCGATCCGCGGCGCAGCGAGACGGCCGAGCGCGCCGACGAGCATCACTTCATCCGCCCGGGAGCCGATCCCCTGCTGCTCGCCGCGTTGATCCACTGCGTCTTCGCGGAGGATCGCGTTCGAGTCGGCGAGCTCCGAGCTCCTCTCCGAGGGCTCCCGGCCCTCTCGGAGGCGGTGGCGGATTTCGCGCCCGAGGCGGTTTCCGAGCGGGTGGGTATCTCCGCGGAGAAGATCCGCGAGCTGGCTCGCGCCTTCGCAGAGGCTCCGAGCGCGGTCTGCTACGGGCGCATGGGAACCAGCACGGTTGCCTTCGGAACCGCCGCAAGCTGGCTGATCGAGGCCCTCAACATCGTGACCGGCAACTTCGATCGCCCGGGCGGCGCGATGTTCACGAATCCGCCGGTAGACGTGCTGAAGCTCCAGCCACCCACGGCGCGAGGGCGCTGGTCCTCGCGCACCCGCGGAACCCCCGAGTTCATGGGAGAGCTCCCCACCGCGACTCTCGCCGAGGAAATCGAGACGCCCGGAGAGCATCAGGTCCGCGCGCTCGTCACACTCGCCGGCAATCCGGTGCTCTCCTCACCGGCGGGCCATCGGCTCCGCGAGGCGCTCGCCGGGCTCGACTTCATGGTCTCCATCGACTTCTACCTGAACGAGACCACGCGGCACGCGGACGTGATCCTGCCGCCGGTGGGACCTCTGGAACGGGACCACTTCGACGTGGCGTTCCAGCTCTTCTCGGTGCGCAACACCACCCGCTGGTCTCCGGCGGTGTTCGAGCCGCCCGACGGTACCCGGAACGATGCTGAGATCATCCTGGGCCTGGCCAGTCGCCTCTTCCGCGGGCGGGGGCTCTCCGGGCGGGTGAACGCTCTAGGCCTCGCCGCCCTCTCGACGCTGGGCGGTGAGCGGGCTTCGCGACTCGTGCTCGACCTCGCGCTCCGCACCGGTCCCCACGGAAGCGGACTGCGCCCCTGGAAGCAGGGCATCACAGTCAAGCGGCTGCGCCGCTCGGCGCACGGCATCGACCTGGGGCCGCTCACGCCCTGCCTGCCCGATCGGCTCCCCGACCGACCGGTCGGAGGCGGGGCGCAGATCGACGTCGCACCGAAGGAGATCGTCGCCGATCTCGACCGCGCCCGCGCGACTCTCGCCGAGACCGCGCCTCCGCTGCTGATGATCGGGAGGAGAGAGGCGCGCACCGTCAATAGCTGGTCCCACAATCTCCCGAGCCTGGTCAAGGGGCGGATGCGCTGCGTCCTCCACGTCCATCCGGCGGACGCCGAGGCGCTTCGCCTCCAGACCGGCGACCGGGTGCGGGTCAAGAGTCGCGTCGGCGCGGTGGAGGTTCCGGTGGAACTCACCGACACCCTGATGCGGGGAGTGGTCTCGCTCCCCCACGGCTACGGCCACGGCGTTCCGGGAACCCAGATGGAAGTCGCCGCGAAGCACGCGGGCGCCAGCATGAACGAGCTCACCGATCCCGCAGAGATCGATCCCCTCTCGGGAACCGCCGTCCTCTCCGGCATTCCAGTCGAGCTGGAGCGCTGCGAGCCGGAGTGACTTCTCAGCGCGTCGCGGGGAGCGCGCCGGAGCGTCCCAGCGCGCGACGCAGACGGCGCTTGGCGCCCTCGACATAATCGTCGAGCACCAGATAGAAGACCGGCACCACCACCAGGGTGAGGAGCGTCGACGAGATCATCCCGCAGCCCGTGGCCACGGCCATGGGTGCGCGCGTCTCGGATCCCGGTCCGATTCCGAGGGCGGCGGGGGTCACCCCGAGAATCATCGAGAGGGCCGTCATCAGAACCGGCCGCATGCGGATCGGCGCCGCCGTGCGCATCGCCTCCAGCTTGTCCATCCCCTGCGCGCGAAGCTGATTCGCGTAGTCCACCAGCAGGATCGAGTTCTTCGTCACCAGCCCGAAGAGGAGGATGATGCCGATCATGCTGAAGAGGTTGATCGTCATGCCCCACAGGTAGAGCCCGCCCAGGGCGCCCACCATCGCCAGGGGAAGGGCCAGCATCACGGTGAGGGGGTGGACCAGGCTCTCGAACTGCGCGGCGAGCACCATGTAGATCACCAGAATCGCCAGCCCGACCGCGAGCAAGAGCTGTTCCGTCCCCTCCGCGAAGGCCTCGGCCTGTCCCGCCAGAGCCAGGTTGACGCCTTCGGGGAGGATCTCCGCACCGATCTCCCGAGCCTCCGCGATGGCCTCGTCGAGCTTCTTGCCCTCCAGGTTGCCGCCGATCGTCACGCTCCTGTGGCGGTCCACCCGCGTGATGGCCGCTGGCGCAGCGCCCTTCTCGATCCGCACCAGGTTCCGAAGCTCCACGATGTCCCCGTCCCGGGTGCGCGCGAAGAGCCTCTCGATGGCGGAGGGATCCCGCCGGTCTTTCTGGTCGAGGCGGACGCGAATGTCGTAGCGGCTTCCCGCCTCCTTGAAGGTGGCGACGTCCAGTCCGCCGATCATGGCCTGGATGGTGCGAGCCAGGGTGGTGGCATCCACGCCGAGGGCCGCGGCCTTCTCGCGATCGGGGATCACCCGGATCTCCGGTCGGCCGAGCTTCAGGCTCTTGTTGAGGTCGACGTAGCCCCCCCTCTGGTCGAGCTTGTCGATCATCTGATCCGCCAGGGTATCGAGGCGCTGGAGGCCCAGATCGCCCTGGATGTGAAAGGAGAAGGCCCCGGTGGAGGTCGACATCATTCCGGAGAGGTCGAAGATGCGGACCTTCTGGCCGGGGATCGCTCCCATCGCACGGCGCGCCTCCTGGATCAGTTCGAGGGCCCCCCGCTCGCGCTTGCTCTTGTGGCTGAGGACGATGAACATCACGCCCTCGGTGGGATCGCCGTCGCCTCGGCGCCCGCCCATGCCGATGGCCGAGAAGGCCCCCACCACCTCGGGCTGGGCGAGAGCCCAGGCCTCGTCCATCTTCATGATCTCCAGGGTGGTGTCGACGCTGGTGCCGGGGGGCGTCTCCATTCGCACGAAGATGCGCCCGGTGTCGGCAGGTGGGAAGAACTCGCTCCCGAGTCGGGAGCCGAAGCCGACCGCGGCGAGAAGGGAGAGAAGCGCGATTCCGAGGGTCGCTCCGCGGTGGGAGAGCGCCCAGTAGAGCACGATCTTGTAGCGGGACTCGAGCCAGCCGAATCCCTGCTCGAGGCGGTGGTAGATGCTGCCGTGCTCGCGCTCCTTGGCGGCCGGGATGCGGGCTGCGAGCATCGGCGTGAGGGTGAGCGCGATGACCAGGGAGAGCATCACGGCGCTGGCCACGGTGGCGCCGAACTCGCTCAAGAAGCTGCCGACGATTCCGCGGGCGAACATCACCGGGACGAAGACGACCGCGATCGAGACCGTCGCCGCAGTGGCGGCGAAGGCGACCTGTCTGGCGCCCTTGGAAGCCGCCTCTCGGGGACTCTCGCCCTCCTCCCGATGTCGCTCGATGTTCTCCAGGACGACGATCGCATCGTCGATCACCACGCCCACCGCGAGGGTCATCGCCAGAAGCGTCATGGTGTTGAGCGTGTAGTCGAAGATCCACATCACACCGAAGGTGGTGACCAGCGAGAAGGGAATCGAAATCCCGACGATCAGCGTGGGTCGCCACCGGCGCAGGAAGCCGAAGACGGTGAAGGTCGCCAGGACCGCACCGAACTGGAGGGCGAAGAGGGTCTCCTGGATGGATTCCCGGATGGCGAGAGAGAAGTCCGCGAGGCCCTCTCCCTCCTTGAAGCGCATCCCCCCCGGAAGCAGCGCCTGCATCTTCGAGATCCGCGCGCGCACCTCGTCGGTGATGGCCACCGTGTTGCCGCCGGACTGCTTGCGGATGCCGACGCCCAGCGCCATGCGGCCGTCGTAACGCGCGTGGGTGCGGACGTCCTCGCTGCCGTCCTCCACCCTTCCCACGTCGCGCAGCAGAACCGGGGCGCCGTCGACCTCGGTGACGATCAGTCCGCCCAGCTCCTCGATGCTGCGGAACTCCGCATCCGTCTTGACCGAGTACTCGACGGCATCGCTCTCCACCAGCCCGCCCGGAATCTCGACGTGCTCTCGCTGCAGCGCCGTCAGCACGTCGGTCGCCGCCAGCCCGCGCGCGCGCAACTCCTCGCCGTCCAGCCAGATGCGGATGTTGCGATCCCGCCGGCCGAAGATGACGATGGAAGCCACGCCTTGGACGGTCTCGAGGCGCGGCTTCACCTGCTTTCGCAGGTACTCGCTCACCTCGACGGCGGGCCGGTCGCTGTGCAGCGGCACCCAGAGGATGGGGTGATCCGCCGGATTCACCTTGTCGACGACAGGGGGCTCGAGATCGCGGGGAAGCTGGTAGCGAGCGCGGGCGACCTTGTCGCGCACGTCCTGGGCGGCGATCTCGATGTCGCGATCGAGCTCGAACTCGACGACGATCCGGGCGCCCCCCTGCGTCGTGGTGGAGCGCAACGAGCGCACACCGGCGATGGCGTTCAGGTACTCCTCGAGGACGTCGGTGACGTCTTCCTCCATCACCTCCGGGTTCGCCCCCTCCAGCTGGGCGCTCACCGTGACCACCGGGAATTCCATCTTGGGGTACTGGTCGACGCCGAGGCGGCCGTATCCGAGCAGGCCGAAGACGACGAGGGAGAGGATCAGCATCCAGGTGAGAATGGGACGCCGGATGAAGAGGTCGATGGGGCTCACTGGACGGCCTCTGCCGCATTGCCAACGGCGCTGACCGCGGTAGAAACAGGGCTTCCGTCGGCATTGCGGGGTGAGATCCGAACACCCTGGACGAGACCGGCCTGACCGCGCGTGACGACCTGATCGCCGCGGGCCAGTCCTCGAAGGATCTCGACGCGGTCGACCCGGTGCTCACCGGTCTCGACCACCACTCGCTCCACCCGGTCTCCCTCCCCGCGGCGGAAGACCACCGAGCCGTCGGCGCGCAGCAGGATCGCCTCCTCCGGCACCAGCAGCACGCCCTCGCGGACGGCGATGCCGAGGTCGACCCGGGCGAAGAGGCCGGGCCGCAGGCGCCCGTCGCGGTTGTCGATCTGCGCCTTCACGCGCAGGGTCCGGGTGCGCGCATCGATGGTGGGCGAGACCACGGTGACGACACCGTCGAAGCTCTGATTGGGAAAGGGCGCGACGGTGACGCGCACATTCTGCCCGACCACCGCACGAGCGGAGTCCCGCTCGGCCAGGTGAAACTCCACCTCGACGGGATCGAGAGCGACCAGCTCGAAGAGGGACTGACCCACGTTGACGAACTCGCCGCGGCTGACCTCCCGCCGCGCGATCAGGCCCGCAAAGGGGGCGCGAACGCTCGCGTCCCGGACCGCGCGATCGGCCACGCCGACACGGGCGCGGGCCGCCTCGGCGCGGGAGCGGGCCAGGACGAGATCCGTCTGGGACTGATCGAGGGACGCCTCCGAGGCGATCCCCTGCTCGTGGAGCGTCTTTGCGCGCCGGTACTCGCGCTCCTGCTCTCCCAGGGCCGCCTCCGCCTCGGTGAGCCTCGCCCGGGCGTCGGCGAGCTCGAGGTTGCGCCGCTCTGGATCGATCTCCAGCAGCACCTGGGCGACCAGGGCGGCCTCTCCCTCGTCGATCAGGATCTCGGTAATCCGGCCGGAGACCTCGGACGCGATCTGCGCGCGGTCCTTGGCCAGGAGCTCGCCGGTCGCATCGATGCGGACCTCGAGATCGCGCACCTCCACATTGGCGATCACTACGGGAGGGAGCCCCACCTCCGCTCCATCGCGGTCTGCGCCACAGGCCAGGAGCAGAACGGCCATCAGGACGGCGTAAAGGGTGCTTCGAATCTTCATCATCGCCTTCGCCGCGCCGGTCCGGATCCTCGCGTGGGCGCGATCAGCCCGTGAAGCATCGCATCGAGGGAATCGGCTACCAGGGCCTTCGACCAATCGTGGTCCGGTCGGCTGGTTTGGAGGTGGATCAAGCCATCGCAGAGCGCCCAGAACGACTGGCTCGCGCTGCGGGAATCCTGGCTGCGCAGCCTTCCCAGCTCCCAGAGCTCGAGCCACGGCTTCTCGAGAAGCTTCCGCACCTCCTCGACGGAGCTGGGCGGATGGGAAGCCGGGTCCCGGGGCTGTGTCAGCAGCCGGTAGTGGGTCGGGTTTCTGAGGCCGAAGCGCACGAAGGCCCGGCCCAACGCCCGCAGGTAGTCGATCGGATCCTCGCTCTCGGGGACCCGCCGGATCAGGCGCACCAGCTTCCGGAAGACCTCCTCGAGCAGTGCGTCGAGGAGCCCCGGCTTGTCGCCGAAGTGGTGGTAGATGGTCGGAGCGGTGTAGCCACACCGGTCCACCAGACGCCTGATCGAGAAGGACTCGTAGCCCCCCTCCACTAGGAGGGACTCGGTGGCATCCAGGATCGCGCGACGGGCGTCGACGCGCTGCTGGCTGCGGCGCTGCGCAGTGGGAAGGGTTCGCATCGAAAGCCGCTGAACATAGCTAACGGCGTTATACTGAGAAAGGTCCCGCTCCCCTGCCGGCCGGCGGGAATCACCCGGGCTTCCCGCCTCTGGGCCCCTCAGAACTCGGCGAATCCCGGTACCCGGGGGAAGGGAACCACGTCGCGGATGTTGGCCATGCCGGTGATGAACTGAACCAGCCGCTCGAAGCCCAGGCCGAAGCCGGAGTGGGGCACCGAGCCGTAGCGTCGCAGCTCCAGGTACCACCAATAAGCGTCGCGCTCGAGACCCAGATCGTCGATGCAGCGCTCCAGCACGTCGTGGCGGTGCTCGCGCTGGGAGCCGCCGACGATCTCGCCGATCCGGGGCACCAGGACGTCCATCGCGCGGACGGTGCTCCCATCGTCGTTCTGATACATGTAGAAGGCCTTGATCTGCTTGGGGTAGTCGGTCACGACCACGGGCTTCTTCAGGTACTCCTCGGTGATGTAGCGCTCGTGCTCGCTCTGGAGATCCGCCCCCCAGCTGACGGGAAACTCGAAGCTGCGGCCGCTCTTTTCCAGGACCCGGATGGCCTCGCCGTAGGTCATGCGCTCGAAGGGCGAGGTGATGACGTGCTCGAGGGTCGCAAGCACGGTCTCGTCGATGCGGTCGTTGAAGAAGCGGAGGTCCTCGGGGCAACTCTCGAGGACGCGCCGGAACACCTCCTTCAAGAACTCCTCGACCAGCTCCACCTGGCCGTCCAGGTCGCAGAAGGCCATCTCCGGCTCCACCATCCAGAACTCCGCCAGGTGCCGGCTGGTGTTGGAGTCCTCCGCGCGGAAGGTGGGACCGAAGGTGTACACGTTGGTGAGGGCCAGGGCGGCGATCTCCGCCTCGAGCTGGCCCGACACGGTGAGGTGGGCCTCGCGGCCGAAGAAGTCCCGGCTCCAGTCCACGGCGCCGTCCTTCCTGGGCGGCTCCGCGGCGTCGAGCGCGGTGACCCGGAACATCTCGCCCGCACCTTCGGCGTCCGCGAGGGTGATCACCGGAGCGTGCAGCAGCAGGAAGCCGCGCTCCTGGAAGTAGTCGTGGATGGCGCGCGAAGCCGCGTTCCGCACCCGCATCACCGCGGCGATGGTGTTGGTGCGGGGCCGCAGGTGGGCGATGGTGCGAAGGAACTCGAAGCTGTGGCGCTTCTTCTGAAGGGGATAGTCGTCATCCGCGCTCCCGATCAGCTCCACCTCCTCGGCGCGGATTTCGAAGCGCTGGCCCTTCCCCGGCGACTCCACCAGCTGACCGGTCACCCGTACCGCGCAGCCGGTCCCGAGGGACCGGACGGTGGCCTCGTAGTTCGAGATCTCCGGATTCACCACAGCCTGTATGCCCGACAGACAGGACCCATCCGTCACGTCCAGGAAGGTAACGCCCTTGGAGTGGCGGACCGATCGCAACCAGCCCTTCGCCGTCGCCGTTTCGCCGGCCGATTCGCGGCGCAGCAAATCCGCGATGCGTTCTCGATTCATGGCGTGTTCCCGTTCGTCAGCAGCCGGTCCAGACGCTCGGCCTCCGCCAGCAGGAGATCGGAGGCTTCCGGCACCAGGGTCGACTGGGTGATCTCGTACTTCTGATGCGCCAGTTCTTCTTCGAAGTTGCGGCGGTGGGGGAGGTAGCGAAGCCAGCCGTTGGCGATCCCCACCACTGCGGCGCGGCGCCCGCCGAGGCGGCGCTTCCAGTCCAGACCCACGTCCACCGTGGGCTCCAGGGGCAGGCCGAGCAGGTGCGCATCGCCGATGCGGAGGATCTGGGTCTCCACCTCCGGTTCGCTCCCAAAGGCGAAACGGGGGGCGGTGCGATCGCGGAGATACAGGCGCACCTTGGCGATCCGCTCGCGACGCTCCTCCGCGGGCAGATCGGCGGTTCGCTCCCGCTCCAGCCGATACAGGTCGCGGGTGTGCGCGTCGGAGTCGGGTGGGAGTCCCAGAGCGCTCTGCGCCTCGAGACGCCGCTGCTCGAGATCGGACTGGTGGACCGGAATCCGGACCCGCGCGGATCCGGCGGCGATCACTGCCTCGGGCCCCGTCTCGAGGGCCGAAGCCGCGGCGACCACGGCCTCGCCGATCTCGCGACCCAGAACCTCCAGCTGATCGAAGCTCGTACCCACGCTCTGATTGGGGATCGCCAGGTCCAGAAGGCCACGGGTTCGCGGATCCACGTCGGCGTGGGCCCCCAGGACGAAGATGGGATTGCAGCCGGGGAGCCCTTCCTGGATGGCTCGACCCGCGACACCGGGCCAGTCCGCCGAGTAGGCCAGGTTGTCGTGACCCAGCGCGGTGGGATGGCAGCCGTGGACGTAGAGCACCGAGAGTGGCGAGCCGTCGGCGCGGTCGACGCGGATCACCAGGACTTCGGCGTCCAGGGGACCGTCCGAGGCGCGTCGGTTTCGCCCGATCCGAGCCTCCGCCCGGCCGACGCCGAGGCGCGCGGCCCCTGCGTTCGCGTGGGCGCGAACCCCGGCCTCGATCGCGGCTTCCAGGAGCGGCGCCACGTGATCCGGCGGCTCGGAGCCTCTGAGCAGGGCGCCGAGGCCGGTATCCGGTCCGGAGTGGGTGTGCGTACAGCCCACCATGATGCGATCCCGGCCGACGCCGGTCTCGGCCTCGATGCGCTCGCGAATCGCTTCGGCCTGGGCGGGTGCCAGGAGACAGAGCTCGCACTCGATCAGCAGCAGATCCGAGTCGGAGGCGAGGTAGAGCGCCCGTGCGTGCAGGGGATCGTGAATCGACTCCGCGGTGCCGGTGCGGGCACCGTACCCCATCATCTCCACACCAATCGGCGTCGTGAGCACGACTGCGCTGGTGCCTGCGACCAGCTCCGACAAACGGGTACCTCCTACCTCATCGACCTTCGTTCGCCTGCGGCTTACTGCGCGACCTCCGGTCTTGCTCGAGAGTATACCGGCGGTGGCTACGCCCGTGTTCGGAGCCACGGATCGACGGCTCGCTCGACACCCTCCGGGCGATACGGGAGTGCGACGGTGCGGCCCGTCGCGGCGGACTCGTAGGCGGCGACCAGGATCTCCAGCACGACCAGGCCGTCGGCGCCCGACTCGCGGGGAGTGGAGCCCTCCCGGAAGCACTGCAGGAAGTGCGAGAGCTCCTGGGGATAGCCGTTCTCCACCACCCAGTCCGTGTGCGTCATGGTCCATCCGGGCGGCGCCATGTGCTGGGGACTTCCGCGGTGGGTGTAGAGCTCGAGGCCGGTCCCGTGAAGGAGATCGACGTCCAGGTAGCCCTCGGTTCCCCAGAGCTCGAGACGTGACTGCATGCCGCCCTGGAGGACCCAGGAGGCCTCACAAAGGGCGGTGATGCCCCCGGCGAACTCGAGATGGATCACCGAGTGGTCTTCGAGCTCGGTCTTGTCGCGATGCAGGGCGTTTGCGACCTGCGCGGTCACCTTCGTCACCGAGGGCTTCCCGAGTACCCAGCGCACCAGCTCGATGGCGTGGCAGGCCATGTCCATCAGAACACCCCCGCCCGCCTCCTCGCGCGTGAAGAACCACGGCGAGTAGGGGCCCCCGTGCGCCTCGCGCTGGGTGGCGTAGAGGATCTCGCCGAGGGCGCCGGAATCGAGGATCTCCCTGGCGCGTCCGAACTTGGGCACGAAGGGGAGCTCCTCCGCGTAGGCCAGTCCCACTTCGGCGCCAGCACAGGCGTCGATCATCGCCCGCCCCTCCTCGAGGGAGACCGCCAGGGGCTTCTCGACGATCACGTGCTTGCCCGCGGCAGCGGCTGCGATGGCGTGCTCCGCGTGGCATGCGTTGGGGGAGTTCACGCACACCACGTCGACCCGCGACAGGAGATCCTCCACGCGGTCGGTGGCGAACTCGATCTCGAACTCCCGGACGAGGCGCTCGGCATTCTCCCGCTGCCGGGACCAGACCGCGACCACCTCGCCCTCGGCGACGTGCTGGAACGCCTGCAGATAAGTTCGCGAGATCCCACCGGAACCGATCAGACCGACACGAAACGGGGTCATCTGGAGGACCCCCCTTGGAGGGCGGCGGCGCCTGCCTGGACCTTGGCGAAGGCCCCGACCAGATCGTCCACGTCCTCGTCCCCACCGAGGAAGAGATAGTGCGGAAGCCAGATCGACTCCTGGTAGGCGGCGAGGCTCGCGACGGGAAAGGAGCGGTCCGAGTAGTCCACGCCGCTTCGGGCGACCGGATTGGTGTGAGCGTCCATTGCGAATAGGGGATCCTCGGGAATCGGCACGTAGAACTGCCCGTAGCAGGGAACTCCCTCCGCCCACAGGGCGGGCAGTACCTGGTCTCTGGCCACCCCGGCGAAATGCTCGGGGTCGTAGCGCAGGATGAACTGGTAGGCGGTGCGCTCGGTGACGCGCTCGTCCCTGGCCAGGGGGCGGAGCCCGGGGACCGCGGCGATCTGCTCCTCGAAGCGCTCGATCCGCGCGGCGCGGCGACGGTGCTGCTCGGGCAGCCGTCGCAGCTGCTCGCGCAGCACGGCGGCCTGCCATTCGGTGATGCGCGCGTTGGATCCCAGCATCCGCTCCGGGAAACCGTCGTAGCCCGGCTCCTTGCGGCCGCAGTTCACCAGGGACTGGAGGCGCTGCTCATGAGCGCCGTCGCTGGTGGTGATCATCCCCCCTTCTCCCGCGGTCATCAGCTTGGTGCTCTGCATCGAGAAAGAGCCGAAGTCTCCGATCGATCCGGCGCAGCGATCTCGCCAGCGTGCACCGTGCGCGTGAGCGCAGTCCTCCACCAGGAGAAGGCCGCGTCGCTGCGCCAGCTCTCCCAGCCGGTCCAGATCCGCCATCGAGCAGGCCAGATGCACCGGCATGATCGCTTCGGTGCGCGGCCCGATCGCCGCCTCGACCTGGTCTGGATCGACGCAGTAGGTGTCGGGGAGCACGTCCGCGAAGACGGGAACGCAGCCCGCCGCGACGATCGCGCTGGCGGTTCCAACGAAGGTGTAGGCGGTGGTGACGACCTCGGCGCCCGGCGAGACGCGGGCCGCCTGCAGCGCCAGGGTCAAGGAGATGGTGCCGTTCAGCGTGGCGACCGCATGGCGAGATCCCACGTAGGCGGCGAACTCCCGGCAGAGCTCTCTCGCCTCGGTGTTCGGTGAGGGATGCCCTCCCCAATTGCGGGATTCGAGCACGCGCTCGAGGGCGGCTCGCTCGGCATCGCCGCACTCCGGCCACTGCGGCCAGGGACGATTCCGCAGCGGGCTCCCTCCCTGGATCGCCAGCTTCTCCACGGGTGCCATTCCTCCCGACCCACCATGCTACTCTGGGACGGAGGGATTCGCCCGGACCAGGAGGAGCCGATGAAGGTCGTCCGAGCCACGTTCGCGGTGTCGCTGGTGCTGCTCTTTCTCGCCGCTCCGAGCGCCGGGGAGCGCGCCATCGAGATCTACAAGGCCTCCAACCGAACCGCCGCAGAGCTCCTCCCGCTCGCCGAAACCGCCATGGCCGGAGAGGGCTCCGCGGCCCTCGACTCCGGCACCAACTCGATCATCCTGATGGGTCCGCCCGCGGCCGTCGAGCGAACCCTGACCCTGCTCCGACAGCAGGACCAGAAGCGACGGATGGTGGTGATGCGATACGAGTCGAAGCGGGTCGACGAGCTCGCCGCCAAGGAGATTCGCGTCGACTGGAGCGCCGGGAGCGGGAGCGTCCGGGTGGGAAACGTGATCTATCCGGGGGAGGAGACCGGCGTGCGGGTGAGCGGCCGCGCCATCCAGAGTCACGGCGAGGATTCGCTCTCGGGAATCCTGCGGGTGATGGACGGAGAGGAGGGGCACATCGGGAGGGGACGATCGGTCCCGGTTCACAGCGGGGGAATCCTCACGTCCTCCACCACCTTCGTCAGTGCGGAGCGAGGCTTCACCGCCCGCCCGCGCATCCTCGGGGAGGACCGGGTGCAGGTCGAGATCACGCCGACCGACGACACCGTCGACGATCACGGCCGGGTGGAGTTCACCGGGGCGACCACGACGGTGACCGTCAAGGCCGGTGAGACCGTGGCGCTCGGAGGAATCTCTCGCAGCAGCGACGAGCATCAGATGGGGTCACGGGTGATCACCGCCTCTGCGGCCGCCAAGGAGGAACGGGTCCTCCTGCTCACCGTCGACATCGAGTGAGCAAACGCAACGGCCCCGGAAAGGCGATGCCTCTCCGGGGCCGTGGTCGATTCGGGCGGCTGCCTACATTCCCATGCCGCCCATGCCTCCGGGCATGCCGCCGCCGGGCATCCCGCCGGGCATGCCACCGCCGCCAGCGCCTTCCTTCTCCGGCGCCTCGGCCACTGTCGCCTCGGTGGTCAGGAGCAGGCCCGCCACGCTCGCCGCGTTCTGGAGCGCGGACCGCACCACCTTGGTGG
>CAZTOU010000066.1:0-29765 GCA_964615365.1 uncultured Spirochaetales bacterium
TGGATGATGTTGTTGGTCATGTTCATCGAGTGGATACTCCAGCGGTTGTGGCCGCTGGTCATCAGGAAGCGCCGCTTTCCCCCACCGACGTTGGTCGGCTCCTTGTGGGTCGGCAGCTCCTCGCCGGCCTCCAGAAACCACTCGTGGTCGATGTAGTACTGCGCCCGCCGCACCAGCGTGTCGTAGGGGATCTTGTCCTCGGTGTGCCAGCGCAGCGGGTTGTGGACCTCGTCGGGCTTGATGGTCGAGCCCTGTGACTGCCCGTGGGCCGCCATCCCCCAGTTCGTGAAGCGCACGTGGCCCTTCTCGCGCAGCGTCTCGAGGTTGGTGCCCTCGGGGAGCACTCCGTAGACCGCGGAGTCCTGGAGCGCCTCGTTCCAGTAGGCCTCCTCGTCGCTGACCTCGCCGTTCAGCGTGATGCGGTCGGACATGCCCGCGATCTCGTGGGTGAGCCCCTTGAAGTCCGTGAACCTCTCGATCCCCCGCGCCGCGGCTCGGCGCTCCAGGGCCGAAAGCAGCGCCATCGAGATCTCGACGTCCGGCTTGGCCTCGCCGAGCGGCGGCGTGGCGTGGTCAGTCAGCACCCAGTGCAGGTGGTGCACCGAGGCCATGGAGTGGCCGATCTTCTCGTAGTGCTGTGCCGCGGGAAGGATGTAGTCGGAGTAGAGGCCGGTGGTGGTGATGCGGTAGTCGACCGATACCACCAGCTTGAGCTTGGGCCAGAGATGCTCGAGCAGGTGCACCTGGCCCCCTCGATTGCGGCGCAGCATGTTGCCGCCGGCCTCGAAGAGCACCCGCGGCTCGACGCTCTGGTAGGCCTTCGCGTAGCTCTCGCCGAACCAGCCCTTCTCGATCGCTTCGGTCACGTACTCGTCGAAGCTCCGCTTCATGGTGGGGTCGTTGTTCTCGGGATCGTTCCAGCGCTCCTTGTAGCCGTACTGGTAGTACCAGAGGAAGGCGGGCGGAACCGGAGCGCCCATCTCGCCCGACTCGGTGATCATCTCCATCATGCGGTTCTGGACCATCTCCTTGGTCATGGTCGGGTCCGTGGAGCCCACCAGGCGCCGCATGGCGATCATGCCCGCGATCATCTTCTGCGCCTCTTCCTGCCCGCGACCTTGCTTCCCGGCCATCATGAACTCGCCGTCCATACCCATGATCGCCCAGGAGCGGGTTCCGGTTCCCTTCTTGCCCCAGTTGCCGGTGAGACCCAGGAGCAGCGCCATCGACCGCTCCATCAGGTCCCCGTGGTAGTACTTCCCCGAGTTCCAGCCGATGAAGATCTTGGTCTTGCGCGTCGCCACCTTCCGAGCCAGCGCGCGAATGTTGTCCGGGTGAAGCTGGCAGATCTCCCCCGCCTTCTCCGGCGTGTAGTCCTCCAGATGGCGGCGCAGCCTTGCCATCACCGGCTCCACCTCCACCTTGCTCCAGTCCTTCAGCACCACCTCGTAGCTACCCTCGAGCGCCGGCTCCACGTCCGCCGACGCCAGCGTGTGCCGCGGCGCCGCCACCATCGTGTTCGAGCAGGCGTCCCACCAGAAGAACTGGTCCTCACGCTCCCCCTCGTAGACCTCGTCGCCGCGCAGGAAGCGGCCGGTGTCCTTCCGCACCAGCAGCGGCAGGTCGGTCTGCTCCTGCACGAACTGCTTGTTGAACAGGTCGGCGTCGATGATCACCTTGCACATGGCCAGGGCCAGCGCCGCGTCGGTGCCGATCCGCACCGGGAGGTGGTAGTCGGCGTGCATCGCCGAGGGGCTGTAGTCCGGGGCGATGGTCACCACCTCGCCGCCGTTGTAGCGGGACTCGGCGATGTAGTGATACCAATGGATGTTGGTGTAGACCGGATTGGCGTGCCAGATCAGGGTGAGGTCGGCCAGGAACCAGTCGTCCATGGTGGCGACCGGGTTGTAGAGCCCCCAGGTCAGGTGGTAGCCGGGGCTGAAGTCCTGAAACTCGGCATTGCCATCCGTCATCGGCGTGCCGATGAACGCGGTCCAGTTGCGGGCGCCCTGGGCGCCCACCTCCGGTGTCAGGGGCGTGATGATCGACTCGGGCCCCTGCTCCTGGATGGCGTCGAGCATCTTGTCGGCGATGTCGTCGAGGGCCTCTTCCCACGAGACCTCCTCGAACTTTCCCTCGCCGCGCTCGCCGACCCGCTTGAGCGGCTTGGTGACGCGGTCCGGCGAGTAGTGGCAGTGGCTCCAGCAGGCCCCCTTCTGGCACCCCATCGGGTTCATGTCGGGGATGCCCTCCTCGATCGGGTGGTGGCTGCCGGACTGCTCCTCGCGGACGATCTTCCCGTTCTTGGTATAGACCCGGAAAGGACAGCCCCCGGGATAGCAGTCCACCGAGTGGGTGCCCCAGGTCACCGAGTCCCAGCTCCACTTCTCGCGGTATCTGTCCGCCCACTCGCCACGAATCGCTGCCACTTTCGATCTCCTTTCCGCAACCTCTTGGGCCCGCTTCCGAGGTTCGAATCTGCGTCTCGCCCACCTCGGGCGAGGGTGCCGCCCGCGATGCCCTTCCGGGGGGCGGGCCGACCTCCCGCAGCTTCCTGCCGGGCCACCTTGGGGGGATAGTTGTGCACCATCGGGAAAGGGGGTGATATGAGGGCGGTCATACGATTTCCCATTCCAGCCCGCGAGAAGGCTCCCCAGGGGGTACTCTCTCCTCCGACCTCGACCCCTCCAAAGGCTCCAGAAAGGACCCATCGCGATGAGAATCGTCGCCAATGGAATCGCTACCCACTACTCCCTCGACGGGCCTACCGAGGCACCCGTCGTCACGCTGAGCCATTCGCTGGCCGCCAGCCTCGAGATGTGGGAGCCCCAGCTTCCGGCACTCACCCAGCACTTTCGGGTGCTGCGCTACGACACCCGGGGGCACGGCGGCAGCGAGGTCCCGCCGGGGGCCTACACCTTGAGCGCGCTGGCCGACGATGTGCGAAGCCTGCTCGACGCGCTGGGGATCGCGCGCAGCCACTTCGTCGGGCTCTCGATGGGCGGCATGATCGGCCAGACCCTCGCCCTCGAGCACCCCGAGATCCTCGATCGGCTGGTGCTGGCCGACACCGCCAGCGAGATGCCTCCAGAGGCGGGGCCGCTCTGGGATGAACGCATCGCGCTGGTCGAACGGCACGGTATGGCCCCCCGCGTCGAGGAGACCATCGAGCGCTGGTTCACCCCACCCTTCATCGCGGGATCGCCCGATGTGGTCGAACCGATCCGGATGCTGATCCGCACCACCGCGCCACAGGGCTTCACCTCCTGCAGCCGGGCCATTCAGACCCTGCACCTCACCGAACGGCTCGGTGAGATCGACGCACCGACGCTGATCATCGTGGGGGCAAACGACATGGGCACCCCGGTGGCCCTCTCGGAGCTGATGCAAGAGCGCATTCCCGGCTCGGAGCTGCTGGTCCTCGAATCGGCGGCCCACCTCTCCAACGTCGAGCAGGCGGAACGGTTTTCCGAGGCCGTCGTCCGCTTCCTCCGAGACGAGGCGGCGAGCGCGGCACGGCCGCGCTGACGCCACGAAGAGCTCCTCTCGTGCGCCCCCTCCTCCAGTTTCTTCTGCTCGGCTCGATGATCTTTGCCGTCGACCACTGGCTCCTCGATCGCGGCGCGCTGCCGGCTCTCCCGGTGATCGAGATCTCCGCCGATCAACTGGCCGCCCTTCGACGGAGCGCTCTGGCCAGCTCGGGGCGGCTGCCGGGGGAGGCGGAGATCCGCGCACTCATCGACGCCGAGATTGCCGACGAGATGCTCTATCGCGAGGCCCTCGCCCTCGATCTCCCCCGGCGAGACGAGGTGATCCGTCGGCGACTGGTGCGAAACATGCGCTTTCTGAACCCGGAAGACGAGACGAGCGACGAGGCGCTCTTCCGGGAGGCCCTCCAGCTCGGCATGGAGCGGAGCGACCTGGTGGTCCGCCGTCGGCTGATCCAGCGCATGCGGCTCGCCATCGAGTCTCTCGGGAGGGCGAAGGAGCCCACCGAGGCGGAGCTGGCAGCGTACCTCGCACGCCATCCGGAGCGCTTCTCCTCGCCCCCCCGCGCCGCCTTCTCCCATGTCTTCGTGGACCCCGCCCAGCGCGGCCCTTCCGCCGAGGCGGAGGCCCGAGAGCTTCTCTCCGTCCTCCGGGCGGCAGGGGACGGAGCGTCGACCGGAATCGGGGCGGGAGTGGGCGATCCCTTTCTCGTGCCGCGCGAGGACGGGCCGCGCTCCGCGAGGGAGCTGGCGAAGCTCTTCGGTCCGGAGTTCGCGCGCAGCGTGATGGAGCTGGCGCCGGGAAGCTGGGAGGGGCCCCTCCGCTCCTCCCACGGCCTGCATCTGGTGCGGGTTCGCGAGCGGAGACCGGGTGGACCCCTCTCCCTCGCCTCGGTTCGCGGAGAGGTCCGCTACGCGCTGCTGGCGGAACGGGGCGATCAGGCGCTCGAGAGGGCCATCGAGGAGCTCCGCCAGCGCTACCAGGTGAGAATCGCAGAGTGAGGAGATCGAAGTGAGCGAGAGACGGAACCGAAAGATCGTGCTCCGCAGGCGCCCGGTGGGCGAGCCCAGGGAAGACGATTTCGAGCTGGTCACCTCCGCCCTTGCAGACCCCGGCGAGGGAGAGATGTTGCTGAAGACGCTCTGGCTCTCCCTGGATCCCTACATGCGCGGCCGCATGAACGATGCGAAGTCCTACGCGCCTCCCATCAGGCTGGGCGGGCGGATGGTCGGCGGCACCGTGAGCCAGGTGCTGGTCTCCCGGAATCCCGAGTATCGGGCGGGTGACATCGTCTCCGGCAACCACGGCTGGCAGGAGTACGCCATCGGCCGCACCGGCGATGACCGCCTCACCAAGGTGAATCCCGATCTGGCACCCATCTCGACCGCCATCGGGGTTCTCGGGATGCCGGGCTTCACCGCCTATTTTGGTCTGCTGCGGGTGGGAGAGCCCAAGGCCGGGGAGACCGTGGTGGTCTCGGCGGCGGCCGGCGCGGTCGGATCGGCGGTGGGCCAGATCGCCACGATCCAGGGCTGTCGCGTCGTCGGAGTGGCCGGCGGAAGGGCGAAGTGCGACCACGTCGTCGATGAGCTCGGATTCGGTGCCTGCGTCGACTACAAGGGGGGAAGTCTTCCAGCGGATCTGCGGGCGGCCTGTCCCGACGGAATCGACGTCTACTTCGAGAACGTCGGCGGAGCGGTCCTCGATGCGGTGGTGCCCCTGCTCAACCCCGGAGCGCGCGTCCCGATCTGCGGCTTCATCTCCGCCTACAACGCGCGATCCATGAGCGAGGTGAAGACGCCGTTCGAAGTCCTGGGAGCGCTGGCCCCCGCTCCCACCCACCGCTTCTTCCTGGTGGGAGAGTGGATCCCGGAGTACCCGGAGGCGATCCGCACTCTGGCCGGCTGGATCCGCGAGGGGAAGCTCGTCTACCGCGAGACCATCGCGGAGGGGCTCGAGAGCGCACCCCGCGCCTTCATCGGGATGCTGCGCGGCGAGAACCTGGGAAAGCAGCTCGTCAGGATCGCGGAACCGGAGTAGTGGATCCGCGCGCGCACCCGCCACGCCCCGATCAGGTCGCAGGCAACCCGTCGATGAGGATGATGTTGCCCTCGGAGCCGCGACGCCGGTGCTCCGCCAGGGACTGATACTCGGGGGAGTCCCACCAGCGCCTGGCTTCTTCCATGGAGGGGAACCGGATCACCACGGTCCGTGTATGCGTCCACTCCCCCTCCAGGACCTCGGGCTGCTCGTTCACCACGAGGAATTCCCCCTGGTACTTGTTGAAGATCTCGAAGAAGCCGCGCTCGTACTTCCCGTATTCGTTCCTGTCGTGGATGTCGAGCTGCCCGATCACGTACACTGCCATCTTCGTCTCTCCCTGACGGTTTCCAACTCGCTACCGGATCCCGTGCATCCGCTCCCGGAATCACTCGGCCAGCAGGCGGTACCTCCCTGAATCCAGGAGCTGCTTCACCAGCCCCACGAACGACTCGGACGGGCCCCGCCCGGGATAGGCGCGGAAGAGCGCGGCCACCCGGCCCATCTCGTCCAGCTCCCGGAGGCGATCCCGGATATCGTCCCGCCCCTCGGCAGGGGTTCGCGACTCCGCGTATCGCGGGTGGTCGGGGTCGATCCAGCCGACCTCGATGTCGTAGACAGCCTGCCGCTCGCAGGAGCAGGGATTCTCCGGCCGAACCAGGCCGCAGTTCCGGGTCAGGAAACGCCGGATGCCATCGCGCCCGCGCGAGAGGCGCTTGCGGAAGGCCGCGGGCCTGATGCCGAGGATGGTGGCGCCTTCCTCGCTGCTGACTTCGAAGACCTGACCGAGCACGAAAGCGAGGCGGAGCTCGCGGCTGAGACACTGGAGGAGGCCCTGCATGCAGCTCGCCCGGGTCTCCCAGCATCCTGAGAGAGAGCCCGTACACGGGCCCCTGGACGTGGCGTACCAATCCCTCCAGTGCCTCCCGGCTGCCCTCCTTGGCCTGCCGGACCCGCTGCTCGATGCTCGATGTCAACCCGTCGTCCACCTCGGTCGCCGATCCCGATCGCCTCCATCGATCGGAGGGAGTCGTCTCCCTAGCACCTTTAGACCTCTCCCGGAGCCCGGTGTGACGTAGCAGTTTGAGCTGTACTGAGCTCAGCTCCTTTCCAGGCCCGGGCGCTCCCCCCGCAGCCCGCGCACGGCCAGATCGACAGCGCCCAGGCGGCGCTCGCCCTCCTTGGGAAACGCGCCGCCGCCCCGCTGGGACATCACCAGGTAGTCGGCGAAGGCGGCTTCCAGCGCCGCGCTGTAGCCCTGGATGTCCTGGACCTTGTTGATGGCGAGCTTCGACATGCGCAGAGCGGTGCGACCGTTCTCCGCCACGCGGCGCGCGTAGGCGAACGTCTCCCGCTCCAGCTCGTCCGCAGGGTAGATGCGGTTCACGAAGCCCAGCGCGCGCGCCTCCTCGGCGTCGATGAAGCGGCTCTCGAAGGCCAGCTCCTTGGCCTTGCGGGGATGGATGTCCCAGGGGAGCGAGAAGTACTCGACCAGGCCACCGAGGAAGCGCGCATCGGGTGAGGCGAACACCAGGTCCATCGCTGCGGCGATCATCCATCCCCCGAAGATGCAGTAGCCGCGCACCATGGCGATGGTGGGCTTCGGGAGATTTCGCCACCGGAGCGTGTAGTCGAGGTTGTACTTCCGGAAGTACTCGTAGAACTGGATCCCCCCCTCCGGGATGTTCCGAGCCTCCCAGTCGGCGCGCTGCTCGGGCGTTCCCAGGTCGTGCCCCGAGGAGAAATGCTCCCCGGCTCCCCGCACCAGCACCACCCTTACCGCCTCGTCCCGCATCGCGCGCTCCAGCGCCGCGTCGAGCACGTCGAGGAGCGGCCAGCTCTGGGCGTTGCGGTATTGGGGGCGGTTCAGGGTCACCCAGGCGATGGCCCCATCCACCTCGTAGAGAACGTCTTCCGAAGGCATCACGGCTCCTCCCTCTCGAATGCCCCCGAGCATACTCCTCATGCCGATACGACGCGTGCCGATCAGTGGACTACCCTCCATGGAGATGCGGGACCCGGACATGAAGGACTTCGCCCCTCCCACGCCCCCCAGCTCCGATTCTCTGGAGCGACCCGCTGCGTCACTGGGCGCACGGCGGCTCACGATGGAGCCGCCGCCCCCCTATCCGGGCGCCATGGTCAACGTCACCAACCACTGCAACCTCCACTGCAAGCACTGCTTCGTCTTCCGGGAGGGGAACCCGAACCGGCCCGAAGGCGAGATGAGCTCCGACCGGGTCCTCTCCGAGCTCGAGCGTCTCCGGGACCGGCACGGAATCCGCTTCATGATGTGGATGGGCGGGGAGCCGATGCTCCGCTGGCGCACTGTCGCGAAGGGCATCTCCCTCTTCCGCACCAATCACATCACCACCAACGGGACGGTGCCCCTCAAGGACTTCGGGCCGGACATCACCTACGTGATCTCCCTGGACGGTCCCCCGGAGATCAACGACGCAGTGCGCGGCGCCGGTGTCTTCGACCGCGTCATGAAGAACATCGACGCCATCCCGGACGACTTCAGCTCCGATGTGGTGGTGCAGTGCGTGGTGCACCGCGAGAACCAGCATCTCCTGGAGGAACTGGTGCTCGAGCTTCGCGACGGCAAGGCGCCCGGTCTCACCTTCAGCTTCTACGTGCCCCGCGCCGGCGAGGTCTCAGCGAGGGCCTGGGAGAACGTCGAGGAGCGGGAGCGCGCCATCGACATCGTCTTCGACCTGAAGCGCCGTTATCCGGGCTTCATCTGGAGCTCGACCCGCAGCCTCGAGCTGATGCGCCCCGCCACCGCCAAGCTGGTCACCGACCACTGCCCGATGATGAAGACCATGCTGCCGCTCTACATCGAGGGGGACCACTTCACCACGCCCTTCTGCTGCTACGGAAACGACGTGGACTGCGATCGCTGCGGCTCCTGGGGCGTGTTCGCGGCTGCCGCCAAGATGTCCGGCCCCTGGGATTCCCCGGACCGCTGAGGGAAGTTCAGGAGCCGCCCAGCTCCTCGGCGCGCAGCTCCAGCTCCTTGCGCTGCTGCTCCCGGCGTCGCTCCAGGTCGGCCAGCGCCTCGATCTCGGCGGTTCGCTGGCGGAGCTCCTGGACCAGGCTGTCCTCGGTCGACTCCTCCCCTCCGGCGGGTCCCGCCGACACCTGCGGCGGCCCGGTGGGCAGCTCATAGCTGACCCAGCGCTCCACCTCGTGGACCGACCCGCCACGATCCCGCGCGGCGAAGCGCAGACGGTTGCGGCCAGGAGCCAGCTCGACGAATCCGTCGAAGCTCCCGTCCGGAAAGATGCGGAGGGCGCGAGCCGTGCCTCGGGTGGTCTCGTTCACGACGCTGACATCGGCCATTCCTACCAGATCGAGCCGCCGGAGTCGGGCCACCACCTGCGCGGGACGCGACACCGTCTCGAGGCGTCCCCCGGACCAGACCGCCATGCGCTCCATGATCTTGAGCCCCGCCTCGGCCTCGGGGCCGATGGCAAAGGCGTAGAGATGGATCCCGTCGAGAGCGGCGGTCATCGCCGCGGTGAGAGCGTACCGCTGGGCCCGGTCTCCGTGGATGGGTCTCGTGGGAGCTCCGTCGGAGAGGAAGACGATCGAGCGTAGCCGGTCGTCCGGGATTCCGGGGTCGGGGCGGAGGATCTGGTGGGCGCCTTCGACGGCCGCGGCGAAGTTCGTGCCCGCCATCTCCAGATGGAGATCCTGGTGCAGGCCGCGAAGCGCCTCTTCGAGGCGTGGGCGAGAGCTTCCCAGAGGAGCCAGCACGTGCGCCTGCTCGGCGAAGGCGAGAATCGCCACGCGGAAGCGATTGGGATCGAGACGCGCGGCAAGAGCGCGGGCCGCCTCGAGCTCCGCGGCCAGAACCGTGTCGTCGAAGTCCTGCCGGTCGCGTAGCCTCTCCAGCCGGGAATCGTTCACCAGCTGGCCATCGAGCCAGGCGAGGAGCTCGGGATCGGAGCGGCCCAGGGGGCCGTCGCCGTCGAGATCGATTCCGGTGCCCTCGAGGGTGCTCTCGGAGACGTCGATCGCGATCACCACGTCGTGCCCGCTGCCGCGGCGGGCCCCGCCATGACCGCGCACCTCGAGGAGCGAGTGCTTCACCTCGGACTCCACCTCGCGCGGGGCGTCGACCACCAGCCACGGACGCTCGTCCGAGGCAGCGTCGGCAGCCGGCAGCAGGGCGACGGTAAGCAGCGCGGAAAGGAACAGAGACCGGTGCAGGAGCTCCACGGCGGGGAGTATGCCAGTCCGCGCCGGCCGCCGCCCGGCCCATGGTCCGGACTGGCTACTTCCCGTTGAGCGGCGCAACGACCTCCTCGGCGAAGCGCTCCACCAGATCGAAGTCACCCCCTTGAATCGCGATGTAGCTGACGCCGGTCTCCTCCCGCTGGCGCTCCAGGCGGTCGCAGATCTCCGAGCCCGAGCCGGCGAGGAAGAGCGGGCAGTTCTCCACCTCCTCGACGCTCATCCCGGTGTTCTCCGAGAGCATCTGGCGGATGGGCTTCGGGTCATCGGTCACGGCGCAGACGAAGGTGAGCGTCTGGAGCTCGATGGAGTCCGGGTCGCGCCCCGCCTGCTCCGCACCCTCCCGGATCCACGCGATCTTCTCGCGCACGCGTTCCGGAGAGACGTTGCGCGCCGTCTCCGGGGTGACCTTTCCCTGGTCGACCATGGCGCTGATGCCCACGATGTCCGCGTGGCGTCCGGCCAGTCGCAGCACCCGCGGCCCGCCGCCCCCGATCAGGATCGGCGGCACCGAGCCCTTCGGCAGCTCCGCGGTACGTTGCGCGTCCTCGGTGCGGTAGTGCTTCCCGGTGAAGCTCGTCTTCGGATCGGTCCACATTCCCCGGATGATCGACAGGGCCTCCTCGAGACGCTCGATTCGCAGACCGGGCCGGTCGAAGCGGATGCCCGCCTCCGAGTAGTCCGACTCCATCCAGCCGGCTCCGATGCCGAACTCGGAGCGTCCCCCGGAGAGCAGGTGGGTCGTCGCCGCCGCCTTGGCGAGCACGACGGGATGTCGGTAGTCCACGTCGTAGACCAGCGATCCCACCCGGATCGTCTCCGTCGCAGCCGCAACGGCGGCGAGCGCCGCCACCGGCTCCCACTGCGGTCCGAAGTGGTCGGGCCAGAAGATCGTGGAGTAGCCGAGCGCCTCGATGCGTCGCACGCGAGCGCGCCAGTCTCCTGCGGGGAGCTCGTGGAGCTGGACTCCGAATCGGAAGGGATGGGTCATGGGTTCGCTGATCCTCTCGTGGCGTCGGTCGGCTCCTACTCGCGCGGCACGAGTCGCATCACGTTCTTGTCGGGCTCCCCGAAGGGGTGGATGAGCCAGTCCTGGAAGCCGTACTTCTCCCGGAATGCCGAATCCGCGCGTTCGATGTTGCGGAACCAACGGGTGTCGCCCGTGCGGATCAGACCCTCCCCGTCCAGGACCACCAGCCACAGCTTGGTCACTCGCTCGCTTCCGTCGGGGTCCCGGGTGACGATCTCAGGCACCCTTTCCTCGGCCATCGCCGTCCAGTCGATCGTCGTATCGGCGGCAGGCGGCACTACCCCTGCGCATCCCACGGCGAAGCAGACCGCCAGGGCGATCAGCAGTCCACGGTGCATCTCCCTCCCTCCTTCCGACAAGCTTCGCGTCGATCAGGTCTGACTGCTCAGCAGCCATCGCGGGCAAGGCTACCATTCGCGCAACCCGGCGGCGAACCTACACGGAGCTTCCCAGAGATCTCCATCGCGAAGAGATACAATGGGCCCGGCGCAATGAGAATCAGCATCTTCGACATCTTCAAGATCGGCATCGGGCCATCGAGCTCGCATACCATGGGTCCGATGCGAGCGGCGGCTCGCTTCGCGGCGACGTTGGCGGGAGACCCGAACAGCGTGAGCCGCCTGTCCATCGAATTGTTCGGCTCCCTGGCCCTGACCGGCCGCGGTCATCGCACCGATCAAGCCATCGTGCTGGGCCTCGAAGGACATCTACCGGATCAGATCGACCCCGATGCGATCGCTCCCACTCTCGAGCGGATTCGATCCGAAGGCAAGCTGAGATTGGGCGATGGGAGAAGCATCGAGTTCAGCGAGAGCCGGGACCTCCTGATGCGGGGAGACCAACTCCTCCCCGGGCACAGCAACGGCATGCGCTTCACCGCCAGCGACGCCGGGGGCGCGGTCGTGCTCCGGCGGGAGTACTTCTCCATTGGCGGCGGCTTCATCGTCGAGGGCGGTGACGAGGCGCGGGCGGTGGACCAGCGGCCGGAACGACCGCGATACCCGTTCGATTCGGCCTCCGAGCTCCTCGCCCTCGGTGAGCGGACCGGGCTCCGGTTCGCGGACATCGCGATGGCCAACGAGATCGCGTGGCGGAGCGAGTCCGAGGTCCGGAGGCAGTGCCAGCGCGTCTGGGAAGCGATGGATCGGTGCATCGAGAGAGGGCTGCGGGCGGAGGGTCATCTGCCCGGCGCTCTCGAGGTCCCGCGACGGGCGCCGCGTCTGGCCCGGGAGCTGGCGTCGCCGGAGGGGGAAGGCCCGTTCGACGCCCTGGAGTGGGTCAACGTCTGGGCGATCGCGGTCGGCGAGGAGAACGCCGCGGGCGGTCGTGTGGTCACCGCGCCCACCAATGGAGCCGCTGGAATCATCCCGGCGGTGCTGAAGTACTACCTGGAGTGCACCACCGACGCGAGCCCGGAAGGTGTGACGCGATTTCTCCTGACGGCGGGCTCGATCGGCATTCTCTACAAGAAGAACGCTTCGCTCTCCGGCGCCGAGATGGGCTGCCAGGGGGAGGTCGGGGTCGCCTGTTCGATGGCGGCGGCAGGCCTGGTGGCGGCGCTCGGCGGCTCCAACGCCCAGGCCGAGAACGCGGCGGAGATCGGCATGGAGCACAGCCTCGGGCTGACCTGCGACCCGGTCGGCGGTCTCGTGCAGATTCCCTGCATCGAGCGCAACGCGATGGGCGCCGTCAAGGGGATCAACGCGGCGAGACTCGCGCTGCGCGGGGACGGTCGTCACATCGTGTCATTGGACCAGGTCATTGCCACCATGCGACAGACCGGCACGGACATGTCCAGGCGCTACAAGGAGACCTCCCAGGGTGGTCTCGCGGTGAACGTGCCCGACTGCTGACGCGGTGCCGCGGCGAGGTCGCGAAGCTCTCTCCCGCCGGCTTCAGCCATCCTCGACTCCTGCTGGCAGCGCCCTCCACTCCGCCCTTCCCAACCGATACAGGACGTGACGGCGCATCGGGTGACGGGCCGGAACGTGAGGATGATCGAAATCGTCGGCGTCCGCGCGGTGCATGCCGATCCTCTCCATCACCGCTCGGGATCGGCGATTCGCGGTCACCGTGAAGGAGACGACTTCGTCGAGCTCCAGCTCCAGGAAGGCGAGGCGCAGCGCGGCCCTGGCGGCCTCGGTCGCGTAGCCGCGGCCCCAGCTCGCGCGGGCGAGGCGCCACCCGATCTCCACGGCAGGCGTGAAGTGGGCATCGAATGGCACCGTGCCCAGCCCGACGAAGCCGATGAAGGGATCACCCCGCTTCAGCTCGACCGCCCAGAACCCGTAGCCGTGTCGATCGAAGTGCCCGCGGATGCGACCCATGAGAGCCTGGCTCTCCGCGCGGGAGGCGACCCTGGGAAAGTGCTCCATCACGCGCGGATCCGCGTTGAGCTCCGCGAACGGCTCGAGATCCGCGGCCCTCCAGGGGCGAAGCAGCAGTCGCTCCGTTTCGATCATTTCAGTCTGCACGGTGGCCACCCGAGAGGATGAGCTTCGCGAATCCGTCGGTCCCCGCGGCGCGCGACTTGAACTCGGTCGACTCCCGTGGAACCCTCCCGCGGGGCGAAGAACCCGTCGGGGAGTCATGCTCGGAGAATACGCCAGGCTGACCAGAGACTATCCCAGGTTCCTGACCTTCAGCTCGCTCCACATGTTCTTCTCGGGCCCGGGGCAGTCGTTCTCGTTCGCGCTCTTCGCCCCCTCCTTCGCCGCGGTGTTCACGCTCGGAGCCGGAGGCTTCGGGACGCTCTACTCGGCCGCGACCTTGGTCAGCGCGGGTCTGATGCCGCTCTTCGGACCGATCCTCGACCGCGTCAATCTGCGCGTCTGCAGCCTCTTCGTCGGTCTGCTCATGGCCGCGTCGCTCTTGACCACGTCACTGGCGTCCTCCCTTCCGGTGCTCTTCGTGGGCGTCCTGTTCCTCCGACTCACCGGACAGGGGTTGATGACCCAGATCGGGGGGGGTCTCCACGACCCGCTTCTTCGGCGGCCAGAGAGGCAAGGCGCTGGCCATCGTGGGGCTGGGCTTCTCCTTCGCGATTGCCCTGTTCCCCATGACTCTGGCGCACCTCATCGCGCGGATCGGCTGGCAGCAGACGCTCCAGGCCATGTCCGCGGGAGTGGTGCTGGTGTTTCTGCCGCTCAGCCTCGCTCTCATCAGGCGCACCGACCGCTTCCATCTCCCCCCTTCTCGCTCCAAGGAGGCCCCGGCCGGGGATTCGGCCGCTTGGACCCGGAAGGATGTTCTCAAGACCCCCTTCTTCTACCTCGCCGTGCCGATCACTCTCATGATTCCGTTCTTCAGCACCGGGCTCATCATCCATCTCGGCAAGATCGCCGAGCACAAGGGATGGAGTCTCGAGTGGGCGGCTTCGTGCTTCATCGCGTCGGCGGTCATGGGCCGGGTATCGTCGTTCTGCATCGGACCTCTGGTGGACCGATTCACGGCCAGGCGGTTGTTCCCGTTCGTTCTGATTCCCTATGTGTTCGCGCTGACCTTCCTGATGCTCCACACGCATCCCTACACCGCACTGGTCTGGCTCGGGGGCGCGGGGCTCAGCTTCGGGTGTGTTTCCGTCACCATGCCGGCCCTCTGGGCCGAGGTCTTCGGGGTCGAAGCCCTCGGCGCCATCAGCAGCATCGTCGGATCGGCCGGCGTCTTTGCCACGGCGCTCAGCCCGGCGCTCTTCGGCTGGCTCCTCGACGGCGGACTCGGCGTCGATCAGTTGATTCTCGGAGGAGTGGTTCTGGCGGTCTTCGTCTCGCTGCTCGGGCTGATCGCCCCCGCGCCCGCCCGGCATCCGCCCTCGAGCGCCACCGGTCCCGAGATTCGGGGAGGCTGAAGGCCGTCCGTCGCCGATCCGACGGCAGCGCGATTCGGGCGGAAGCCGTGGAGAGGAAAGCGGGCTCGGAGCAGCCGTGCTCGAGGTTGCGGAATCAGGCGCTCCCGGCCCCGCTACGTTCGGCACGCCTCTCCACGAAGCGCAGGTACGCGGGCGGTGGCGCGAAGGTGAGTACCGGAACCACCGCGTACAGCACTCCGCAGATGGTCACCACCACCGAGGCCACCGGCGAGTTGTTGATCAGCGTGTGACCCTCGAGGAAGAGCCCGGTCAGCAGCAGGACCAGTAGGCCCGTCGCGGCCGCGCCCGCTCCCCAGACGAAGAAGCGATTGGTGACGATGGGATCGGCGAGACCCAGCGCCATCCGACGGCGCATCAGTCGGTGGTAGTGCAGCGATTCGGCCGCCGACCAGCAGAAAGCCATCGCGAAGGTCGCGACGGCGATCGGCTCCCAGAACGGGGCCCCCAAACTGGAGGCTTCGCTCAGGAGCTGGGGAGCGATCAGATACACCTGCATCGAGCGGCTGAGCACCGACAGGCCGACGATCCCCACCAGCAACACCCAGCGCCAGCGGCTCTGGATGTCGAAGGCGACCACGGTAAAGAAACAGATTCCGAACAGGGCCGTCGCGTAGCTCAGCTGCATGACTCCGTACATCGCCAGTGCGAGTTCCGGGTCCAATCGGGCTCCGAGCCCACTGAAGGCCAGCCGAGTCGCCTGAGCGAGAGCGAAGGCAGAGAGCCCCGCGCCCATGCAGAGTTCGGGCAGCTTCCGGGTCCTCCGGGCCAGCCTGAGCATCCGGAGGCCCACGTAGCCGCAGGCGAGCAGCGAGAGAATGATGGACAGCAGCACCGCGAGCACCGGGCTCTCCTCCGAATCTCCGGTACTGAATCGGCTCTCCGGGAAGGGGCCTTGAGGGCGGATTCCCCCCCCAGGAGGGCTCCTGGCGGTCGAGGTCGGGACCTCGCTACTGCACAGCCGGTAGGCGCTCCCGGGGAAGCTTTGAGACCGGGTCGGAGTGTGTCACAGTGTGGCCCGTTTCCCCTCCTTCGTCGTCTCCCTCACCCCGATCGCGGGATTCCAGCAAGCGAGGATGGGCGACGGAGGAGAGAGCACTCGATGGCTGAGATCCGACAGGAGAGCGGCTCCGAATGACCGGTCACCCGGAGCAGCGGCCGATCCGCCTGGGCGTGGCCCTGATCCCCGTGATCTTCCTGATCGGCGCTCTCGTGCTGGCAATCAGCGTGTACGGTCTCTCGCCGCACATTCCGTTGATCGCCGGGGCGGCAGTGGCCGGCCTGGTGGCGGCCTTCCACGGAGCCCGGTGGGAGGAAATCCAGGCCGGCATGACCCACGGCATCAATCTCGCCATGGGCGCGGTGCTGATTCTCATGGTCGTCGGCACCATGATCGGGACGTGGATCCTGGGAGGTGTGGTGCCGACCATGATCTTCTACGGGCTGAAGATCCTATCCCCGGGAATCTTCCTGGTCGCGACGATGGTCATCTGCTCCATCGTGTCGCTGGGCACGGGCTCCTCGTGGTCGACGGCGGGCACCGTCGGATTAGCCCTCATCGGTGTGGGTGGCGCGATGGGGATTCCGCTCCCGATGGTGGCGGGCGCCATCATCTCCGGAGCCTACTTCGGCGACAAGATGTCGCCTCTCTCGGACACCACCAACCTGGCGCCGGCGATGGCCGGGGTGGACCTGTTCGCCCACATCCGCCATATGCTCTACACCACCGCGCCCGGCTTCATCCTCGCCCTGATCCTCTACGCGTGGATTGGAGCCCGGTATGCGGGGGGTTCTCTGGAAGCTCCCCAGATCGGCACCATGCTGCACACGATGGAGGCGAGCTTCTTCATCCATCCCCTGCTCCTGCTCCCCCCGGTCCTGGTCATCGCCATGGTCGTGAGGCGGATTCCTCCGCTGCCCGCGCTCCTGGCGGGAACGCTGCTCGGAGGGTTCTGCGCGGTCTGGACCCAATCGAGCTCGATGGCCGACGTGATCGCTGCCGCCCACACCGGGTACGTCTCCGCCACGGGAGTCGCCGAGGTGGATGACCTGCTCACCCGGGGCGGGCTGATGGGGATGATGGAGACCGTCGCGCTGATCATCTGCGCGCTCTGCTTCGGCGGGATCATGGAGCGCACCGGCATGCTGGAGGCGATCGCGCGCTCGCTGCTCTCCATGATCCGGGGCACCGGCTCGCTGGTGACGACCACGGTGCTGAGCTGCATCGGGATGAACGCCGTCGCCTCCGATCAGTACATCGCCATCGTGATCCCGGGCCGCATGTACAAGGACGCCTTCGAGAAGCGCGGGCTGCACCCGAAGAATCTATCCCGCGTCCTCGAGGACTCCGCGACGCTGACCTCGCCGCTGATTCCGTGGAATAGCTGCGGGGCCTTCATGTGGGCCACGCTCGGCGTCTATCCCCTGGCCTACCTGCCCTACGCCTTCATGAACCTGCTGAACCCGATCGTCTCGATCTTCTACGGGTTCACCGGAATCACCATGGAGAAGACGACCGCGGCAGCGGCGGACACGCAAACGGGGGAGCAGGTGGCGGGCTAGAGCCCGAGCATCCTGGCCGCGTTTCCGCCCAGGATCATCTGCTTCTCCTCCTCGGAGAAGTCCCTGAAGCCCATCATCTGCAGCGGCGGCGGCATGGAGCAATCCCTGATCCCCTCCACCCATTCCGTGAGGGAGAGGATCGGCGTGAAGAGCGGCCAGTCGGTCCCGAAGAGCACCTGTCGCAGGCTACCGGTCGCGGCCTTGACCTGGACGAGGGCCTGCAGGAGCACGAAAGGGGCCACCTTGAAGGTCGGCTCCCAAGCCGAGATGTCCACGTAGACGTTCGGGTTCTTGGTGACCACGGCGATGGCCTCCTCGACCCAGGGATGGCCCAGGTGGGCCATGATGATGCGGGCCTCGGGGTAATCCACCGCAACCTTGTCCACGTACACGGGCCGGTTGAACTTCAAGTAGGTCCCCGGCGGACCGCTCCCGGTGTGGAAGAGCATGGGAAACCCCAGCTCGATCGCCTTCTCGTAGAGCGGGTAGTGGCTCTCGTCGTCGGGATAGAAGCCGGTGAGCGTCCACAGCTTGAGGCCGCGGAGCCCCATGTCGGCGGACCGTTCCAGCTCCCCCACGGCCTCCTTGCCGCGGCGGGGATCGATCCCGCAGAATTCGATGATCCGGTCGGGATGCCGTCTCACGATGTCCGCCACGTAGTCGTTGTAGTCGCGCATTGTCGCAGCGGCGCGGAAGGCGATGCCCGCATCCAGTGCGAGAAGCACCGTCTTGTCGATGCCGGCCTCGTCCATCTCGCCGAGAAGACGGTCGATGGTCCCGTTGCGGAGCTGCTCTGGGTCGGCGATCCCGAATCGTTCGACGACCTGGTCGATGATCCTCTCCATCTCCGCGGACATCAGCTTCTCTTCCCAGATGTGGCTGTGGGCGTCGATGATCATCTCCTACGCTCCTTCCCGGTCCGGTGACTCGCTAGGGTGCCCTTCCCTCTCCGACGCCTGTGGCTCCTCTCCGTCGAGGAACTTCGGTGGCCATCCCCGCGGCGTCTCTCTGCCCCGCTTGAAGCGGAAGTCGCAGCGCTCCGCTCCCTCTGCGAGGGTCGTGCTGCGCTCCAGCCCCAGGCCGAATGCGTCGCTCATGGGGAAGTCCGCGAGGCAGAGATAGGGCGCGAGGTCGTCCGCCCCCTGCGCGCGGAGGAACTTGACGATGCCGCACTCGGTGTAGTCCATTCCCCAGTCGAAGTCGTCACCGTCTCCCTCGACGAAGTGGAAGACCCAGTCGCCGGGATGGCAACGCTTCTGCGACTCCAGCGCCGCCTCACGGACCTTCCCCGGCTCGAAGGGGGTCAGCCGGAGGAACCCGATGGCGCGGGTGAAGAAGCGCGGATACGACCCCACCATGGACTCCACGGTCCGGTAGAGAACGCTCCCCGTCTCCTCCACGCTCTTGCCATGGGTCGTCATGGCCCGGTGGAGAGCCAGCACCAGGGCCGTCTGGTTCAGGTTCTCCGTGAGCCGGTTCTCGGCACCGCCGATGTAGGGAATCTCGGGGATCAGCCGCTCGAGCTCACGATCGGTCTCCGCCGCGACGGTTGCGGCGAACTCCTCCCCGTAGGTGGAGACGAGGACCTCCTCGGCGTGCTTCCTCACGCTGGCGAGATCCTCCAGGAGCTGCTCGCGCTGCGTGCCCGCATCGTCGCCGGCGCCCGTCCCCGCACGCTCCCCTTCACGCGACGGCCCGCTCGAGCACCCGCAGAGCATCACCACGCCCGTAGCAACAGCAGAATTCTTTACGAATTCGCGCCTTTGCAGACGAATCTCTCCAGTCTTCATTGAATGTCTCCTGGTGCTGCCAGCTCTTCCCCCGGACGGTACTCCCGCTCCAGGTTCGCCCGGATCTCCGCCTCGTCGAACCAGATCGGCCGGGTCTGGCGCTTTGCGAAGAGCGGCGACTGGTCCGCGTAGTGCGGAGAGCTCTCGTCCTGGATCGCGGTACCGTAGGGGCTGACGGCGCGCGCCGTCGGGCCGTTCTCGTCCCAGGTGACGAAGAGCACGAAGGAATCGCCTCGTGTGCCGGCGGCGCGGCCGTCCTCGAGTTCGCCCCCATAGACGGCGTGGAGAACGTCCGGCCCCCCGCCAATACCGAGATCGAGTTCTCCCCGACGCAGCCGGTTCACCTCGCCCCACGGCACGTCGATGCGTCCGTGAGCCCGCTTCAGCTGGTGCGCCACACGCGTGAACACCTCCATCGCATCCGGCTGCGGCAGACCCAGGTAGCGCGCCCGGTAGCCCGGCTGGGCCGTCAGCGCCCCGATGGCCGCACCCGTGTTGTCGGGATCGGTTTCCAGGTCCCAGCCCCGCAGCACCTCCACCGCCTCCCGCAGCGTCGGATCGTCGGGCGGAGGCGCAGCCAGGATCTCGCGCACGATGTCCGCCACCCACGACTCCTCCGAGTAGCGCATGTCGTACTTGTAGGCGTGGAACTCCTCCTCGCTGATGGAGTCGTCCGCGCCCAGCAGCTCGAGGGCCCGAAGGGCGCGATTCGTCATCAGCGTCTCGATGCCGAGAGTCGCGGAGTAGTCCTCGGGCTTCGGATTCTCCGGGCCGGTCGTGGTCTGATAGGGCGTGTTGTTGCAGTTCTGCAGAAACCCGGAGGCGGGGTTCCGAATCTGGGGAAGTTTCTCAAAGGGCAGGTACTCGGTCCAGAGCGTCTCCGAGGTGTCCCCCGGGAGGTATTTCGACCAGTCGTAGCCCTCGGCCCGCATCGGGAGCAGGGCGTTGTAGACGTAGTAGATGTTCCCCCGCTCGTCGGCATACGTGAAGTTGAACATCGGCAGCGACATCATGCGGACGGCGTCCAGCCACTCCTCGAAGCTCCGCGCCCGGTCCATCCGGTACCACTGCTCCATCATCCGCACCTCGCCGATGCCCGCGTAGCGGATGGCGTAGGTTCCGTGGGGCCGGCGCAGGACGGGCCCGTGAACCGACCAGAGCACCTCTCGCTCGAAGGTCCAGGAGAGGTTCCGGTTGTAGCCGTTGAAGACGACCGGGCTTCCGGGAAAGAGCCCCCCGTACATGTCCCAGCCCTCTTCGCTGTGCACGTGAATCTCGTACCAGGCCACCGGCCCCTCCCACGGCTGGTGGGAGTTCGAGGAGAGCCGGGTCTTGCCGTCCGCGGATCGGCTCGGCGCGACGGCGATGGCGTTGGAGCCGGTTCCCGGCTGCGGTCTCACGTCACCCGGCATCGGCTGCACCTCGACCCGCTCCGAGACCTCGAGCGGACGCTCCGGGCCCATCAACTCGAGAAGGGTCCGGTCGACGCTGAAGAAGAGCGGCACCTTGTGAACGAAGCCGGCGACCACGTCCTCGCAGCGGATGGGAAGGATTCCCGGTCGCAGCTCCCCCGGGTGCAGAGCGCCGTAGTGGTTGACTCCCTCGGCGTAGGCGTCGCAGACCGCCCGCATCTCGGGGCTGAGCTCGGTCTCGTACTTCTCCTCGACCACGTCCCAGACGCGGAACAGGTGGACCATGTAGTCATTGGCCGCGGCCTTGCGGCCGTAGACCGAGGCCAGGCGCCCCCGGGCCGCCAGCAGGGAATCCTGGATCGTCGCGAAGTCGTCCTCTGCGTGGGCGTAGGCGAGGCCAAAGGCCACGTCCGCATCGGTCTTGCCGAAGACGTGGGGGATTCCCCAGGTGTCTCGCAGGATCCGAACGTCATGGACGTGGCCGGTGGAGGAGAACCCGGGGGAATCCGCTTCGGCGAGAGGCGCACGAGGGGCACAGGCACCGGTCAGCAGCAGGACCAATGTGAAGGGGACGGTGATTCGGCGCACGGGAGCCTCTCCTCCGGCTGATGAGAGCTCCCAGATTGCCTCATGTATGGCGGCGCTGCACCCGGCTCGAGCCGGGCGGCGCCGCCCAGCACCCGTTACTGGAACGGGAATTCCTTGTTCTTGTCCCTGGCCACCGTCCCGAGCAGCTCAGCGTCGTCCGCGAAGATCGGCACCGCCTCGTCGGCCGACTTCCGGGTCAGCGAGATCGAATCCGTCGGACAGCTCGAGACGCAGAGAGCGCAGCCGATGCACTTTTCCTTGTCGATGGTGGCGACATCGTCCTCCAGCTCGATGGCGTAGACCTGGCACCGGTCCACACACATCTCACACTCGTTGCACTCCTCCGGATCGACGACGGCGTAGTAGTTGGATCGGGCGATGGCGTCCGGGTTGCCGTGCTTGTTGATGTGGGCCAGTGCCTTGCAGCAGCAACCGCAGCAGTTGCAGATGAAGATCTTCTTCCCCAGGTGGTTCGACGAGTGGTGGACCAGGCCGTCCTCCTCGGCCTTCTCGAGGGTCTCCCTCGCCTCCTGCTTGGTGATCTCCCGTCCGAACTCGTTCTCGATGTAGTACTCGGCGGCCATGTCGAACATCATGCAGCCTTCCAGCAGCTTGTCACAGCCGTGGCCGAACATCTCTGCCTCCTTCCGGCAGATGCAGTCGGCCACCGCGAACCGCGTGCTGGACTCGATGATCTCCGACACCTTCTCGTAGGTCTCGATCTGGGAATCCGACCCCACCTCCTGCTCGACGGGAATCACCCGAAATCCGGCCGCCTTGGTCTTCCGCCGCTCGGGAACCATCGCCTCGTTGTGGTACTTCTCGTAGAGCCGGATGTTCTCGTCGTTCAGGTTCTTGACCTGGAACTCCCAGATCCCCACCACCCACGGCGCGAGGAAGTAGAGGGCCTGCTCCTCGTTCACCCGGAAGCGCAGGATCAGTCCCCGCTTCGACATGTCGTAGAGGGTGTCGGCCAGCTCCCGCTCATCCCGCCCCATCCTCTCGGCGACCGCGGAGGGGGGCTCGGGGGAAGGCCGCAGGGAGAGCATGACCTCGGCTTCTTCCGGGCTGAAGAGCTCCCGCAGGATCTCGATCTCCACACGACTCTCGGTCCTGGGAAACCCCTGAGGAAACATGTCGAGCCGCTCGCGCAGCTTCTCGTAGACATCGGACATGGCAACTGCCTCCAACTTCGTCCCGCTGATCTCATCGCAGGGGTGGAACGCCCAGCTTAGAGGCGGAGGAAATGCGTGACAAGCGGCGGAGGCGACCCATGGCGGTCCTCCTCGCCATTCCGGGTACCCCCGGAATGGCGAAGCGGATCGCTTTCGTAACTCGACGCTAGCGGTTGGTGTTCCCCTCGATCAGCCAGCCGATGTCGTCGCCTCCCGGCTGGTTCTCGAGCTCGGTGGCGTCGTCGAAGCTGGTCTCCCACGTCCCATTGGGTCCCGCGGACAGGCAGAACACGGCGTGCTGCTCCCTCTCGGCCTGCGTCGTGCCCGCTACGTTCCCCCCCTCCAGGTACCGGACGTTGCAGACGTAGGGCCGACTCCAGGGGTCGACAGGCACCATCTTGATATACGGTCCGTTCCAGCCCGGAGGCTCGGGCGACGTGAGACTCACCGTGTACAGCGGATCGACCGCCCCGTTCCGATTGAAGACCAGGTGGTCCTCGAGCGCCCCGGCGCGGCCACCGCTCCCGCCTCCATCCCAGTTGCCGTCGCCCGTCGCGGCTCCCGCGCCTGCCGGGATGTCTCCTGCCCCGAAGCCGTCCGCCAGGCCCACCAGTCGTGAGAGCTCTCCGGCGTCGTTCGTGTTCGCATCGTTGTTCACCGGCCAGAGACCGGTATCGAGATTGAACGCGATGATCGCCTGCCCGATGGCCTGGGAATCGGACAGGGTGCGGGCGCGGCGTCCGTCGTTCACGTACTTGACGACGAGCGGGGTCAAGGCGGCGGAGAGGATCGCGAGGATCGCCACCGCGACCAGGATTTCTACCAGTGTGAAGCCCGAGCGATCTCGGGATCGGTTGTCATTTCTCTTGCATTTCATCGTTCTTCTCCATTCATGAGCGGCGAGCCGAGGAGCGCGCCTTCGAGGGCGAGCTCTGTGGTCCGGGTATGTTTCTCTCCGAGCAGCTCGGAGAGCCGACGTCGAACGGCGTGCCGACTCGGGTCGGCGCCCGCCGCGAGCTTCAGGAATCGGCGGTAGTGGTAGACGGCGCGCCGTGGGTCTCCGGCGTGATCGTGTGTGAGGCCCAGGTTGAGGGTCACCTCGGCGCGATCGGGATCGAGCCGCTGCGCCTGCTCGAGCCGCTCTCTCGCCTCGCGAAGCAGTCCTTGCTGGAGAAGGGCCGCGCCCAGATTGGTCAGCACCTCGACGTCGTCGGGGACCCGTGCGAGGGCCCGGGTCAGCTCGTCCACCGCGTAGGCGGCGTCGCCGGTGCGCAGGGCGAGGAGGCCTCGGACCGCGTGGACGGTCGGATCGTCGGGGTTCTGGGCTCCGGCCCGGTCGAGCCGTGCCGCGGCCTCCTCCCACCTCTCGAGCTCGATCCAGACGCGGGCCTGGTTGACCATCGCCTCGACGAAGCTTTCGTCCTTCTCGAGGGCCGAGGCGTAGGCGCGCCCGGCGGCGGCGAGGTCTCCGCGCCGGTGTGCCGCGACCCCCGACAGGAAGTCCCGCTCGCTCGCCGCCAGGGTCTGCAAGCGGGTCGTCTCCTGGGGGGCGGGCTCCGCCCACGCGAGCCCCGCTCCCGCCATCACGGCGAGCCCGAGTGCCCATCTCTTCACGTCGCAGCCGATCTGCATCTCACTCCACTCCGTAGTACTGACGGAAGGGGCGTCTCCACCAGGGGCGTTCGTGGAGGCGCGACCGTCGCAGGGCATTCGCCTCGTCGATCGACCTCTCGGTTTCCTCGCGCACCCTTGCGATCTTCGGCGCATCGAGGACCCGCGGAGTCACCAGGATCACCAGCTCGGTCCGGCTCTCTTCGATGTCGGTTCGCCGGAAGAGCTGCCCCAGCCAGGGGAGATCTCCCAGGACGGGGAACTTGCGCTGCCGCTCGAGCTCGCGGCTCTGGATCAGCCCGCCGATCACGACGGTCGTCTCGTCCGCCACGCGCATCACCGTGTCGGTCTCCCGCAGGTCGATGACCGGGAGGCTCCCCACGTCGTCCAGGGTGGTATCCGCCTGCGGCTGCGGCACGATCTCCACCACCTCGGAGATGCTGGGATGGAGGTGCAGCGTGATCTCGTTCTGATCGGAGATCTGCGGGGTGATGTCGAGGGTCACGCCGACCGGGATGATCTGCGGCACGAACTCGGTCGTCTGGGTGGTTCCGACGCCTTCCACCACCTCCGTCTCCACCTCTGCGATGAAGAAGACCTCGTTGCGCACCACCTTGATGATCGCCTTGTGGTTGTTCAGCGTGGCCAGGCTGGGCGTCGAGATCAGGCGGATGTCCCGCTGGGTGGCCAGGGCGGCGAGCTCCACGCCGAAGTCCTCGTCGGCGAGGCCGATCATGAAGCCCCCGTTGGTGAGCAGCGGCGCGAGGTCCTGGGAGAAGATCGGGGAGATCGCGGTCAGGATGGATCCCGTGAGCGTTCCCCCGTACCCCGACCCCAGATCCGGCGCGTACTCCCAGCTGACGCCGAGGTCGAGCTGGTCGCCGATGTCGATCTCCAGGATGCGGACGTCGATCAGGACCTGGCGCTGCGTCGAGAGCGCGACCTCGTCGAGATAGGCTTCGACCTGATGGAGAACGGCGGGCTCCGCGGTCACGTTCACCAGACCCGCCTGACGGGCCACCGCCACCTGTCGGTCGGGCAGCACCGCTCCTCCCTCGTCCTCCTCGTCGTCTTCTTCTTCCTCCTCCTCCGCTCCCGCGGCGCCGAAGACGATGGCCCGCAGACCCCGCTCGAGCTCGGCCCAGAAGTCGACCTGCTGCGTGGTCTGCACTCCGGCCGTGCTGGTGTCCTCCGCGCTGGAGCCGCCGGATGCGGAGCCCCCGATCTCGGGGCGCGAGGCGATGGCGCCCGTGATGGTGAGGTCCGAGCTCCCCCGCCGCTCGTAGTTCGGATAGTCGACGCGATAGGTGCGGGTCTCCCGCTCTCCGCGGAAGATCCGCAGGACGTTCCCTCGGACCGAGTATCCGTATCCAAACGGGTGGACGAGCTGCTCGAGGATCTCGCGCAGCGAGGCGTCCTTGAGATCCGCCGTCACGCTTCCGCGAACTCCCGGCTCGACCACCACGTTGAAGGGGCTGTCCCGCCCCAGCCCGAGCAGCAAGCTCGAAAGCTCCGCATCCTGCACGTTCAGCGTGAAGCGCGTCTCTTCGAGCAGCCGAAGCGCTGCGGGTCGCGGACGGTCGGCCGGGATCGACACCGTGCGCGGAGTCAGCGTGGGCGGCGGCAGCTCCCGGCTCCTGGCCGGTGACTCCATCGGGGGAGTCGTCGCACACGAGAGTGAGAGCGCTCCGAGGAGCGCGAGCCCAAGCATCGAACGTCGCTCAGTTCCCATCGTCATCCCAATCCTTCGGGGGAAGCGGATCCTCCGCCCAGGCCATTTCCAGGCGCAGCCGGGTATCGCTGCTTCGCAGCACGACCGCCTTCGGCTCGATGATCTCGACCACGTGCTCGCCGACCCGATCGCCCTCGCTTCGCGGCGAGCCGTCGATCCAGGCAACCCGTCGGTCCGCGCTCCAGAGCGTCGCGCTGAGCTGCGGCAGCTCGAGTGTGGGGGACTCGCCGAGCTGCTCCGCCTCGGCTCGGGTCAGGAAGGGGCTGCGGCCGGTCCCCGGCTGCTCGCGCAGCCAGGTCATCAGACGCAGCTCTTCGATCGGAGGCAGCACCTCGGTCTCGGTGCTCGTCGATTCCGAATCGAGGACCTCTTCGATCTCCTCGTCGTCCCAGCCGAGATCACTCCCGCTGCTGGAGAAGAAGATGAAGTTCTCGAGCGCCACCGCCACGGCGAAGACGGCAAGCAGGATCAAGAGCCCGCGGTTCTTCACGACGCGACCTCCTTGCGGGTCCAGAAGACCAGCTCGAGCTCGACCCGGACTCCCGGGAAGCTCCGGCGCATGTCGAGTCGTTGGATGGAGGCGGGGCTGGCTTCCGACTCCAGGCTTCCCAGGATCCGCGAGGCGTCCGAGAGGCTCGCCTCGAAGCCCACGCGCACCGGCACCGGGAAGAGCTCGGCTTCCTCCTCCGCGAAGGGCGCGTGGACGCGCACCACCGGCTCCTCCTCCGACTCGTCCGAAGGCTGGCGCGTCACCTCGAGATTGCGCACGCTCGCTCCGCCGAAGGCGCTGGCCACGCGCGCCGTCAGCGCCGGCGCATCCTCGACCGGAGCGCCATGGCCGCGAAGCCGCGCGAAGTCCAGGCTCCACTGCTCCCGCTCCGCGTCGGAGACCGGAGCGGCCTCGGCGTGTCGCGCCTGCCAGGCGGCGCTCCGATCGATCCTCTCGGTGAGCTCGGCGCGCGCCCTCTCGAGAAAGCCGGTTCCCGGGCCGACCCACAGCATGCCGGCTGCGAGCACGAGGAAGGACACCAGGATCACCAGCCCGAGATTGCCTCCTTCCAGGAAGGGCGGTCGTTCACCCATGGGACCCTCCCGCAGCGCTCGCCTCGGGCGCTCCGCGCGCGGAAATCGCCGGCCGGATCGGGGCCAGCTCCGCTCCGATCCGGAAACGCATCCGGATCTCCGGACCCTCCTCCCCCGGCGGCGGGGCAGCCATCGGCTCGCGCTCCACGCTCCGCACCGCCCAGAGAGGCGAGTCTCCGAGCTCCGCGGCAAACCGGGAGACCGAGTCGGCGGCCTGGGCGACGTCTTCCCCGCGGACCTCGACGTGGAGGGTCGCGTTCCAGCGCGTCCCATCGTGATCGATGGTCAGCCGCTCCACGAGGGCATCGTCGGGAAGCAGCAGCCCCAGCGTCTCGAGGGCTCCCGTCCACGGAGGGCCGGCGCGCCAGATCGAGCCGATCGCCCGCTCGATCTGCGCGGCGCGGGTGCGTGCCGACGCGGTGGCCTCGGCCTCCCTTCGCTCCGCCGCCCGCTCCTCCCAGGCGACGTCGAGGCGGGCGATCTGCTCCCGCAGCGATGCGCGCGTGAGGCCCAGCTGCGCCGCGCCCGCGAGCACCGTGATGCCCGCCAGCACCGCGGCGAGAGCCAGGCGGCGCCGCGCCCTTCCCCTCGCCAGCTTCCGACGCGTCGGAGCCGGAAGGAGGTTCTCGCTCCGCTCGTCCGCGCTCAGTGCGAGCCCCAGCGCCACCGCCGACCCGGGATCCGCTCCTGCCGCGGGGCCCTCTCGAATCGCGTCGCCGAGGAGCCGCACCTCGAAGCCCAGGTTGCCCTCCAGGGCCGCACGGAGCGCGGGCAGGTCTACCGATTCCCCCGAGAGCACCAGCCGCGCCGCCATTCCCAGGCGCAGCTCCGTCTGCACGTAGTGGAAGGTGCGATGCAGCTCATTGGCGAGGAGCTCCGCCTGGTCCACGCTTCGCTCGAGCGGATCGAGATCGACGTCATCCCCCGCCCCACTGTGCGGGAGCCGCTCGCTCGCGAGCTTCAGAGGCACGTCGCGTCCGAAGACCCATCCCTCGGCGTCCAGCAGCACGCAGGTCCCGTAGTCGGCGCTCAGGTCGAGGATCGCGAGCAGCTCTCCGGCGTCGGGGAGGGGGAGCACTCGGATCAGGTTCCCGAGAGCGAGATGCCGGCTCGCGAAGCGATGAATGGGAAGGCCCAGGGAGCTCCAGCGCTGCTCCTCCTGCTCCGAGAGCTGCGAAGGACACCCGAACAGCCACACCGGATGGGCGCCCTTGCTTCGCGACCGCACGAATCCAGAGCTGGCCCCTTCCCCGACCTCGTCGCCGATCTCCCGCTCGCGCCGTGCCACCACCTGTCGCGCCTCGCTCCTCGAAAGCGCGGGAAGCTCGAGACGATGGATCCGAAGCTCGGGGTGATGGATCGGGACCGCGATCTCGGCGCCCCGCACCAGCCGCGTCCCGGCGACCCGCTGGACCAGCTGGTCCGGCACCTCGCCGGCGTTCCGATCGACTCGCCCCCAGCGGCGCAGGCGAAGACCCCTGGCCCCCCACGACGACTCCGCCCAGAAGAGCGCCTCGTCGCGCACGTCGATGGAGACGCGTCGACCGAGAAGGCTCCAGCCCGAAGGCAGCGATGTCCTCATCCCACTCCTCAGCACCCGGGCGGGGGACCCGCGGGTTGAGTCAAGGTCACGCGCAGCTGGGTGGTGCTGCGACGGATCTCCACCACGTCCCGCACCGCCGAGCCCGCCCAGGCGGCCTGGCCCACCACCCGCACACCGTGGAAGCCATTGTGCAGGCCCGCTCCGGTGAAGGGGCCGCCCGTCCCTGCGGGACCCGGGATCTGCGCCTCGGCGCGGGTCCCGCTCACGGAGGACGCCACGAACACGTCGGCTTCGTCTTCTCCCAGGAGGCACGCGAGACCCCCATCGTTGGGTAAGCCGGTCACGCTCACGGTGAGGTTCCCGGTCGTGACGGTCGGGGCATCGGGATAGACGAGATCGTCGGCGGTCCCGAAGGCCCGGTCGCCGCCGGCGCTGGTGAGCTGCGCGACCCCCACCGCGTACTGGAAGGCGATCCCCCACGCATCCGCGAAGGGCACCCCCGCAGGACCCGCCTGCGGAACGTAGGGGCCGTTGTAGCCGGCTCCGACCCCGTCGGTCGCGTCGATCCCATACACCGGCTGGACGCCTCGCGTATTGAGATCGTCGAGCGTGGGCGGCAGCACTCCGAGGTCCCCCAGGCCTCGGTGAACACCTCAAAAGCGGCCATAGGTGATCGGCTCAAAGGCGGCCATAGGGAGTCGTCCAGGACTGGTAATGGTTGATTAGCCCTTCTGGGGTGTCGTTTTCAAGGCATTCTTCTCTCTCGACCGCCAGCTTCGAGGCCCGCACTTCACGATATGGGCGTGGTGAAGGAGGCGATCGAGCATGGCGGTGACGCTGGCGGTATCGCCCAGCAGCTTGCCCCAGTCGTCAACGGGGCGGTTGGAAGTAAGGATCGTGCTCGCCCGCTCGTAGCGGCGCATGATGATTTCGAGGAGGTCTTCGGCGGCGTGGGCCGGGAGCTTGCGCATTCCGAGATCATCGATGATGAGCAGCGGTACCGAGGTCAGTTCCCTCATGTACTTCTTGCGCCGCTCGTCGAGCGTGGCGTCCATCAGCTCCTCGATGAGCACGTGGGCCTCGCGGTAGAGCACCCGATGACCCTGCTGGATCGCGGCCATCCCGATCGCCTGGACGAGATGGCTCTTGCCGGTTCCGGGAGGCCCCAGAAGCAAGGCATCTTCGCACTGGCTGACGAAGCGAGCCGTGGCGAGCTCGAAGGCGAGCTTTCGCGGGGTCTTGGGGTTGAAAGCGAAGTCGAAGGTGTCGAGCGTGCGGTTTGCATCGCGGAAGCGCGCGGCCTTGATGCGTCGAGCGAGCAGGCGGTCCTGGCGTCGCACCAGCTCGTCGCTCACGAGCGCTGACACCGTGTCGATGGGTGCCTGGTTCCCGGTCTGGGCCTCGAGGAGTCGGGTCTCCACGGTGTCGGCCATGCCCGATAGCCGCAGCTTACGTAGCGCATGGTCGAGTTCGGTCAGCTTCACGATGGGTCTCCTTCACAACGGCGATCGATGAGATCGCGGTACTCGGTGAGCCCGCGGATCAGCGGGTCCACCTGGGTGAGGGTGAGAGGGAGCTGGGCCTGCTGGCGCTCCACGTAGCG
>CAZTOU010000067.1:0-27209 GCA_964615365.1 uncultured Spirochaetales bacterium
CGCAAGGAACCGCTACTTCGGCGAAACTCCGTCCCAATCAACAGGAACTAGCTAGAGCGCCCGCATTCCGGTGATGTGCTCGCCGAGGATGAGGGTGTGGATGTCGTGGGTTCCCTCGTAGGTGCGGACCGTCTCCAGGTTCACCATGTGCCGCATCGACTGGTAGTCGTCCACGATGCCGTTGGCGCCGAGCAGGTCCCGCGCGCTTCGCGCGATCTCGAGTGCGACGTCCACGTTGTTTCGCTTCGCCATCGACACCATGGTGTGATGGAGCTTTCCCTCGTCCTTGAGTCGCCCCACCCGCAGCGCGAGGAGCTGGGCCTTGGTGATCTCCGTCAGCATCTTCACCAGCTTCTCCTGGGTGAGCTGCTTCGCCGCCAGCCACCCGTCCTGCACCATTCGCTCCTTGGTGTAGTCGACAGCCTCCTCGTAACAGGCCATCGCCGCCCCGATGGCCCCCCAGGAGATGCCGTAGCGGGCCTGGGTCAGACAGGAGAGGGGGCCCTTCATCCCCTCCGCCTTGGGCAGGCGGCTCTCCTCCGGAACCTCCACATCCTGGAGGTAGAGCTCGGAGGTGACCGACCCTCGCAAGGAGAACTTGCCCTTGATGTCGGGTGTCTCGAATCCCGGGGTGCCCTTCTCGACCAGAAAGCCGCGGACCCCTTCTTCAGTCGTGGCCCAGACAATCGATACGTCGGCGAGGGAGCCGTTGGTGATCCAGCGCTTGGTGCCGTTCAGCAGCCAGCGGTCGCCGCGCCGCTCGGCCTTGGTGCGCATGCCCTGGGCGAAGCTGCCGAAATCGGGCTCGGTCAGGCCGAAGCAGCCCACCGCCTCGCCGGCGGCGAGGGCGGGCAGCCAGCGCTCCTTCTGGGCGTCGGAGCCGTAGGTGAGAAGCGGGTACATGACCAGGGAGCCCTGGACCGAGGAGAAGGAACGCAGGCCGGAATCCCCCCGCTCCAGCTCCTGCATGGCTAGACCGTATGCCACGTTGTTCATCCCGGCGCAGCCGTAGCCCTGCAGGTTGGTGCCGAAGAGGCCCAGCTCGCCCATCCGCGGCACCAGCTCCATGGGGAAGGAGCCGTCCTTGCGGATGTGCTCCTGGATCAAGGGAAGGAACTCTCTGGAGACGAATTCCCGGACCGTGTCCCTTGTGATCCGCTCCTCGTCGGAGAGGAGATCGTCCAAGCGCAAGAAGTCGACGCCAGCGAAGTCGGCCACGGCACCCTCCCTTCGAAACCCGAAGGGTAGCGAGGGGGCACCCGCGAGAAAGGCCCGGCAGCGGACGCTGCCGGGCCTTTCGGAACGACCTCGAGAGGGGAACGCTACGCAGCAGCGACCGGCTTGCTCAGCTTCTCGAGCTCGCGGACCTTCTTGTTGAGCTGTGCGACCTTGCGCTCGAGCTTGCTCACATCGTTCTGCGAGGCGATGCGCAGGTTGCCGAGCAGGGAGTCGACCTGCTCCTCGACCGCCTTGACGGCGTCGCCGCGAAGGTCCTCGGCGCGCTTCACCACCCGGTTGTTGCGGATATCGGACTGGAGCTGCTTGACCCGCTTCTCCGCCTGCTTCTCGAACTGCTTGCGGCGCTTGTCCGCGCGCTTCTGCAGCCTTTTGAAATCCTTCTCGATCGTTCGGAAAGCATCTTCGATGCGATCCATGCCTTCCTCAATGAAGTTGGCCTCGGCCATGACGAATCCCTCCTTGGGTATCGATGTCATCTCTCGTCTCGACTGGGAGACGCGAAGTCCCAGGAAACTTAACACATCGCGTCAGTGCGTCAAGGGCGGTCGAGAAATTCGACTTTTTCTATTATTATCAGTAGGTTATAGCTGACGCGACGCGCTATCCCGCGGGGTAGCCAACGCGATGCAGCATCGCTACCAGCGCGCCACGGCGCTGGCCCAGGTGAAGCCCGAACCGAAGCCCGTCATCGAGACGATCGTCCCGGGGGGGAGTGCGCCCTGCTGCTTCGCCTCGGCGATCAGCATCGGGATCGCCGCGGCCGAGCAGTTCCCGAAGCGCTGGATGTTGCTGGGCACCTTTTCGGGGGGGATTTGGAGGGAGTTGGTGACGTACTCGTTGATGCGCAGATTCGCCTGGTGGAAGAGGAAGAGATCCACCTCGTCCAGCTTGATGCTGGCGCGGTCGAGGGTCTCGAGCAGGACCTGGGGCATCCGCTTGACGGCGTGCTTGAAGACGAACCTCCCCTCCATCTTCGCGTAGTGCAGCCCCTTGTCCATATCCTCGTGGGTGATGCGGGGGGTCTTGCCCGAGCTGGGTACCGAGCACCAGAGCTTCTTGGCGAACTGGCCCTGGGCGTGAAGCCGCATCTCGAGAATCCCGGCCTTGTCCGCGGGGTCGTCGTTGGCCTCGACGATCACCGCACCGGCTCCGTCTCCGAACAGCACCGTGACGTCGCGCCCCTCGCTGGTCAGGTCGAGCCCCGTGGAGTGGACCTCGCAGCCCACCACCATCACCCGCCGGAACTGACCCGCGAGCACGAAGCTTCGGGCCACGCTGAGCGCGAACAGAAAGCCGGTGCACTGGGCGAGCACGTCGAAGCAGGGGGTCTCGCCGCCGAGCCGCTCCTGGAGGAAGAAGGAGCTCCCGGGGAAGGTCGCATGCTGTGAGAGCGTCGCGTAGACGATGCAGTCCAGCTCGTCGGCCTCCAGTCCGGCGTCGGCGAGGGCATTCCGCGCCGCGATCTCGGCGAGATCCGGCGGTCCCTGGCCGTCGCTGACCCAGTGGCGCTCCTCGATGCCCGAGCGCTGGCGGATCCACTCGTCGCTGGTGTCCATCAGCGCCTCGAGATCCTTGTTGGTGACCACGCGCTCGGGGACGTACATGCCGGCCCCGGTGATCTTTGCCCGCAGCGTCATTTCCATCTCCCTTCAGCAGCCAGTGGCGGTGCGATCCGGACTCGCGCTTCGCTGCCTTCCTCTCGCCAGAGTTCCTCTTCCGCCCGCTCCAGCAGCTCCCGAAGCCCGGTGCGCTCCTGGGCCGACACGGCGACGGCGCCGTGGAGCTCGGCCAGCGCGGCACCCTGCCCTGGCGGTAGTAGATCCACCTTGTTGAAGACCAGCAGCTCCTTGGTCTCGCCGAGGTCGATCTCGTCCAGCACCTTGCGAACCGCAACCATGCGGCGCTTCACGTCCTCCACCGAGGCGTCGACCACGTGGAGGAAGAGGTCCGCCTCCCGCAGCTCCTCGAGGGTCGCGCGAAACGCCACCATCAAGTCCCGGGGCAGCTCGCGGATGAACCCCACGGTGTCGGTCACGATGACCTCGCGGTCGCGCGGAAACCGGAGCCTCCGCGAGGCGGGGTCGAGGGTGGCGAACATCTTGTCCTCGACGTGTACCTCCTTCTTGGTGAGCGCGCGAAGCAGCGTGCTCTTTCCGGCATTCGTATAGCCGACGATCGACAGCACCGGCAGTCCTCGGCGGGTGCGGTAGGCGCGGCGACTCTCTCGCTGCCGCTGGAGCTTCGAGAGGTCTCGCTCCAGCCGTGCGATCCGGTCGCGGACCCGGCGCCGGTCCACCTCGAGCTTGGTCTCGCCGGGGCCCCTGGCTCCGATTCCGCCGGCCAGTCGCGAGAGGGAGGTGTCTCGCTGAGCCAGCCGCGGCAGCACGTATCGGAGCTGGGCCAGCTCCACCTGGAGCTTCCCGTCGCGAGTCTTGGCGTGCTGGGCGAAGATGTCGAGGATCAGCTGGGTGCGGTCGATGACCCGCAGATCCAGCCGCTCTCCCAGGTTTCGGGCCTGGGTGGGGGTGAGATCATCGTCGAAGATCACCAGGTCCACGCCGGACTGGAAGCAGCCGATCACCAGATCGCGCAGCTTCCCCTCCCCCACCAAGAATCGGCGGTCTACCCGGGGGCGGTGCTGGATGACCACGTCGACGACCTCGACCCCTGCCGAGCGGGCCAGCTCCTTCAGCTCCTCGATCCCGTACTCGAGATCGTCGGGCTTGCGGCCCGCGGTCACCGAGACCAGGATCGCACTCTCTCCGTCGCCGACGCTGCGGGTCCGGGTGGTCCGCGCGAGCTCTTCCTCGAGGGCGCGGATCCAGTCCTGGAAGTCCAGGTCGAGCTGTGCGGGAGGGGCCGGGTCCATGTACTGGATCAGATCCCCGTCCTGGTTCGCGGGAAGCAGCGCCGCCACGTGGGCGTCGCCGGGGAGTCCGTTCCCATCCGTGGCGATGCTCGCCATGGCGTCGAAGCGGAGCAGCGCCAGGTCGGTGAGATCGTCGCGGGTGAGACCCTCGTCGCGCAGGTGGGTGTGGATGCAGCGCAGTCCGCGCAGACGGCCCTTCCCCGCGCGCATGCGCCCCCAGTCCGGCATCTCGATGGAGCGAGCGTCGCCGACCATCACGTGGCCGATGCTGCCCCGACGGTCCACCAGGACTCCGACCTGGCGCCGGATTTCAGAGCTGATCTCCGTGAGCTCGCGGGCCAGCTCGTGGTTGACCAGGCGATCCGCGGGCACACTGCGACGGCCGAGGCGTTCCAGGCGTTTGATCTGGCTCGACTTGAGTCCGTGGGTGTTGCCGAAGACGCGGATTTGCTTTCCTCGGATGGCAAGGCCGAAACCCGATCGGACGCGCCCAGGGGCGCGCCGGGGTGGGCTCCTGCTGGTCGGGGAGGATGCCGGGAGGGTACGAGACGGGGAGTGGGTGTGGCAAGCACCCATCACCCCCTCGGGGGAACGGCAGTCTGCACGGCCCCGGACTAACGCACTACGATCTTCGGCCTTCCGAGCCGAATAGGAGCACTCATGGAAACTCTACGCACAGAGTTCGCCGCTGTGATCCTGGCCGCGGGCGAGGGTACCCGGATGCGCTCCGGCCTCGCCAAGGTCCTTCACGAGATCGGTGGTCGTCCCATGCTGGGCTACCCGCTCGAGGTCGCCGAGGCCCTCGACCCGGAACGCCTGGTGGTGGTGATCGGGTGCGATGCCGAGCAGGTCGAGGAGCGCTTTCGCGGGCGCGCCGAGTTCGTGGTCCAGAGCGAGCGTCGCGGAACCGGCCATGCCGCGCGGCAGGCCTTGCCCGCCCTGGCGGGGTTCTCCGGTGACGTGCTGATCCTCTACGGGGACACCCCTCTGCTTCGCGCCGAGACGATCCGCCGCATGCGGGAGCTGAAGGCCGAGCGGCAGGCGGATCTGGTTCTGCTCTCGGCGCGTCTGGCCCTTCCCGGTCGGGTGGTCCGCGACGCCTCGGGGCGGGTGGCGCGGATCGTCGAGACGACCGATGCGAGCCCGGAAGAGCTGGCGATCGAGGAGGGCAACACGGGAGTCTATCTGGTCGACGGGGAGCTGTTCGCGAAGACCCTGGACCAGCTCGACGACCAGAACGCGCAGGGCGAGCTCTACCTGACCGACATCGTCTCGCTGGCCGTCGCGCAGGGCAGGGCGGTGGAGGCGTTGCTCCTGGACGACGCCGACGAGGCACTCGGGGTGAACAGCCGGATCGAGCTGGCCCGGGCTGCCGCGGTCCTGCGCCGGCGCACCGCCGAGCGGATCATGGACCAGGGCGTCACCATCGTGGATCCCGACTCCACCTACATCGACACCGACGTGGAGATCGGCCGTGACTCTCGGATCGATCCCGGCGTGGTGATCACCGGAGCGAGCCGGCTGGGCGAACGGGTGCACGTGAAGCCCCATTGCGTGATCGAGTCGAGCCAGCTCGACGATGACGTCCAGCTCGGTCCCTCCGCACACCTGCGCCCGGGCTGTCACCTGCGGAGCCGCGTGAAGATCGGCAACTACGTCGAGGTGAAGAACAGCGACGTCGGCGAGGGCGTGAAGGCCGCCCACCTCACCTACATCGGCGACGCGGACGTGGGAGCCGATACCACCTTCGGCTGCGGTGTCATCACGGTGAACTACGACGGCGAGGCCAAATACCGCACCACAGTGGGCGACCGCGTCTTCGTCGGCTGCAACACCAACCTGATCGCGCCTGTGACCCTGCGCGATGACAGCTACGTCGCCGCCGGCTCGACGATCAACAAGGAGGTGCCCAGCGATGCCCTGGCCGTCGCCCGCGCCCGCCAGCGGAACGTCGAGCACTGGGTGAGCCGACGGCGAGAAAAGGGAACCTCGAAGGAGAAGTCGGGTTCCGAAGGGAAGAGCGACCCCTCGAGGAAGAAGTAGACATGTGTGGAATCGTCGGCTACGTCGGTTGTGACCGCATCGCCCAGGAGGTTCTGGTGGAGGGCCTCCGCAGGCTCGAGTACCGGGGCTACGATTCGGCGGGGGTGGCGATCCATGGCGGCGACGGCCTCACGGTGCGCCGCGCCGTCGGGAAGCTGATCCAGCTCGACGGCCTGCTTCACGACGATCCCCTGCCGGGGACGGTGGGCCTCGGACACACGCGCTGGGCCACACACGGAAAGCCCTCGGAGGGCAACGCCCATCCCCACCGGGCGGGCGCGGTCGCCATCGTCCACAACGGGATCATCGAGAACTACCGGGAGCTTCGCCAAACGCTCGAGTCGGCGGGTCGCGAGATCCGCTCGGAGACCGACACCGAGCTGATCGCACACCTGATCGACGAGGGGATCGGGGAGGGAGCCGATCTGCTCGCCGCGGTGCGCGACGCCACCCGCCGCCTGGTGGGCTCCTATGCGCTCGGGGTTCTCTGCGAGAGCCATCCGGAGACCATCGTGGTCGCCAAGAACGGCGGGAGTCCGATCATCCTCGGCATCGGCGAGGGAGAGTCGTTTCTGGCCAGCGACATCCCGGCGATCCTTTCCTACACCCGTCGCATGCATTTCCTCGAGGACGGGGAGTTCGCAGCTCTCTCGCGGGAAGGGATCCAGATCACCGACGCGGACGGACACCTCGTGGAGCGGTCGCCGAGAACGATCCAATGGGATCCGGTCTCGGCAGAGAAGGGCGGCTACGACCGCTTCATGCAGAAGGAGATCTTCGAGCAGCCACGGGCAATTCGCGACACGATCGGGACGCGAGCGCGCGAGGACGACGGGGGGCTCGACCTCGACGGGATCGACCTCTCCTCCGAGGTCGCGAAGAAGATCGAGAGGATCTTCCTGATCGCCTGCGGCACGGCCTACTACTCCTGCATGGTCGGGAAGTACATGATCGAGCAGCTCGCCGGGATTCCCGTCGAGGTCGATCTCGCCAGCGAGTTCCGCTATCGCCGGCCCATCGTCGACCAGAACTGCCTGGTGATTCCGGTCTCCCAGTCCGGGGAGACGGCGGACACGCTCGCCGCGCTCCGCGAAGCCAAAGGGGGTGGAGCCCGGGTGCTCTCGATCTGCAACGTGCGCGACTCCACCATCGCCCGCGAGAGCCACGACGTGCTCTACACCCACGCGGGTCCCGAGATCGGGGTGGCATCGACCAAGGCCTTCACCACCCAGCTCGTCGCCTTCTACCTGCTCGCCCTGAAGCTCGGGATGGGGCGGCAGGCGCTCTCCCAGGAGGAGGTGGAGGGCGCCATCACGGATCTCAGGCGGCTGCCGCGCTTCGTCGAGCAGACCCTCCAGCTCGATTCCCAGATCCGCCAGGTGGCGCACCGCTACTTCAGGGTTTCCGACTTTCTCTTCCTCGGACGGGGCATCATGTATCCCATCGCCCTGGAGGGCGCACTCAAGCTCAAGGAGATCTCCTACATCCACGCCGAGGGCTACGCCGCCGGCGAGATGAAGCACGGACCGATCGCGCTGATCGACGAGAACATGCCGGTGCTGGTGATCGCGAATCAGAGCCCGGTCTACGAGAAGGTGATCTCCAATCTGGAGGAGGTCCGGGCCCGGGACGGACAGGTCATCGCCATCGCGAGCATGGGCGACGAGAAGATCGCCGCGAGGGCCGATGCGGTGATCCGGATTCCGGATCTCGGGGAGTACCTGACCGCGATCGTCGCGACGGTTCCCGTGCAGCTCCTCGCCTATCACGTGGCGACCCTCAAGGGCACCGACGTCGATCAGCCCCGGAACCTTGCGAAGAGCGTCACGGTCGAGTAGTGACTCCAAGGGTGAGGGCCACTGCCTTGAGCCCGCTCCTGGCGGGCTTCGTGCTGCTCGTGGGGTGCGGCCAGGCGCCGCCGACGCCCGAGTCCTCCCCCGCCCGCGAGGGTCCGCCCACCGCCCTCTGGGATCTCGTCGAGGAGCTTCGGGCCGACTCGGGGCGGGAGCGCCACCCCGCTGACGGCGCTGGCCGCGCCTGGCTGGAGTCGATCGAGGGCGCTCCCCCCCGCGCCACGGCCGGCGTGCCCGGGCGCTTTCCCATCGTCTTCGAGGCGGGCCCTCTCGGGATCGACCAGGGCGGATTCCTCTTCCTCCAGGCCTCACCCTATTGGGGCTGGAGCACGCCCCACGTGGAGGATCCGCTCGCACCGGGCTTCACCGAGGTGTCCACGCAGGCGCCGGGCGTGGTGCTCGAGCCGGAAACCGTCGGGCCCCAGCTGCTGGCGATCGGAATCGAGGGCCGTCGCCTGGAGCCCGGAGAGCAGGTGCGGATCGACTACGGCAGCGGCCCGGCGGGCGCCACGGTGGATCGCTTCGCAGAGCGCGGCTCGCAGATCTTCCTGGCGGTGGACGGGAACGCCGATGGCATTCGCGCCTTCCTGACGGACTATCCGAAGCTCGACGTCGCGCCCGGACCGGGGCGACGGCTCCTCCTGCATCTGCCGAGCGTGGCGCGGCCCGGAGAGACGGTGCGCCTCACCGCCGCGGTGCTCGACGCCGTGGGAAACACGGGATCTCCGGTCGAGGGGGAGATCCTCCTCGAGGCGGTGCCGGAGGGCGTCGAGGTGAAGCGGCGCATCGTCCTCGACCCGGCCATGGGAGGCCGGATCACCGTTCCCCTGGTCGCTCGCGAGCCCGGCGTGCTGCGGCTGCGCGCGACGGGGCCGAACGGCACCTCCACCGAGAGCAATCCGATGCTGGTGACGCCGGAGCGGCCGCGGATTCTCTGGGGGGATCTCCACGGCCACTCGAACTTCTCCGACGGGACGGGACTGCCGGAGGACTACTACCGCTACGCCCGGGACGTCGCGGCCCTGGACGTGGCCTCCCTCACCGACCACGACCACTGGGGGATTCCCTTCCTCGACGGCGCGCCGGATCTCTGGCGAGAGATCCAGAAGCAGACCCAGAGCTACTACGAGCCCGGCCGCTTCGTCACCCTGGAGGGGTTCGAGTGGACCAACTGGATCTACGGTCACCGGCACGTCCTGCACTTCGGCGCCGGACTCGAGATTCGAAGCTCCATCGATCCCGACTTCGACACCCCCACCGAGCTGTGGGATTCACTGCGCGGCGAGCCGGCTCTGACCATCGCCCATCACTCGGCGGGCGGCCCCATCGCCATCGACTGGTCGTTCGCTCCGGATCCGGAGCTGGAGCCGATCACCGAGATCGTCTCGGTTCACGGGAGCAGTGAATCTCCCGACAGCCCGGGAGGGATCTACTCGCCGATTGCCGGCAACTTCGTTCGCGACGCCCTCGCCAGGGGCTACCGGCTCGGCTTCGTCGGTAGCGGGGACGGCCACGACGGGCATCCCGGACTGGCCCATCTTGCCTCGCCTTCCGGCGGTCTCGCCGCGATCCTGAGCGAGGAGGCCACCCGGGAGTCCGTCCTCGAAGCGCTCCGCGCGCGCCGCACCTACGCCACCAACGGTCCTCGGATCGTCCTCGACGTGGAGCTGGGCGGGAAGCCGATGGGATCCGTTCTGCCGGTGTCCTCCTCCGGGCCTCTGGTGGTCCGGGTGATCGCTCCCGACGCGCTCGACCGCGTCGATCTGGTCGCCGACGGTCGGGTCGTCGACACCATCCCCGGCGAAGGAAGGCGAGTCGTCGCCTTCGAGTCGGAGATCCGATCCTCGGGGCCCGGGACCCTCTACGTCCGGGTCATCCAGACCAACGGCGGGGCAGCCTGGTCGAGTCCGTTCTTCTTCGAGTGAGCGCGGGCTAGGGCCGGCCCGGCCCTCTCGGGCTGGGCCGACGCCGTTGAGACGCCCCCACCGCTCGCCTAAGCTGCTGCACGCCTCCCGGGCATCCCCGCCCCCTTCGGTCCCCACGAGGAGTCCACTTCGTGCTCGCCGATTCGATTGTCGAGGGCTTGAACCCCGAGCAGCGGGCGGCGGTGGAGACCACCGAGGGTCCGCTGCTCGTCGTCGCCGGTGCGGGAAGCGGGAAGACCCGCGTCCTCACCCACCGCATCGCCTATCTGATCGGTGTCTGCGGCATCGCTCCCGAGAGCATCCTCTCCGTCACCTTCACCAACAAGGCCGCGGGCGAGATGCGCGAGCGCGTTCACAAGCTTCTGGGCCTGGAGGCCGAGAGTGTCTGGCTCTCCACCTTTCACTCGGCATGCGTGCGGATCCTGCGGCGCGACATCGGACACCTGGGGCGGTCGCGCGGCTTCGTGATCTACGACGAATCCGATTCCCTCGCCGTCGTCAAGGAAGCGCTCCGCCGCCAGGGGCTGGAGACCGGGAGCCACGATGCGCGCCGCATGAGCTGGCACTTCGACCAGTGGAAGAACAAGGGCGTGCTTCCGGAGAAGGCCGCCGGGGAAGCGACGGATCTCGAGTCGGAGCGGGCCGCGGAGATCTACGCCGTCTATCAACGGCTGCTCGCCGACGCCAACGCCCTCGACTTCGGCGACCTGCTGCTCCAGACCACGCTGCTCTTCGACCGCTTCCCGGAGGTCCTGCGTCACTACCAGCAACGCTGGCAGTACATCCTGGTCGACGAGTATCAGGACACCAATCGCGTTCAGTACCAGCTGGTGAACCAGCTGGCGGCGGGACATCGCAACCTCTGCGTGGTCGGCGATCCGGACCAGTCCATCTACGCGTGGCGGGGTGCGGACATCAGGAACATCCTGGATTTCGAGCGCGACTTCGGCGACGCGCGGGTCGTGAAGCTCGAGCACAACTACCGCTCGACTCAGCGGATCCTGACCGGGGCTTCCGGAGTGGTGGAACACAATCAGGCTCGCCGGGAGAAGCGGCTGCTCGCCAAACGCGGCGAGGGAGAGAAGATCTGCTTCTACGAGTCTCGTGACGAGCGCGACGAGGCGCAATACGTGGTCGGGAAGATGCTGGAGGGCGCGCGGGAGGAAGGCCTTCGCTACGGGCGGGTGGCCGTCTTCTACCGGACCAACGCCCAGTCCCGGCCGATCGAGGAGGAGCTGCTCAAGTACGACATCCCCTACGTGGTGGTGGGCGGCGTTCGCTTCTACGACCGGGCCGAGGTCAAGGACGTCCTGGCCTACCTCCGGCTGATCGTGAACCCGAGCGACGAGGTGGCGCTGCGCCGGATCGTGAACAAGCCCACGCGGGGGATCGGCAAGACCACGCTGCGCCGCGCCGAGGCTCTGGCGGAGCAGCGGGGGGCGGCGCTGATCGAGGGCCTGCGCCGGTTCGCCGAGGAAGGCGCGTCCGGGCGCGCGCGCCGCGCCATCACCGACTTCTTCGCTCTGCTCGAACGCCTCTCCCGCGAGGTTCTCGGGCGGCCTCCGGCAGACGCGCTCTCGGCGATCCTCGACCGCAGCGGCTACCGACAGCAGCTGGAGCGGGAGGGCACCGTCGAGGCCGAGGCCCGGCTGGAGAACCTGCGCGAGCTTCAGGCGAGCGCCGAGGAGTTCGAGGCGGCGAACGTGGATCTGGCCGACGACGAGCGCGGCATGCTCGCGCTCTTCCTGGATCAGGTATCCCTGGTCTCGGACCTGGACCAGGCCGAGATGCGCGACGATCGGATCTCCCTGATGACGGTCCACTCGGCCAAGGGCCTGGAGTTCCCCGTGGTATTTCTGGTGGGCATGGAGGAAGGCATCTTCCCCCACGCCGCTTCCTCCCGCGACGAGCTCGCCATCGAGGAGGAGCGGCGTCTCTGCTACGTGGGAATGACCCGCGCCATGGAACGACTCACCCTCACCTGGGCGAGGCAGCGCCGCAGGTTCGGTTCACAGAGCTTCGCGGCCCCTTCCCGCTTCCTGGCAGAGATCCCGTCCTCCGTGGTGGAGGGGCTTCGGGGCCGCTGGGAGTCCGGCCACGACTCCGGGGGTCGCAGCCTCGACTACTCGTACGATCAGTCCCGCGAGGGGTCCTCGGAGGTCTCGGCCGGCGTCCGCGTCCGGCATCCCATCTTCGGGAGCGGCAGCGTGCTCGCCGTGGTCGGTGCGGGCGCCGGCCAGAAGCTGCGAATCCGCTTCGACAGGGTGGGTGTGAAGACCGTGATGGTGCGCTACGCCAACCTGGAGCTCAATGGTGAGGGCGCTCCATGACGTCGGGGATCGGTCGGATCCGCCGGATGCGAAGCCTGGCCGGAGCCGTGCAGGCGCACTTGAGACTCCCGCTGCTGCGCATCGGGCTCCGCAAAGGGCTCTTCGAAGAGCTTCGCACGCCACGGAGCGCCTCCGAGCTCGCGGAGCGGCTGGAGCTGGCGCCGGATCTGGTGGCGTCCTGGCTCCGTGCGGTGCAGGCGCACCGCCTGGTCCGCTGCAAGGAGGGGAAGTATCAGATCAGCGGCTTCGTTCGCTGGCTGCTGGATGCGGAGGAGGCTCCCGCGATCCGGGCCCTCCTCGACCACACCGCCCTCACCTACGCTCCCCGGCTCGACGAGATCTCCGAGCTGATGGAGGGCGGCGAGCGTCCGGAGTTCGGAGCTCGGGAAGAGGCGCTCCGAACCGCCGCGGTTTCGCGGCTGATGGAGCGCGAGGCGATCGCGTCCCTCGCTCGCGTTCCGGGTGTACGCGCGGCGCGGCGGGTCATCGACATCGGCTGCGGCCAGGGAACCTACCTGGCGGGCGTTCTCACCCACTACCGGGACGCCCACGGACTCGGCATCGAGCTGGATGCCTCCGTCGCCGAGGAGGCTCGCCGGACCCTGCGCGAGGCGCAGGTATCGCGCAGGGGGGAGATCCGGGTCGGTGACTTCATGACCCTCGACCTCGCCGAAGGAAGCTACGACCTCGCCCTGCTCAACAACCTGATCTACTACTTCTCACGGGAGCAACGCTGCGCGCTCTTCGAGCGGGTGTCCGGATGTCTGGCGGGTCACGGAGTCTTCGCCATTCAAACCACGATCGCGGCCACCGATCGCGTCACGCGCGCGCTTGGAGTCGACCGGAGCACGGCGACCTTCGATCTCGTCCTGCGCGCTCACCGCAACCTCCACGGCCTTCCCGATCCGGAGAAGGTGTTCTCTGATCTCCGCGCAGCCGGCTTCGAGGAGATGGGGGAGATCCCGATCGCGCCCGGAGGTAGCCTCCGCTACCTCTGGGCCCGCACCGGCTCCCCCTAAGCGGGGACGTTCCTTGCGTTCTTGCGTTTCGGCTTGCCGAAACGCAAGAACGCAAGGAACGTCCCCGATCTCCTGAGCTTCAGCCGGTTCGGTAGGTGCGCTCCAGCGCGGAGCTCGTCTGGTGCCGCTCGAGGGCGAGCTCGATCATGCGGTCGAGCAGCGCCGGGTAGGAGAGGCCGGAGGCCTGCCAGAGACGGGGATACATCGAGACCTCGGTGAATCCCGGCAGGCTGTTCAGCTCGTTCAGGAAGATCTCACCGGTCTCCTTGTCAAGGAAGAAGTCGACCCGCGCGATCCCGGATCCTTCCAGCACCCGGAAGGCCTCGAGGGCGAGCTCCTGCACGCGGGCGGTCTGCTCCTCGGAGATAGGCGCGGGGACCACCAGCTCGGTGGCTTCGTCGACGTACTTCGACTCGTAGTCGTAGAACTCGGCCTTGGGAATGATCTCTCCGGGCACCGATGCCTCGGGGGCCTCGTTGCCCAGCACCGCCACCTCGATCTCCCGGGCGTTGACTGCGCGCTCCACCAGGATCTTGGTGTCGTAGCGGGCCGCCTCGTGGAGGCCGCGGGTCAGCTCCTCCCGGCTCTTCGCCTTGGAAATCCCCACCGAGGAGCCGAGGCAGGCCGGCTTGACGAAGGCCGGCAGCCCGATCTCTCGCAACGCCCGTTCGACGCTGGCCGTTTCATCGGCGCGAAGATCCGCAGCGCGGACCGGGATGCCCGGTACCACTGGGAGACCGGCAGCCGCCAGCAAGCGCTTGGCGACCTCCTTGTCCATCTGGATCGCGGATCCCAGCACCCCGGCGCCCACGTAGGGAACGCCGGCCATCTCGAGAAATCCCTGGAGCGAGCCATCCTCGCCGCCGGTGCCGTGAATGATCGGAAGGATCACGTCGAGTCGCGCGGCGGGCTTGCCGTCGCCGACCGAGACCAGAGTGCGCTCTCCCGGAATGGCGGGCAGCGTGACTTCGTCGCCGCGCGCCACCGCCTCGGGCAGCATCCCCGCGGTTCCCAGGTGCCAGCGTCCGGACTGCGAGACGGCGACCAGCGTCACCTCGTAGCGGGCCGGATCCAGCGCCGAGAGGATCGAGGTTGCCGACGTGACCGAGACCTCGTGCTCGACGGAGCGCCCGCCGTAGACGAGCCCGATGCGGAGCTTTTCCATGGTTCTCCCCCCGCTACAGGGTATCGGATCGCACCGCCCCCTCGCTTGACCGGGTCTGGGGCCGCTCGTACCCTTTTCGTCGATGTCCTCCATCCCCCCGGAATTGGGAGAGAAAGCCGCCGCCCTCGAGAGTCGGCTGCGGGAGGCCGGTCGCGTGATCGTCGCCTTCTCCGGAGGCGTCGATTCGAGCTACCTGGCCCTGGCGGCGCACCGCGCGCTGGGAGAGGATGCCCTCGCCGCGACCGCGATCTCTCCCTCCTACCCGGAGAGCCACCGCAAGGTGGCGGACCAGGTCGTGGCAGCCATCGGGATCCGCCACCGCTACGTCCGCACCGCGGAGATGGAGCGAGAGGACTACCGGGCCAACCGGTCGGACCGCTGCTACTTCTGCAAGACCGAGCTCTTCGAGGTGCTCGGCCGACTGCGGGAGGAGATCGGCTTCGATTCGGTCGCCTACGGCGTGAACACCGACGATCGCCACGACTTCCGGCCGGGTCATCGGGCGGCGGAGGAGCACCGGGTGCTCGCTCCACTGACCGACGCGGCGCTCTCCAAGGCGGAGATTCGCGCTCTCTCCCGCGCGGCGGGTCTACCCACGGCCGACCTGCCGGCCTCGGCCTGCCTGGCATCGCGACTTCCCTACGGCATGGAGGTCACCCCGGAGCGGCTCCGTCAGGTGGAGGAGGGGGAGGAGCGGCTGCACGCTCTCGGCTTCCAGCAGCTTCGACTCCGCCACCACGGGGAGGTCGCGCGGGTCGAGATCGATCCCTCGGAGCTTCCCAAGGCGCTCGACCCGGAGATGGCGAAGGCGATCGTTGCGGCGATCAAGGCCCTCGGATTTCGCTACGTCTCGCTCGACCTCGAGGGCTACCGCAGCGGTGCCCTGAACGAGGTGCTCTGGCCGGTGAGAAGGCAGGACGAATGAGTCCCCGGTCCGCGCTGGTCTGCAACGGGGCTCCCCGCGATCTCGGTCTCGACCAGGGTCTGCAATTCCGGGAGGTGATCCGGGCCGAGGTCGGGCGAAGCCTGCGGGCCAAGGGGAACGCGCGCCTGCTCTCGCCGCTGGCCGGCCGCGGCGGTGAGGTCGCTCGCGCCGTGCGGGACACCAGACGCTTCTTCCCGCACATGGCCGAGCGGGCCGAAGGGATCGCGCGCGGCGCGCGGACTTCGAACTCCGACGTGGCGGCGCTGCTGGCGAGGGATTGCCTCGCGGGACCCGAGACGTTGGTTGGTGCCACACCCAATGGCGACGGATCGGCGGTCTGGATCGCCCTCGCAACGGAGCGCGAAGCGCCGCTCTTCCTGCGGCAGAGCCAGCCCGAGAACGGTTACCACTCCCTCGAGATCGGGATTCCCTGGCGGGTTCCGGCTCTGGCCGGCGTCAACCAGCACGGACTCGCCGTGGCGGCGGGCGGGGTGGCGCCCTCCTCGGCGTCGCTCGCCCACTGCGCCGCACCGGCGGCGCTCCTGGTGCAGGATTGTCTCCAGCGCTTCGATCGCGTCGACAAGGCCGTCGAGTGGTGCGAGCGGCGAACCGCCGGGGGCGATCTGTCGATCCTGCTCGCGGATGTGGAGGGTGCGCTGGCGCGGGTCGATCTGGAAGGCGATCGGCGCCGGGTCCACCGCGACACGGGCGGGATCCTGCTGGGCGCCGGCGAGCCGACGCGGGTCGCGTCCGTCGAGAAGGCCTGCAGGGCGAGCCAGCGCCTCGATGCCGAAGCCCTGTGCCGGATTCTCGCCACCCGCGGCGGCCGCGTGGTGGTGCTGAGCCCCGGGGACACGGAGCAGATTTTCGGCGACCTGCCGGAGTAGCACGCGGCTTCGAGGTGGCCGAGACGCGTCGGCGGGTCAGGTGCGCCGGCGCCCCCGACGGCGGCTGCTCCCGTCCCGCGAGGGCCTTCTCCGCGGTTCGCGGTCGGGCTTCGCGACCTCGTCTTGGGGGGTCGTCTCCGGGCGATGCTCGCGCAGGTAGGAGGCGCAGATGGCGGCGAGATCGCGGCGCCCGTCTTCGTCGGCTGCCATCGCTTCGACCACCGGAATCAGCCGGTCGACCTTCCAGGTCCGGTCGCGCGGCGAGATGTGCCGGATCTCCTGCTCCACCTTCACGGCCAGACGGTCTCGGACGCGGCCGAGGAGATCCTCCTCGCCGGGTAGCTCCCGCTCCTCGATCGCGATCTTGTTGACCTTCTGCAGGTTGCGGAAGGCTCCGATGTCGAGGCCCGAGACCAGGGAGATCGCCACACCGGCCTTTCCGACCCGGCCGGTGCGACCGGTGCGGTGCACGTAGACCTCGGCGGATTCCGGCGCGGCATAGCTGATCACGTGGCTCAAGTCGCTGATGTCGATGCCACGGGCGGCCACGTCCGTCGCCACCAGGAATCGCAGCTCGCCCGCCTTGATCCGCGCCATCGCCTTCTCGCGAGCGGCCTGGGCCAGGTCTCCGGAAATCTGGTCGGCATCGAAGCCGTGGCGCTGCAGATAGGCCGTCACGAATCGGACATCGTCCTTGGTATTGCAGAAGACGATCGCGCTCTCGGGATCCTCGTACTCGATGATCCGGCGCAGGTTCTCCTCCTTCTCCTTCGCCGTGGTGACGTAGAAGAAGTGCTCGATCTCGGTCGGGGAGACGTGGCCCTCGACCATGGAGACGTATTCGGGCTCGTGAAGGAAGGCCCGCGCCAGCGCCAGCACCCGTTCGGGAAGGGTCGCCGAGAACAGGCAGGACTGGCGCTTGCCCGGCAGGTAGGAGCGGATCTCGCGCATGTCCGGCCAGAAGCCGAGGGAGAGCAGCTCGTCGGCCTCGTCGAAGATCACAGTCTTGACCTTTTCGAAGCTCATGCGGCCGCTGCCCAGATGATCGAGGATCCGGCCCGGAGTCCCGACGATGACGTGGGCGCCCTCCTTCAGGCCTTCGAGCTGCGCGGTGTAGCCGACGCCGCCGTAGACCGGCAGGCAGCGCACACCGCGATGTCGGCCCAGCTTCGCGATCTCGTTGGCGCTCTGGTTGGCCAGCTCGCGCGTGGGTGCCAGGACCAGGGCTTGGGGAGCGGCCAGCTCCGAGTCGGTCTCGGCGACGATGGGGATGCCGAAGGCGCCGGTCTTGCCGCTGCCGGTCCGGGCCTGGACCATCACGTCCACACCGCTGCGCATCAGGGGGACCACCCGCTCCTGCACGGGCATCGGTTCGATCCAGCCGAGATCGGCGATGCCTGCGCGGATTTCGTCGGGAAGGTCGTCGAAGAATGTTTGGGATCTGTCAGACAAAGTGTCGTCGAAGCTAACATCTGTCGCGAAATCGGCCAGGGTGGGTCCGATAGCCGTGCTGCGAGAGCTGGAGGGCGCCTTCCGCTGTGACGGCTCCATCGGGCTCTCGCGGGTGTGATAAGCTGGCCGCCGCGGCGGCGCCGGCGCTCCCGATCGCGGCCTTCGCCGAGGACGACTTCTCGGGTCTCGACGGGCTGGCGCAGGCCGAGCTGGTCAGACGCGGAGCGGTGTCGCCGCGCGAGCTGGTCGAGGCGGCGATCCGGCGCATCGAGAAGCTGAACCCGGTGCTGAACGCGGTGGTCGCCACCAACTTCGAGCGCGCGTTGACACGTTGCGACGGCGCGCTTCCCAAAGGGCCATTCACCGGGGTTCCGTTTCTCCTCAAGGACATGGTCGACTACCCGGGTATGCCCTACACCTACGGCTCCGCCCTGTTTCGCGACCGCGTTGGAAGCACGACGCCGGAGCTGGTGCGACGCATGGAGGCCGCGGGGCTGGTGGTGCTCGGCAAGACCAACACTCCCGAGTTCGGGCTGCTGCCCTGTACCGAGCCCAACCTCTTCGGTCCGTCTCGGAATCCGTGGAACCTCTCCTGCGACCCGGGCGGGTCGAGCGGCGGCGCGGCGGTCGCCGTGGCGAGCGGCATGGTACCCCTGGCCCAGGGAGGAGACGGCGGCGGTTCGATCCGGGTTCCCTCCTCCAACTGCGGCCTCTTCGGGATCAAGGTGAGCCGCGGCAGGGAGCCGAAGCCGAAGCTGACCCCGGGAGATCTGGTCGTGCGTCACGTTCTGACGCGCTCGGTGCGCGACAGCGCCGCGATGCTTCAGGCCACCGCGCTCACCAAGGACGAGGGAGGCCAGCTACCGCCGCCCGTGTCGTCACCCGGTCAAGAGCTCCGCCGCCTGCGGATCGCCTACCACGTCACCGACCTCCTCGGGGTGCGCTCGCATCCGGAGTGCGTGGCCGCCGTGGAGTCGAGCGCGAAGCTCTGTGAGCTGCTCGGCCACCATGTGGAAGAGGCCAGTCCGAACATCGATGGCGAGCGCTTCATCGAGCAGTTCATGGTGCTGTGGAGCCTCATGCCGACGATTGTCCTCGAGCAGGTCAGCAAGCAGCTCGGCCGTCCTGTGCCGCGCGCGGCGTTCGAGGGCTGGACCTGGGGGCTGATCGATGCCTACCGCAAGCAGCCGGAGGGCGCCCTGGAGGCCGCGGTGCAGTATATGCAGGAGGTCACCCGGGAGATGGCCCGCTTCCACGAGACCTACGACGTGGTGCTCACCCCCGTGCTCTCCAAGCCGGGAGTGCGAACCCGGGAGCTCTCACCGGATCTTCCCTTCGAGGAGCTACGCGACCGGGTGATCGCCTACGTGACCTACACGCCGGTGGCGAACGCCACCGGAAGCCCCGCCATATCGGTGCCGCTGCGCTGGACCTCCGACGGCTATCCGGTGGGAAGTCACTTCTCCGGCCGGCCGGGTGACGACGCCACCCTCTTCGCCCTCGCCGAGCAGCTCGAGGAGGCCCGCCCCTGGGCCAACCGCCGCCCGCGCGTCTTCGCCTGAAGGGCGAGCACAGCGCCGCCGGCAGCTCGCAGGGTGCAGATCGGGCCTCGTCCGGCCTAGGATTGCTGCACGGACCCCTCTGCGGTGGAGGCAGGGAATGCGATACCTCCTGGGGCGTGTGCTCTCGACCGCGTTCTTCGGGCTGCTGCTCTTCGCCAGCGCCGGACGCGTGGACTGGGTGCAGGCCTGGGTGTACCTCGGTGTCGTCCTGCTCGGCGAGCTGATGACGGCGGCCGCCCTCCGAGCGGTGAACCCGGTGCTCCTCGAGCAGCGCGGGCGGATGGCCGCCGGGGCCAACCGCTACGACCGCGTCTTCGTCGCGCTCTGGCTGGCCCTCTCCTTCATGACGGCCGTCGTGGCGGGGCTCGACGTGGGGCGGAGCGGTGACGTCTCCGTTCCGCTCGCGGGAATGTACGTCGGTCTGGCGCTGATGGGTCTGGCGTATCTCCTCGGGGCCTGGGCGATGGCGGTGAACGAGCACTTCGAGCTGCTGGTGCGCATCCAGAGCGACCGCGGGCATCGCGTGGTCACCTCGGGGCCGTACCGGATCGTCCGCCATCCGGGCTACCTGGCGGCGATCGTCGGAAGCGCGGCCTCACCCCTCGTCCTGGGCTCGCTCTGGGCTTTCGCGCCGGTCCTCGCCGTTGCGCTGCTCTTCACGGCGAGGACGGCCCTCGAAGACTGCACCCTGCGCGAAGAGCTCGTGGGATACGAGGAGTACACCGGGCGCACCCGCCATCGCCTGCTTCCGGGGATCTGGTAGGCGGCGCGGAGGGGAGCGGCTTTCTCGCATCGATTCGCACCGCTGCAGCCGACGGCTCGCCGAGTCCCGGCGCTGCTGGTAGGATGAGGCGATCGCGTCCCGCCGCGGCCCCGGCTCGGGCCATCTGGATGCAGACGACCGTGGACACCGTTCGCTACGTACTCGCGCTGGCGCTTCTCTGCACGGTCCCGCCGATGCTCTTGTACTGGCCGGTCATCCACGGGTTCATTCACTTCTGGCGTCGTCTGGGTCCGGCTCTGACCTACACCCTTGTGCTAGGTGCTGCGGTGCTTCTCGGCGTCGCGCTGTTTCGGCTTCGCGGAAGCTTGCTGGGCGTCGAATTCGGGACGATGTGGAGCCTCGTCGCGATCGGAGTGCTCTGCTTCGGAGTGGCCGCCCGGCTCCGCGTGCTCCTCCACCGGGACATCACCAACAAGCTGCTCTCCGGGCTCCCGGAGCTCGATCCGGAGCGGCATCCGCAGCAGCTCGTCCGCACCGGGCTGTACGCACGCGTGCGCCATCCCCGCTACCTGCAGGTCGGCCTAGCGCTGCTCGGCTACGTCCTCGTCGCCAACTATCTCGCCGGCTACCTCATCTGGGTGCTCTGCCTGCCCGCATTCTACCTGTTCGCAGCCCTCGAGGAGCGAGAGCTTCGAGAGCGCTTCGGAGAGGAATACGAACGCTACAGCCTCGAGGTCCCCCGCTTCCTTCCCAGAATACGAAAGCGAGCGCGGATCGCCGCTCAGCCTGGCGAGGGAGCGAACCGGTCGTAGCGCGGGCCAGTCAGTGGCTCGCGTTCGCGCAAGGGATCATCCGGACTGATCGACCTTGCGTTGCGCAAGGATCAGAGCCAGGGCGCTCGGCGCGTCCAGGATCTTCCCCGACATCGCGAGCTCCACGGCCCGCGTCAGAGGCATCAGCTCGAGCTCGATCTGCTCGGTGGGCTCGCGATTGATTCGCCCGGACTGACTGAGCTCCGTCGCGAGGAAGAGGTGAAAGACCTCGTCGCTGATGCCGTTGCTCCCGTAGAATGAGCCCAGGGGAGCCAGGCGACCGGCGACCCAACCGGTCTCTTCTTCGAGTTCGCGCCGCGCACCGCGCTCGGGAGTGTCGCCGTCGAGGCCCCCGGAAGGGCACTCGAGCACCGTCTCCTGAATCGTGTAGCGGTAGACGTGCTCGAGAATCACCCGGCCGTCGTCGATCAGCGGCACGACCATCACGTAGCCCGGATGCTCGACCATGGTGTAGGTGATCTGCTCCCCGGTCGGCAGGGAGACCTCGTCCTGACGCAGGCGAAACCAGCGGCTCTCGAAGAGACACTGCGAGGCCCGCCGTGTCCATCCACCGTCATGCTTCATCGTCATCTCTCAGGCGTCTCCACGAGATGGCCAGCCGCGTCGCTCACCACGTCAGACTCCTAGGCCGCAAGCTCCGACAGGGAATCCAGATGCTCTGCGAGCAGGTCGGGTGCCGAGAGGAAGGGGGAATGGTCGGTCTTCATCGAAACCACCCGATCGAAGGGAAACCGCTGATACATTGCGCGCTGTCGGGGCAGCGAGAGCGCCTTGTCGAGGGTGCATTCGATGAAGGCTCGCGGAAGCTCCAGCTCTCGGTGCGCCGGAAACCGCTGCAGGAGGGGAAGGAGCGGATCGGGACGCAGCCGGGACTTCGCCCACGCCACGTCGACGTCCGAGCAGCCGGCGTAGAACAGGTCCTTGGCGCGTGCTCTGCGGGGGTACAGGTGAGTCGGTCCAGGGAAAGTGCCTCGAAGCAGGAGGCTGTCCGGGTCCCGCAGCGCCAGGCCGGCCATCCATTCCCCTGGGGTCGGGACGAAGGCAGAGAGATAGACCAATGAGGAGAACAGCTCCGGGGAGGAAACCGCCGCTCGGGAGATCGCGAATCCTCCCATGCTGTGACCGACGGCGACGACCCGCTCTCCCAGTGCGCTGGCAGCGCGAGATATCGCAACGGCGTATCGCCCGAGCGTGATGCGGTAGAAGGGCGTACGGTCGTTCCCGTGGCCCGGGAGATCGATGGCGACCGCCCTGTGCCCTCGGGCCTCCAGCATCGGCACCACGCGCTCCCAGCACCACGCCCCGTGCCACGATCCATGGACGAGCAGATAGGTCGACACCTGTCCCGGGCCCCATCTCCGGCCGCTCTGTTACGGTCGGTGCTGAGCTTATCATGTGCGGCCGACCCCGGGGAACCCCGGCCTTTCCCGTGGCCCGGCGGCGCTGACCGTCTCGGCAGGGAGCTACGAGGGCTCTATCAGACGGCCACTGCGATCTCAGCGGAGCCGATGTACGCAAATCGATGGCTCGCGCTGTCTCTGAAAAAGGGAGCCAGCTCGCCGTCGAGCCAGCCGTCCACATCGCCAAGAGAAGCGCCGCGCCGAAGCGCCGCTTCGATGTTCGATTGGGTGGTCAGGTAGCACCGCAGCTCGGTGGCCGTGAAGCTCACCTCGTAGCGGAGCTTCTGCTCATCGGCGAAGGCGAGGGGGAGCTTCCCGGGCTGCAGCAGGCTGGCGAGGGTCGCCCAACGCCGGGCGGGAACGGGGTACCGAGCGAGATATCTCTCCCGCTGCCACGCGGAGAAGGTCTCGTCTCCGAGAAGGACACCGGGGAAGAGAAGGTTGTACACCCAGAGCTCGCCGCCACGGACGAGCACCCGAGCAGCCTCCCCGAGAAACCTCTGCTGATCGAGCCAGTGAAAGGCCATCGACACCGTGACGAGGTCGAAGGTTCGCGGCGGGAACGGTAGCGATTCCGCGTCACTTCGTACGAAGCGAGCGGACGAGATCTCCTGTCGGGCGGTGGGAAGCATCGCCGCTGAGGCATCGCATGCGCACACCGCGGGTGCGAGCGTCGCGAGCGCTTCCGTGGAGTGCCCGGTACCACAGCAGACATCGAGCGCGGATTCGAAGGTGCTCGTCGGTCGCGACGCCGCGATCTCCTGTACCACCTGCGTGTGAACTCGCGGCCGGTACGAGTGATATCGTCGAGCGAGTTCAGCACGGTCGAAGTATCGCATGGGCGTGTTGCCGCCTGACCTGGCTAGACGCCGGCCTCGAAGAGATCGTACTTGGGGGAGTAGAGGTCGCCTGACAGCGTCACGACCTCCTCGAAGAGCGCGCGCAGCAGGCCTACGGAGCGCTGGAGCTCAGCCGAGCTGGCTCCGACCTGCGAGAGAAGAGCCTCGACGCGGTTGCGGAAGTCGTGCGGGCAGAGGGGAAATTCGGAGATCTCCGGCAACGCGGTCTTGTCACTCACGAGATAGCGGCGGTTGATCGCGAACAACACCAGGACCAGCGCATGAACGCAGCGTCCGATGGTGCTGGCGGTGAGGTAGACCTCCCCGTGCAGCGCGAACTTCCGGGCAAAGCCGTGGAGCGCGAACTCGACGGACCACAGGTAGTCCTGAACGACCTGCCTTCGGAGGGTTTCCGGGTACTCCGCGACCCGACTCTGCAGTCTGGCTAGGCGTCCCGAGGGGTCGCGCAGAACCACGGCGATCGAGAGCTCGCCCAGGTAGGTGGGGCCGAAAAAGCCAAACGGCGGATGCTGTCCGAAGTGGAGCTCGTGCTTGCCTCGCTCCGCGTCGCAGATCACGCGCTCCAGGTGCTCGAGGCTACGATAGATGAGATCCACGCGCTGGCCGTGGATCGTGAGCCAGGCGCCGCCATTGACCCACGGACCCCACTCGAAGAGCTCCGACACAATCGGATTCACGGAACCGGGAAGCCCGGTCGCGACCTCTCGTACGCCTTGCACGGAGAGGGGGGAGGTCTCGGAGTAGTAGATGCCGAGATCGATGTCCGAATCGGCGCGGGCCCGTCCGCGCGCGTAGGACCCACCGAGGGCGGCACCCTGGAAGCCGGCGACCTGCGCCAACGCATCGACGAGTCCCTGTACCAGCGATCGTTGAGTCGAGCTGAGTGTGTGCGGAATGCTCATTCCGGCGCCGCTGCGGTCTGGCCGCTAGGGTGCGACCGGCGTTGAGCTTACCACGAGCGCCGTGGCCCGGGGAACCCGGACCGCCGCATCCGATCGATTGTGGTACGCAGGGCCGAACGATACGATCTCGAAGGGCATCTTTCGGAACCCGAATTCTCTCGCAGACGGCGGAGCGGCCGTGACGGGGTCGTGAGTGTGACGAAGGCCCGGTTCGACGAACAGATTGCTGCACGCTACGACGAGACCTCGGTCCACATGTCTCGACCCGAGGTGCTCGACCGAGCGGTGGACTTCCTCGAAGAGCTGGCCGGCGATGGCGCGGCCCTCGAGTTCGGAATTGGCACCGGGCGGATCGCGCTCCCGCTCAGCGGGCGAGGCGTACGCGTACACGGCATCGATATCTCCGAGCCGATGCTCGAACAGCTCCGCAGGAAGCCGGGTTCGGAGCGGATCGCGGTCACTGTCGGAGATATTGCGAGGGCACGGGTCGACGGTACCTTCCGGCTCGCCTACCTCGTGTTCAACACGATTACCAACCTGACCACGCAGGACGAGCAGGTGGCGTGCTTCCGGAACGCGGCCGCCCATCTCGAATCCGGCGGGTGCTTCGTCATCGAGGTCTTCGTCCCCGAGCTGCGCCGGGTGCCACCGGGCGAACGGGTGCGGGCGTTCGACGTGCGTCCGACCCACCTCGGCTTCGATGAGTACACGGATTTCGCGGGTCAAATTCTGTATTCGCACCACTACTGGATCGAGGACGGTGACCTCCGAACCTTCTCGGCGCCCTACCGTTTCGTTTGGCCGGCCGAGCTCGACCTGATGGCGCGCCTCGCGGGGATGACCCTGCGCGAGCGCTGGGCCGGCTGGACCCGCGAGCCGTTTACCGATGAGAGCACCTCCCACGTCTCGGTCTGGGAGAAGACCGGGAGGTAGATTCCGGCGATCGAGAGCAGCGCGGACCCGCTGCACGCAGCCCATCGGCTCGTCGGGCTAGGGCTCGGTGATCAGGAAGGAATCGAGGGACATGAAACGACGTGGCCACTCGTAGCCGTCCGCGGTAGTGCCGAGCACCCCGACGCCGGTGATCGCTTCCCTGTCGATCGGACCGTAGACGTGCGGAAACCGTGGAGCGCTGCCGAGGTGGGAGGAGCCGCCTCCCGCGGTCGGGGCGGCCGCCTCGTAGCGGGTCTCGGAGGCAAGCCTGCTGGGATCGATCTGTAGGAGAAGCAGCCGGCCAGGGGCACCGGCATAGTAGTCATTCGCCACCGGGATCACCGAAGGCTCGAGCGCGCAATGCACGAAGCCCACATCGGGCAGACTCGAAGGGAGGTAGACGGCGCTCTCGAGCTGGGTGCGAAAGTCCGACTCGATCACGACGTGGTAGATGATTGGATGGTTCTCCATGCGATCCTCTGCGCTCAGGAGGGAGTGCCCTCCAACGCGTTTCGAAGCGCCGGGTCGGCGGCCTTCACCTCCTTCAGACGCTGGATACCGTATTCGATGAGCGGGTGCGGGTACCCGAGGATGGCCTCCGCGTAGCTCGGCCGGTCCTTCAGGCGATCCCAGTACGCGGCGCAGGCGGGGCGAAGCCCGCCGCCGATGAAGACGTGCTCGTTGTCGACCTGGCGCAGTCGCTCGAAGATGACCAGCCAGCTCACGTCGGCCAGGCTGAAGGTCTCGCCCAGAATCCAGGGGCCGCCACTCTCTGCGAGCTGCGCCTCCAGGTCGTCGAGGAATTGGTTGACGTGCTTCCGCCCGACGGCCAGCGCCTGCATCGCGAGCTTGAGCCTGTGCATGCGCTCGACGCCAAACGCCTTGAGGGTCAGGAAGAGCAGTGGTCGCCTCTTGTCGAAGTGGAAGAGCAGCCCCTCGAGAATGTTTCGGTACGGGATCCTCTCGATCATCGCCGCGAAGATCTGCAAGGTGAGACGCGGGACGGCGTTGCCGATACTCCTCTCGGGGTATCGGATCGGATCGTCGGTCAGCGAGGACAGGCCGATCCAGCGCTCCATCTCCTCCTTCAACCCGGGATCGGCGGGGACGAGCGAAGGCGAGCCCGGCGGCGCGTGCGCTGCGGCGTAGCGGATCTGTTCGTGGGACTCGTAGACCGGATGCCCGCGGTGGACCAGCACGGGCACCGTACCGGCCGGGTTCACGGCGAGGAACTCCCGGCTGAGCGTCTGGTAGCTTCCGGTCTCGATCAGGTCGATCGCGTGTCCCTTGTACGGGAGATGCAGCTCTGCCATGCACACGCGGGTCTTCATCGAGCAGAGCGAGAGCGGGTTGTGGTAGAGCTCGAACTCCTCTTCGTAGGCGAGATCGATGCGGGCCTGGATGCCAGCCGGCACCGGATGGGTCTTCCGGTGTGACTTCTCCCAGGCCCACCAGCCAATGAGCCCCGCCAGAGCCGCGAGCGCGAGCCATCCGATCATGGAGCCACTCCTGATCCGAGATCAAGTGAGCCTTCCCTGGCAGCTCGTCCGTGATGTCGAAGATCGTCTCTCCGCAATGGGAAACGATCTTCACAGTGCCCCCTGAGAAGCCCCACGGTTGATCGCCTAGCCGCGGCCCGCATGAAACCTACCATGGGCGACCCACCTCGGGGAACTCTGGCCAACACGGCGGATCGATCGCGCCGAGCTGTTCGCCGGCCGCTCAAGCGGCGGGTGGGCGGCCGGTACGCGAGGATCCCCTCTACGCCGCTCGGCCCGATTGCAGCTCCTCCGCTCGTTGGCGGATTGCCTCGGTCATCGCGTTGAACCCCCTGGTCAGTTGGCGGCCCAGAAGACACTGGACCAGCGGGGCAAGCCAGCCGCCGAGTTCGAAACGCGACTCGTAGAGAGCGCGCTCGGCTCCCAGGGGACGAACTTCATGGCAGCGGCAGCTCACCAGAGAGCCGAATGGCGTACCTCGGACGCCGTAGCAGAGCAGGTGACCGGGCTCGTGCGTGATGATCCATTCGCGTTGTGGCTGCGCCCAGAAGGGAAGGACTCGTACGCGCATCGAAATCGGATCCCCGACGGCCAACGTCGATCGGCAGGAGACGACAAAGGGGTTCCATGCGGGATAGCTGGGAAGATCGGTGATGACTTCCCATACGACCTCCGCTGGCGCCGCGATTTCGAGGAGGTGATTGATGGTCAGGACTTCTCCACCTTATCGCTGCCACCGGGTAGGCCCCGGGCTGTCACCAGCCCCAGGCCCCCCTAAGAACCGTACGT